>NZ_JBIVFF010000006.1:0-589238 GCF_044748025.1 Streptomyces sp. NPDC090032 | reverse complement strand
GTTACATTCCGAACCCGGAAGCTAAGCCTCACAGCGCCGATGGTACTGCAGGGGGGACCCTGTGGGAGAGTAGGACGCCGCCGAACTAATTTTGATAAAAAGCCTCATTCCCCGAGTGAAAACTCGGGGAATGAGGCTTTTTTGCGTTCCCGACCGACCATAAAGCAAGCCGCAGTTTCACGCCTTCACGCCTTCAGGCCGGCTCCACCAGCTTCGCGTCGTACGCCAGGATCACCGCCTGCACCCGGTCCCTCGCCCCGGTCTTCGCCAGGACGCGGCTCACATGCGTCTTCACCGTCGACTCGGCCAGGTGCAGGCGTTGGGCGATCTCCGTGTTCGTCCAGCCCTGGGCGATGACCGTGAGGATCTCGCGTTCGCGGTCTGTGAGTGAGGCGATGCGCGGGTCCGGGCTCTGAGGAGCGCTCGTGGCCGGCAAGTGCTGTACGTACGCGTCGAGGAGACGGCGCGTCAGGCTCGGGGCGACCACCGCGTCCCCCGTTGCCACCGCCCTGATCCCGGACAGGAGATCCTCCGGCAGCGCGTCCTTGACGAGGAAACCGGACGCTCCCGCACGCAGTCCGTCGTACGCGTACTCGTCGAGGTCGAACGTCGTGAGGATCAGGACCCGGGTGCGGCCGCCGGACGCGACGATGCGGCGGGTGGCCTCTATACCGTCGAGGCCAGGCATGCGGATGTCCATCAGGACGACGTCCGGTTGGAGGCGTGCCGTGAGGCGGACCGCCTCGGCGCCGTCGCCCGCCTCGCCGGCGACCGTCAGGTCGTCCTGGCTCTCCAGGAGCATACGGAAACCGAAGCGCTGCATGGGCTGATCGTCGACGATGAGCACGCTGGTCACGGGGAGGGTTCCTTCGGGAGGTGGAGACGGACGCGCCAGCCGTTCGGGGGCGTGGGCAGCGGGCCTGCTTCAAGTGTGCCGCCGTAGAGGGAAGTTCGCTCGCGCATGCCGGTCAGGCCACGTCCGGAGCCGAGGTCCCGTGCCTGGCCTCCGCGGCCCGTGTCCGTGACGCTGACGCGTACCCCGTCGTCCCCGTACGTGACGTCGACGGCCGCGGCAGCGCCTGGACCGGCGTGTTTGAGCGTGTTGGTGAGGGCCTCCTGCACGACCCGGTACACCGTCAGTTCCTTTCCCGGGGCCAGGGAACCCGGGTGGCCGCGCAGTGCGAGGCGTACGGGCAGGCCCGCCGCGCGTACGCCGTCGACCAGCTGGTCCAGGTCTGTGAGGGCCGGCTGGGGTGCCAACTCAGGTGTGGGATCGGCCTCTTCGCGCAGGACGTCGAGGAGGCGGCGCAGTTCCGCGAGGGCCTGGCGGCTCGTCGTGGCGATGGCCTCCAGTGCCTGGCCGGCCCGTTCGGGGTTCTTGGCGGCCGCGTAGGAACCGCCGTCGGCGAGGCCCGTGATGACGGAGAGGTTGTGCCCGATGATGTCGTGCATCTCGCGCGCGATACGGGTGCGTTCCGCCGCCGCGGCGAGCTGGGCCTGCTGGTCGCGCTCGACCTCCAGGCGGCGGGCGCGTTCGACGAGGGACGACGTGTACTCCTGGCGGCTGCGGACCGCGATGCCGAGCAGCGCCACCAGGGTGATCGACCACACCTGCGGGACGATCTGCTGGTCCCAACTGCCCTTCGGGTAGCGGGCGACGCCCACGACGACGGGCAGCAGCGTCATCGCGCCGGCGCCGGCCAGGAGCTTGAGCGGTCGGCGCAGCGCGACGTTGAACACGACGATGAGCTGGACCAGCGCCGCCTGGAGGAGGGCGCCCGTCCAGCTGTTCACGACACCCGCGGTCACCATCACCGCGAGCGCCGTCATCGGGCGGGTGCGGCGCCACAGCAGGGGCACCGTCAGGGCGAGGCTCAGGCAGAGGACCAGTGGGCCGGGTACGTCGGTGTTGTGGGCGATGTTGCGCCAGCCGCCGCCCGTGTAGTCGATGAGGGCGGCGGTCACGAAGAAGCCGCTCAGGAGCAGGTCCCAGCCGAGCGGGCGGCGCCGGTCGAAGGCACGCACCCGCTCGGTGAGCCGCTGGACGTAGGCGGTGAGGGGGAAGGGGGCGCGCTCGGGCGGCCCCTGGGTCCTGTCATCCGACACTTCGTCCGTCACCTCGTCCACCGCCTCGCCCCTTACCTCGTCCGTCACCACTTCATCCTCGTACGGGACCGTCACGACCTCATCCTTGTACGGGAGAGGCTTCTACGGAGGCGGAGGGTCATACGTCGCGGCGCCTGAGGAGCAGGGCCGCCGTCGTGAGGATCGCCGCGGCCCACAGGGTCAGGGAGAGGAGGCCCATGGCGGGCGAGACCGCGTCGGCGAGCTGGGTGGCGGAGCCGAGGGATTCGGCGGACTGGGTCGGGAAGTAGTTGATGGCGCTGTCCACGGCGTCGTACGGGAGCATGCCCAGGATCTCGGGGAGGATCAGCACGGCGCCGACGAAGGCGCCGATGGCGGCCGGGACCGAGCGGAGCAGGGCGCCGAGGCCGAGCGCGATCAGGCTCATCAGGGTGATGCCCGCGGCGTTGCCCGCGAGGGCGCCGAGGACGCCCGGTCCGGTGAGCGAGGTCGCCTTGTCGCCGTCAGAGAGCCAGATCTGCGCGACGAGGAACGTGCCCACGTTCGTCACGAAGCCCAGGGTGAAGGCGACGGCGGCGAACACGGCGGCCTTGGACCACAGGACGGGCGACCGGCGCGGGACCGCCGTCAGGGAGGCGCGGATCATGCCCGTCGCGTACTCGCTCGCCGTGACCAGGATGCCGAGGACGGCGATACAGATCTGCGAGAGCTGGGTGCCGAGGAGGACGAACACGACCGTGTCGATCTCGGAGTCGTCGCCGTCGTACGTCGAGCCCATGGTGATGCCGACGGCGAGGACGAGGGCGCTCGCGACGGCGAGGGTGATCCATGTGGAGCGCAGGGTCCAGAGCTTGTGCCACTCGGAGCGCAGCACGCGGGGCGTGGTGACGCGGTAGGGGACGGAAGGGGTCTCAGAGTCCGGTGTTGTCACAGGGATGGTCATGCTGCCGCTCCCGTCAGGGTGGTGGCCTGGTACTCGACCGAGTCGTGCGTGAGGTCCATGAAGGCCTGCTCCAACGAGGCGGTCTGCGGGGTGAGTTCGAAGAGGGGGATGCCGTGGGTGGCGGCGGTGCGGCCGATGTGCGGGGCGTCCGTGCCCCGGACGTGCAGGGTGTCGGGGGACTCGCCGGTGGCCTCGACGCCGGGGGTGCCGGCCAGGAGCTCTTGCAGGCGTGCGGCTTCGGGCGTGACGACCTTGACGTAGGCCGCCCCTGATTCGCGTACGAGGTCGGAGACGGTGGTGTCGGCGAGGAGGCGGCCGCGGCCGATGATGATGAGGTGGTCCGCGGTCAGGGCCATCTCGCTCATCAGATGCGAGGACACGAGGACCGTGCGGCCTTCCGCGGCAAGGGACTTGAGGAGGTTGCGCACCCACAGGACGCCCTCCGGGTCGAGGCCGTTGACCGGCTCGTCCAGGATGACGGTGGCCGGGTCGGCGATGAGCGCGGCCGCGATGCCGAGGCGCTGGCCCATGCCGAGGGAGAAGCCCTTCACGCGCTTTCCCGCGACCTCGGTGAGGCCGGTGAGCGCGAGGACGTGGTCGACACGGGAGCGCGGCACGCCGTGTGTGTGGGCGATCGCCATGAGGTGGTGGAAGGCCGTGCGGCCCGGGTGGATCGAGCGGGCCTCCAGGAGCGCGCCGACTTCGTGCAGGGGCGCTGCGTGTGCGGCGTAGGCGCGGCCGCCGACGGTGGCGCGGCCCGAGGTGGGGGCGTCCAGGCCGAGCAGCATGCGCATGGTGGTGGACTTTCCGGCGCCGTTCGGGCCGAGGAAGCCGGTGACGGTGCCCGGGTCGACCGTGAAGGTGAGGTCCTGGACGACGGTCTTGTCGCCGTAGCGTTTGGTGAGTCCGTGTGCCCTGATCGTCATGGTTCGACGGTAGGAACAGGGGCGGGTGCGCGGCGTCCGACCGGGGTGGGGAGCTGCGGAAATGCTGTAGTACCCCGGTACGACGGTCCCGTAGGGTCCGCGCCATGGAGCCTGCCGAGAAGTACGCCGTGCGCCCTGTCCGTGCCGAGGAGTGGGAGGCGGTGCGGGAGCTGCGGCTCGCCTCCCTGCGGGACCCGGTGGCGCCGATCGCCTTCCTGGAGACGTACGAGGACGCGGTTGCGCGGCCCGACGAGTTCTGGCGGGAGCGGGCCGGGCGGTTCGAACTGGACGGTTCGGCGCGGCAGTTCGTTGCCGAGGGGGCGGACGGCCTGTGGTGGGGTGCCGTGACCGTGCGGGTGGAGGAGCCGGGGGAGACCCTCATGTTCGGCGACCCGGGCGAGGTGCGGCAGGCGCATCTCGTCGGGGTGTACGTGCGGCCCGGGTACCGGGGGAGCGGTGTGACCGAGGCGTTGTTCCTGGCGGCCGTGGAGTGGGCGCGCTCGCTGGCGGGTCTGGAGCGGGTGCGGCTGTACGTGCACGAGGACAACGCGCGTGCCCAGGGCTTCTACCGGCGCTTCGGCTTCGTCCGCAGCGGCGGGAGCCTGGCGGTGCCGGGCGACCCGGGGAAGTACGAGTACGAGATGGTGCTGGAGGGTCAGTAGCAGGATGGTGCTGAAGGGGCGGTAACAGGCCCTAGGGCAACGGGAGTTCGGTGTGCGGCCAGCGGGCTCTGCCCTGTTCCCGGGAGCGGAGGAGGGCCAGGGTCGGCAGACCCCGGTCCGCTCCGGTGGACAGCAGCTCCGGAAGCTGGGGAAGCGGAGCCACCGCGGCGACGTCGTCGAGGACGAGCGTCATTGGTGGGTCGAGCCGACCGGCAGATGACCGTTCGGCCATGCGCCGGCCGTGCTCGACCACGCTTGAGGCGAGGGCCGTGAGGAAGGGCATCGCGCCCGGGTCCGCCTTGGGATCCTCGATGGCTTCACCCACCACATAAAGCGTGCCCCCTTCATTCGCGAAGGAATCCAGGGTGAGCGCATCAGTTCGGTTCGGGGTGCAGGCCTCGCGGATGTGGACCGAGAGCATCGCGGACAGCGCGCGGGCCGTCAACTCCTGTGCCATGTCCCGGCGTTCGGGATGTGAGGTGAGCGCGGCCTCCAGCTCGCCCGCGGCGCCGGCCGCGGCCTTCGGGCTGGTACGCAGGATGCGTACGGCCTCCTGGACCTGGGTGCCCTGCGCCCAGCGGTGCACGTGCCGGAAAGGCTTCGCGTCCACGGCGGCGGCGTGCAGGAAGCTGCGCAGCAGCGTCTCCGCCGTGTCGGCCGTGGCCATGTCGAGTTTGGCGGTGGGCCGGATCGGGGCGAGGAACGCGGCAGCCCGGGACGCGGCCGTGGGCTTGTCCTCGCATCCCTGCGCCGGGTTCCAGTGGAGGCGGGCCGGGGTGTCGCACAGGTGGGTGGGGTCGTAGACGAGGACGGGGCCGAGCTTCGACCGGGCGTCCTTGGTCTCGGCCCAGACGTCGGGCGACGACGTGATGACGAGGACGGGACCTTCGGCGTCCCTGATGGCCTGGATGGCGCGCGGGGCGCGGGTCTCGGCGGCGCCGAGGACGACGGGGCCTCGGGGGGCGGGGACGGGCGCGGGGACGGGCAGGGGGGCGGTCGGGTGGCTCTCGTGGCTCTCGTGGCTCTCGTGCTCGATCGCGTGCTCGACCGCGGGCGGGGGGACGGGCGCCGGGGCCACGGGCGCCGTGGCGACGGGCGCCGGCTCGGGCGAAACCCCATCAGCCGCGCTGCCCCCGGCCCCAGCCCTGCCCCTGACCCCCGCCCGTCTCCTGGCCTCCGCCGCGCTCTGGCGCCGTACGGCCCGCCACCGCGCCACCGTCCCTGCGACGAACACCGTGAGCACGACCAGCACAAGGACCTGTCCGATGAACAGGCCCCAGAACAGCCCGTACCCGGAGAGCTGCCCGTCCGGGGTGTCCGGCCACGCGCCCGGCAGGTCGTGCGGGCGGCCGATGAGGGAGCGCATGGCCACCGGCGTGTGGCGGATCGTCACGCCGTCCGGCCAGGCGCCCTTGGAGAACAGGCCCGACAGGCCCGTCGCCGTCCAGATCATGACGGTCATGCCGAGCAGGAACGCGAGCACGCCGAGGAGCAGCCCGTCGGGAATGCCGCGTTCCCGTTCCCGCGGGGCAGGGCCGCCGCGGCCCCGCTCCCCATACCTGTCGTCCTGCTCGTAGGCGTCGTGCCGCCGCATCCCGCTCTCGCTCTCGCCGAGCCCCACCAGTAACTTCCAAGGCCTCAGGCCACCGTTGACTTCCCAGGCCTCAGGCCGCAGATCATCAGGCCACCGTCGACTCCGACGAGTCCTTGTACCGGTCGCCCAGGTGCTGTTCCACGAACGCGGCCGCCCGTTCCTCCGCCTCCAGGTCGGCGGCGCGCATCGCGTCGTCTTCGCCGAGCGTCTCGGCGGAGGACTCCGTCATGGCACGGTCGGTGAAGACCAGGGGCCGTTCCGTCTCGGTGATGAGGTGCTTCACGACCTGGACGTTCCCGTTCACGTCCCAGACCGCGATGCCCGGGGTCAGCGAGGGGATGATCTCCACGGCCCAGCGTGGCAGGCCGAGTACGAGACCGGTGGCGCGGGCCTCGTCGGCCTTCTGGGCGTAGATGGTCCTCGTCGACGCCATCTTCAGGATCGCGGCCGCCTCCTTGGCCGCGGCCCCGTCCACCACGTCACTGAGGTGGTGGACGACCGCCACGAAGGACAGACCGAGCCGCCGCCCGAACTTCAGGAGCCGCTGGAACAGCTGCGCCACGAAGGGCGAGTTGATGATGTGCCACGCCTCCTCCACCAGGAAGATGCGCTTCTTGCGGTCCGGCCGGATCCAGGTGTGCTCCAGCCACACGCCCACGATCGCCATGAGGATCGGCATCGCGATGGAGTTGCGGTCGATGTGGGAGAGGTCGAAGACGATCAGCGGGGCGTCGAGGTCGATGCCGACCGTCGTCGGACCGTCGAACATGCCGCGCAGGTCACCGTCGACGAGCCGGTCGATGACGAGGGCGACATCGAGCCCCCACGCCCTCACGTCGTCTATGGCGACGTTCATCGCTTCCGCCGACTCGGGTTCCGGGTGGCGGAGCTGCTCGACGATGTCGGTCAGGACGGGCTGGCGGTCGACGATGGTCTCGTTGACGTAGGCGTGCGCGACCTTGAGGGCGAAGCCGGAGCGCTCGTCGAGGCCGTGCCCCATGGCGACCTCGATGATCGTCCGGAGCAGGGCGAGCTGCCCGGTCGTCGTGATCGCCGGGTCGAGCGGGTTGAGCCGGATCCCCATGTCCAGAGCGGCCGTCGGGTCCAGCCGGATGGGAGTTATACCCAGCTCCTGGGCGATGAGGTTCCATTCGCCGACGCCGTCCTCACCCTGCGCGTCGAGGACGACGACCTGGCGGTCTTTGAACCTCAGCTGCCGCATGACGTACGTCTTCTCCAGCGCGGACTTGCCGTTGCCGGACTCGCCGAGGACCAGCCAGTGCGGGGCGGGCAGCTGCTGCCCGTACAGCTGGAAGGGGTCGTAGATGTAGCCCTTGCCGGAGTAGACCTCGCGGCCGATGATGACGCCCGAGTCACCGAGGCCGGGGGCGGCCGTCGGCAGGTAGACCGCCTGGGCCTGCCCCGTCGACGTACGCACCGGAAGCCGGGTCGTCTCCACCTTCCCGAACAGGAAGGAGGTGAAGGCGTCCGTGGCCATGGACAGCGGATCCCGCATCTCAGAGCCCTGCCTCTACCGTCGGATGCCGGTCGCGAACGGCAATGTGTTGACGAAGGCCCGGTGGTGCTCGCGGTCGCACCACTCCAGCTTCAGATAGGACTTGCCGGCGGAGGCGCGGATCGTGCGCTTGTCGCGCGCGAGGCTCTCCGGGGAGCGGGAGGAGACCGTGATGTAGCCGACGAGGTTGACCCCGGCCGCGCCACTGGCGAGGTCCTCGCCGCGCTGGTCGAGCCGCGTGTTCGCGGCGACGTCGCGCGGGTCGACGGTCCGGTTCATCTTGGCCTGGCGGCTGGCCTCCGCCTCGTCGTTCGTCTTCTCGGTGAGCATCCGCTCGATGGCGACCTCGGTGGGTTCCAGGTCCATCGTGACGGCCACGGTGCGGATGACGTCGGGGGTGTGGACGAGGAGCGGCGCCAGGAAGTTCACGCCGACCGGCGTCATCGGCCACTCCTTCACCCAGGCGGTGGCGTGGCACCAGGGCGCACGCGTCGACGACTCGCGTGTCTTGGCCTGCAGATACGTCGGCTCCATCGCGTCGAGCTCGGCCGGCCAGGCGTTGCGCTTGGTCATGGCCTGGATGTGGTCGATCGGATGGTCCGGGTCGTACATGGAGTGCACGAGCGAGGCGAGCCGCCCCTGCCCGAGCGGCTGCCGCACCCGGATGTCGGCCTCCTGGAGGCGCGAGCAGATGTCGGTCAGCTCGCGCGCCATGACGACCGCGAGCCCGGCGTCCCGGTCGACCTTGCGGCCGCTGTGGGGACGGGCCGCGCGCGCCATGGCATGCGCCTCGGCGGCCAGCTCGCGCGTGTAGTGCATGCAGGCCACGAGGTAGGCACGGTGCTGCTCGCTGCTGGTCGACACCATCGACTGGAGCTGGTTGTACGACTCCTGCAGCCAGCCCGGCGTCCGGTCGTCACCGCGCACGGCCACGTCCTTGGCGTGCGCGTCGGGGTCGGCGGGCAGCGTACGGGCGAGCATCTGGATCCGCGTGACGAACCCGTCCCCGTTCGCCACGTGCTTGAGCAGAGTCCCGAACCGGTCGACGAGCGCCTCCTGGTCCTCGCTGTCCCGCAGTCCGACGCCCGGTCCCTCGATCTCGATCGCGGCGGTGACGGTGCGCCGGTCGGCGTGCAGCAGCACGGCGATCTCGTCGGGCCCGAACGGCGCGGCCAGCCAGGTCAGCCGGCCGATGCCGGGCGGCGGCCCGATCTCCACCTCGCGCCCGTCGAGCCGCACCCCCGCGTCCATGGCCCGCGACCGGTACGTCGTGCCGCGCTTGAGCTGCCGCTTGTAACTGCGGTTGATCTCGAACCACTTGTAGAAGGTGCGGCGCTTGTACGGGATGTAGACGGCCGCGAGCGCGATCAGCGGGAAGCCCAGGAGCAGCATGATGCGCACGGACAGGGCGGGGACGAGGAGCCCGCACATCATGCCCAGGAAAGCGCCCCCGATGATGAGGGCGATCTCGCCGGTCTCGCGGTTCCTGCCGACGATGGCGTTCGGCCGGGCACGGCCGATCAGATACGTACGGCGGGGCGTGACCGATGGGGACACATGGGACTGGGTCGTCAACGCCCTGCACCTCCTTGCCGATTGCTGTTGCCGGTGTTCCCACCGCTACGCGTATTGCTCGCGTGCGGCGTGTTCGTGGGACTCGTACGGGGCGGAGGTGCGGCGGAGGGGACAGATCCGCCGCCACCGCCACTGCCCCCGGAGGAGGGGCGTGAGCTGTGTGCGGCCACGCCTCCCGACACGGGGTTCGCGGGGCGGGCCTGGGACTGGCCGCCACCGCTGCCGCCGCCACCGTCCGCGCGGGAGCTGTGCGTCTTGATGCCCTGCGAGACGAGTGCGGCGGGTGAACTGATGACCGCGGCCGCCTTGTTCTCGGCGCCGCGCATGATGCGGTTGTTGCGGCCGTTGGCGATCTCGTCGCCGAAGCCGGGTACGAAGCGGTAGATCATGCCGCTGGCGAAGATGGCGAGCAGCACGATGGCGAGCCCGGACACGACGGCGGCCAGCGAGTCCGGCCCATCGGACCCGGACAGCGCGCCGGCCAGCCCCAGCACGATCACGATCACCGGCTTCACCAGGATCACCGCGATCATGACGCCCGCCCACCGTCGGACGTGCCCCCACAGGTTCTTGTCGACGAGCCCCGCGTACACGACGACGCCGAGCAGCGCGCCCACGTAGAGCAGGACGGCCCGCAGATACAGCTCCAGGTACAGCACGCCCGCGGCGAGGATCGACACGAGCGAGACGACGATCAGCATGATCGGCCCGCCCCCGATGTCGTCGCCCTTCTTCAGCGCACCGGAGAACGTCCCGAAGAACGCGTCCGTCTGGTCGCCGGTGGCTTTCGCCAGTACCTCCGACACTCCATCCGTCGCCGATACGACGGTGTAGAGGATCAGTGGCGTGAACGCGGACGCGATGACGGTGAGCCAGAGGAACCCGATGGCCTCGGAGAGCGCGGTACCGAGGGGAACGCCACGCACCGCCCTCTTGGCGACGGCGAGCAGCCACAGCAGCAGCGTGAGGATCGCCGACGCGGCGAACACGATGGCGTACTGCTGAAGGAACTTGGGGTTGGTGAAGTCGACGGTGGCGGTCTGCTTGATGGACTTGCTGAGCATGTCCACGGTCCAGGACGCGGCGTCGGCACAGCCCTTGGCGAGGGAGGAGAGGGGGTCCAGGGGGTTGGTGGTGCCGGGGGGTGTGGTGGGGGTGCCGCCGCCGGATCCGGCCTTTCCGTTGCCGCGTTCGCAGTAGGCCTTGGCGGGGCCGCGAATGAGGTCGCAGGGGTCGTTCGACGGCTTGGGGTCGGGAGCCGCGAAGGCACGCGTCGCCATGAGCACGGCCGTGGTCTGCACCGTGGCCACGGCTGAGGCAAGAGTGAGGGTGCGGCGTCGGCTACCGGGCATACGTGAACCCTCCGTACTGCTCTACAGCCTTCGCCATGTCATCGGCGGTGGAGGCCCTTTGGTCGCGGCCGACAGGCACGGGCCCGTCCTTCTGCTGGAAGTCCGTGACCTTCCAGTCGCCGCCGGTCCACCGGAGCTCGTACGTGTTGGTGAACCAGCTCTCGGACACCGGGTTCGTCGTGTCCGTGCCGGCCAGGCCGAAGAGGGATGAGTACCAGATATCGACCGTTGCGCTGTCGCCACCGAACTTCATGGTCTTGGTTCCGACAGGGATGATCCGCGAGACGAATGTCGAACCGCCGGGCGCCGAGCCGTCAGAGTTCAGGCCGATGCTGGACAGGAAGGCCTCCTGGGCATAGACCTTGTCGAGACTGGCCTGGCGGGAGGCCGCGACGTCCGGAGCGTAGACGTCGTCGACGATCGCGTGGCGGCGGTTCTTGTCGAACATCTCGGCCGAGCCGAGAGCAACCGCATAGTTCGCGGCAGCGCTCTGCGCCCCCTGTTCGTCATGCGCGAACCCCGAAGCGACCGGCTTCGTTCCGGTCGGCGCTGTCGCGGACGCGCCCGGCTTGTCGGTGCCGCCGCCCCCCGAAGAGGACTCGCCTCCGCCACGATTGGCGAAGGCGATAGCCGCGATGAGGAGCACCACCACCCCGACCACCGTGATGAGGCTGCGCGATGAGGACCTCGTGGGTCTGCGCCCGTCGCCGTAGCCGTCGCCCGGTCCGCCCTCCGGCAGGCGCGTGCGGGTCTGGCCCGTGCCGCCGTAGAGGCCGTCGTCGTTGCCGTCGCCCGGACTCATCCCGCGTACGCCCCCTCAGGCTCGTGCTGAACCGCCACGTACGACGGTAGCCGCGCGGCTTTCCGCGCGGGCGCGGTGTGGTGACTCGACATCAGGGAGTTGCAACCTCAGTGCAGATGAGACCGGAGCGGGCGGAACAGGGCTAGATCGCCATGCCGTACACGATGGTGAAGAGCGTGCCGAGTGAGCCGATGATGAATACGCCGGTCAGGCCCGCGACGATGAGGCCCTTGCCCTGCTCGGCGCTGAAGGTGTCGCGCAGGGCCGTTGCGCCGATCCGTTGCTTGGCGGCGCCCCAGATGGCGATGCCCAAGCACAGCAGGATCGCCACGGCCATCACGACCTCGACCATGACCTGAGCTTCCTTGCCCAGGTTCTGGAATGGGCCCCAGTCGGGGGCGATCCCGCCGATGATGGTGTCGATGTTGCCCTTGCCGGCTGCCAGCAGCATGTGTAACTCACCGCCCCATGTGGGTAGTTCTGTCGCCCCCGCCGCAGCGCAGAGGTCAGGCCCATTCTTGCCCAGATCGCCGTGGATGCCTGCCGACTTGGCGCCATTCCTTGGCTGAGTTCCTACGTCTTCACATCGGTGCGTATACGAAGGAACGCATGGTCACTCTGTGTATCACGCTGCGTCACTCCGGGCAATGAACCTCATGCCTGTGCCGTGACCTGAACGGTGACGGTTCGTTGGCCACTCACTGAACGCAGTGCGGGTGAGCGCCAGGTGAATTGTCCACGAAGATCCTTCCGCCTCGCGAAGCGGGCGCAGGGGCAGCGGCAGGACATCGTCAGGACTTCGTCAGGGCGCCGTCAGGACAGGCGGATCTGCCCTTCCACCTTCAGTCATGTCTGTGAGCGTGGTGGCTTTCCCGTATGGCGCCTCCCGCCGGTCCGACCGGGCTGTGTGGCTGCCGTGCGGGGGCGGCGACCGCACGGGGAGACGGTGGACATGGCGTGGGACGAGTGGGAGCAGCTGAAGGCCGAGGCTCTGGCTCGGCGGCAGGGCCCTGTGCAGCTGAACAGCCTGGCCCCGGCCGGTGACTCCGGCGGTGGTGACGTGGGCACCCTCAAGTCGAGTACGTCAGGGAAGAAGGCTGCGGTCAAGGCGTTGCAGGAGGACATCAGGCCCGGGACGGACAAGGCGGGCGGCCACGCCGACGATTCCTCGGGCTCGACGGTCCGGGAGTTCTCGGGCTGGGACACCGGTTCGGGGCTGAAGGACGCGCACGCCGAGTGGGAGTTACAGGTCAAGGGCCTGAAAGGCCGCCTGAGCCGGGACCAGACGGCGCTCGAGCAGACCAAGCAGCACTTCCAGTACGTCGACCACGAGGTGAAGAGCCGGGCGGACCAGATCGACACGGGGCGCGCCGGCCGGCGCGAGGTCTAGGGCCGGGGGACGCACATGCTCACGTATCAGGACGTCATCGCGGTCGATCTGAAGTCGCTGACGACGACGGCCAAGGACTGGGACGACATGGCCGACGGGTTCGAGGATCTGGAGACGCTCTACAGGAACCAGGTGGAGTCCGTCGCGAACGACGGCAGTTGGGTGGGAGTGAGCGCGGGCGCCGCCTCCTCGCAGTTCACCGGGACGCGGAAGCAGTACGCGGACGCCCAGGTCGAGGCGCGTGCCGTCGCGTCGGTCCTGCGCGACGCCCATGGGCAGTTCGCCCTCCTCATAGGCCATGTCGAAGACCTGGTGGAGCAGGCGAAGAAGGCCGAGATGCCCATCAACAACCAAGGCGAGGCGGTCTACGACTACAGCAAACTGACGCCCAACCGGCACGACGAGGACTATCCCTCCCTCGTCTCGCAGTACAAGAGGGCCGAGGCGGCCTGGACGAAGAAGATCAAGGACGCCGTGCAGGCTGTCGACGACGCGGACCAGGGTGTGAAGCTCGCGCTCCACGACGCGGCGGGCATCAAGAGCTGGTTCGAGCGGGCCATGGATCCACTGCACGGCATGGAGCACGGCTTCAACGGCGACGCCGTCGGCGACATCGAGGTCGTCGAAGCACGTGAGGCCAAGAAGTACGCGGACAGGATCCTCGCCGGCGAGAAACCGGACGATCTGGAGGAGTGGAAGCGCCTGATGCGCGACAACTCCGACGACCCGGTGTTCAGCAGGACGTTCCTGGACTCGCTGGGTCCCGACAAGACATTGCAACTGACCAATAAAATAGATGACTTGGCGTATTTCGAAGACAAGAGGAACAAGAACGACTACCTCAGCATCAACGGCGGCGTAGCCGATTCGCTGGCCACCGCAACCCGCGTACCGGATTTCAAGGACGAGAACGGAAAGCACATCCCGTTCGGCACCGCCGAGTACAACAACGCGTTCAAGGGCTGGCAGAAAACATCGGATGCCGGCTTCTACAACAAGTGGCGCGACGCTCTGCATGAGCGCGGCGATGACAAGTACGGCCTCAAGGTGGCCGGCGAGAACGTCGGCTTCGGCTTCAAGGGGCACGACCAGCAGGTCCGCGGATACCAGAGCCTCGCCACGCTCATGGAACAGGGTCACAAGGACTTCTCGCCGCAGTTCGTCGCGGACGTCACGGACGACATGATCTCCATGGAGAAGAAGGACCCGGACATCTGGAACCTGTACGGCACCTTCGACGGGAAGGGCGGCGACGGCTGGTTCGCGAACGACCCGGTCGACGGAGCGCTCGGCGTCATGTCGCGCACCCCCGAGGGAGCCGCCGGCTATCTGGACCCCGGCACGGAAGAGGGCAAGAACCGCTTCGACTACCTCCTCGGCAAGGGCGACGGCAGCCGGGACTGGCAGGTCGTCAACGACACGAACTGGCAGGGACCCGGGGGAAACGTCGAGGTCGACGCGGGCGAGAGCTCGGACACCGACAACCGCAAGGGACTGGGCGACGCGCTGACCGCGGCGGCGACGGGCATCGATCCGTCGGGAGCGCCACACGGCCCGGTCGCGCACACGGCCGCCAACGACCGTGTTTTTCAGGCCGCGCTGAGCACGTTGGCCGGCCAGGGTGACGACATGCCGTCGGCATTCCGCGACGACATGGCGAAGATCATGACCAGCCATGGCGACGAGGTGTATGCCGCGATGTCCGACCAGAGCGGGAAGCGGTCGACGCTGGATGAGCACGAGGTCATGGAGATGACCAAGCAGGTCTCCAGGAGTGAGAACTCCTACGGGATGTTGCATGAAGGGATGAACCACGCGATCGTCGCCGGTTTCCACGACGCCGACCGGGCGCCCGAGGACACCCTGAGCTCGGCCGGGACCGCAGTCGGATTCATGGAAGAGGCCCGGTACAACGCGCTGAAGGGCGACCAGCACGACTACACCTGGGACAAGGCGTGGAGCTACCACGCCTCTGGAGCGATCCTCAACTTCATCCCCGTCTACGGCGACATCGCGCAGCGCGGAGCAGACGTGGTCACCACTGCCTGGATCATGGACGAGCAGAAACATCAGGCCGAGCAGCTGACAAGCGACAACCAGCTGACTTACGAGACCCGGAAGAACCAGCTCAACTCCCTCGCAGACCAGTGGCGTTCGGCAAACAGCGAGTGGGCGGACCACCACACCGGATATTCGGCCGACGAAGGCGTGTACAACCAGATCGCCGCGGCGGCCAACGACGGCAACGACAGGGCCGATGGCATCGCGGGGGATCAGTAATGGAATCGATGAGGCGGCTTGCGGCAGCGACACTGTGCGTCGCCGTGGGCATGGGCGCAGCCGGGTGCGGTAAGAGCCTTGCTGTCCCGAAGGACTTCTGCGGTGTTCCGGCGCGGGAAACCACGTTGGCTCCGCTCCTGCCGGAGGGCGAGCATCTCAAGAACTGGCAGGCGGAGCCGCCGGGCGCGTACGCCGACTGCTCTCTGCAAGTCGACGGGACCCAGATCCTGGATGTCACCGTCCGTCGGATCGAGGATCAGCTGGCGCCCGAGGACTGGAGGGCCGCAACGAAGAGGTTCTCTCAGGCTGCAGGGAGGAACATGAATTTCCCCGGCACAGCAGTAATCGGAAGTGACGGGGCCCTGGTGAGCGCCGACTGCGGCACGCCGAGTTCCTATCTGACGTTCAGCATCTCGTTCCACGGCGACCGCGTTGAGCATTCCGGCACCGGCTACAAGAAGCTTCAGCGCTTCCTGGACGAATTCGTCCCGGCCGTGACGAAGAAGGTGGAGTGCACGGCGGACAGCTGACCGGTCAGGGTCCCACGCCCTCGACGAAGTGGTCGAACTCGCCCGCCCGGACTCCCAGCACGAAGGCGTCCCATTTCTTACGGGTCGTGGTGACCACGGTGTCCGGGGCGGACGTCTCACGCAGGTGCACGAGGTCGCCGTCGCCGAACGCGATCTCGATCCAGGGTCCCGGTCCCTCTGCGTCCTCGGGGGCTGCGCGGGTCCAGTCGAGCTGGGTGGGGGGCTGGTTTCCGTCGTGGGGCATGGGGCGGCGTCCTTCCTGGAGGTCACTGATGAGAAGCGGATATGGGGTGGCTGGGGTGCGCGGGTGGGTTCGGGGCCGGCTGCGGGCTCGCCCGCGGAGGTGGCCGCCGCGACCGCTGATTGCATCTTGGCAGGAGCTGAATGTGGCCCGAATCTGCCAATGTTCAGCCCGCTCGCAGGCAGCCAGGTCTCCGACCCGCGCATACGTCGAAGGTCTGCGGGTCTGATGTCCGTGGTGGGAAAGAGCGGCAGATTTGGGCCTCCGGAGGCGTCGCGTTCCCCTTACCCGGACGGGCCGTGCCGCAGACGAAAGGACGGCGTGCGGAGGCCGCCCGCATCCACCCACGGACCCCAGCCGCCCCATCCGCTTTGGGTCGGTAACCCGTCCCCGTCGAACTGGGGGCCGGTGTGCGTGATTCGGACAATCCGGGGGGTGCGAACTCGTCATGAGGGCCGGTGAGAACCCTGCCCACCTACACTGAGGCCCGGCGTACTACCGGGCTTCGAGGGGCGGTTGACGGTGCGTAAGGCGTGGGTCGTCGGGGGTGCGCTCGCCGCCGGGGGGACCGGGTTCGTGACGCTGCTCGTCGTCGGTACGTACATGGCCGCCGGCTCCCTCGCGAGCGGGGTCGGCAAGGGCGCCGTGGGGCTCGCCAAGGGCGCCGTGCCCGCCGCGTACCAGTCGATCGTGCAGGAGTGGGGGAACCTCTGCCCCGCGATCAATCCGGCGCTGCTGGCCGCGCAGCTGTATCAGGAGAGCGGGTTCAATCCGAACGCGAAGAGCCCGGCGAAGGCGCAAGGGATAGCGCAGTTCATCCCGGGGACGTGGGCCGCGCACGGGGTCGACGGGGACGGGGACGGGGACCGGGACATCTGGGATCCGAAGGACGCCATTCCGTCGGCGGCCTCGTACGACTGCTCGCTCGCGAAGTACGTGAAGGACGCGCCGGGCGATCAGACCGAGAACATGCTCGCCGCGTACAACGCGGGTGCGTACGCCGTCATCAAGTACGGGGGCGTACCGCCGTACCGCGAGACGCAGAACTACGTGAAGACGATCACGAACCTGGAGAAGAGCTTCGCGCGGCCGGTCGGGCGGGTGCAGCCGTCGCAGCAGGCGGCGGGTGCCATCTACTACGCGCAGAAGAAGCTCGGGACCGAGTACCTGTGGGGCGGGAACGGGACCGCCGACCAGGGCGGGCGGTTCGACTGCTCGGGGCTGACGCTCGCAGCGTACCGGGAGGTCGGGATCGAGCTGCCGCGTGTCGCGAACGACCAGTACAACGCCGGGCCGCATCCCAAGCGGGACGAGCTGCTGCCGGGGGATCTGGTCTTCTTCTCGGACGACCTCACCAACAGCCGCGCGATCCGGCACGTCGGGATCTACGTGGGCGGCGGTTACATGATCGACGCGCCGCGCCCGGGTGCCGTGATCCGCTTCGATCCGGTCGACACACCCGACTATTTCGGGGCGACGCGGGTGACCGAGGACGGCGCGAAGGCGGTGCCGAGCGAGAGGCCGGACGGGAACCCCGAAGTGTGACGTGGCCGGAACTCTCCGTCAGAGCCCTGCCCTGAGCTGCGGCTTCGTGTCTCTCTTCGATAACGTCTGCGTGATCATTCGGTGGATTGCGGAACGAAGGACAGGGGACCGTGCGTTCCTTTTCCTGAGCCGATCGCGGATCGACACAGACCGCAGATCTATGACCACGGGGGTGGACGAGCGGCGCACGACAGTGTGCGCCCGCCGATCGACAAGACGAAGGGGCCGCGGCGAGATGGCTGGACTGGCTGGACTCTCGGCACTCGGGGCCTCCGGGTCCAACCCCGACGTCGGTCTGCTCTACGACATCAACGGCCTGGCGAAGGACGCCCCCGGCTGGTTCGACAGCGCCATGGCGTTCGTCGGTGAGTACGGGCTGCTGCTGGCGCTCGTGCTGCTCACGCTGTGGTGCTGGTGGGGCGTGCGGAAGCGGGACTCGCTCGACGACGCCGCCTCGTCCGTGGCCTCCGTCGTGTGGGCGCCGCTCGCGGCCGGGATCGCCGTCCTGGTGAACGTGCCGATCCGCAGTTTCGTGGAACGGCCCAGGCCCTTCACCGACCACGACGGCCTCGACGTCCTGGTCGACGGGAAGTCGGACTTCTCCTTCGTCAGTGATCACGCGACGCTCGCCATGGCCATCGGCGCCGGCCTCTTCGTCGCCCACCGCAAGTTCGGCCTGATCGGGCTCGGACTCGCCGTCCTCGAAGGGTTCTGCCGGGTCTTCATGGGCGTGCACTATCCGACCGACGTCGTCGGCGGATTCGCGCTCGGCACCGCGGTGGCGCTGCTCCTGTCGCCCCTCGCGTCCGCGCTGCTCACCCCGCTGGCGCGCGCCGTCGGGCGGACGACCCGGCTGCGGTGGCTGGTGTGGTCGCCTAGCTCGGCCTCGCCGGCTCGGGAGACGGTGGAGATTCCTGAGGCCCGTGAGTCGGAAGAGCGGGATCTGGCCGCTTAGCCTCTTCTGCCGCACGTCGGCACAGGAGGACGGTGCCGCCGGCCGCGCCGGTGAGCGCCACGGCGCCGGACGTGACCGCGAGGGCCCCCGCACCGGGGTGGTCCGAGTCGTCGTCGGTGACGGCGGCGGTCGTGGCGCCCAGGGCGAACGCGGCGGCGGCGATCGCGAGGACGGCGGCTATGCGGGCTATCCGGGGCTTGTTCATGGTTCCAGCGGAACGCCACGCTTTGCTTTGGGCCAGCCGAGGGCGTGTTGGGTGGGCCGTACGTGTCGCTTACCGCTGGAAAGATCGTACGTCTGTACGAGGGCCGCGCCCCTCGGTGACCCTCAGAGTGCCTGCGGGAACGTGAAGAACCCGTTCGGGTCGTACTGCTTCTTGACCGTCGTCAGGCGCGCGGCCGCGTCGCCGTAGTACGCCTTGCGCCAGTTCGTCAGCGTCGGGTCCGTGTAGTTCTGGTACGCCGCCCCCGACGCGTACGGCCGCATCGCCGCGTGGGTGGAATCCAGCCAGCCGCGGGCCGTGGAGCCGGACGTGCCGGCCCGCCAGGACACGATGTACTGCGCGAGCATCCGGGAGCGCCGGTGCACGAACGCGGTGGCGGTCGGGTCGACGCGGTTGATCGCCCCGCCGAGCGCGGTGAGCGCGATGCTGCCGGCGCCCGAGGTGACGTTCTCCATCTTCGCGAACATGGCGCGGATGCCGGCCGAGGAGATCGAGCGGTCGAAGAAGTCCGAGTGGGCCGCGTACGTCTCGCGCCCGAGCGCCCCCTGCGTGCTGCGCCCCGGGGTCGTGCCCGGCAGATGGCACATCGCGTCCTCGGCGAACGCCGAGCAGCCCGCGTACACCTCCATCGACTCCTCGTAGGAGCGCCGCTTGAGGGAGACGTTCGACGCGGGGCCGGGGCCGCCGGGGCCGTCGGCGAGGCGGTCGACGGCGTTCTGGAGTTCGCGGTACGTGCCGAGCGAGAACGCGGCGATCGAGATGGTCGGCCGGCCCCCGACCGCGTTCGCGATGTGGCAGGACGACCAGATCTCGTCGGGCTGTGAAGGGCCCCACTCCTGCCAGGCCTTCAGGACTGCGGTGGCCTTCGACCAGGGCCAGGTCATGTACGCGGAGACGGCCTGCGGGGCGGGGTGCGTGCGGAAGCGGAGCTCGGTGACCACGCCGAAGTTGCCGTTGCCCGCACCGCGCAGGGCCCAGAACAGGTCCTTGTTCTCGCTCTTGTTCGCGACGACCTGCTTGCCGTCCGCCGTGATCAGCGTGGCCTGGGTGAGGCTGTCGCAGGTGAGGCCGTAGGCGCGGGAGACCACGCCGTGGCCGCCGCCGAGAGTGAGGCCGGAGACGCCGACGGTGGGGCAGGAGCCGGCCGGGATGGTGACGCCCTTCGCGGCGAGCGCGCGGTACACGTCGATGAGTTTGGCGCCCGCGCCCACCACGGCCTCGCCCCCGGAGGCCCTGATCGCGGAGAGCTTCGACACGTCGAGGATCAGGCGGCCGTCGCCGGACGACCAGCCCGCGTACGAGTGGCCGCCGTTGCGGATCGAGACGGGGACGTGGTGCGCCCGCGCGTAGGCGAGTGTGGTGCGGATGTCGTCGGGGTGGGCGGCGTAGGCGACGGCGGTCGGCTTCAGGCTGTCGAAGCGGGTGTTGTAGAGCTGGCGCGCGGCCGCCCACTTGGCCTGGCCGGGGGTGACGAGGGTGCCGTCGAGGTCCTTGGCGAGTGCCTTGAGGTTCGCCGCGGCGGAGGCGCTCGCGCCGGTGGTGCGGATGGGGGGCGCGCTGGACGTCGCGCCGCTCGTCGCCCTCCCGCCGCCGGCCCCCGCCGTGCCCGTGCTGCACGCCGTGGCCGCGCCTGCCGCGACAGTGGCCGCGCCGACTGCGATGAACGTACGCCGATCCATGGACGCCTCCCGTTGTTTCCCGGGGTACGAGACGTCTGTGGCAGGCGCGGGGTTCCACGCCGGACGGTCGGGTCAGGAGCGGGCCGTGTGTTCGTCCGCGTCGGCTCTCGCCTTCGAGCGGGCTCTGCGGGAGGGGCCGCGCCAGCCGCAGGTACAGCGGGCCAGGCAGAAACGGCCCTGTTCGGCCGTGGTCGTCTGGTGAGTTTCGGGGAGTTCGGACTGCTCTTGTGCCACAGCTCAACGGTACGCGTGACGGGTGCAGGCAACTGTCGTTATCCGGTCGACAGAGGGGCCGCGGACGCTCGGACAGGGCTTGGGGGCACAGGCGATGGTGCAGCACGGACGCGCAGTACGGGCGGTCGCGGCGGCCGCGGCGGTCGGACTGATGGGCCTCGCCACCGGCTGTTCGGCTGCCGCGGAGGCGGACAACGAGAGCCCGGCCGACTCGGCCGCCGCGGTGCACGACGCGGCCGACCGCCTGGTCAGGGAGGGCAGTTCCAAGGCCCGTACGTCGATGGAGATGGCCAGCGGCGGGACCCGCGTCACCATCAGGGGCGAAGGCGTCTACGACTACCGGGCGCGCGTCGGGCAGTTGAAGGTGGTGCTTCCGCAGGATCCTTCCGGCACCGAGGAGCACCGGCCGATCACCGAACTCCTCGCGCCCGGCGCCCTGTACATGAAGAACCGGGGCGCGGGGGTGCCCGCCGACAAGTGGGTGCGGGTCGAGACGGCGTCCATGTCGGACGGGAACCTGGTCACGGGCGGGGCCACGGATCCGCTGGCCGCCGCCGAACTGCTGCGGGGGGCGCGCAAGGTGACGCACGTGGGGGGAGGGCGAGCTGGCCGGGGCGGACGTCCGGCACTACCGCGGGACCGTCGACATGGCGGCCGCCGCCCGCGCCGCCTCCCCGGCCGGCCGGCCGCCGCTGGCCGCCGCGGCGAAAGGGTTCGCCAAGGACCAGGTGCCGTTCGACGCGTACCTCGACGACGAGGGCCGGGTCAGGAAAGTGCGCCTCCGGTTCAGCTTCGTGAATACGAAGGTGACGGCCGCGGTGAAGGGGAAGGGGAAGGGCGGGAAGAGGGAGGTCGTCGATGTGGCGTCCACCACTCTTCTCTACGGCTTCGGGATTCCCGCGAATATCGAACTTCCCGACACAAAGGACATCTTCGCCGGGAAGATCGCCGAGAATTAGCCGTCCGGAAATGGTCCGTCCGTGCCATGCGCAGCGCGTAGGCCGCTCCCTACCCTAGGAAGTCGGTTACGGCTACGGCTAACGGCTGGAAGAGGTGATGAACGTGGCTCCGGTGGGCGGCACGGCGGTTCATGACCACGTCGCCCTCGCCGAGATCGAGCTGTGCGGTGAATTGATCATCGCGGCGTCGGTCGCGGATGAGGACCGGCTCAGTGCGGACCGTATCGACGAGGTGCTGAGGGTCGCCGAGGAGCGATGGCCCCGGAGCGAGGGGTTAGGGGAGTCCTGAACCCGGAAGGGGCGCGGCCGGCTGTCCGGCGCGCCCCGGCTCGGGGTCGCGTTCCTCACAGGGGCAGGGCGCGCGGCGCGCGTCCCGGGCGTCTCAGGTGCGGAGCATCCGGGCGATCGCCTTCGTCGCCTCCTCGACCTTCGCGTCGATCTCGTCACCGCCCTTGACCGCCGCGTCGGCGACGCAGTGGCGCAGGTGCTCCTCGAGGAGCTGGAGGGCGAAGGACTGGAGGGCCTTGGTGGAAGCGGAGACCTGCGTGAGTATGTCGATGCAGTAGACGTCCTCGTCGACCATGCGCTGCAGGCCCCGGATCTGGCCTTCGATGCGGCGCAGGCGCTTGAGGTGCTCGGCCTTCTGGTGGTGGTATCCGTGGATTCCACGGTCGTGGTCCGTCACGGTCTCGCCGTCGTGGTCGGTCACGATCTCGGTCGCTTCCGTGGTCATCGCGTCCTCCCGTTGTATACCCCTACTGGGTATATGGTACCGAATTTCGAGGGGGTCTGGCGGGTTCGCGGGACCCCGTGCTCATCACAGTGCCTGATGGGCGACACTGGGGTATTGCCGGTTAGCCGTGGCCGGATGATGCGCCTAGCATCAGCCTGACCGAATCCAAAGCACCCCGAGGACCCCACGTGCGCTTTCGTCTGACCCCCAGGGAGACGAGCTTCTACGACATGTTTGCCGCATCCGCGGACAACATCGTCACGGGCTCGAAACTCCTCATGGAACTGCTCGGCGCGGATTCCTCCGCCCGAGTCGAGATCGCGGAGCGGATGCGGGCAGCGGAACACGCCGGTGACGACGCCACCCACGCGATTTTCCACCAGCTGAACTCCTCGTTCATCACGCCCTTCGACCGCGAGGACATCTACAACCTCGCGTCGTCCCTCGACGACATCATGGACTTCATGGAGGAGGCCGTCGACCTCGTCGTCCTCTACCAGGTCGAAGAGCTCCCCAAGGGTGTGGAGCAGCAGATCGAGGTCCTGGCCCGGGCGGCCGACCTGACCGCCGAGGCCATGCCGAACCTGCGGACCATGGACAACCTCACCGAGTACTGGATCGAGGTCAACCGCCTGGAGAACCAGGCCGACCAGATCCACCGGAAGCTTCTCGCGCAGCTCTTCAACGGCAAGTACGACGCCATGGAGGTGCTGAAGCTGAAGCAGATCGTGGATGTGCTCGAAGAGGCGGCGGACGCCTTCGAGCACGTGGCGAACACGGTGGAGACCATCGCCGTCAAGGAGTCCTGAGCCGTCTCATGGACACCTTTGCACTGATCGTGACGATCGGCGTCGCGCTCGGATTCACGTATACGAACGGCTTTCACGACTCGGCGAACGCCATCGCCACGTCGGTCTCCACGCGTGCGCTGACGCCTCGGGCGGCACTCGCGATGGCCGCGGTGATGAACCTCGCCGGTGCCTTCATGGGCAGCGGCGTCGCCAAGACGGTGAGTGAGGGGATCATCGCCACCCCCGAGGGCAGCAAGGGGATGGGCATCCTCTTCGCCGCCCTCGTCGGCGCGATCATCTGGAACCTGATCACCTGGTACTTCGGCCTGCCGTCCTCGTCGTCGCACGCGCTGTTCGGTGGCATGGTCGGCGCGGCACTCGCCGGCGGGACGGCCGTCTACTGGACCGGCGTGCTCGACAAGATCGTCATCCCGATGCTCACCTCGCCGGTGATCGGTCTCGTCGTCGGCTATCTCGTCATGTGCGCGATCCTGTGGCTGTTCCGGCGGTCCAACCCGCACAAGGCCAAGCGCGGTTTCCGTATCGCGCAGACGGTGTCGGCGGCCGGTATGGCGCTCGGTCACGGTCTGCAGGACGCGCAGAAGACCATGGGTGTCGTGATGATGGCCCTGGTCATCTCCGGGCACACGACGTACAGCGACGCGATCCCGGTCTGGGTCAAGCTCGTCTGCGCCCTGATGCTCTCGCTCGGTACGTACGCGGGTGGCTGGCGCATCATGCGCACCCTCGGCCGCAAGATCATCGAGCTGGACCCGCCGCAGGGCTTCGCGGCCGAGACGACCGGTGCGTCGATCATGTTCGGCTCGGCCTTCCTGTTCCACGCGCCGATCTCGACGACGCACGTCATCACCTCGGCGATCATGGGCGTGGGCGCGACCAAGCGCGTCAACGCGGTCCGCTGGGGCGTCGCCAAGAACATCGTCCTGGGCTGGTTCATCACCATGCCGGCCGCGGCGCTGGTGGCCGCGGCCAGCTACTGGGTCGTGAATCTCGCGTTCGGGTGAGTGCCGGTGGGCTGATGCGGCTGGGGGTCCGGGGGTCGTCCCCCCGGGCGATGCAGCATCACGATGCCGGCCGCGGCGCTGGTGGCCGCGGCCGGCTACTGGGTCGTGCATCTCGCGTTCGGCCAGCAGCACACGCAGTGCTCGTAACGCAGTCCTAGTAGCGCAGTCCTAGTAACGCAGTCCCAGTAGCGCAAAAGAGGGCCCGCCCCCCGGGAGCCAGGGGGCGGGCCCTTTGCCTTGCGGTGGCACCGCCATGCAGCACCGCAAGGAGTCGGTGGTGTCTAGCCGAAGCGGCCGGAGATGTAGTCCTCGGTGGCCTGGACCGACGGGTTGGAGAAGATCCGCTCGGTCTCGTCGATCTCGACGAGCTTGCCGGGCTGGCCGACGGCGGACAGGTTGAAGAACGCCGTGCGGTCCGAGACGCGGGCCGCCTGCTGCATGTTGTGCGTCACGATGACGATCGTGAAGCGCTCCTTGAGCTCGCCGATCAGGTCCTCGATGGCGAGGGTCGAGATCGGGTCGAGGGCCGAGCAGGGCTCGTCCATGAGGAGCACCTGGGGCTCGACCGCGATGGCGCGGGCGATGCACAGACGCTGCTGCTGGCCGCCGGAGAGGCCGGAGCCGGGCTTGTTCAGGCGGTCCTTGACCTCGTTCCAGAGGTTGGCGCCCTTGAGGGACTTCTCGACGATGTCGCCGAGCTCGCTCTTCTTGTACGAGCCGTTCAGGCGCAGGCCCGCCGCCACGTTGTCGAAGATCGACATGGTGGGGAACGGGTTCGGGCGCTGGAACACCATGCCGACCGTGCGGCGCACGGCGACCGGGTCGACGTGGGTGCCGTAGAGGTCCTCGTCGTCCAGGAGTACCTTGCCCTCGACGCGGCCACCGGGGGTGACCTCGTGCATGCGGTTCAGGGTGCGCAGGAAGGTGGACTTGCCGCAGCCGGACGGGCCGATGAAGGCCGTCACGGAGCGGGGCTCCACGGTCATCGAGATGTCCTCGATCGCCTTGTGGGAGCTGTAGTACGCGGTGAGGCCGCTGACGTCGATTCGCTTGGCCATAACTAATTCACTTCCGGAGGTCGCTGATGGTCGCGTCAGCGACCGGTCTTCGGGGCCTTCCAGCGGGCGATGCCGCGGGCCACCAGGTTGAGGATCATGATGAAGGCGATGAGGACGAGAGCCGCCGCCCATGCACGGTCGTACGCCGCCGGGCTGCCGCCGCTGTTCTGGTACTGCTGGTAGATGTACAGCGGCAGCGAGGACTGGGGTCCCTGGAACGGGTCCGTGTTGATGAGCGGGTTGCCCCAGACCAGCAGCAGTACGGGCGCGGTCTCACCGGCGATGCGGGCGATGGCCAGCATCACACCGGTCGTGATGCCGCCGATCGACGTCGGCAGGACGACCTTGACGATCGTGCGCCACTTCGGTACGCCGAGCGCGAGGGAGGCCTCGCGCAGCTCGTTCGGGACGAGCTTGAGCATTTCCTCGGTGGAGCGGACGACGACCGGGATCATCAGGATGGACAGCGCCATGGACCCGGCGAAGCCGGAGTAGCTGAAGCCGAGGATCAGGATCCAGAAGCTGAGGATGAACAGGCCCGCGACGATCGACGGGATGCCCGTCATGACGTCGACGAAGAAGGTGACGGCCTTGGCGAGCCTGCCCCGGCCGTACTCGACCAGGTAGACCGCGGTGAGCAGGCCGATCGGCACGGAGATCAGGGTGGCGAGGCCGACCTGCTCCAGGGTGCCGATGATGGCGTGGTAGATGCCGCCGCCGGGCTCGGCGTCGGTGACGACGCCCATCGAGTGCGTCAGGAAGAAGACGTCCAGGACCTTCACGCCGCGCGAGACGGTCTCCCAGATCAGGGAGACCAGCGGGATCACGGCGAGGATGAACGCGACCCAGACGACGCTGGTCGCGACGCGGTCCTTGGCCTGGCGCTTGCCCTCGACGGCGGTGGCGATGCCGTACGTACCGAGCACGAACAGGACCGCGGCGATCAGACCCCACTGGATCTGGCTGTCGAGTCCGGCGCCCAGGCCGATCGCGCAGCCGAGCGCGATGGCGCCGGCGGCGATGGCGTACGGGGACCAGCGCGGCAGGCGCGCGGCGCTGAGGGAGTTGGTGCCGGGGGCCGGCGGGGTGATGGTTGCGTTGCTCATGCGTTGGCCCCCGAGTACTCCTTGCGGCGGGCGATGATCGCACGGGCCCCGCCGTTCACGACGAGCGTGATGATGAACAGGACCAGACCGGAGGCGATGAGCGCGTCACGGCCCTGCTCGGTGGCCTCGCTGAACTTCGCGGCGATGTTCTGCGCGAAGGTGCCGCCGCCCGGGTCGAGCAGGCTGGCGTTGATCTCGAAGCTGGGGGAGAGGACCGTCGCGACGGCCATGGTCTCGCCGAGCGCGCGGCCGAGGCCGAGCATCGAGGCGGAGATGACGCCGGAGCGGCCGAAGGGGAGCACCGACATGCGGATGACTTCCCAGCGGGTGGCGCCGAGCGCGAGTGCGGCCTCCTGGTGCATCAGGGGCGCCTGCCGGAAGACCTCACGGCTGACGTTCGTGATGATCGGGAGGATCATGATCGCGAGCAGGATGCCGACAGCGAGGAGGGTGCGCGGGGCGCCGCCCTGCCACTCGAAGATGCCGGTCCAGCCGAAGTAGTCGTCGAGCCAGCTGTAGACGCCGGTGAGGTGCGGCACCAGGAAGAGGGCGCCCCACAGGCCGTACACGATGGACGGTACGGCGGCGAGCAGGTCGACGACGTACGCGATCACGCCGCCGATCTTCTTCGGCGCGTAGTGCGTGATGAACAGCGCGATGCCGACGGCGATCGGGACGGCGATCGCCATGGCGATGACCGAGGAGACGATCGTGCCGAAGGCGAGGACCGCGATGCCGAAGACCGGCGGGGTCGCGTTGGCGTTCCACTCGAAGGTCGTGAGGAAGTTGCCGTCGTTCTTGGAGAGCACCAGCGAGGCGCGGTAGGTGAGGAAGGCCGCGATGGCGGCCATGATCACCAGAAGCAGGATGCCGGAGCCGCGCGAGAGGCCGAGGAAGATCCGGTCACCGGGGCGGGTGGCGCCGCGCCCGGCGCGCTTTTGGAGCGCGGGCTTCGGCGGGTCGGCTGGAGTGGGTGGAGCAGTCGTTTTCGTGGATATATCCATGGGGTTCTCCGGTCTGCGGAGCCGCGGTCGGGCGGCTCCAGGCGGCGGTGCACCGGACGGTGCGGCCCGCCCCCTTCAGGGGACGGGCCGCACACTGGGTCAGCTCAGGCTCGCGATGGTCTCGCGGACCTTGGTGTTGATCTCGGTGGGGATCGGCGCGTAGCCGAGGGCCGCCAGGGAGTCCTGGCCGTCCTGGCTCGCGATGTAGGTGAGGAAGGACTTGGTGGCCGGGAAGGTGTCGGCCTTGTTGCCCTTGTCGCAGACGATCTCGTAGGTGACGAGGGTGATCGGGTAGGCGCCGTCGGCCTTCGTCGCGTAGTTCAGCTCGAGGGCGAGGTCCTTGCCGGTGCCCACGGTCTTGGCCTCGGAGATCGCCTTGGTGGCGTTCTCGACGGTGGCCTTGACCGGCGCGGAGGCGCCCGTGTCGAGGTCGACCGTCTTGATGCCGTCCTTGGCGTAGGAGAGCTCGAAGTAGGAGATCGCGCCGGCGGTCTGCTTGACCTGCTGGGCGAGGCCGGAGGAGCCCTGCGCGGACTGGCCGCCCTTGGCCTGCCAGGCCTTGCCGCCCGAGTACTTCCAGTCCGCCGGGGAGGCGGCCTTGAGGTACTTGGTGAAGTTGTCCGTGGTGCCGGACTCGTCCGAGCGGTGGAACGCCTGGATCTTGGTCTTGGGCAGCTTCGCCTTCGGGTTCAGCTTGGCGATCGCCTTGTCGTCCCAGGTGCTGATCTTGCCGTCGAAGATCTGGGCGAGGGTCTTGGCGTCCAGGATCAGGTTGTCGACACCCGGGACGTTGTAGCCGACCGCGATCGGGCCGCCGACCATCGGGAGGTCTATGCCCTGGCCGCCGGAGCAGATCTTCTTGGAGGCGGTGACCTCTTCGGGCTTCAGCGCGGAGTCCGAACCGGCGAAGGCGACCTGGCCCTGGGTGAACGCCGTGACACCGGCGCCCGAACCCTCGGGCTTGTAGTTGATCTGAACGCCCTTGCACTCGGCGGTGTACGCCTTGACCCAGGCCTGGATGGCGTTGGCCTGTGCCGAGGAACCGTTCGCGAGGAGCTGGCCCTTGGCGTCGTCGCACTTGATGTTGCCGGCCTTGGCCGTCGGGCCGCTGCTCGAACCGCCGTTGGCGCTCGTGTCGTCCGAGCCGCACGCCGTGAGGGCCAGGGCGCCGGAGACGGCGATGGCGCCGAGGGAGAGGGCGCGGAGCCGGTTCTTGCGCTGAAGCTTCACTTTCGGATGTTCCTTCCAGGAGCCGCCGGTCGGAGATCCGGGACGGCGTGCGAAGTCTGTTCGTTCCAGGCAGGCGGTGCGGTGTTCGCCCTCGTGGGCGACTCGCACCGTGTAAGCCCGAAATTAGGCAGGACAGGTGAAGCGACCGATGGGCATGAGTGAACGGCGGGTGAACCTCGGCGGTCGGTGCGGTGAGCTAATGTGTGACGTTTTGTGATGACGCGGGCACTGGCTGCGACTATGCCAGGTGGAGGGCGTTGAGCAGCGCGTCGACGAGTGTCTTGTCGCGGGGCTGGGTCAGACGGTGGCGGGCGGCGGTCGGGGAGAGCCAGGCGATGCGGTCGACCTCGCGGTTCGGTGTGAACGCACCGTCCGTCGCCTCGGCGGCCCAGTAGTCGACGCGCTTGGGGCGGCCTCTCGCGATGTAGCGGGTGGTGGGGAGGCGGGCGCCGGGAGCGCACTGGAACCCGGTCTCCTCCGCCACCTCGCGCAGCGCGCCCGCGAGGATCTCCTCACCGCGCTTCAGCTTGCCCTTGGGGTGCGACCAGTCGTCGTACTTGGGCCGGTGCACGAGGCAGATCTCAAGGCCGCCGTCGTGGGAGGAGCGGCGCCACAGCACGCAGCCGGCCGCGCGGATCATGTCGTCGCAGCTGCTCATGGGGTGTGCACCGTCTCCTTCAGCCAGGCCCGCTGGAACGCGAAACGGGCCGCTTCCACCTCGTGGCGCTGGTCGGCGTGCAGGACGCCGAGCGCGTAGGCCGTCGCCGGGGCGATGCGCGGGGTGCGGGCCGCGTGGGCGGCGGCTGCCGCGGCCTCTGCGGCGTCCCGGTGCCGGTCGAGCGCGGCGGCCGCCTCGGTCTCCGCGTCGGCCGGACCGCCGCCGGTGCCGGGCCCGCCGGGCACGACCTCCTGGGCGTAGCGGTGCAGCCGCAGCAGGAGGCGTACGTGGTGCCAGGGCGCGTCCTGGGACGGGGGCGCCGTGTCGGCGGTGAGGCCCTGGACGAGGGCCTCCGCGTTGTAGGGGTGGCCCGCCCGGTGCAGGGGGAGTGCGGCGACGGCCTCGGCGAGGCGGGACTGGGCGGTGGCGGCCAGCGCGTCGAGGTCGGCGGTGGTGGTGCGCAGCGGGACTTCGCTGGCGAGTACGGCGACGTTGTCCGCGACCGCGTGGAAGCGGCTTGAGCCCAGGGCTTGGAGGGCCGTGGAGTGGGCTCGCGTGCGGGCCAGTGTGAGCTGGCGTTCCAGGAGGGCGCCGGCCTTCGCGGCGCCGACGGTGAGATTTCCCGACGCCCGATTCTCGTTGCGCGGCAACTGGGCTGTGCCCACCCGCCCCGGCACCCCGGCCGCCGCGGGTGTCTGGGCCGGGACCGCGTGGGCGCCCGACAGACGGTGCAGTGCGCACAGCAGTCGCTCCAGGCGGCTCGCGTACGCGTGCTCCTGCGCCAACGTGCCCGACAGCCACGCCAGTTCGGGGCGCAGCGCGTCGGACCACTCGGCGTCGAGCAGAGGACGGAACGTGTGGAGGGTGCCGCTGATGCGGCGGGCCGAGCGGCGCAGGGCGCGCGCCGCGTCGGCCGCCTCCTCGGCGGTTCCCCCGGGTGCGGCGCCGCCGCTCTCGCGGTGTTGCCTCAGGGAGCGCAGGAACTCGGTGGCCTGCTCGCGCAGATAGGCCGCGACGACCTCGCCCGCGCAGCCCTCCGCTCCCGTTGTCTCAAGGTGTTGCTGTGCCACGCCGGCGCCTCCGGGCGTCTATGAGCATCTCCTGTACGTTCCGCAGGGGCCGGCCCTCCGCGTCCTTGGCGTGCCGGACCCAGTTCCCGTCCGGTCCCAGGTGCCAGGAGGCGGTGGTGTCGGACATCCCCGTCTCCAGGAGCCGGTTCAGGGCGCCCCGGTGGGCCGGGTCGGAGACCCTGACCAGGGCCTCGATGCGGCGGTCGAGATTGCGGTGCATCATGTCCGCGCTGCCGAACCAGACCTCGGGCTCGCCGCCGTTGCCGAAGGCGAAGACCCGGGAGTGCTCCAGGAAGCGGCCGAGCACGGACCGTACGCGGATGTTCTCCGACAGGCCCGCGACGCCCGGCCGCACGGCGCAGATCCCGCGGACCCACACGTCGACGGGTACGCCGGCCTGCGCCGCCCGGTACATCGCGTCGATGACGGCCTCGTCGACCATCGAGTTGACCTTGAAGCGGACGTAGGCGGGGCGGCCGGCGCGGTGGTGCTGGACCTCGTTCTCGATCCTCGAAATGAGGCCGTCGCGCAGGGACTTGGGGGCGACGAGGAGCCGGCGGTACGTCTCGCGGCGCGAGTATCCGGACAGCCGGTTGAAGAGGTCGGAGAGGTCGGCGCCCACCTGTGAGTCCGCGGTGAGCAGGCCCAGGTCCTCGTAGAGGCGGGCCGTCTTCGGGTGGTAGTTGCCCGTGCCGACGTGGCTGTAGCGGCGCAGCGTGTCGCCCTCCTGGCGCACGACGAGCGACAGCTTGCAGTGCGTCTTCAGGCCGACGAGGCCGTATACGACATGGCAGCCGGCCTCCTCCAGCTTGCGCGCCCACTTGATGTTGGCCTGCTCGTCGAAGCGGGCCTTGATCTCGACGAGGACGAGGACCTGCTTGCCGGACTCCGCGGCGTCTATCAGCGCGTCGACGATCGGCGAGTCGCCCGAGGTCCGGTAGAGCGTCTGCTTGATCGCGAGGACGTCCGGGTCGGAGGCGGCCTGCTCCAGGAACGCCTGCACGGACGTGGAGAACGAGTCGTACGGGTGGTGGAGCAGCACGTCCCGCTCGCGCAGGGCGGCGAAGATGTCGGGCGCGGACGCGGACTCGACCTCGGCCAGGTCGCGGTGGGTGCCCGCGATGAACTTGGGGTACTTCAGCTCGGGCCGGTCGAGGCCGGAGATGCCGAAGAGGCCCGTGAGGTCCAGGGGGCCCGGCAGCGGGTACACCTCGGACTCGCTGATCTTCAGTTCGCGTACGAGGAGATCGAGGACGTACCGGTCGATGGTCTCCTCGACCTCGAGCCGCACCGGCGGGCCGAAGCGGCGCCGCATGAGCTCCTTCTCCAGCGCCTTGAGGAGGTTCTCGGCGTCGTCCTCCTCGACCTCCAGGTCCTCGTTCCGGGTCAGCCGGAACATGTGGTGCTCCAGGACCTCCATGCCGGGGAACAGCTCGCCCAGGTGCTTGGGCGCCGAGATGACGTCCTCGATGGGGACGTAGCGCTGCGGCGAGGCCTCCAGGAAGCGGGAGAGCAGCGGCGGCACCTTGACGCGCGCGAAGTGGCGGTGCCCGGAGACCGGGTTGCGCACGACGACGGCGAGGTTCAGGGACAGGCCGGAGATGTACGGGAACGGGTGCGCGGGGTCCACGGCCAGCGGGGTGAGCACCGGGAAGATCTGCTGCTTGAACAGCGTGAAGAGCCGGGACTGCTCCTTGTCCGTGAGCTCCTCCCAGCGCACCAGGTGGATGCCCTCGTCGGCGAGCGCGGGGGCGACGTCCTCCTGGAAGCAGGCGGCGTGCCGGGCCATGAGCTCGCGCGAGCGGTTCCAGATCAGCTCGAGGACCTCACGGGGCTGGAGCCCTGAGGCCGAACGGGTGGCGACGCCCGTCGCGATACGGCGCTTGAGTCCGGCCACGCGGACCATGAAGAACTCGTCCAGGTTCGACGCGAAGATCGCCAGGAAGTTCGCCCGCTCCAGGAGCGGGGTGTCCGGGTCCTCGGCCAGTTCGAGTACGCGCTCGTTGAAGGCGAGCCAGCTGCGCTCCCGGTCCAGGAAGCGGCCCTGGGGCAGCTCGGCGCTGTAGTCCTCGAACTCGTCGGGGTCGGCGTCGATGTCGGCCGTGAGCTCGGGGAGATCGGGTTTGAAGTCACCGCCTGCGACGGTGTGCGGGCGGTGCGCGGCTATGGAGCCGACGGACGGCTGCGCCTGCCGGTCGGAGGCCTGGTCCTGGGCGTTCTGCTGGCTCATGGACCCATTCTTCCGCGCCTTGACCACGATGGGCGCGTCGGAGAGCGCGGGCGTGAGGCGGAGTCTCCCGTGGGGGGAGCTCTCCGCCGGTGCCCCGGTGGGGTCGGGCGCGGCGGGCTGCATTCTGTGAGAGTGGCAAGCCCGTCTGAATGGTTGGTTACGGCGACATGACGTGCGGGGCATGGCGGGGCGTCCCGGGGACGTCATCGAGGACGCCCCCGGCGCTCTGCGAAGCCTACGGCCGCTGGTTCCGGCGCAGGAGGGCGAAGACCGCCGCCACCACGAGTGCCGTCAGGGCCAGCAGGATGCCCGTCTCGACGAGCTGGAGCGGCCAGAAGTGGGAGGACGGCTGGAACTCGCGGTAGAAGCCGGTGACATTGTGCTGGGCGAGGCAGTTCGTGCCGGCGCGGCACAGGGGGTCGGCGATGTGGGCGCCGCTCGCGGTGACCGCGCCCTCGTCGAGGAAGAGGCCGGTGAAGCCCCGGTAGCCCTCGCGGACATTCCCGGTGACGGTGGCGCCGGGCCACAGGTGGGGCCGGATCTCGCCGAGCGCGGTGATCACGATGCCGGTGAGGGCGAGCGAGACACACATCGACGTGATCACGCGCCGGGAGATGAACGCGACCAGGGCACCGAGTGCCAGGCCGAGCAGCGGGAGCGCGACGGCGGTCGGGCCGAGGACGCCGTAGATGCCGTCGGTGAACCACTGGTTGTCGGGGAGGCCGCTCGCCCCCGACGCCACCAGGCGGCGCAGCGCCACGAGGATGCCGGTGCCGACGACGAGGAACGCGGCCGGGACGGTGAGCTTCGTCGTCAGCCAGCGGGCCGGGGAGACGGACTGCGTCCACGCGAGGGCGGCCGTGCCGCGCTCCAGCTCGCGGCCGAAGAGCAGCCCGCCCGCGAAAGCGGCCGCGATCCCGGGCACGAGCGTGATCAGGCTCGTGGTGAGCGCGAGCAGATACTCGTACGTGCCCGCTCCCTGGCCCGTGACGGTGCAGGCGTTCGCGACGCCCGCGACGCACTTGCCGGTGATGTGCAGCCCGGAGAAGCCCGGCCCCCACAGCCACAGCAGCATCGCGGCGGTGATCGCGACGTAGGCGACCCACAGCCACAGGGCGAGCCGGTGCACCTTCAGCACGGTCCAGGTCATCCCGGTCGAGGGGGAGAAGGTGGCGGTGCTCATGCTGCGGTCTCCTTCTTCGGCCGGTGGGTGTTCTTCGCCTGGTACCTGCGCAGGACGAGGAACGCGCCGACGACGGCGAGCGCGGTCAGGGCGAGCAGGATGCCCGTCTCCGCGAGCTGGCGGGGCCAGTAGTCGGGCGAGTGGAGGTAGGTGCGCGTGAAGCCGGTGATGTCGTGGCGGTCGAGGCACTTCTGGCTCAGGTAGCAGCCGGGGTCGGAGACCTTGGCGCCCGAGGACGTGATCGCCTTGCTGTAGACGGGCAGTTCGGGCTGCAGGCGCGAGAACGGCGAGTGCTGGAACGGCCAGTTGTTGCCGCGCAGCGCGCCGGCCAGGAGCTGCACGACACCGGCGGCCAGCAGGGCCGGCAGCGTACGGCGCAGGACGAGGGCGGCGAGTACGCCGACCGCGAGGCCGAACAGGGCGGTCGCGACGGTGGCGGGGCCGATGGAGAAGTAGAAGGAGCGGGGGCCGATGCCCGCGACCAGCAGGTGGTTGTGCGCGTTCCACACGAGCCGGTACAGGACGACGATCAGGCTCGTGCCGACGGCGACGAACACCGCGGGCACGGCCAGCTTCGCGGCCAGCCAGCGGGCGGGGGACACGGACTGGGTCCAGGCCAGCCTGGCCGTTCCCCGCTCCAGTTCGCGCGCGATCAGCGGTCCCGCCGCGAAGACGGCTATGGCGCACGAGGCGAGGCTGATCAGCGTGGACGGGCCGTAGAAGCGGTGGTCGAACGAGCCGCCGAGACCGAGGAACGAGAATCCGCCGATGTACGCGTTCTCCTGCGCACCGCTGTAGCCGAGCACGTCGAACGCCTGCTGTGCCGCGCTCGCGCCCGGTCCCCACAGCCACAGCAGCAGGCCCGCGGTGATGACGACGTACGCCGTCCACACCCACAGGGCGGTGCGGTGCAGGCGCAGCACGGTCCAGACGAGGCCGTCGGGGCCGGGGAGGGTGCGGCGCGCGGCGGGGCGGCCGGTGGCGTCGGCCGTGTTGTGCGCGTTGTCGGCGTTGTCGGTGAGTGTCTTCATGCCGTCACCGCCACGGCGGACGCGGTCGTGCCCGGGGTGATCAGCGCCGGGGCGCCGGGGTTGCGCAGATGGGCGAGGATCAGTTCCTCCATGGACGGCTCCTGTGCCTCCCAGGCGCTGTCGAGCGGCCCGTCGCGGCGGATCATGGCGGTCAGTCCGCGGCCGGCGGCGCGGGACTCGACCACGGTGTGCGGGGCGAGGTCGGCGGCCGTGCCGCGTCCGGTGACCAGGCTGTGCGCGGCCGTCAGGTCGTCGATGCCGCCGCCGAGCCGGATGCGGCCGGCGCCCAGGAGCAGCAAGTGGTCGCAGGCGTCGGTCAGTTCGGCGACGATGTGCGACGACATCAGGACGGTGGTGCCGTGTTCGGCGGCGTCCGCCATCAGCGTGCCCATCAGCTCGTGGCGGGCGAGCGGGTCGAGGTCCGCCATCGGCTCGTCGAGGAGCATCAGCTGGGGGCGCTTGCCGAGTGCGAGTGCGAGGGCGACGCGGGTGCGCTGTCCGCCGGAGAGCGAGCGGACCCTGGACGAGGGGTCGAGGTCGCCCTGCTCGACGATCCCGTGGGCGTAGGCGGCGTCCCAGCAGCCCGGGTTCAGCTCGGCGCCCATGCGCAGGGTGTCCGCGATGGAGAGCTGCGGGTACAGCGGCTTGTCCTGCGAGAGGTACGCGACGCGGTCGCGGTGCACGCCGGGGGCGGCGCCGAGGACGGTGAGGTGCCCGGAGGTGGGGCGCAGGAGCCCGGCGGCGATCGCGAGGAGGGTGGACTTTCCCGCCCCGTTGGGCCCGACCAGGGCGCTGATCCGCCCGGCGGGCAGCCGGAAGGAACACAGGTCGAGCGCGGCGTGGCCGTGGCGGCCGTAACGCTTGCCGAGCCCTGTCGCCTCGATGGCGACGGCCGGGGTGGTGCTGGTGGAACTCACTGGTCCCCCTTCGGGAAGTTTTCGTCCAGTACGGCGCCGAACAGGGCGGCCGCGTCCTCACGGTCGAGGCCCGCGGCGTGGGCGCGCCGGGCCCAGTCCGCGAGTTCGGCCCGCAGTGGCGAGTCGGCCGGGGCCGCGCCGAGCGTCCTGCGGACGAACGTGCCGAGACCTCGGCGGGCCTCGACGAGGCCCTCGCGTTCCAGCTCGCGGTACGCCTTGAGGACGGTGTTCGGGTTGATCGCGGTGGCTTCGACGACCTCGCGGGCCGTGGGCAGCTTGTCTCCGGGCTCCAGCAGGCCGAGGCGCAGGGCCTGCTGGGTCTGCTGGACGATCTGGAGATAGGTGGCGACGCCGCTGCGCCGGTCGATCCGGTACTCGACCACGTTCTTCAACACCACCCTTTCACTAATCAAGTAGTGAAAGGGTGGTGCAAAGAGAGGGGCAGTGTCAAGTGACGACTGCCCCTCGGCCGAGCTGCTGGGTCGTGCAGGACCTGGGTCTGGTCCGGCCTACGACTCCGTGCGGTACATCAGGTCCGTCTCGTACGTGACGAAGCCGAGGCGCTCGTAGACCGTGACCGCCGGCTTGTTGTCGGCGTCCACGTAGAGCATCGCCGTCGGCAGGCCCGACCTCGCCAGATGCCGCAGGCCCACCGCCGTGAGCGCCTTGCCGAGGCCGCCGCCCTGGTTGCCCGGCGCGACCCCGACGACGTAGACCTCGCCGAGCTGTTCCTCGGCGTGGACCTTGGTCCAGTGGAAGCCGATGACCTCGCCGTCGCCCTCCCGCACGGCGAGGAAGAATCCGGCCGGGTCGAACCACGGCTCGGCCTTGCGGTCGTCCAGGTCGCGCTGGGTCAGCGAGCCCTGCTCGGGGTGGTGGGCGAACGCCGCCGCGTTCACCGCGAGCCAGGCCGCGTCGTCCTCGCCGGGCACGAAGGCCCGGATGGCGACGCCCTCGGGGAGCACCGGCTCGGCGAGCGAGGGGCCCTCGGCCAACGGGCGCCGCATCTGGCGCAGTTCGCGGAACAGGGTCAGGCCGAGGACCTGCGCGAGATGCCGGGCCGCCGAGTGGCCGCCGTGCGCCCAGACCCGCAGCCGCTTGCCGGACGCGCCGAGCAGCGCCGAGCCGAGCGCCCGCCCGTGCCCGTGCCCGCGGTGCGCGGGGTGCACGACGAGTTCGGCGGCCGGCGCCTCGATGGGGTCGGTGTCCTCCAGCTGGCCGTACCCGATCAGCTCGCGGTCGACCTTCAGCAGGAAGTGGCGCACGCCCTCCCTGGGGCCGCCGCGCAGTTGCAGACGGCCCTGCTCCGACACCGCCTGCTGCCCGTCGGCGCGGGCGGCGTCGGCAAGGATCTCCAGGACGGCTTCCGCCTGGTCGGGCGTGAGAGCGGTGAGCGTCTCGATCTGGCGGTCGGGGGAGGTGGGCACGGCGTCGCTGGTCATGCACAAGAGGGTACGGCGACGGGCCCGCGCCGGGCTTGCGCCGAGTGATGGCAACCAGCTCGTAACCGGCAAACACCTGTTGTGCTACGCGCGTTGACCCTAGGCTGCCGACTTGGTCACGGCACACGGCCACCACCGCCGCCACACAGCACCCACACAGGGGGACGCAATCCGATGAACCCGTTGCCACCGCAGTCTCCGCCGGCACCGCACCGGCCCGGACGCCGCCCCGCATCGCGGATACTCGCCGTGGCGGCCGGGCTCGCCACCGTCGGCGCGCTCGTCGCGGCGCTGCCCGCGGGCGCCGCGCAGGACCGGCACCACGGCGGCAAGGACCGGCGCACGGTCGACGTGCAGCTGCTCTCCTTCAACGACTTCCACGGCAATCTGGAGCCGCCGGCCGGTTCGTCGGGTCAGGTCACGGAGAACCTGCCGGACGGCACCACGCGGAAGGTCGACGCGGGCGGCGTCGAGTACCTCGCCACGTCCCTGCGGACCGCGAGGAAGAGCCACCCGTACAGCGTCACCGCCGCGGCCGGCGACCTGATCGGGGCCAGCCCGCTGCTGTCCGGGCTCTTCCACGACGAGCCCACCGTCGAGGCGATGAACAAGCTCGACCTGGACGTCACGAGCGTCGGCAACCACGAGTTCGACGAGGGCGCCACGGAGCTGGCCCGCATGCAGAACGGCGGCTGCCACCCCAAGGACGGCTGCTTCGAGGACGGCAAGAAGTTCAAGGGCGCCGACTACCCCTACCTCGCCGCCAACGTGACGAACGAGAAGACCGGCAAGCCGATCCTCGCCCCCTACTGGGTGTGGAAGCACAACGGCGTGAAGATCGGGTTCATCGGCGTGACCCTTGAGGGCACCCCCGACATCGTCTCCGCCGAGGGCGTCAAGGGCCTGAAGTTCCACGACGAGATCGAGACCGTCAACAAGTACGCCAAGATCCTCGACAAGCAGGGCGTGAAGTCGATCGTCACGCTCATCCACGAGGGCGGCGTGCCGGCCTCAGGCTCGTACAACTACGACTGCGACTCCCCGAGCGGAGGCGCGGGCATCTCCGGCCCGATCGTCGACATCGCCAAGGGCATCTCGCCGAAGGTCGACGCGCTGGTCACCGGCCACACGCACAACGCGTACGTCTGCACGATCCCCGACCCGTCCGGCAAGCCCCGCATGGTCACTTCGGCGTCCTCGTACGGGAAGCTCTACACGGACACGACGCTGACGTACGACCGCCGCACCAAGGACATCGTGCGTACGTCGGTGAAGTCGGCCAACCACGTGGTGAGCCGCACGCAGCCGAAGGCAGCGGACATGACCGCGCTCATCGGCCGCTGGAACAAGATGGCCGCGCCCGTCGCGAGCCGGCCCGTCGGCTACATCTCGGCGGACATCCCGGGCCGCGGCGCCACTTCGCCGGAGGCGCCGCTCGGCGATCTGATCGCGGACGCGCAGCTCGCGCACGCCAAGACCCTCGACCCGAAGACCTCGCTGGCCCTGATGAACCCCGGCGGCGTGCGCTCCGACCTCGTGTACAAGGCGAGCGGCAGCGAGGGCGACGGCGTCGTCACCTACGGCGAGGGCTTCACCGTGCAGCCCTTCAGCAACACCGTGAACCTGGCCGACCTGACCGGCGCGCAGGTCATCGCCGCGCTCCAGCAGCAGGTCAGCGGTTCCAACGAGGCCTCGCCGAAGATCCTCCAGCCGTCGGCGGGCCTGACGTACACGCTCGACATGACGAAGACGGGCGCGGCCCGGGTCGTCGTCGACTCCATCAAGCTGAACGGCGCCGCGATCGACCCGGCGGCGACCTACCGCGTCGCGATGAACTCGTTCCTCGCGGGCGGCGGCGACGGCTTCGCGGCGCTCGGCCAGGGCAAGAACCCGCTGGTCGGCGACGACGACCTGAAGGCGCTCAACGACTACCTGACGGCCAACTCGTCGGCCACGTCACCGATCGCGCCCCCGAAGGCGGACCGGATCACGGTCGTGAAGTGACGTATCGCACGGCCGGGTCGGGGGCCTAAACCGTCCCTTACTGGGAGTAATGCTGGGCGGTGGGGTCGGTTCGTATGGTGAAATCTCACGATGCGTTCCCCCCACCGCATAGCCGCGTTCACGTCCGAGTCCGCCGAACTGTCTGATGTACGCACGGAGGAATCCGTTCCATCAGACACTGTGCCGCACAACCCGTACGACGAGCTGGGCGCCCTCGCGGACAATCCGCTCGACGAGTTCCTCCACGAGGAGGAGCCCGGTGACGTCGAGTGGGCGCCGCCCAACCACCGCCGTGGCAGCCGCCGCCGCAACCGGTTCGCCGGGCTCCCGCTCGCCACGAAGGCCGTCGTCGGGATCGTCGTCCTCGCCGCCTTCGTCACCCTCGCGGACCGCTGGGCCCTCCTCTACGCCGAGCACCGCGCCGCGGACCGGCTCAAGGACCAGCTGCACCTGAGCGCCGCGCCCGAGGTCGACATCGAGGGCTTCCCGTTCCTCACGCAGCTCGCCGACCGGCGCCTGGACGAGGTGAGGGTCACCGTCCCCGACGTCGCCGCGAGCCGCGTCTCCCTCGCCAAGGTGTCCGCGACCATCCGCGACGTCCGCATCGAAGGCGACGGACCCACCGATGTGCGCGGCGCCCGCATCGGCGGCATGACCGGCGAGGTCCTGCTCTCCTTCGACGACCTGAACCGCGAACTCGGCGCCTCCCAGGTCACGTTCAGCGGCCGGGGCCGCGACCGCATCCTCGCGCGCGGCACGCTGCCCGTCGCCGGACACGACCTGAAGATGCGCGCCGACGCGACGATCCGGCGCATCGGCGACACCGGCATCGCCACCGACATCGGCGGCATGCGGCTCGACATCGGCGACCTCGCCACGTACCGGCCCGGCACGCGTCCCTCCGAGGGCCTGCACCTGAGCCGCCGCTCGGTGGCGCGCCTCGCGACCGAGACCGCCAAGGCGAAGGCCCTGCTGTCCGTGCCGTCGCTCGTGCGCCGGCTGGGCGTGCCCGACTCCGCGGTGCGCGAGGCGCTGCGCAGTGACCGGCGGCTGAGCGAGCTCACCGGCTCACCGCGCTTCGTGCACCAGCTGATGTCCCTGAACCTGGTCGACCTCGCGCTCGCGCACCCGGCGCTCCTGAAGAAGTTCGGCCTCGACCCGGCCTTGCTCCAGGGCCTCACCCGGCTCACCCGCCCCGAACTCGCCGACCGCCTCTCGCTGGCGTTCCGGCTGCCGAAACTGCCGGGCGACGGGATGGGCGACGTCCGGCTGAGCGACGTGAAGGTCGAGAAGGACGGGATCCGGGTCGGGCTCACGGGGGAGGGGCTGGGCTTCGAGCGCTAGGCCCCTGGGGGGTGTTCAGCGCGCCTCAGGGGACTTCCGGCGGGGGCGTCGGTGCGCCCGGCAGCTGCACCGTCGCGACCGTGCCGCCGCCCTCCGCGGCCCCGAGCCCGACGGTGCCACCGCAGCTCTCCACCGTGCGGGCCACGATCGACAGGCCGAGGCCCGAACCCGGCAGGGCCCGCGCGGACTGCGAACGCCAGAACCGGTCGAAGACGTACGGGAGTTCATCGGCCGGGATACCGGGACCGTGATCGCGCACGGTCAGCCGGCCGCGCATGAGGTGGACCTCGATGGTGCCCTTGGGCGGGCTGAACTTGACCGCGTTGTCGAGGAGGTTCACGATCGCGCGCTCCAGGGACGCGGGCTCGGCCCGTACGTACCAGGGGGCGAGCTCGGAGGTGATCTTCAGCTCGGGCCCGCGCAGCGCGGCACGCTCCAGCGCGGTACGGACCGTGTCGTGCAGGGCGACGACCTTGAGGGGCGCGTCGCCGGCGGTCAGTCCCGTACGGGACAGCTCCTGCAAGTCCCCGATGAGCGCGGCCAGTTCGGTCATCTGGGCCTTGAGCGAGGCCATCAGCGCCTTGCGGTCGTCCGGCGGGATCGCCCGGCCCGTCTCGTCGCTGCGGGTGAGCAGCTCGATGTTGGTGCGCATGGAGGTGAGGGGGGTGCGCAGCTCGTGCCCGGCGTCGGCGATGAGCTGCTGCTGGAGTTCGCGCGACGAGGCGAGGGACGCGGTCATGGAGTTGAAGGACGCGGACAGCCGCGCGATCTCGTCGTCTCCCTCCACGGGGATGCGCACGGTGAGGTCTTCGGTACGGGCCACGTGCTCGACGGTGTCGGTGAGTTCGTCGACGGGGCGGAGTCCGGACCGGGCGATCCAGAGTCCGGCGGCACCGGCGCCGACGACGCCGATTCCGGAGACGAGGAGGAGGACCAGGGCGAGTTCGTTGAGCGTGGACTGGGTGTCCTGGAGGGGGAGGGCGATGAGCAGGGCGTTTCCGGCGAGCACCGGCTGACCGGGGCCCTCGAGCACGACGGGTACGGTCACCACCCGGACGGGCTGTCCGTCGGTGTCCGTGCCGTTGCGGTAGGTCTCGACGCCGGGGTTGGGGTCACGCGCCACGGCCTTGTCGCTGCTGGCCACCTCGACGGTGCCGCGGGAATTGGGCAGGACGCACGGGGTGCCGTCGACCTTGACCAGTTGGGCGTACGAGGTGCTCCGCAGGGCGCTCGGACGGTCGCTGGGCTTTTGGCTGCAGTTCTGCAGGAGGCCGGAGATCTCGCCGGCCTGGAGCGTCTTGCCCGACGAGTGCAGCTGGTCGTCCACCTCCGCGTACAGCTTCTTCTGCACGATCACCCAGCAGGTGACCGAGACCGCGGCCACCGCGACGGCCACCGCCACCGCGACGAGCAGCGCCAGCCGTGACCGCAGGGGCAGCGCACGGACCCGCCCGATCACTCGCCGCCCCCGGCCCGCAGCACGTACCCCACACCCCGCACCGTGTGGACGAGCCGCGGCTCGCCGCCCGCCTCCGTCTTCCTGCGCAGGTACATCACGTACACGTCCAGGGAGTTGGAGCTCGGCTCGAAGTCGAAGCCCCAGACCGCCTTGAGGATCTGTTCGCGGGTGAGGACCTGGCGCGGGTGGGCGAGGAACATCTCCAGGAGCGTGAACTCCGTGCGGGTCAGCTCCACGGTGCGCGCGCCGCGCGTGACCTCGCGGGTCGAGAGATCCATCCGCAGGTCCGCGAAGGACAGGACCTCACCGGCGTCGTCCGCCGGGCCGCCCGCCGAGGCGTAGGCGCTGCGCCGCAGCAGGGCCCGTACCCGCGCGAACAGCTCGTCCAGTTCGAACGGCTTGACCAGGTAGTCGTCGGCGCCCGCGTCGAGCCCGGTCACGCGGTCGCCGACGGTGTCGCGGGCCGTGAGCATCAGGATGGGGGTGCGGGACCCGCCGGCCCGCAGCCGCCGGGCGGCCGTGAGGCCGTCCATGCGGGGCATCTGGATGTCGAGGACGACCAGGTCGGGCTGGTACGCGGCGGCCTTGTCGAGCGCGTCCGCGCCGTCGACCGCGACCTCCGTGCCGTACCCCTCGAAGGCGAGGCTGCGCCGCAGCGCCTCGCGGACGGCGGGTTCGTCGTCGACGATGAGAATGCGCTGGGGTTCGCGGTCGCCTTCGGCGGGGCTCATGGGCGGGCTTCCTCGGGGGTGCGGGCGGTGGTGCGGGGCCGGTATCAGCCTCGCACGGCGGCTCTACGGGTGCGTGCGGCGCGGCGGCGCGCGGCCGGGGTCAGCTGCCGGAGGTGCCCCCGCTGCGCAGCGAGTCGAGGTCGGCCTTGACGGTGTTGACCGGGATGGCGAAGCCGAGGCCGACGCTGCCCGCGCCCGACGATCCGGACCCGCTGTCCGAACTGGACGAGTACATCGCGGAGTTGATGCCGATGATGTTGCCGTTCATGTCGATGAGGGCGCCGCCGGAGTTGCCGGGGTTGAGGGACGCGTCGGTCTGTATGGCCTTGTACGTCGTCTTCGACGAGCCGGTGTCGCCGTTGAACTGCTGCCCGCCGAACTCGAACGGCCACCGGCCGTCGCCTCCACCGCCCTGTTGCTGCTGCTGCTGTTCCTCGTCCGTGGAGACGGTGACGTCGCGGTCGAGCGCGGAGACGATGCCGCTGGTGACGGTGCCGGTCAGGCCCTCGGGGGAGCCGATGGCGACGACCTCGTCGCCGACCTTCACGTTGTCGGAGTCGCCGAGGGACGCGGTCTTGAGACCCGACGCGTTCTTCAGCTTGATGAGGGCGAGGTCCTTCTTGGCGTCGGTGCCGACGACCTCGGCCGTGTAGGTCTTGCCGTCGCTCGTGCGCACCTTGACCGCCGAGGCGCCGGAGACGACGTGGTTGTTGGTGACGATCTCGCCGTCACTCGTGATGACGACACCGGAGCCGGTGGAGCTGCCCGCGTTCGAGGTCGCGCTGATCTCCACGATGGCGGGGCTGACTGCCGCGGCGACGCCGGAGACGGTGCCCTTCTGGCTGGTGGGCACGACGCTCGCCCCGGCGTTCGTGGACGTGGAGTCCTTGCCGGTCAGCTCCTGGAAGGCGTACGCGGTGCCGCCGCCGACGGCCGCGGCGGCGATGGCGACCGCGGCCAGCAGGCCGAGCGGACCCTTGACCCGTCGCCGCCGCGGGGCGGGCGGAACAGGGGAGCCCTCCGGCACCGGAGCGGGCCACATCTGCGAACCCGGCGCGGCGTTCGCCGGCTGCGGCGGGTCGTACGCGGGCGGGGGCGGAAAGGCGCCGCCCGCCTCGGGGGTCCCCGGATACGGGGACTGCGAGTGCTGCTGCTGGCCCTGGGGGTACTCGCCGCTTCGGCGGAAGCTCTCGGTCATGGCAGTAAGCCTGAGCCGCGTTCATGAGAGCCACCTGAGCGTGCCCTGAGAGTCCCGCGAGAACCCTGTTTGCCCGATATAAAGGCGCACTCGGGAAACGGCCGGTGGACGCAGGATGAGATGCGGGCGGGCGCCGGGACAACTCTCACCTGCCCGCTGTGAAGGTCGTGTGTCGAGGGGTCCGTGAGGCCTACGATCCGTGCGCCGGAGGGGGGTCTGCGGCGTGGTCCGGGGCTGAGCCCGATTCTTCGTGTGCTCTGTGTCCGGTACCGGCCGTGGTGCGCATCGTCACGCCCCTTCTCGGGCCCTGAAGCCACTCTTCACACCAGGAGCCCTGAGTGATACCTGCCCTGCGCGACCGCTGGAGACGCCCCGTCACGGCGCTGTCCACGGCCGCTCTCGCGCTGACGCTGAGCTGCGCCGGCGCCCTCGTGGCACACCCCGCCACCGCGGCCGACGAGCCGCACAGACTGCCCGACGCGAGCGTCGCCCGGACCGCGAATCCGGCCCCTGCCGCATCCGACGCCGAACTGCGCAAGCGGGTCGTCGAGGCCGCGAAGACCCAGGCGACCCCGGAGACGAAGCCCAAGAAGACGCCGTTCATCATCGGCGGCACCGAGACGCCGATCTCCTCCGCGCCGTGGATGGTCCAGCTCTCGTACTACGACCCCGCGTCCGGGGACGGCTACTTCTGCGGCGGCACCCTCGTCGCCCCGAACAAGGTCCTCACCGCGGCCCACTGCGTCTCCGGCCTGGACTGGGTGAACAACGGCGCGGTCGTGGCCGGCACCGCGGGCCTGCTCGACAGTGCCCAGGGCACCGTCGCGGGCGTCTGGCGCCAGTGGAACCACCCGCGCTACAACGCCGAGACCATCCAGAACGACATCGCGGTGCTCACCCTGGACCGTCCGCTGGAGGACCAGTGGTCGAAGGTGGTCCAGAGCAACGACACCGCCTCCTACAAGGCGGGCACCTCCGCCACCGTCTACGGCTGGGGCCTGACCTCCGGCGCCGAGGGCGCCGACCTGTCGGCGACCCTGCGCAAGGCGACCCTGCCGATGGTCTCCGACTCCACCTGCAACACCGCGATGCAGTCGGTCCTCGGTGAGGACGACTTCATCGAGGGCTCGATGTTCTGCGCGGGCACCCCGGCGACGGGCGCCGACGAGGGCACCAAGAGCCCCTGCAGCGGCGATTCCGGCGGCCCGGTGGTCGTCGGCGGACGTGTCGTCGGCATCGTCTCGTGGGGCGTCTCCGGCTGCACCGCGAAGGGCGCCTACCCCGTCTTCACCAAGGTCTCCTCGTACGTCTGGGCGGCCCAGCCGCGCATCGACGACACGGACCTGAGCTTCGACGGCCGGGCCGACCTGCTGGCGCGCACCCCCTCCGGTGGCCTGTTCGAGCAGGACAGCAAGGGCACCTCGCTTGCCACGCGCGCCTACCAGAGCGCCGGCTGGCAGACCGCGAGCTGGGCTCTCCAGGCCGACCTGGACCGGGACTTCTTCCAGGACCTGATCATCCGCGACAGCACCGACGGCAAGCTGTACCGCAGCTACTACAACCACGCGTCGGACACCTTCGAGTGGATGCAGATCACCTCGGTCTGGGGCGGCTACAAGTCCTACGCCATCCCCGGCGACATGACCGGTGACTCCCGCCCCGACCTCGTCGCGGTGGACGCCGACGGCTCGACGTACCTCTACCCGGGCAAGGGCAACGGCGAGTTCTACGGCAAGGTCAAGGTCGTCGACAAGGCCTGGAAGGGCGTCAAGGTCTTCGGCCGCGGCGACCTGACCGGCGACGGCAAGGCGGACCTCCTGGTCCGCAACAGCTCCGGCGTCCTGTACCTCTACCGGGGCACGCAGGTCGAGCACACCCCGTTCGCGGCGCGCATCCAGGCGCGTACGGGCTGGAACTTCACCTCGTACGTGACGAACGGAGACGTGACCGGCGACGGTATCGCCGACGTCATGGCCCGCGACTCGGGCGGCACGCTCTGGCTCTACCCGGGCACCAACAAGGCGTCCGCCGACGTCTTCGGCGCGCGCAAGAGCCTGGGCACCGGGTTCAACCAGTACAACCTGATGTTCTGAGCGATCACGCGCCACGAGTGACACACAGCACGCGCGCGTCGGTCCCGAAGTCCGGGGCCGGCGCGCGCGGTCGTTCCTCGCGGTCAGGTCACGGGCAGCCGCAGGACTGGCGGACGACCAGCCGCGAGGGGAACACCTTGAGGCGCTCACGCCGGGACCCTGCGACGCGCAGCGAGTCGTCGAGGACGAGGTCGACGGCGGACCGCGCCATCGCCGAGCGGTCCGACGCGACCGTCGTCAGCGGCGGATCCGTCAGACCCGCCTCCTTCACGTCGTCGAAGCCGGCGACGGCCAGTTCGCCCGGCACCTCGATCCGCAGCTCGCGCGCGGCCCGCAGGATGCCGAAGGCCTGGTCGTCCGTGGAGCAGAAGATCGCCGGAGGCCGCTGCGGCCCGGCGAGCAGCTCGAGCCCGATCTTGTACGCGTCGTAGCGGTTGTACGGCGCCTCGAACAGCCGCCCCTCGGTGGACAGTCCCGCCTCGTGCATGGCCCGGCGCCAGCCCTCGACGTGGTCGGAGACCGGGTCGCCGACGGACGGCGTCTCGGCGGTGCCGCCGAGACAGGCGACGTACGGGTGGCCGTGTTCGAGAAGGTGCCGGGTGGCCAGCTGGGCGCCGCCGATGTCGTCGATCACGACGGCGACGTCGTCGATCGCCTCGGGCCGCTCGTGCAGCAGGACCACGCGCGCGTCCCACGCCTCTATCTCGGCCGCGGCCAGATCGTTCAGGCCGTGGCTGACGAGGATGAGGCCGGACACCCGCATGCCGAGGAAGGCCCGCAGATAGTGGACCTCGCGCTCCTCGACGTAGTCGGAGTTGCCGACGAGGACCATTTTTCCGCGCTCGGAAGCCGCCTGTTCGACGGCGTGCGCCATCTCCGCGAAGAACGGCTGGCGCGCGTCCGGCACGATCATGCCTATGAGGTCGGTCCGCCGCGACGCCATGGCCTGGGCGACCCGGTCGGGCCGGTACCCCAGTTCCTTGATCGCGGCGAGTACACGCTCGCGCGTGGCCGGGGCAACCGGCCTAGGTCCGTTGTTGATGACGTAGCTCACGACCGCGGTCGAAGTACCCGCCAGTCGCGCCACATCATCCCGAGTCACCTTGGCCACGCGCGGAGTCTACGCGGATGGACCTACCGCTGGGCAGGGCGTCCGGCGGCGGCCTGGTGAGCGCCCGCCCGGGGCTGCTCGACCGGCTCCCGCACGGCACGGGAATCGGCCCCGGAGTCCGTGTCGTCGGCCCTTTCCGTGTGTGCTGCGTGCGCCGCGTGCTCTGCGGGATCCGGCTTCGGAGCGGCTGCCTTGGCCTTCGCCGCGTCCGCCGCCCGCTCGACCTTCTCGGGCGTCACGAAGCGGTAGCCGACGTTGCGCACGGTCCCGATCAGGGACTCGTGCTCGGGCCCGAGCTTCGCGCGCAGGCGCCGCACGTGGACGTCCACGGTGCGGGTGCCGCCGAAGTAGTCGTAGCCCCACACCTCCTGGAGGAGCTGGGCGCGCGTGAAGACGCGGCCCGGGTGCTGCGCGAGGTATTTGAGGAGCTCGAACTCCTTGAAGGTCAGGTCGAGGACCCGCCCCTTCAGCTTCGCGCTGTAGGTGGCCTCGTCGACCGACAGGTCGCCGTTGCGGATCTCCATCGGGGAGTCGTCGGCGACGATCTGCTGGCGGCCCATCGCGAGCCGCAGCCGCGCCTCGACCTCGGCGGGTCCCGCCGTGTCGAGAAGTACGTCGTCGATGCCCCAGTCGGCGGTGACCGCCGCCAGGCCGCCCTCCGTCACCACGAGGACCAGCGGACAGCCGGGCCCGGTGGAACGGAGAAGCTGGCACAGGCTGCGTACCTGCGGGAGGTCGCGGCGCCCGTCGATGAGGATGACGTCGGCACCGGGGGTGTCGACGAGAGCCGGGCCTTCGGCGGGGGCGACCCGCACGTTGTGCAGCAGCAGGCCGAGAGCGGGGAGCACCTCCGTCGACGGCTGAAGGGCATTGGTCAGGAGCAGCAGAGAACTCATCGCGCCCCACCTGCCTGGGTCGTCCTGCGGTCCTGCACGTTTCGCTCGCCCATAACGTCTGGTTCCTCCTCGGTCCCTGCGAGGACGTTTACGGCACTGCTTCGTACTGCTTGTTCGTACTGCTCTTCTGTACTGCTTTGCACTGCTTCGGACCCCGCGCCCTGGGGCCCTGCGCGCCCTGCCGACCGCGTTCGTATACAACGCAGTCCGAAAGCACAAAAGGACCCGGGGGCTTCGCTGCCCGGATCCTCTGGCAAGCAGAATAGCCCACATGAGTTCCGGTGGGGCAGGTCAAGACGCACGTTCTTCTGTGCAGCCGATCACTGCGCGCTCACGGCGCGTGATGCTGCGCACGCGGGACGGCGTCCCGATCGAGGCTTCCTACGACCCCGGTCCGGGCCCGGCAGGGGGCCCGGTGATCGTGGTCGCGCACGGGTTCACAGGCGATCTGGAACGGCCGCATGTCCGGCGTGCGGCGGGTGTGTTCGCGCAGGATGCCGCCGTGGTCACGTTCTCGTTCCGCGGGCACGGGCGGTCGGGCGGGCGGTCGACCGTCGGCGACCGGGAGGTACTCGACCTGGTGGCCGCCGTGGAGTGGGCGAGGTCACTCGGGCATGAACACGTGGTGACGGTCGGCTTCTCGATGGGCGGATCTGTCGTCCTGCGGCACGCCGCGTTGCACAGGGGGCGCACGGAAGCGCGTTCCGACGCCGTGGTCGCGGTGAGTGCCCCGGCCCGCTGGTACTACCGCGGGACCGCGCCGATGCGGCGGCTGCACTGGCTGGTGACGCGGCCGGCCGGCCGGATCGTGGGCCGTATCGGGCTCCGCACCCGCATTCACCCGCACGAGTGGGACCCGGTGCCGCTCTCGCCCGTCGAGTCCGTGCCGCTGATCGCGCCGACGCCGCTCCTGATCGTGCACGGCGACCGGGATCCGTACTTCCCCCTCGACCACCCGCGGATGCTGGCCGAGGCCGCGTCCGGCGGCGCCGAGCTGTGGCTGGAGACGGGCATGGGGCACGCCGAGCACGCGGCGGACGACGGACTCCTCGCGCGGATCGGTGACTGGGCCACGGCATCATGGACGACGGCAACCGCCGAATAGACCGCATGGACAGACCCATGGGAGGAGCGCCGCACATGGCCAACGGGACCATTCGCTACTGGGCCGCGGCCAAGGCGGCCGCCGGTGTCGCCGAGGAGCCGTACGAGGCAGAGACGCTGGCCGACGCGCTGGACGGCGCGCGTACGCGACACCCCGGAGACCTGGTGCGCGTCCTGCAGCGTTCCTCGTTCCTGATCGACGGTGACCCCGTCGGCAAGCGCGGGCATGAGACGGTACGGCTTGCCGAGGGCGGCACGGTCGAGGTGCTCCCGCCGTTCGCAGGAGGGTGACCGCGATGAGTGACGAGCCGTACGAAGACGAGTACGGGCAGCAGCAGCCGCCCCAGCAGACCCAGCCACCCCAGCAGACCCAGCAGTGGCAGGGCCAGACCTGGGACACCCAGGTCCAGCCGACACACCTGCCGCCCCGGGGTTACGAGCCCGGCCAGGCCGCGTATGGGCAACCCGCGTACGGGCAACCCGGGTACGGGCAGGCCGCGCATGGGCAGGCCGGGTACGGCCAGCCCGCACAAGGGCAGGCCTCACACAGCCAGGCCGCGCACGGGCAGGGCCCGGCGAGCCAGGCCGGCCATGACCAGCACGCTCATGGCGACCAGCAGGCGTACGGGGCTCAGCAGGCGTACGGCGATCAGCAGTCGCGTGGCGGTGATCAGCAGGCGTATGGGGCTCAGCAGGGGTACGGCGATCAGCAGTCGCGTGGCGGTGACCAGGGGTACGGCGATCAGCGGTCGCGTGGCGGCGATCAGCAGGCGTACGGGGCTCAGCAGGCGTACGGCGATCAGCAGTCGCGTGGCGGTGACCAGCAGGGGTACGGCGATCAGCGGTCGCGCGGCAGTGACCATCAGGCATACGGCGCCCAGCAGGCGTACGGCGGTGACCAGCACGCCCACGGCTACGGGCAGGTGCCGTACGGCCAGGGGCCCGCTGTCCAGACGCCGGGCGGGCAGACTCCGTCGGCCGCGACGCATGCCGCGTACGGTCACACTCCGCCGCCGCCCGCGCCCGGGCCCGCCGCTCACGCCGCGCCGGCCGCGCACGCCGCGTACGGTCAGGCGCCCGGCGCCCCCGGTGGCGACCAGGAGACGCAGGTCTTCGGGACGGTCGCGGCGGCGCAGCCGCTGCCGACCGCCGAGCCGGAGGCCGGGGCGGGCGCGTACGGGCCCGCCACCGTCACCGGCAACGCCCGCGTCACCGACGCGCAGCGCGCCCGCGCCGAGGGGCGGTCACCGATCATCGAGCCCGGGATGCAGCCCGCCGCGCTGACCGCGCTGCTCGGGCTGCTGCTCGCCGGCGGCGCCGCCGTGGGCCAGTACGCGCTGCTCGTGCCGCTCGTGCTCCTCCAGGCCGTCACGGCCGCCGGCTGGTTCCGGCTCAACGGGATGTGGCCCGCCCGGCAGGGCATCGCGCTCGCCTTCGCGGGCGGCCTCGCCGCCGACGCGGCGCTGCTCGTCACCGGCCGGGAGAACGCGCCCGCCGCGATCCTCGGCACCCTCGGCGTCTGGGTCCTGCTCACCCTCGTCCTCCAGCTCCGCAGCCATGCGGCCCCGGACGAGCGCATGTACGGCCTGATGGCGACGGTCGCCTCCGCGGCGCTCGCCATCGTCGCGACCGGACATCTGGCGGCCGACCCGGACGCCGTGACCGTCGGCGCCGTGGCCGTCGCCGTCGCCGTCCTCGCGCGGGCGCTCCCGCTGCCGACGCCCGCCTCCGTGGCCGTCGCGCTGCTGGCCGCCGCGGGCGCCGGCATCGCGGCCGGCGGCATGACGGACATGGGGTCCAAGGGCGCGCTCCTCGGCCTGGGCGCCGGTGTCTGCGCCCTGATCGGCCACCGCGTCGCGAGCTACGACTATCCGTCCCGCTTCGTGCACATGACGGCGGGCGTGGCCCTGCCGCTGGCCGCCGCGGCCCCGGCCGTCTACCTGCTCGGGCGGGTGGTGGGCTGAGCGTCCGGCGGGCGTACTGCCTGTCACAGCTGATCGACAAGAATCGGGCCGGGCCCCCTTGGCGGGGGTCCGGCCCGTACTCTCGCGATCAGGAACTGTCGTCCAGGTGGGGGGAAACACCGGGTCATGCGTGCTCTGCGGATACTTCTGATCGTCGTCGTGATCCTGGGCGGCCTGTTCGTCATCGCCGACCGGGTCGCGGTGAACTACGCGGAGGGCGAGGCGGCCGACCGCGTGCGCACCAGCGAGGGCCTCCCCGAGAACCCCGACGTGTCGATCAAGGGCTTCCCGTTCCTGACCCAGGTCGCGGGCGGCACGCTGGACGACGTGGAGATCGGCATCAAGGACTACGACGCGAAGAGCGGCGGCGAGTCGATCCGGATCGCCGATCTGAACGCCGAGATGCACGGCGTTCAGTTCAACAGCAGCTTCAGTTCCGCCACCGCCGACTCGGCCACCGGCACCGCCCGTATCTCCTACGCCGAGCTGCTCAAGGCCGTGAAGAAGCAGGACGCCGCCCAGATCGCCCCGGGGATGACGGCTCAGATCGAAGGTCTCTCCTACGGCGGCGGCGACAAGGTCAAGGTCGCGATCACCGTGCACACGCCGGTGGGCACCCTGCACCCCACCGTCCTCAGCTCGGTCAAGGTCACCGGCGGCAAGGTCTCGGCGCGTGCCGACAGCCTGCCCGAGGTCGGCGCGCTCGACCCGGCCGAGGGCCGGATCCGAGCCGTCACCGACTTCCAGCAGGCGATCGACGACCTGCCGGCCGGGATCGAGCTGGACCGGGTCGAGGCGGTCAAGGACGGCGTCGAGATCTCGGTGAAGGGTTCGAAGCTCGACCTCGTCGGGTAGGCCCCCCGCAGACGCGTCGGACAGGCCCTCGCGGACTCGTCGGACAGGCACCCGGAGAACGGCGCGTCCGCACTGCGAGACAGCGCCGTCCGCACAGCAGTGATCAGCGGTGCCCCAGCGGCCCCGGAGCCCTGGGAATGAGGCCCCGGGGCCGCACTCGTCTCGCATTGCGGACGATCGTGTCTCACGATGCGACATGCCGGTGACACGGCCGCCCGTGCCTACCTACGATCGGTGGCATGAAGCGACAGGCGGATCTTACGAAGCGGCGGGCAGTAGACCTGTGCCGCGTCGCCGCCATGCTCTGTCGTACCGCCTGAGCGGGACGGCAACTCCCGCTTCCCCAGGCCCCATTGAGGCGGCCTCCCCTCGCGCGCGCCGAATGCCGCCCCTGCCCGCATGCAGGGCCGTGCCCGCACCGCACCCGCACTTCCGCACCCCGCCGTAACTGCCCCGGAGGAGAAAAACATGAGCCGCAGCGACGTCCTGGTAGACGCCGACTGGGTCGAGGCGAACCTCGACAACCCGAAGGTCGTCATCGTCGAGGTCGACGAGGACGCTTCGGCGTACGACAAGAACCACATCAAGAACGCCGTCAAGGTCGACTGGCAGCAGGACCTCCAGGACCCGGTCCGCCGCGACTTCATCGACCAGGCCGGCTTCGAGAAGCTCCTGTCCGCGCGCGGCATCGCCAACGACGACACCGTCGTCCTCTACGGCGGTAACAACAACTGGTTCGCGTCCTACGCCTACTGGTACTTCAAGCTCTACGGCCACGACAGCGTCAAGCTGCTCGACGGCGGCCGCAAGAAGTGGGAGCTCGACTCGCGCGACCTCGTCGCCGAGATCGTCCAGCGCCCCGCCACCGAGTACAAGGCCAAGGCCCAGGACACCTCGATCCGCGCCTTCCGTGACGACGTCGTCGCCGCGATCGGCAGCCTGAACCTCGTCGACGTGCGCTCGCCCGACGAGTTCTCCGGCAAGCTCCTCGCCCCGGCCCACCTCCCGCAGGAGCAGTCGCAGCGTCCGGGCCACGTCCCGTCCGCGCGCAACATCCCGTGGTCGAAGAACGCCAACGACGACGGCACGTTCAAGTCGGACGACGAGCTCAAGGCCCTCTACGAGGACGAGCAGGTCGACCTGGCCAAGGACACCATCGCGTACTGCCGCATCGGTGAGCGCTCGGCCCTGACGTGGTTCGTCCTGCACGAGCTGCTCGGCCAGGCCAACGTCAAGAACTACGACGGCTCGTGGACCGAGTACGGCTCCCTCGTCGGCGTGCCGATCGAGCTCGGCGCCAACAAGTAACCCTCCCGTACCCCTCAGACAGACCTGACCGACCTTTTTGGAGAAGCACATGTGTGGAGCGAAGGCCGGCGGCCCCGACGCCTCGACGATCAAGCCCGGTGAGACCACCATCCAGGGCCAGGTGACCCGCGACGGCGAGCCCGTCACCGGTTACGTGCGCCTGCTGGACTCGACCGGCGAGTTCACGGCCGAGGTCCCCACCTCGGCGACGGGCCAGTTCCGTTTCTACGCGGCCGAGGGCACGTGGACGCTGCGCGCCCTCGTCCCCGGCGGCTCGGCGGACCGTACGGTCGTCGCCCAGACCGGTGGCCTCGCCGAGGTCGCCATCGCCGTCTGACGCGGCTCGCCGCGTGACGGCGGCGCAGATACGGCCGAGGGGCCGCACCTCCGGGGGTTGGACGCCTACGGAATCGAGGTGCGGTCCCTCGGCTTTGTGCGGCCGCTCGGCTTTGTGCGGAGCTTCTGAGCCCGTGTGGATCTTCGGAACTCGTGCGGGGCTTCTGAGCCCGTGCCGAGGGGGCGTGTACATGGCGGCGTTCTGCTAATTTTCTTGAAGGCTGTGACCTGACTCAACTTCCTTGTGCGGAAGGCGCGTCGAGGTCGGGGACTCAAGAAAACGGGGGCAGGGCCATGACCTCTCCGGACGGATACCAGGTCGGGCACAAGGGCATGTCGGGCCAGGCCGGCGAACTCGACGGCGCGGGCCGCGACGTCGGCAAGATCGGCAAGGCGATCGCCGGCACGATGTGCTACTCGCAGGACGCGCTCGGCGGCTCCGACACCGCGCCCGCGTTCAACACGTTCGCCGCCGCCTGGGAGTCCGAGACCAAGGTCCTCGAAGCGGCCCTGCACGAACTCGCGGACAAGGTGCGCCTGGCCAGCCACGCGTACTCCGGTTCCGACATCGGCGTCCGCAACGGCGCGAAGTCCGTGTCCGTGGGCTCCGCGGCCGGGGAGCGCGTCAGTACGATGCCGACGCACGGCGAGCGCCCGTCCGCGCTGTCCGACTACTGACGGGGCCCGCGACCGTGACGGAATCCACGAACGACCGCAGACAGAAGCTCAACGGCCTGCGCGACAGGATCTCTTCGGCCGGCAGCAAGAACGACCTGATCGACGCGATCGACGATGCCCTCGGCGTCTCGGGTCCGGTGGGCGATCCGAAGGTGATCGAGGCCCTCGGCAAGCGCTACACCGGTCAGACCGACGAGGCCGACGCCGTGAGCGACCGGATCGACAAGATCGCCCGCAAGGGCCTGCCGCAGGTCTGGGTCGGTGACACGAGCGTCCTCGCCTCCGACGTGGTGGGCGCCGCCTCCCGCGACGCCCAGCAGATGATCGAGGCGTTCCAGGGCGGCGGCAAGGCCCTGATCGCGCTGTCCGACGTACTGGAGACGGCGCAGACCCTGGACGGCACCGGCCGCGGCAAGCTGCGCGACGCCCGCGGCATGCTCGGCGGCAAGGACGGCTGGTTCGACGACTGGCACGAGGACGACGACGAGGAAGCCCTCCGCTTGAAGGCCCGCTCGCTGGCCTCGGGCGGTGTCGACGACCTGCACAAGGCGGCCGCCGACGCCGACGACGCCGCCCGCGTCGCGGCCCGCGACCTCAACAAGTTCGCGGCCGAGGCACGCGCCGGCCGGATGGCCACCGACGAACTGACCGCCGCCGACCGGCTCGCCCTCGCCGACACCGCCAATCCCGGCGGCGACCCCGAGCTGAACGAGATCCTCAGCGCCAACGACCTCGAACGCTCCGGTCGCGCCATGGAGAACATGCCGCCCGCCGAACGGGCCCGCATGGAAAGGCTGTTGGCGAGCGCGTCGAGCCCGCAGGAGAAGGCGTACCTCATGAAGGCCCTCGCCTCGGGCCACGACATCGGCGAGATCGAGAAGTTCGGCGGGAAGATCCACGGCAAGGACGCGGCGTGGCTCGCGGCGCACCTGACCCCGATCACCACGGACTCCGTCGCCTCCGGCAAGGAGCAGCAGGATTTCCGCGGCGAGCTCTGGGACCAGGACGACGAGACCTGCGTTCCGTCCTCGACCGTCACCGCCCGCGCCCTCGTCGACCCGGTGTACGCCCTCGAACTCACCGGCGGCCCCGACGGCACCGACGACGACCCCGCCCACTTCCGCAAGCGCCTGCACGACGAGCAGTTCCGGATGAACGAGGAGGGCGACGGCGAGATGGACGGCTGGTGGTGGGACCGCCATCCGGCCGGTATGGACTCCGACGGGCAGGAGGAGATCTCCGACAAGGAGCTCGGCCCGCACACCGGAGACAAGTACGACCAGCAGGACATGGGCGGCGCCGACGACCGGCGCGGCGTCCTGCCCGAGATCGAGAAGTCCGTCGCCGACGGCAAGCCCGTGCCCATCAACATCACGCGCGTCGACGAGGACGGCAACCGCCACGGCCACAGCCTGATGATCATCGGGCAGGAGGACGGCAAGCTGCAGGTCTACAACCCGTGGGGCACCACGTCCTGGATCAGCGAGGACGACTTCGTCAACGGCGACATCGAGGCCGTCGTCGACGACCGTTACGCCAAGTCCCACCAGGGCGACATCAACCGCGTCTACATCCAGCAGGACTGAACTCACTACCCAGCAGGACTGAACCCATCGTGCGAATGCGAATCATTGTGCGTACCGCGGCCGCTTCGGCCGCCGCCCTCGTCGCCCTGTCCGGATGCGGCGGCTCCACCGGGCCCACCGCGTTCGGGCCGGGCGAGCGGAGCGTCACCGTCGACAAGGGCGACACGTTCACGCTGGAGGTCCCGGCCAACCCGGCGCTCGGCCAGAACTGGTACCTGGCGAGCCCGCGTCCCGACAAGGGCGTCGTCACGTACCAGGGCAGGCGCGAGGAGGAGGACGGCGGCGACGAAGACCTCATCGGCAGCGGCGACGGCGCCCAGTTCTTCGACTTCGAGGCGCACGCCCCCGGCCGGACGACGGTGAAGCTGCTGTTCTGCCCGCACGGCCTGTGCGGGAGCGCCGCCGAGGTGAGCGCGAGCCCGGTTCCGACGGCGACGACCACGGCGGCCCCGACGCGGTCGGACGACGAGGTCACCTATTACGTCTACTCGATCACCGTCCGCTGACCTGCGGGAACGGACGACAAAGGGGATGACGGAACGGGATGACGGACGGGACGACGGAACGGAATGACCATGGTCCACGAGAGCTCCCCACGCACCGACGACGAGGTGCTCGCCGCCACCGACGTCCCGACGCTGCTGCGCCACGGCCTCGCCCGTGAGACCTTCCGCACCGCGCTCTTCGGCGACGGCGCGATCGCCGCGGCCGTCACCCTCGACCGGCTCGACGTGCTGCCACGCTCGGTGACGTACGTAGCGAAGATCGTCCGGGCCGGCGGCCTCGCGTACGCGGCTGCCCTGCCCGAGCCGCTGCCGTCACGTGAGGCGTCCGCGTGCCTGCTGGACTGGCTGGAGACGGCGGCGCAGGCGGCAGAGGCGCCGGATGACGAGACGCGGGCGGCGCGGTGGCTGGAGACGGTCGCGGAGATCGTCGCGATGCGCCGCGCCGGCCGGGGCGCGACAGCGGGTCCCGGGAAGTCCTAGGGGTCTCAGGGCTCCCTAGGGGCCCGAGGGTCCCAAACGGAACGCCCTAGTGGTCTTCGGGCCGCTTCTTGCCGTCCAGCTCGTCCCACCACTCGTCGGACTTCGCGTCCCCGGACGGGTCGTCCCACCAGCGGTCGTCGGGGCCGCGGCGGTTGGCGACGATCGCGGCGACGGGCGGAATCACCATCGCCACGATGCACATCCCCACGGCGGCGGGCACGGACCAGAGGCGCACGACGGCCCAGGCCAGGACGAACAGGCCGATGCAGAGGCCCATCATGGCGAAGTACAGGTGACGACGCCGCGAGTACATGCCTCAAGCGTAGGTCCGCGCCGCGCCGATAGCCGCGTCGACGGCCGCTTCGGTCACCGCCTCGATCGCCGCCTCAATAGACGAGCGCCTGCGTCCCGTCCGCCATCGCCTCCTGCACGAAGACCTGCGCGCCCGCGATCCGGACCCCCTCGATGACGTCCTTCTCCGTGATCTCGCGACGGGCCGCGCACTGCGTGCACAGCGTGATCCGCCCGGCTGCCAGGATCGATTCGATCAGGTCGGGCAGCGGCGCGGCGTGCGGCAGCTCGAACTCGGCGGCGCGGCCAGGCAGCGCGAACCAGGACGACTCTCCGGTCAGCCAGAGCGAGACCTCCACCCCGCTGGCCACGGCCACCGCCGCCACCGTGAAGGCCTGCGAGCAGCGTTCGGGGGCATCGGCCCCCGCGGTCACCTTGATCACGAGCTTGTTCGCCATGGCTGAATCGTAATCAACTGCCGTACAACCAGGGATGTTGCCTGTGGGTCTCCTGTGCGCGCGGATACGGAATCCGTGCTTCGAGTTCCGTGGGGGGACCCGTTGGATGACGAACGAATACCGCAGGGGGCGCCGGAGGCGTCCGTGCCCGTGGCGCCGGAGAGACCGCGGCGCCGCGGCCGCACCACCCTGCTGATCGCCTGCGCCGCCGTCCTCGGCGCCGTCGCGGGCGTGTGCACCGGATACGTCGTACAGGCGGACCGCAAGCCGACGGCGCTGCCGCCGCTGTCCCTGGCGGTGGTGGCGCAGGCGAAGGGCGAGGGCCCCGAGGTGGCGCCCCGGCCCCAGGACGGCGACCTGCGCAAGCTCCTCGTGCCCAGGCCCGCCGGGACGCAGAAGGCGCAGGCGCAGCAGGGCTGGCTGAACCAGTACAGCTTCGCGAACGGCTTCACCGATCCGCGCTGGATGTTCGGGCAGCTCGCCGAAAGCGGCTTCCGCCGGGCCACGGTCGAGGCCTGGCGGCGCGGTCAGTCCATGACGGAGGTCCAGCTCATCCAGTTCCGCGACGACACCGATTCCGGCTCGCGCAAGTTCCTGGGCGGCCAGCAGGGCTACATGGGCGACAGCGAGTGGGCGGGCAACGGGGGCGTGCCGCTCACGGGCAGCGGCAACGGCCTCGTCTACGTCTACGACAAGCCGCACACCGAGGCCGGTTACCTCCCCGTGTACCAGGCCAGGGCGCTCGCCGCCCGCGGCGACATCGTCATGGACATCCGGCTGTACGACACCAGGCCGATCCCCGAGAAGACCGTGATGTCTCTCGCGAAGCGCCAGTTGGAGCGACTGTGAGCGACCTGGACACACAGCTTCCCGAACCCGGGCCCACCCAGGATCCCGCCCCCGTCGCCACGGTCCCCGCTCCCGGCGCGGGGAGTGCGGCCCGCCGCTGGCCGGCCGTGGCCGTGGCCTGCGCCGTCGTGCTCGCCGTCGGGGCCGGCACCGGCCTCACCGTCATGAAGGTGAACGCCGCCGACCGCTCGGCGCCCACCAAGGTGTGGGCGAAGCCGAAGGAGCAGAAGCGGGCGAAGCCCGGCCAGGCCAAGGCCCGGGGGCTCAGCGCCCGGCTGCTTCCGGTCCCCAAGGCGTACCAGCCGGGCCCGGACATCGACGAGTACGGCAACGACAAGGCCCTCAACGGCAGGGAAGCCGCCGCCCGTCTCAAGAACGGCGCGCGCAACCTGCCCTCCCGCCAGCGCGAGGAGCAGGGCAAGGCCATCGACAAGCTGAAGCTCAGAGGCCTGGCCATGCGCAGCTATCAGCTGAGCGGCTCCATGGGGTTCGCTGCTGACGACGACAAGAATTCCCTCGTCGTCGAGATACAGCTCGCCCAGATGCAGAACCGCAGGGCCGGGCGTCAGCTCGAGGAGTTCCGGAGCGAGTTCCTGCGCTCGGTCGGCGGGTTCCCGAAGGGGCCGACGGTCAAGGGGCACAGCAACGCCGACTGTTTCCTCGCACCCAAGGACAGCAAGGGCAAGCTCGAAATGGTCGTCTGCAGCGCGTACGAGGACGACGTCCTGGTCACCACCACCGGGTACGGCCCCAAGCCGCTCGACACCGCCGAGGTCGCCGACCTGCTCGCCCAGCAGCTCGACCGCCTGACGTCGCAGGGAGGGCAGCTCGTATGAGCGAGACACTGCAGCCGGCCGAGGAGCCGCAGCAGGCCGAGACGCCGCAGCCGTCCGAGCCCCCGCAGCCGGCCGAGCCCCCGCGGGAACGGGAGCCTGTAGCCGTCGAGTCCCCGCGGGAACGGGAGCCTGTAGCCGTCGAGTCCTCGCAGCAGCAGGACCCCGTGGCCGCCGAGTCTCCGCAGCAGCCGGGACCGGTCCCCGCCGAGGCGCCCGCGACTGTGGCCGCCCCCAGGGACCGGCGCGTCCTGCGTGCCGTTCTGCGCTGGACCGCCGCCGTCGTCGTCTTCGGCCTGGTCGGCGCGGCCACCGCGTACGGCGTCACCGAGCAGAAGCGCACCGACCTGCCGGGTCTGGCCACCGAGAGCGACGGCCGCTGGGACTTTCCGGCGATGGAGAAGCCCCCGCTGCCCGACGGCTCCCCGGCCCCCTTCGCCGACGGCAACGACAGCGAGACCCACTACGCCGATCTGCGCAAGCTGGTCCTGCCCCTGCCCCGGGGTGCCAGGCCGGACAGGGCCCTGGCCGGAAAGGACGGGTGGCTGCCCACGCCGGCGTACCTCGACGCGTACGAGAAGGACGCGCGCCAGGACCTGGGGCAGCAGCTCGAGGACGACGGTCTGCGGCAGATCGCGGCCCGCGGCTGGACCACGCCCGACGGAACGCACACGCGGATCTACGCGCTGCGCTTCACCTCGGCGGCCTTCACCCGGATCGTCCACGCCGACCTGACGGACAACGTGGCCTCCCCGGCGGACGCGCCGTACGCCGACGAGGAGTACGGCGGCTGGGCGGAGAAGGCCAACGTTCAGTACACGAAGCGGAACGTCTTCACGGAGGCGAAACCGTACGGGAGGACGGCCGTGCGCTACGCCTACATCGAGGCCGGTGACGTCATCGCCCTGGTGATCCAGTCCGGGGAGGCCGCGAAGGCGGGGAAGAGCGGGGAGGCCGGGAAGGCCGCCCTGCCGCCCCGGATCACCTTCCAGCAGACCGTCGTGCTGCAGAGCCAGCTCCTGGGCTGACCCTCCGCACCCCGGTTGGGTGACCTCACCGAGAGAGCCGGGCCCCACCCGACTAAAGTGGGGCCCGGCTCTGTACCTGCCCACCACCGCTCACCGAGGAGCACCCCGTGCTTGAGGCCTTCTTCTCCGCTCTCCTTGTCCTGGTCTGCGTCGGCGTTATCGCGTTCGCCGGGCTGACCGTGAAGAAGCTGTACCAGGGCCAGCGCTGACCCCCACCAGAGAGACGCTTTGCAGACCATGATCGAGATCCCGTCCGACCTGCACCCCGACCTCGTCCCCCTGGTGTTCCTCCTCGGTAACTGGGCGGGCGCGGGTGTCACCGACTTCCCCGGCGCCGAGAAGGCGAACTTCGGGCAGGAGGTCTCCTTCACCCACGACGGGCGGGACTTCCTCGAGTACCACTCGCACACCTGGATCCTCGACTCCGAGGGCAACAAGGTGAAGCCCCTGGAGACCGAGTCCGGGTTCTGGCGCATCGACAAGAACCGCAAGGTCGACGTCGTCATGGTCCGCGACGACGGCGTCGTCGAGATCTGGTACGGCGAGCTCGCCGACCAGAAGCCGCAGATCGACCTGGTCACGGACGCCGTCGCGCGCACCGCGACCGCGGCCCCGCACACCGGTGGCAAGCGGCTCTACGGCTATGTGAAGAGCGACCTGATGTGGGTCGGCGAGAAGCAGACCCCCGAGGTCGAGCTGCGCCCGTACATGTCGGCCCAGCTGAAGAAGGTCGTCTCCCCGGACGACGTGGCCGAGATGGCCCGCAACCTCCCGGACCTGCCCGACGACGGCATCGCTTTCTTCAAGTAGGCCCACAGCCCGTCTGTTCTTCGAGTCTTCAGGTAGGCCCACAGCCTGCAAGTGGTCCTAGACTCGGCGGTGTGGTGAGCACCGAGGGAATCGACTGGAAGAGCGATCTGCGGCAGCGCGGCTACCGGCTGACGCCGCAGCGTCAGCTGGTCCTCGAGGCTGTGGACACCCTGGAGCACGCGACCCCCGACGACATCCTCTGCGAAGTGCGCAAGACGGCGTCGGGGATCAACATCTCGACCGTCTACCGGACGCTCGAACTGCTCGAGGAGCTGGAGCTCGTCAGCCATGCCCACCTCGGGCACGGCGCGCCGACGTACCACCTCGCCGACCGGCACCACCACATGCACCTGGTGTGCCGGGACTGTACGAACGTGATCGAGGCCGATGTCGCGGTCGCCGCCGAGTTCACCGCGAAGCTGCGTGACACCTTCGGCTTCGACACGGACCTCAAACACTTCGCGATCTTCGGCCGCTGCGAGGACTGCGCGGGGAAGAAGAGCGACCCGCAGGAGTAGAAGAAGCGCGCCATGCAGGAATAAGCGCGTCCGCGTGCTCGTCGTAGTGTCTGTGAACATGAAGAGCCCCCTCCTGTCCCTGCCCGGCGCCGTTCCCGCCGAGGGCGTGGACGAAGGCGTCGCCGCGCACTACGGCGACCTGTTCCGCGAGCAGCGCACTCTCGCCGACGGCAACGGCCTCGTCGACCTCTCCCACCGCGGCGTCGTCACCGTCACCGGCGACGACCGGCTCGCGTGGCTGCACCTGCTCCTCACGCAACACGTCAGCGACCTCCCGGCCGGCCAGGCCACCGAGGCGCTCGTCCTCTCCGCGCACGGCCACATCGAGCACGCCCTGTACCTCGTCGACGACGGCACCACCACGTGGGCGCATGTCGAGCCCGGCACCCAGGAGGCGCTGATCGCCTACCTGGAGTCGATGAAGTTCTTCTACCGGGTCGAAGTCGCCGACCGCACCGAGGAGTTCGCGCTCGTCCAGCTGCCGGCCGGTTCGATCGCGCCGGTCCCGGACGGCGTCGCGGTGCGCGAGACGGCGTACGGCCGCGACGTGTTCCTGCCGCGCGCCGGCCTGGAGGCGTACGCGGAGCAGAACGGGCCCGCGGTCGGGCTCCTCGCCCACGAGGCGCTCCGCGTGGAGAACCACCGGCCGCGCCTCGGCTTCGAGACCGACCACCGCACCATCCCGCACGAGCTCGGCTGGATCGGCACCGCCGTCCACCTCCAGAAGGGCTGCTACCGCGGCCAGGAGACCGTCGCCCGCGTGCAGAACCTCGGCAAGCCGCCGCGCCGCCTCGTCTTCCTGCACCTGGACGGCAGCGACGTGCACCTGCCCCCGCACGGCGCCCCGGTCCGCCTCGCGTCCGACGGGCCCGAGGGCCGCAAGCTGGGCTTCGTGACGACGTCCGTACGCCACCACGAACTCGGCCCGATCGCGCTCGCCCTGGTGAAGCGGAACGTGCCGGTGGACGCGGACCTCATCGTGGAGACGACCGCGGCCGCGCAGGAAGTCGTCGTCGAGCCCTGACACCGCTCGGGGGACGGGCAGGGGCGGGCAGGGAAGGGTTACATCTCCAGAAGCACCGTGAACGGGCCGTCGTTCGTCAGGGACACCCGCATCTGCGCCCCGAACCGGCCCGTCGCCACGGTCGCCCCGAGGGCCCGCAGCTGCGCGACGACCTCGTCGACCAGCGGCTCGGCCACCGGTCCCGGCGCCGCCGCGTTCCAGGTGGGGCGGCGGCCCTTACGGGCGTCCCCGTAGAGCGTGAACTGGCTGATCACCAGGAGCGGGGCGTCGATGTCGCTGCACGACTTCTCGTCGGCGAGCATCCGTACGGACCAGAGTTTGCGGGCCAGTTGGGCGGCCTTCTCCTTGGTGTCCTCGTGCGTGACCCCCACGAGGACGCACAGCCCCTCGCCCTTGATCTCGCCGACGGTCTTCGTCTCGTCGTCCTCGACCACGACGACGCTCGCGCCGTCCACCCTCTGCACCACTGCACGCATGCGACCATCATGCCGTGCTCCGGAACCGCCCATCCGGGGCAGATTAGGGCACTCGTGCACAGAGTGGCCACCGGGAGTGGCACGATGCCTCTACGCGGTGCACCGCGTCGGTCCGGTCGAGGGGACGGTAGGGACGCAATGAGCCAGACATCGAGCATCGGGCAGCCCTCAGGGGCGCCCGTTTCGTTGACGCACGCCAGTCGCATCACCGGTACGAACCGCCTCAGCACGACGCGGCCGCCCACGCAGCGGGTCGCGAGCCCCGAGCTGCCACAGGCGCCCGCGCACGACCTGTCCGCGCTGCGGTTTCCCGAGCTGCGGACGCTGCGCCGCGAGGCCCAGCAGGACGAGGCCGACCTGAGCTACGTACGACGGCTGCTCCAGGGCCGTATCGACATCCTGCGGGCCGAGGTGGCGCGCCGCAGGGACCCCGAGGCGCCGGTCGTGGACCGGCTCTCCGAGATCCTCACCGACAAGGCCGCCCGGCACCGCTCCTCCGCCCGTCACGTCACCCTCGGCACGCCCCGCAGCGAGGAGTACCGGGGCCTCGCCGCCGAGACGCTCGCCGAGGTCGAGCTGTCGGACCTGGACGCCCGGACGGACGATGAGCTGCACACGGCGATGGGCCGCCTCGTGGGCTATGAGCAGCAGGTCTCGCGCCGCCGTCACCTGCTCCAGTCGACCGCCGACGATTGCAGCGCCGAGATCGCCCGCAGGTACCGTGAAGGCGAAGCACAAGTAGACGACCTGCTCGCGTGACGCGGCCGCACCGGTGATCCCGGTGGCCCGCTGCGGGGCGGGTCAGTCCATGGCCCGCCATGGACCCGCCCCGGAAGGCCACCGATGTCCCCCTCCTCCGCCGCCGCCATACCCCCGGTCCTCGCCGAGGTCGTCCGTTCCGGCTTCGTCGAGGGCCATCACCGAGGCAGCCTGGTCGTGCTGGCCGCGGACGGGACCGTGGAGCTCGCCCTGGGCGACGTGACCGCTCCTGTCTTCCCCCGCTCGTCGAACAAGCCGATGCAGGCGGCCGGCGTGCTGCGCGCGGGCCTCGACCTGTCGGGCGAGCGGCTCGCGCTCGCGGCGGCGAGCCACTCCGGTGAGATCTTCCACCGCGATCTCGTCCAGAAGATGCTGGCCGAGCACGAGCTGACCCCGGCCGAGCTCCAGTGCCCGCCCGACCTGCCGCTCGACCCCGTCGAGACCGAGACGTACCTGGCGGCGGGCGCCGTACGGGACCGGGTCACGATGAACTGCTCCGGCAAGCACGCGGCGATGCTGGCCGCCTGCGACGTGAACGGCTGGCCCAAGGAGTCGTACCTCGACCCCGAGCACCCGCTCCAGAAGCTCATCCACGAGGTCGTGGAGGAGGCCGCGGGCGAGCCCGTCGCCTCCGTCGGTACGGACGGCTGCGGGGCGCCCCTGATGGCGATCAGCCTCACCGGCCTCGCCCGCGCCTTCCGTCACTTCGTGCTCGCCCCCGAGGGCTCGGCGGAGCGCCGGGTCGCCGACGCGATGCGCGCGCACCCCGAGTACGTCGCCGGTACGCGCCGCCCCGACACCTGGCTGATGCGCGAGGTGCCGGGCGTCCTGTCGAAGATGGGCGCGGAGGCGGTCCAGGCCGTGGCGCTCCCGGACGGGCGGGCGCTCGCCTTCAAGATCGACGACGGCGGGACGCGGGCGCTCGGCCCGGTTCTGGCCCGCGCGCTGCGGATGCTGGGCGTGGACGGCGAGGTCGTGGCCCGCATCGGCGAGGCGCCGCTGCACGGCGGCGGGGGCGTCGTGGGGGAGATCCGGGCGGCCTTCTAGGCCCTGCTGTCGAACGGGACGGGGGCCGCGCGGTAATCCGGTGGCCCCGCCCCGCGGGCCCCGCCTGGCGTGACGGGATGACCCGCGACGACCTCGACGTACGGCCGATCACCGATGACGGGCTTGCCGACTGGTCCCGAGCGCTGAACACCGGCTCCGGGCATCTTCTGAGGTGCATGTGCTGTGGTGCTGACGTGCTGACGTGCTGTGGTGCTCCGGCGCGCTGTGACGCCATGGCGTGACCGGGCTCCCGGCTCCCCTCCGGAAGGGAGCCCGGTCAGCCGCTCTGGGCCAGCAGCATCACGAGGATCACGGCCCCGATGCCGCTGATGAGGTTGTTCTTGGCCTTGAGGCCGACGGAGAGCGCGACGAACGCGATGATGCCCATCGGCCCGTACTTCCACTGGATCAGCTGCTCGAACCCGATGGCGAGGGCTGCTACGGCGATCGCGACGAACGGCATGTCTGGTCCCCCTTCAGTTCGGGAGCGATGACCAACCGGGCCAACCCCTTGGGTTGTCCGACCATATGGCTCAAGTTGGCAACCAACTCCACTGAACTTATCTCCGATGGCGCCGACCGATAACCATCATTCTCTCAACTCGCCTAAGATGGCGAGAAGTTGTCGGCATCTCTTCAGCAACCCCCACCAAGTGATGGTTAGTTGTAGCGTTTGGTTGTGACCCAGGAGAGCGTTGCAGTGAACGGCGGCAGAAGGTCCTCCCCCCAGGCGATCGCCGACGTCCTGCGGGAGCGCATCAAGGCGGGTGAGCTGCGTGCGGGCGAGCGGCTGCCGACACAGGCGGAGCTGGCCGAGGAGTTCGGCGTGGAGCGCGGCGCCGTACGCCAGGCCCTGCGCGCCCTTCAGGAGGACGGACTGCTCAGCAACGTGAGCAAGGGCAGCCCGCCGAGGATCGCCGAGCAGGCCGCCCCGGCCCGCGACGTACCGCAGCGCACGATGGTCGGCCTGCCCCCGCGTCTGTCCGAGGCGTTCGCGTCGCCGCAGGTGAGGATCGACGCCGTCTGTCTCACCGCGGAGAACCTGGTGATGGCTCTCGGCGATCCACTGCGCCTCATCCACGAGGGCCGCATGCGCCCCGACTCGGTCGACGTACGCATCCTGCTGCCCAGCCGCGACATCCGCCTCGCCTTCCCCGTACCGGTCGATGACGCCGGGGACGGGGACGGGGTGCACCAGCGCTGGCTCGATCAGCGCAACGCGCAGGGTCAGGTACTGCGCCACAACCTGCGCTCGCTGCGGTCCTCGCACGGCATCGACGTACGGGTCACGTTCCGGGCCCTGCCCTTCACCCCGCCGATCAAGCTCTACCTGCTCAACGGGAACGAGGCGCTCCTCTCGTACTACCTGGTCGCGCGGCGCGAGGAGGAGATCGAGAGCGGCATGCTCGACATGTACGACACGCTCGGCACGGAGTCGCTGCTGTTCTCGTTCGAGAAGCGGGCCGGGCAGCGGGATACGGCGTTCGTGGAGGAATCGCAGATGTGGTTCGACGCCCTCTGGGAAACCATCACCACGGACCTGACACTTTCCTAGTGACTTCTGATGCAACGAAGCAGACTGTTCCGGTGGCTGAAGCGGCGGAATCACTGCGCGGACTGATCCAAAGGGCGCGCTTCGTGCTCTTCGACTTCGACGGGCCGATCTGCCGGCTGTTCGCGGGGCACTCGGCGGCGCGGGTGGCCGTCGAACAGGTGCGGTGGCTCGAGGAACGTGGTCTGCGCGGTCTGCTCACCGAGGAGGAGCGCGCGGAACCGGACCCGCACGCCGTCCTGCGCGCCGTCGACCGCCGGCGCCCCGGCAGCGACCTGGTCGTCGAACTGGAGGAGCGTCTCACTCAGCAGGAGCTCACGGCGGTGGCCTCGGCGTGGCCCACGCAGTACGCCGACCCGCTGATCAGGACGTGGAGTGCGGTGGGCGCGCAGCTGGCGATCACGACGAACAACTCCCCGTCGGCGGCCTCCCGTTACCTGGCCACACGCGACCTCGCGGACTGCTTCGGCCCGCACGTCTACGGCCGGACCCAGGACCTCCACCTCCTGAAACCCCACCCGCACTGCGTACTGCGCGCCCTCGGAGCGATGGGCGCGACACCCGAAGCGTCCCTGCTGCTCGGCGACGCCCCCTCGGACTTCGAGGCGGCGACCGCGGCGGGAATCCCGTTCTTGGGCTACGCCCGTAATGAACGCAAGGCGAAGGCGCTGAGGGAGGCCGGGGCCGAACTGCTGGTGGAGTCGCTGGAGCCGGTGGTGCGGGTGTTGCGGGGGTGAGCAGGGCCAGGGCGAAGAGCCCGCCGGTCCCGTGTCGCCGAACGGCGGTCTTGCCCGGGTGTTGCCGAGTGGAGACCATGACGTCCGGCGACTACGAGGTATCCAGCGACTACGAGCTATCCACCGGAGTGTGAACGGCCCTTGGTGGCCGCTGACTTGAGGGGGGTTACGTATGTCCGACGGGGGCAGCGGCACGTCCGAGCGGGGTGTCATACGGGCGCTGCGGCGCTATCAGGTGCGCCTCGAAGCCGTGGTCACGCGGGTCCTGCTGCTCGGGATCGCGGTCACGGCGCTGGTCGCCCAGTTCGTGAAGCCGGTGGGGGACGCGCTGGAGGGCAAGTCGTATCTCGGCGGGGCCCTGCTCAGCCTTGTGGCCTATGTCCTCTATGACGCGCTGAAGGATCTGTCCTCGTCGGTCACGCTGCCTGTGCGCAGCCTTGTGAACTCACGGAACCTCGGCAGATATGTAAGCGAGGCGTTCCGGGCCAGGAAGGTCGAGATCAGCTTTCTCGGCTACACGGGAGAGACGCTCTACAACGAGCTCTATCACCGGCTCGAGGGCTTGCTGGAGGACTCAGGGCCGACCAGGCGGGTCATTGTCAGGGTGCTGGTCCCGGATTTCGGGCAGCCGATGACGGTGCCCTCGCGGGTGGGGGAGGGCGGGGCGCCGGTCGATGATCCGGAGTTCCGCAGACGTCTGGAGCGGAAGATCGAGGAGTACGACCAGATACTGGGGGGTCTCGCCGCACGCCTCACGGCTTTGGGCCGGATGGCGGTCGAGTGTGAGTACCGGGTCTATGCGGGCATCCCGCGGGACAAGATCTGCATCTTCAACCGGGAGCAGGTGCTTCACGGCCTCTACAACGTGCTGGCTCGCACGGTGCTGGACAGCTCCGACCCCGGTTTCTACGACCCCAAGGGTTACAACACGGACCTGAATGTGTGGACCCGTGACGGTGCGACGGCGGACAACACGGATGTCGACCGCTGGATCAAGCACTTCGACGATCTGTGGTTTGTGGCGCAGGCGCCCTCCTGGCGCAGGGCGCCGGTCACATAACACCCGCCCTGCGTACCCTTTCGCCCATGAGTGGCGAGACCGGTGACGAGACCGGTGGTGGCGAGACCGGTGAGATGGGCCTCCGTGAGCGGAAGAAGCGGCGGATGTACCAGGCGATCTCCGAGGCGGCCATCGGGCTGTTTCTGGAGAAGGGGTTCGACAAGGTGTCCGTCGCCGAGGTGGCGGCCGCCGTGGAGATCTCCAAGCCGACCCTGTTCCGGTACTTCCCCACCAAGGAGGACCTGGTCCTGCACCGGTTCGCCGATCACGAGGGCGAGGCCGCGCGCGTCGTCGCCGGGCGGGGGGACGGCGTGACGCCGATCGCCGCGCTGCGGGCGCACTTTCTCGACGGGCTGGAGCGGCGCGATCCGGTGACCGGGCTGAACGACCACCCCGCGGTGCTCGCCTTCCACCGGCTGCTCTACGGCACGCCTTCGCTGGTCGCGCGGGCCTACGGGTATCAGGAGCGGTCGGAGAAGATCCTGGCGGGCGCGCTCGGAGAAGGGGTGCGGGCGGCGCTCGGTGCCGGGCAGATCTTTGCCGTGCAGCGGGTTCTCGCCATGGAGAACTGGCGGCGGATCGCCGCGGGCGAGAGCGCCGACGCGGTGTGGCCGGATGCGGTGGAGGCTGCTGAGCTGGGGTTTCAGCAGTTGGAGGGCGGGCTCGGGGCGCTCAGTCATTCTGAGAGCAAGTAAAGAATGTTACTCGGTTACGTTATTCGCGTTACTCTCGTCCGGTGACCGACTCCGCCGATCTCCGTGCCCTCGTCCAGGAACGCCACCACCACGACCTCTGCCGCGCCGCCCTCGCCGCGATGATCGTAGGCGCCGACGAACAGGTCGTCATCGGCGAGAACGCCTCCGCCTCCGGGGCCGACGCCGAAGTGCTCGGGTACCAGCTGCGCTCCAAGGCCAAGGAACTGCACGAGCTGCCCGAGGTCCCGCTCTTCTTCGGGCGCCTCGACTTCGCGGACGGGGACGGCGACCACGCCGGGCAGAGCTATCACGTCGGGCGGCGCCGCGTAGGGGAACACCCGGCCGCCCCGCCCCTCGTCGTCGACTGGCGCGCCCCCGTCTCGCGCGCTTTCTACCAGGCCGGACCCCAGGAACCGCAAGGGGTCGCGGTCCGGCGCCGCTTCGGATGGGCCCCCGCCGGCAAGGGCGACTCCGCCGATCTGACGGGCCTGGAGGACGAGTGGCTCACGGCGGAGAGCGGGTCTGCTCCCGCTCACCCCTCCGGTGAGGGCAGCAGCCGCATCGTCGCCCGCGAGATCGAGCGCCCCCGCGTCGGCCCCATGCGCGACATCGCCGCGACCATCCAGCCCGATCAGGACGACCTCGTCCGCGCCGATCTCGCCACCTCCGTCTGCGTGCAGGGCGCCCCCGGCACGGGCAAGACCGCGGTCGGTCTGCACCGGGCCGCGTACCTCCTCTACACGCACCCCCAGCGCGTCCAGCGCGGCGGACTCCTCATTCTCGGGCCCAACCGCACCTTCCTCACCTACATCTCCGAGGTGCTGCCCGCGCTCGGCGAGAGCGGGGTGCGGCAGTCCACCATCGAGGAGATCCTCGTCGAGGAGAGCAGCACGGCGGTGGCCAGGGCGCGGACGTACGAGGACGCCGAGGCCGCGGCCGCCGTGAAGCACGACCCCCGCATGGCCGAGGTCCTGCGCCGCGCCCTCTACTCGCGCGTGCGCCCCGAGGCCGCCACCGACTCCCTCGCCGTCCCCGACGGTTCGTACCGCTGGCGGGTCCCGGCCGGTGTGCTCGCGCGGATCGTGGCGGCCGTACGGGAGGAGGAGCCGCCGTACGCGATCGGGCGGGAGCGCGTGCGCAGCCGGGCCGTGCGCCACCTTCAGGAGCAGGCCGAGCGCAGGTCGGGGCCGGTGAACAACCTCTGGCTGCAGAAGGTCGGCAGGGCGCGGCCGATGAGCGCGTACGTCGACGCGGTGTGGCCCCGGACGCGTCCGGAGGAGGTCGTGGCGGGGCTCCTCGGCGACGCGGACGCGCTCGCCGCCGCGGCGGACGGGATCCTCGACGCCGGCGAGCAGCGGGCGATCCTGTGGGCGAAGCCCCCGCGCTCCGTGCGTTCGGCCTCCTGGTCGGCGGCCGATCTCGTCCTCCTCGACGAGGTCGCCGGGCTCCTCGAACACCCCGCCGGGTACGGGCACATCGTCATCGACGAGGCCCAGGACCTCTCCCCGATGCAGGCCCGGTCGATCGCGCGCCGCGTCGCGTACGGTTCGCTCACCGTCCTGGGCGACCTCGCGCAGGGCACCACCCCATGGGCGGCCCGCACCTGGGGCGAACTGCTCGGCCACCTGGGCAAGCCCGACGCCCTGGTCGCGCCCCTGACCACGGGGTTCCGGGTCCCCGGCGCGGTCGTCGCCCTCACCAACCGTCTCCTCTCCCTCCTCGACGTGGACGTGCCGCCCGCCCGTTCCCTGCGCCAGGACGGCGAGTTGAGGATCCGCCGGACGCGGGACGTCATCGCGGAGACCGTCGACGCCGTGCGCGAGGCGCTCTCGTACGAGGGGTCGGTGGGCGTTGTCGCGGCCGACGACGAGACGGTGCGGCTGCTGCGAACCGCCTTGACAGGTGCGGGAGTTGAGGTGAGCGGGCCGGATGATCCGCGGGCGCGCGTGACCGTCCTCGGGGCGTCCGTCGCCAAGGGCCTCGAGTACGACCATGTGGTCGCCGTCGAGCCGGCGGCCGTGGCCGAGGCCGAGCGCCGCGGCCTGCACCGGCTGTACGTCGTCCTGACCCGCGCCGTCTCCCGCCTCGACGTCGTGCACAGCCGGCCGCTGCCGTTCCCCGCGGCGCCCTGAGCCGTCCGCTCACTTCGGGATGTCGAGCGCCGTCCCGTAGAGCCGGGTCACCCGGAGCCTGATCACCACGCGGCTCTCCTCGACCTGCCGGCCGAGGAACTCCCCCTCCTGCGCGGGGTCGTCGAACCCCGGCGTCATGGCGAGCAGTTCGCGCCCGACGGCGTCGCCGGGCGTGGCCGTCACGTCCGACACCTCGGCCTCTCCCTCGGCGACGGCGAACGACCACAGGTCGGGGCCGGTGACGTGCAGCGCGGCATGCGGGTCGCTCCGCAGCTGACGGGCCTTGAGGCGGTCGGTCGTGGTGGAGACGCGCAGGACGCGCTCGCCGGGACTCCAGTGGTAGAGCACGGTGGACAGGTGCGGGTGCCCGGTGCACCGCACGCTCGCCAGCGTTCCGAACCGGCCGCGGGCCAGCAGCAGGTGAAGCTCTTCGTCGGTGAGGGTCCGGGGTGCGGGGCCGCTCTTCGCTGACATGACGCCTCCGGGCGGTGTCGTGGTGGTGGGGTGGTGGTGGGGTGGGTTGGTCAGGCCGTCGTACGGGGCCTGCGCAGGACCACGTAAGCGATCACGAACGCGGTGACGAGCAGACCCGTACCGACCGTGAAGGCCAGGTGGTAGCCGCTGGTGAGGGCCTCGGCGCGGGTGCCGCCCTGTGTGGTGAGTGAGCGGGTGCGGGACGCGGCGAGCGTGGAGAGCACGGCGACGCCGACGGCCATGCCGATCTGCTGGGTGGTGTTGAAAAGGCCGGAGGCGAGCCCGGCGTCGGCCTCGCTCGCCCCGGACATGCCGAGCGAGGTCAGCGCGGGCAGGGCGAGGCCGAAACCGGCCGCGAGGAACATCACCGGGAGGATGTCGGTGGCGTAGTGCGCGTGCACGGGGACGCGGGCGAGGAGTCCGAGTACGCCGATCAGGAGCGCGATCCCGGTGAGCAGCACGTTCCGTTCGCCGAAGCGGGCGTTGAGGCGTGCCGAGATACCGAGGGAGACCGCGCCGATGACGGCGGCGGCGGGGAGCATGGCGAGGCCGGTCTCCGCGGCGCCGTAGCCGAGGACTTGCTGGAGGTAGAGCGCGACGAGGATCTGGAAGGAGAAGAGCGCGGCCACCATCAGCATCTGGACCAGGTTCGCCCCGGCGACGCTGCGCGAGCGCAGGATCCGCAGCGGCATGAGCGGCGTACGGGCCCTCGCCTGCCGGACGAAGAACCCGGCGAGCAGGAGCGCGGCGACGGCCCCGGTCCCGAGCGTGCGCGCCGAAGTCCAGCCGTACGCCTCGACCTTGACGACGGAGTAGATCCCGAGCATCAGACCGCCGGTGACGAGCAGCGCGCCGGCCGTGTCGGCACCCGCCCTGAGGCCGAGGCCTCGGTCGCGGGGCAGGGCGGGCACGGCGACCGCGAGGGCCGCGAGCCCGATGGGCAGGTTGATGAAGAAGATCCAGTGCCAGCTGAGGCCGTCGGTGAGGAGGCCACCGAGGACCTGCCCTATCGAGGCCCCGGCGGCTCCGGTGAAGCTGAACACGGCGATGGCCCTGGCGCGTTCGCGGGGTTCGGTGAACAGCGTGACGAGGATGCCGAGGCTGACGGCGGACGCCAGCGCGCTGCCGACGCCCTGGAGGAACCGCGCGGCGATCAGGAGCGCGGGGCTCGTGGCCACGCCCGCCAGGAGCGAGGCCGCGGTGAAGACCGCCGTGCCCCCGAGGAACAGCCGCTTGCGTCCGACGAGGTCGCCGAGCCGACCGGCGAGCAGCAGCAGGCTGCCGAACGCGATCAGGTAGGCGTTGACGACCCAGCTGAGTCCGGCCGGGGTGAACCCCAGGTCGCTCTGGATGGCCGGCATCGCCACGGTGACGATGCTGCCGTCGAGGACCGTCATCAGCATCCCCGTGGCCAGGACGCCGAGCGCCGGCCACCGGGAGCGCTGGGGGGTGAGGAGTGACGGAAGGGCGCGCAGGGGTGCGGAAACGGCAGGCATTTACGGTCATCTCCTGTCAAAGGGCCACTGCGGAGCCGCTGTGGGCCAACAGGAATGACCGTAGCAGATAGTTTTGTTGCAGACTATCTTTTACGGGCGCATGCAGGGGTATAGGCGAGCGGGGGTGGGTGGTTAGTGCCGACGTGCCCTTCGGGGTGCCGGGTGCGGGCTCTCGGGCGGGGTGGCCAGGTGGCCGTCGACCAGGCGGTTCAGCGCGCGCAGCAGCACCTCGCGCTCTGTCTCGGGGAGCGAGCCGAGCGCCTCTTCGTGGACGCGGTCGGCGATGGCCTGGCTCTCCACGGCGACCTGTGCGCCCTTCTCCGTGACCGCGATGATCCGTGCCCGTCGGTCCCGCGCCGACGGGCGCCGCTCGGCGAGGCCCGCCTTCTCCAGGGCGTCGACCGTCACCACCATCGTGGTCTTGTCCATGTCGCCGATCTCCGCGAGCTGCGCCTGGGTGCGCTCCTCCTCCAGGGCGTGCACCAGAACGCAGTGCATCCGGGCCGTGAGGCCGATCTCGGAGAGGGCCGCCGCCATCTGCGTACGCAGCACATGGCTGGTGCGGTCGAGCAGGAAGGAGAGGTCCGGTTCGGTGCGGGTGGGCGCCATGGAGGTCATGGGTGCAAGGGTAGCCAATTTGATCCGTTGCGGATTATCTGCAACGTGGCCCACCCCAGGGGCACGTCCGGGTGCACCACGTCACCCACCGCCCCGACGTGGTGCTCCACGCGGACCGTGCGATCGTCCCGGCCCCCCCGGGCCCGTCGTGGTCGCCGGTCCCGCGCGCCGGCTCGCGGCGAGTGGCCGGACGCGGGCACGGGCCCGGCCGTACGCTGGCAGCGTGACCCTCGACGACCTCGTAAGGCTGCGCCGGGCCCGGGACATGATGGACCGCGACTACGCGCAGCCCCTCGACGTCCCGGCGCTCGCGCGCGCCTCCCTCATGTCACCCGGGCATTTCTCCCGCAGCTTCCGGGCGGCCTTCGGCGAGACCCCGTACAGCTACCTGATGACCCGCCGTGTCGAGCGGGCCAAGGCGCTGCTGCGCCGGGGCGATCTGAGCGTGACGGAGGTCTGCTTCGAGGTCGGCTGTACGTCGCTGGGGTCGTTCAGCTCGCGCTTCACCGAACTGGTCGGCGAGACCCCGAGCGCGTACCGGGCCCGTAACCACGACCCCGGCGCGGTCATACCCGCGTGCGTCGCCAAGATCCTCACCCGCCCGGTCAGGAACGGACCCGTGGGGAACGCCCGAGTCCTCGACGGCCGAATCCCTGACGGCCAAGTCCTCGACGGAGAAGCGGAAACGGGTCCTCGCGCCCAGGGCCCGGCCTAGGGCCCATGCCGCCTTCCGGGTGGCGTGGCGCACTTTTGCAAGCAGACGCTTGCAATAGTTAGCAAGGTCGAGGCAGTATCGAAGCATGGCATCGCTCAACGTCGGCAATCTCGGTGAGTACCTGCGAGAGCAGCGCCGCAGTGCGCAGCTCTCGCTCAGGCAGCTCGCCGATGCCGCCGGGGTGTCCAATCCGTATCTGAGCCAGATCGAGCGCGGTCTTCGCAAGCCGAGCGCGGAGGTCCTCCAGCAGGTCGCCAAGGCCCTGCGGATCTCCGCCGAGACGCTGTACGTGCGGGCCGGGATCCTCGATGCGGAGCGGGAGCGGGAAGAGGTGGAGACGCGCGCCGTCATCCTCGCCGACCCCTCGCTCAACGAGCGCCAGAAACAAGTGCTGTTGCAGATCTACGAGTCCTTCAGGAAAGAGAACGGGACCGAGGTACAGCACGACCGTCAGGAACACCCCGCCGACGGCCCCCGCACGGCCGGGGGCAGCGGTGCCGAACCCTCAAGCTGAAGCCGATGTGATCCGGGAGGACCACGCCATGGCCATCACCGACGACCTGCGCAAGACCCTCAGCAACCCGACCCCCCTCTACTTCGCCGCCGGCACGGCCGAGCTCGCCTACCAGCAGGCGAAGAAGGTGCCCGGCATCGTGGAGCAGCTGCGTGCCGAGGCCCCGGCCCGCTTCGAGGCCGTACGCAACACCGACCCGAAGGACGTCCAGGAGAAGGCGGCCGGCCGGGCCAAGGAGGCCCAGGCGGTCATCCAGTCCAAGGTCAACGAGGTGCTCGGCTCGCTCGACACCGACCTGAAGAAGATCGGCGAGACCGCACAGGACCTCGCCCTGCGCGGTGTCGGCGTCGCCGCCGAGTACGCCGTCAAGGCCCGCGAGACGTACGAGAAGGTCGCCGAGCACGGCGAGGAGACCGTGCGGGCCTGGCGTGGTGAGGCGGCCGACGAGATCCTCGAGGTCGCCGAGGTCGCCGAGGCCGTCGAGCCCGACACGGAGCCTGTCGCCGGCGTGCCGGCCGCCGCGAAGTCCGGTCCGGCCGAGGCCTCCGCCAAGAAGCCGGTGGCGGCGAAGAAGGCCCCGGTCAAGAAGACGACGACCGCGAAGAAGACCGCGCCCTCCGCGAAGTAGCGGCATGGCGGGGTGACGGAAGCGGTACGGAGCGTACCGAGGGGCGGGCCGGGCACTTACCGAGTGTCCGGCCCGTTCACCGGGTACGGTGGCCGCGTAGAACTGACCTGACTCTGGTGGTGGGCGTTGTGCTGATGTCGGCTTTCGGCGGCTTGATGTGGCTGCTCTACACCGCCATGCTCGTGCTCGCGGTGGTCGCTCTGGTGATGGCCGCGTTCTCGCGCGAGGACGCGTTCCGCGCGGCGGACAAGCAGAACAAGATGTTCTGGCTGATCATCCTCGGGATCGCCGTCGCCGTGAACCTGCTCGTCCCGATGCTGTTCCTCCAGCTCGCGGGGCTCGTCGCGACGATCGTCTTCTTCGTGGACGTGCGGCCCGCGCTCCAGCAGGTGTCGGGCGGCGGCCGGGGCCGCCGTGGCGGTGGCTCCAGCAGCGACGGTCCGTACGGGCCGTACAACGGCGGGCGCTGAGCCCTCCGGCCTGGCCCGGAGCGGCTGAGCCCTCCGGCCCGGCCCGGACGGAAGGCCTAGTTTCCCCGGTCCAGGAGGACGACGGCCACGTCGTCCGTGAGGTCGCCGCCGTTGAGGTCGCGGGCCTCGTTCACCGTCGCGTCGATGAGTTCCTCGCCGCGCAGCCCCTCCGCGAGCCCGCGACGCACCATGTCCACCATGCCGTCCTGGCCCAGGCGCTGCTTGCCGTCGCCGACCCGCCCCTCGATCAGGCCGTCCGTGTAGAGCATCAGGCTCCACACCGGGCCGAGCTCCACCTGCCGGCGCGGCCAGCGGGCGCGCGGCAGCAGGCCGAGGGCCGGTCCGTTGTCCTCGTACGGGAGCAGCTCGGCCGTCGGCGTTCCGGGCACGCGGGGGGATCCGGGGGCGCGGGTGTACGTGGGGCGGGAGATCAGCGGCGACGGGTGACCGGCCAGGCACAGGCCGGCACGGCGGCCGTCGGGGGAGATGTCGACCGTGCACAGCGTCGCGAAGATCTCGTCGTCCGCCCGCTCGTGTTCGAGGACCTGCTGGAGCGTGGAGAGCAGCTCGTCGCCGCACAGTCCGGCGAACGTCAACGCACGCCAGGCGATGCGCAGTTCGACGCCGAGCGCGGCCTCGTCGGGGCCGTGTCCGCAGACGTCGCCGATCATGGCGTGCACCGTGCCGTCCGGCGTGCGGACGGCGTCGTAGAAGTCGCCGCCGAGCAGCGCGCGGGAGCGGCCGGGGCGGTAGCGGGCCGCGAAGCGCAGCGGGGAGCCGTCCAGGAGCGGCGTCGGGAGCAGGCCGCGCTCCAGGCGGGCGTTCTCCTGGGCGCGCAGCCGGGACTCGGCGAGCTTGCGCTGGGCGACGTCGGCGCGCCTGCGCTCGACGGCGTAGCGGACGGCGCGGCCCAGCAGGCGGCCGTCCAGCTCGTCGCGGAACAGATAGTCCTGGGCGCCGACGCGCACGGCCTCGGCGCCGCGCTCCGCGTCGCCGGACGCGGTGAGGGCGAGGACGGCGTGGCGCGGCGCGAGGCGCAGGACGTGCCGGAGGGTCTCCAGCTCGTCGGCGTCCGCGGCGGCGCCGGGCGCGGGCAGGGCGAGGTCGAGCAGGATGCAGTGGACGTCGTCGGTGAGGAGCCGCTCGGCCTCGGTGAGGTTGCGGGCGGTACGGACGCGGATCGGCTTGCCCGCCGAGTCGGTCAGTTCGGGCACGCCGAGGGACGCGGTGGGGTCGTCCTCGATGACGAGGAGCGTCAGAGGGCCACCTCCGCCGCTCTGGGCGCCGGAGGCCGTGGGCTGCCGGGGCAGCATGACGGGCGGTGTCGGCACAGTCGGAGCCTGACCACCTTCCACGGCCGGGATCGCTCTCTGCCGCGGTACGGGTACGGGCATCGCTCGGTTCCTTCCCTCCCCCCGAGGGCGTGGTGGAGCGAAGGATCGTCGCACCACCGACGGTGGACCTTAGCGGTAGGCGGCGTCGCAACGGAATGGTGCGAGGCAAACCGCCACTGTCATATGCCCTGTCAGTTAACGCAATTGAGCACGCCAGCGCCCCCTGCGGGCGTTTCGGGGATGACGAAGGTCACGTGGCGGGGCTGCAACCGGAGCCGTTTCAGTGCCGTGGGTCACGTGGCGCAGGTCACCGGACGGCATTCCGGCTCAAAGCTCACGCATCCGGGATCAAAGCTCACGCATCAGGGCGGACGACCCCGAGGATCGCCATCGAGCCGGCGCCCGCGATCGTGACGCTCCGGCCGGGCCGTGGGGCGTGCACGATCGCGCCGTCCCCTATATACATCCCGACGTGGCTGGCGTCGTCGTGGTAAATGATCAGGTCGCCGGGGCGCATGTCCTTGATGCCGATGTGCTTGAGCTGCTTCCACTGCTCCTGCGAGGTCCGCGGGATCGGCCGCCCGGCCGCCGACCAGGCCTGCGAGGTCAGGCCCGAGCAGTCGTACGAGTCGGGGCCCTCGGCGCCCCACACGTAGGGCTTGCCGATCTCGCCGGTGGCGAACGCGACCGCCTTCTTGCCCCGCGCCGACGCGCTGCTCTTGATGTCCTTGAGGACCCCCGAGCTGAGCCAGGCCGTCTGTGCCTTGTACTCGGCCTGCTGCTCCAGCTTCTTCAGGCGCTCGCGCTCTTCCTTCTCGAGCTGTGACTCGATCTTCTCTGCGGCCGCGATCCTGCTCTTGATCTTCTTCTGCGCGCGGGCCTTCTCCTTGCGGTTGGCCTCGAGCTTCTTCCAGTTCCGCGAGGCGTCCTGGGCGTACGTCTGCAGGTCCTCCTGCGTCCGGGTCATCTCGCCCATGAGCCCCTTGGTGGCGTGCTGCCCCTGCCGCATCCGGTCCGCGCCGTCCAGGAACCGCGAGGGGTCGTCCGAGAGCATCAGCCGCGCCTCCGGCGGCAGCCCGCCGTCGCGGTACTGCTGGCGGGCCGCCGCGCCCGCGCGGGACTTCAGGCGGTCCAGCTTCTTCTGGCCGGCGACGATGTCCTTGGCCAGCTGGACGATCTGTCCCGACTGCTTGTCGGCCTTCTCCTCGGCCGCGTTGTACGCGTCCGTGGCGACGGCCGCGTCGTGGTAGAGCCCGTCGAGCTGGGCGCGGACCGCCTCAAGGTCCTTGCCGCTGTCGGCCGTTGACGGCGGCGCGGGCCGTGCGGGACTCGCGTACGCGGCGCCTGGCGCCGTCAGTACGGTCATCGCGCTGACCAGCGCCACGGCCGCCATGACTGTCGTCCTCCGCTTGCTCATCGCGCTCCGCCCCCAAGCCGACAGTGGCCGCCGCCGCGGCCGCCACCAAAACTGATTTACCGTCAGTAACTTACGGATGCCCTGGGGATGGTGCCATGCCGGCGCCGAATACGACAGAGCCGGGCAACAACTCCCTATCCACTCCCGGCCCGCCCCCTCAGCCCCCTACGCCCCTGTCCCGCACCGTCTGACGTACGGCACCCGGAGATCGTTCCCCGCCGTCCACCGCGAAATCGTTCCCCGCGGTCCGTCAGCCTCGCGGGGCCAACGCCTCCCAGGCGACCGTCACTTCCCCCTGCCGCCACCGCGAGGGCCGGTCGAGGACCGGCCAGTCCGCGCTCAGCGCCCGCGCCGTCCGGATCCACCGCTGCCGCGCCCCGTACGAGGCGTAGGGGGCGGCAGCCGCCCAGGCGCGGTCGAAGTCGCGAAGGAACGCGTGGACCGGCTCGCCCGGCACGTTCCGGTGGATCAGCGCCTTGGGGAGGCGCTCGGCGAGGTCGGAGGGGCGGTCGAGGGAGCCGAGGCGGGTCGCGAAGGTGACCGTGCGCGGGCCCTCCGGTCCGAGTGCCACCCACACGTGGCGCCGGCCGATCTCGTCGCAGGTCCCCTCGACCAGGAGCCCGCCGGGCGCGAGCCGTGCGGTCAGCCGCCGCCAGACCTCGGCGACCTGGTCCTCGTCGTACTGCCGCAGCACGTTCGCGGCCCTGATCAGGAGCGGATCGTGGGGGAGGGGCACCTCGAACCCGCCGTGCCGGAAGGTGAGGCCGTCCCGTTCGTAGGGGAGGGCGGCGGCGACCCGCGCGGGCTCGATCTCGATGCCCACCACGCACGCGCGTGGCGCCCCGGTGCGCAGGCGCTGCAGCAGCTCGACCGCGGTCCAGGGTGCGGCGCCGTAGCCGAGGTCGACGGCGACGGGGTGGGTGGCGCGGCGCAGGGCGGCGCCGTGCGTGGCCGCGATCCAGCGGTCCATGCGGCGCAGGCGATTGGGGTTGGTGGTCCCGCGTGTGACCGTTCCCACGGCGCGGGACGGAGGGCGCGGGCTCATGGTTAAGAGGGTATGCGGCCGGGCCCGGAGGCCCAGGGTTGAGTCTCCGACGGTAATGATTCGGCAAAACGGAAATGGAGCGGAGTGCTCCGGTGTTGGAGGGGCTGAAGGAGGGTTCGTGCCCGGACTCCGTGCATGCGGTTGTCCGCGGTCGTGAGCCCCCCGACGAGTCGTGCCCGCAGCAAGGAGGACCGCCACGTGAGCCAGTACGTGTCCAGGCTCCGCCGTTCCGGGGCCTCGTCCCAGCGGCTCAGGTTCCCCGGCGCGCACCGCAGACCGCGTCGTGTCGCGATGCTCAGCGTCCACACGTCACCGCTGCACCAGCCCGGCATGGGCGACGCGGGCGGCATGAACGTCTACATCGTCGAGCTCGCCAAGCGCCTCGCCGCGATCAACATCGAGGTCGAGATCTTCACGCGCGCCACGACCGGCACGCTGCCCCCCTCCGTCGAGCTGGCGCCCGGCGTCCTGGTCCGGCACGTGGACGCGGGCCCCTACGAGGGCCTCGCCAAGGAGGAGCTGCCGGCCCAGCTCTGCGCCTTCACGCACGGCGTGATGCAGGCGTGGGCGGGCCACCGGCCGGGCTATTACGACCTCGTCCACTCGCACTACTGGCTCTCCGGTCACGTCGGCTGGCTGGCCGCCGAGCGCTGGGGCGTCCCCCTCGTACACGCCATGCACACCATGGCCAAGGTCAAGAACTCCGCGCTCGCCGAGGGAGACACCCCCGAGCCTGCCGCGCGCGTCATCGGCGAGACCCAGATCGTCCGCGCCGCCGACCGCCTCATCGCGAACACCGCGGAGGAGGCCGACGAGCTGGTACGCCACTACGAGGCCGAAGCGGGCAAGGTCGCGGTCGTCCACCCCGGCGTGAACCTGGACCGTTTCCGCCCCGCCGACGGCCGCGCCGCCGCCCGCAAGCGCCTGGGCCTGCCCCAGGACGCGCTCATCCCGCTCTTCGCGGGCCGCATCCAGCCCCTCAAGGCGCCGGACATCCTGCTGCGGGCCGTCGCCGTCCTCCTGGACGAGCGGCCCGAGCTGCGCTCGCGGATCGTCGTGCCCGTGGTGGGCGGCCCCAGCGGCAGCGGTCTGGCCAAGCCGGAGGGGCTGCAGAAGCTCGCCGCCAAGCTCGGCATCGCGGACGTCGTCCGCTTCCGCCCGCCCGTCGGCCAGGACCAGCTCGCGGACTGGTTCCGCGCGGCCTCGGTCCTCGTCATGCCGTCCTACAGCGAGTCCTTCGGGCTCGTCGCCATAGAGGCGCAGGCGGCCGGTACGCCGGTGATCGCGGCCGCGGTCGGCGGTCTGCCCGTCGCCGTGCGCGACGAGACGACCGGCTTCCTGGTCCCGGGCCACGACCCGGCCGCGTACGCGCACCGGCTCGGCGAGTTCGCCGACCGTCCACAGCTTGTGGACAGCATGGGCGCCGCCGCGGCGGCGCACGCGCAGGGCTTCGGCTGGGACACGGCGGCCTCCGCGACGGCCGACGTGTACACGGCGGCCACCTACGAGCACCGCCACCCCCGTCACGTAACCTCGCTGCATGGCTGACAGCACCATGGCCGGCGCGGCGGCCGTCATCGAGCAGGTCCTCACCGAGGCCGAGCTCGAATGGGAGAGCCCCGAGCCCGGTTCGTCGTACGTCGTGAAGCTGCCCGGGACGCGCAAGCTGTCGACGACGCTCTCGCTGCTCGTCGGCAAGCACTCGCTCTCGCTGAACGCGTTCGTGATCCGGCACCCGGACGAGAACGAGCAGGGCGTCCACCGCTGGCTCCTGGAGCGCAACCTCCGGCTGTACGGCGTGAGTTACGCGGTCGACCAGCTCGGCGACATCTACCTCACGGGCAAGCTGCCCCTCGCGGCCGTCACCCCGGACGGGGTCGACCGCCTCCTCGGCTCGGTCCTGGAGGCCGCGGACGGCGCGTTCAACACGCTCCTCGAGCTCGGTTTCGCGAGCGCGATCCGCCGCGAGTACGCCTGGCGGGTGTCGCGCGGGGAGTCCACGCGCAACCTCGACGCGTTCACGAATCTGACCCAGCGCCCCGCCGAATAGCGCACCAAGCGGCCCCCAAGTAGTTCTTCTCTCCTGCCCATTCACTGTTGCACCCGTTCGCTGTTGCGCGCCCCCTTCCGCCGCGGGGGTCGCCGTGGCATGCTCGCGGCCCACGCGGACATGAACACTGTTCATGTAGGTGAATGTGCTCGAAGCTGAATCGTGTGGAGGCGGCGGCGGTGGAGAACCTCAGCAGACGCGGGTTGTTGGGCAGCGCGATAGCGGTGGCGGCCGTGACGGTGACGGGAACCGGCGCGCGGGCCGCTACGGCGGGGTCCGGCGCGACGGGGTCCACCACGGCGCGCTCCGGTGAAGTGCCGTCCATCTGGCGCGAGTTCACCCGCACCCCCTACACGCACCCGCAGATCCCGTACGTCGGCCGGGCCGGGTACCGCGCCGGCCGCCACGACTTCGTCCGTCCCCGCGTCGTCGCCGACGTCGTACGCGACTACGGCGCCCGGCCCGACGGCTCGGCCGACGCCGCCCCCGCGATCAACCGTGCCCTCGCCGACGCCGGACAGGCCGGCGGGGGCACGGTCCACCTGCCCCCGGGCACGTACCGCATCGACGACCTCATCCGCATCGGCCACTCCGGCGTCGTCCTGCGCGGCGCGGGCAGCACCCGCACCAAGCTGTACGCGACCCGCAGCCTCACCGAACTCGTCGGTGTCTACGGCTCACGCTACGGCGGCGACAAGTCCAGCTGGTCCTGGGCGGGCGGCCTGATCTGGCTCTGCCCCGAGGACCGCTTCCGCACCCTCACCGACGCGATCAGGGCGAAGGCCTGGCCCTTCGAGGGCTGGACCGGCAACAAACGCGACGAGTGGGACACGCTGACGGCCGTCGAGCCCGCCACCCGCGGCTCCTGGACGGTGACCGTCGCCGACGCGTCCCGCCTCTCGCACGGCGACCTGGTCCTCCTGCGCCTCGCCGACGACCCCGGCCACACCCTCCTCGAACACATGGCGGGCGGCGGCCCTGGCCCCGAGGCGTACGTCTGGGACGACAAGACCAAGCTGACCTCGTACGTCCCCTACGAATGGCCCGTACGGATCGCCTCCGTGCACGGCCGCCGCGTCACCTTCGAACGCCCGCTCCCCCTCGACGTACGCCCGGAGTGGGACCCGCGGCTGACCACGCACGCCGGCGCCCTGACCGGCTCGGGCGTCGAGGCGCTGACGCTGGAAGCGGTCGAGACCCCGCAGTCGCAGCATCTCCTCGACAAGGGCTACAACGGCGTCGCGTTCCAGTGCGCGTACGACTGCTGGGCCGACGACGTCACCGTCCGCCACGTCGACAACGGCTTCGGCCTGGTCGCCGCGTCCGCCTGCACCCTGCGCCGCACGCGCGTCGCGGGCCGCGGCTCGCACCACCCGTACTTCTGCCGCGAGGGCTCCCACGACAACCTCGTCGAGTCGTTCACGATCGAGCAGCGCACCGTCCCCGCCCCCGCGGGCACGCAGCTGCACGGCATCAACGTCGAGGGCCTGTCGTCGTACAACGTGTGGTCGCGCGGTGAGATGGAGATGGGCACGTTCGACTCGCACCGCGGCATGCCCTTCGCGAACGTACGAACCGACATCACGGTGAACAACAACGGCCGGCACGGCGGCGACGCGTCTGCGGGACCGCTCTTCGGGGCCCGCTTCACGCACTGGAACATCCGCGTCACGAACCAGCGCGCCGGCCTGATGCGCATCGACGGCCTCGCGCCGTACAGCGCGACCGTCGCCGTCAACACGGTCCGCGAGTTCGACCAGACCGACGTCCCGGACTTCACCGGCGACCTGCACTCCCGCCTTGAGCTGTACGGCGACGGGGTGTCGGACACGGTCCGGCCCGGGAACCTGTACGAGGCGCAGCGGGGGGTCGGGTGAGGGGGCTGACGGCGCTGAGGGGTCGGGGCGGATACCTGACGTGGGCGTCTGGCGCTTCGCTTCAGGGCGGCATCTCATGCACTCCGTAGCGGGGCAACTGCTTACCTCTGTAACGGTCGGCCTGTGATGCCTGAGCGATCCCTCACCTCACGTGTCCCTACCGGACTCGACGAGGTCACGCCGCCTGAGTGACGGTGTTCGAGGGGGCAGCAGCCTTCGGCTCGGGCAACTCGGTCAGCTCGGGCAGCTCCGGTGGCGCGGGCGGCGTGGTCGGGGGCGTCGCCTCTGTCGGCAGCCCCCGCATCAGTACCCAGTAACCGAGTGCCGCGACCGTGCCGAGTGCCGCGCAGCCCGCCCACAGCCAGTTCGCGCCGAACCGGTCGATCGTGATGCCCGAGGCCAGTGGTGCGACCAGGGCCGCTACCGACCATGACATCGCGTACATGCCCTGGTAGCGGCCGCGTCCGTGGGTCGGGGCGAGCCGCGCCACCAGGCCGGACTGCGTGGGGGCGTTGACCATTTCGCCGAGTGTCCACACGACGACGATCAGGGCGTACGCGGCCATCGAACCGGCGAACGCGGTGAGCGCGAAGCCGTAGCCGATGAGGAGCGAGGAGACCGTCAGCAGGCGGCCCGCGTCGCGCTTCTCGATGAAGCGGGTCAGCGGGATCTGCAGTGCCACGATGACGATGCCGTTGACGGCGGCGACGAGTCCGACGTCCGAACTGCTCAGTCCCGCCTGCCCCATGACGATGGGCAGCCCGGACGAGGACTGGGTGAAGACGACGGAGATGAGGAACGACAGGCCCACCATCAGCATGTACCGGCCGTCGCGCACCACGGTCAGCATCGTCACGTCGGCGACGGGCGCCGCGTCGGGCTTCGGTTCGGCGCGCTCGGGCCGCGACTCGGGCACCTTCACGAACACCAGGACCGCGCAGGCCAGCGTCATCGCGGCCTCGACGAGGAAGCCGGCGGTGTAGCTGGTGGCGACGAGGAAACCGGCGTAGACGGAGGAGACGGCGAAGCCGAGGTTGATGGCCCAGTAGTTGAGCGAGAAGGCCCGCACACGGTCCTTCGGCGCGACGAGGTCGGCCATCATCGCCTGCACGGCGGGCCGCGACGCGTTCGAGGCGACGCCGAGCAGGAAGCCGGTCACCGCGATCCCGGCGGGGTCGCGCACGAAGCCGAGCACGGCGACGGTCGCGGCGGTCGCGAGCTGCGCCGCGAGGAGGGTGGGCCGCCGCCCGATCCGGTCCGCGAGCACCCCGCCGAGCAGCGACGCGATCATGCCGCCGAGCCCGATGAGCGCGGCGACGAGACCCGCGAACGACGCGGAGAAGTGGCGCTCCGTGGTCAGGTACAGCGCCATGAAGGTGAGGACGAAGGCGCCCAGGCGGTTGATCAGGGTGCTGGTCCACAGCCACCAGAACTGGCGTGGCAGACCGGACACACTCTCGTGTGCGGCCCGTCTGAGTGAGGTGACGGACATCGGGACGGATCCCCCCTGGGACATTCGGTGCTGTGTAAGCGGCGCTATTGCTACGCGTAACTTACGAGGGGTGGGGGCGGGGCAGCCACTCAATTGACGGCGACCGTCAATCGTCGGCGACCCGTCTCCGTACCGTCGGACCTGTACCGCGGACCTGTACCGCGGGCCCGTACCGTCCGGCCTGTGGCCAGGCGCGCGGGGCGCCGGAGGCTTGGATTAGGCTCGGAGCCATGGCCGACGCACCGTACAAGCTGATCCTCCTCCGCCACGGCGAGAGCGAATGGAACGCGAAGAACCTGTTCACCGGTTGGGTGGACGTCAACCTCAACGAGAAGGGCGAGAAGGAGGCAGTCCGCGGCGGTGAGCTGCTCAAGGACGCAGGCCTGCTCCCCGACGTCGTGCACACCTCGCTCCAGAAGCGCGCGATCCGCACGGCCCAGCTGTCGCTGGAGGCCGCGGACCGCCACTGGATCCCCGTCCACCGCTCGTGGCGCCTGAACGAGCGGCACTACGGTGCGCTCCAGGGCAAGGACAAGGCACAGACGCTGGCCGAGTTCGGCGAGGAGCAGTTCATGCTCTGGCGCCGCTCGTACGACACCCCGCCGCCGCCGCTGGCCCGCGACGCGGAATACTCCCAGTTCAACGACGCGCGCTACGCGACCCTCCCGCCGGAGCTGCGCCCGCAGACGGAGTGCCTCAAGGACGTCGTCGTCCGCATGCTCCCGTACTGGTTCGACGACATCGTCCCGGACCTCCTGGACGGCAAGACGGTCCTGGTCGCGGCCCACGGCAACAGCCTGCGCGCCCTGGTCAAGCACCTCGACGGCATTTCCGACGCCGACATCGCGGGCCTGAACATCCCGACGGGCATCCCGCTGTCCTACGAGCTCGACGCGGACTTCAAGCCCCTGAAGCCGGGCGGCACGTACCTGGACCCGGACGCGGCCGCCGCCGCGATCGAGGCGGTCAAGAACCAGGGCAAGAAGAAGTAGCTTTCGTGATCATGCCCCTGAGCTGCGCACACGGCGCGGCTCAGGGGCATTTTCATGGCCTGGGCCCTCTCTGGGCCCTCAGCTCTCCGGGTCCTGAGGCCGGAGAACTCGCCCCAGAGCCTTCCGGGCCCGGTCCCGGCTGCTTGGCATGAGGTGTGCGTACACCTTCAGCGTCAGGCCGGGGTCAGAGTGCCCGAGGTACTCCGCGAGGGCCTTGATGCTCTCCCCGGCATCCAGGAGTACGGACGCGTAGACGTGCCGGATGGCGTGCATGGCGTGTATGCCGTGCTCGGGGCGGCGGCGTGCTCGCGGCTCTTGGCCTTGGGGATGATGCCCGCCTTGGCGAGCCCGGGCTTCCCAGTGGTCTTCGTTCAGCGACGTACGCCAGACGTGCCCACCCTTGGGCGCTCGGCCTGCCACTGGCCAGTAGGCACTACCAGTAGGCACTGGCCAGTAGGCACTAACTAGGCCGATCAGGAGAAAACGCGGCTCCGATCGAGTGGTGGCGCGTATCCGCTTCCTCACGCGCCACCGAGGGGGCAATTGACTGAGGGTTACCAAGCCACGGTGCCCGCGTCACGGGGCGCCCTCGCACGACCGCGATGCCCGTGTGCGCCACCCATGGACTGCGCCCGGGCATCAAGAAGGGACCAACTGTATGCGGGTGCTGCGGAATTTCGTCTGGAGTGCGATCGCCTCGCTGCTCCTCCTGGTTGGGTTGTCACCGACGGCCGCCCACGCCGCCAACGGCGGCCACGCCCGCCCCGGCATCCACTGCCCGACCGATATCCGAACGCGCGGTATGAACGGCGCGCCCAACCCGGCGCTGGAACCGTACTACCTCGACGACTGGCGGCTCGGCCCCCGGAACCTTCCGAAGACCGGCGCCATCGGTGAGATGCTGCGGGGGTACCACCGCACGGGCCCGACCTCGGCGTACTGGTTCCTCGGGTGCTACTGGCAGACCAACCCGCAGACGGGGGAATCCGGTTGGTGGTACCCGGACGCCAACGGCTTCGTCCTCGACCGCCAGGGCAAGCCGGTGCAGAAGGCGCTGACCCTCCGCGTGGGACAGCTGGTCGATCTCTTCGGCAGCGGGCGTGGCAACTTCCTCGCCCCCGCCGGAACGCCGTACAGCAAGCGCGCCATCCCGCCCAGCAACCTCGACGAGTACACCAATGCCTATCCGTCCAGCTACCACCTGTACCGGGTCACCGAAGCGTTCACCGTGCAGGCCGGGCGCATCCGGCCGTGGTTCGGTCAGCCCGGGCTGGGGATCCAGTACATGACGGACAAGAGGATCCCGGACCTGGTCGCCGCCCAAAAGCTCGAAGCGCTGAACTGATCGTGGCCGCACGCTTCTGGGCGGGACCCGGCGTGGCCGGGTCCCGCCCAGAAGCGGGTCGATGGAGTAGAGCCGACGTAATGAACAGGACAGAACTTGCCGAGCGGCTCCGCCACGAAGGAGTCCCGGACGCCCTGTACGAGATCCGGGGTGTCCACAGCGTCCCCATCCAACTGGACGCCTACTACGTCCTGCGCCCGGAGGCGGACGCGTGGCTGGTCCTTCTGCGCCAACGGGGTCAGGACAGCGTCATCGCGCGTCTCGGGACCGAGGCGGAGGCGTGCCGCTTCCTGTACGACACGATCACTAAGCTTCCGCCGCCCGTGCCCGGCGGCGCGGAGCGGGTCGACCGGCTCCTGGCGAACAGCGACGAGATCCAGCGCCAGGCCGAGGAGGACTTCGAACGGGCTCCGCGCCACGGTGTCGACGACCACATGTCTCAGGACGGCGACGGACCGTCTGACGCCTCAGGGATGTCCCGTGGTGTCGTAGGTCTGCCATGGGGAGGTCGTCCACGGCGATGGCAGTTCGGTGGCGGCACGTGACGTGGTGCATCGGGTACCAACCCTCAGTCGTCGGACCGCTTGTCGCCTGCCTTGTCGCCCGGCTTGTCGCACCCCGCTGATCCACTCGTCACCCGTCCGGTCCGCACCGTGCAGCAGATGACTGTGTCCGAGTGCGGAGATACCGGATCGCACTCACGCTGGGACCGTCGGAGTCGTGACCAACGGTGAGGGCCATGATCGTAACGATGGTGTCGATGCCAGAGGTGACCGTCACGCGTACCGACGTGTCCGAGGCACGTGAGCGGCTCGCCGCGGCCCGCTTTCTGATCGTCGACATCGAGCTGCCGGAAGAGGCGCCGGCGGATGCGGATGCGGATGCGGATGCGGATGGCGCTGCGGATGCGGGGGGCACTGCGGATTCGGATGGCGAGGCTCTGGCGCGTCAGCTCGGTCTGGAGGCTGACGACTTGGCCTGGTTCGGCAGGAAGGGCGAGCCCGCGCGGGCCGATTTCCTGGGGAAGAAGGCCGGCTTCGTCATACCCGTGGTCCACGGCGACCAGGTCGCCTACATCCACGCGCTGGTGACCGAGCGGTTCCTGGTCACTGTTCACCGTGGCCAGGCGGGCCTGGCGTCGAACATCACCGCGCAGCTCCGGCACGAGAGTCCCCCCGACGTCGTGGCCGTGCTCTTCCTGCTGCTCCAGGAGGCGCTGGCTACCTTCCGCCGGGCCGCCGTGCGGGACCTGCTGCTGGCGGAGGAACTCGAGGACGACATGTTCCAGGAACGGCGCCCCGAGCAGGTCTACAACCTGTCGAAGCTGCGACGGCGCTCCGCCCTCCTGCACCACTCGCTGCTTCCCTACCTTCAGGCGGTGGACGAGGTCTTCACCCGCCGGATGCTGAACCCCAAGTTCCCGGAGGAGCGGCAAAGGCTCGCCCAGGAGTTCCAGAACGCGGCGAGGCTGGTCCTTACGGACATCGAGTCCCTCCAGGATGCCTCCCGTCGTGCTTACGCCAGCTACGCCTCCCTCGCCGCGGGCGAGCAGAACGGCGTGATCAACCGGCTGGCCATCGTGTCGACGATCTTCCTGCCGCTGACGTTCCTGAGCGGATTCTTCGGGATGAACTTCACCTACCTGACCGACGAACTGGAGAGCAGGGTCGTCTTCTGGCTGCTCGCCGTGGGGCTTCAGGTGGCTGTCCTGTGCGTGGCCTTCTACGTACTGCACCGCACCCGCATCTGGCGGCGGCTGCGGGACGAGGACCAGGTGCGGGACGAGGACCAGGGCTAGGGCCTGTCCGGCGGATCATGTCGGGCGGCCGGCGGTGGGTGGAGCAGGTTGGGCCCTCCGCGAAATGCCTCGACATCGGTCGGGGTGATCGGGGACGCTTCCCGCGATGACCAGAATCGACGACACGCCGCCCGCGTGGGACGAGCGTACTCAGCTGACCACGTTTCTCGACTACACACGGGACACCGCCCGCGCCAAGTGCGAGGGCGTCTCCGCGGAGAACGCCCGCAAGGCGCTCCTGCCGGGCTCACCGCTGATGACCATGAGCGGAGTGATCAACCACCTCCGCTGGGTCGAGTACTACTGGTTCCAGGTGGTCTTCCTCGGTGAGGAGGACCGGGGCCCCTGGACCGAGGAGGACCCCGACCGCGAGATGCGTATCGCCGTCGACTTCCCGCTCACGCAGCTGCTCGACGAATACGCGGAACAGAGCGCCCACTACCGCGAACTGGTCGCCGGGAACGGCCTGGACAAGCAGGCCCAGCGAACCATCCGCAACGGCCTCCACGTCGACCTGCGCTGGATCCTCCTCCACCTCACAGAGGAGACAGCCCGCCACAACGGCCACCTGGACATCCTGCGCGAGATTCTCGACGGCACAACCGGCTACTAGATCCGGCGGAGAGCATGGGCGGAGCCGGAGCCGGAGCCGGAGCCGGATCGAGGCGGCGGTGACGGTGCCGTGGAAGTGAAGAAGAAGGGTTCGTCACTTGGCCGCGGGCTGGGCCGGGAGGTTGAAGACGTTGGCCGGGGAGACGATCTTGGTGATCGCCTGGCCGACGAGGGTGCTCGGCTCCGAGTTGTCGTGGTTGGTGTCGGTGTTCAGGACCACCACGAGGGTCGCCTTGGCCGACGGCAGGTAGATCGTCAGGGTCTCGTAGCCCGGCAGGGAGCCGTTGTGGCCGATCCAGCCCTGGACGTTGAAGATGCCGAGGCCGTAACCCGCGCCCGGGATCGTGGTCTTCGGTGTGATGAGGCGCTGCTTCTGCGTGGCGGGGCTGATCATCGCGTCGCCGCTGGGGAACTTGCCCGTGGCGACCGTGGGTGCCCAGGTGCGCAGGTCGTCCAGCGTGGAGATCATCGCGCCGGCCGCCCAGCCCCAGGACGGGTTCCAGTCGGCCGAGTCCTCGGTCTTCCCGCTCGCGGTCTGGTCCGTGTAGCCCTGCGCGTGCGGCTTCGGGAACTCGCTGCCGGTCGGGAACAGCGTGTGGTTCATGCCGGCCGGGGTGAGGATGTTGTCCTTGATGTACTCGTTGAGCGGCCGGCCGCTCTCCTTCTCGACGACGAGGCCGAGCAGGATGAGGTTGGTGTTGCAGTAGTAGAACTTCTCGCCCGGCGCGAACAGCACGGGGTGCTTGAACGAGTAGTCGAGGAGCTGCTGCGGAGTGAACGGCCGCTCCGGATTCGACGTCAGTGCCTTGTAGAAGTCCTCTTCCTCCGAGTAGTTGAAGAGTCCGCTGCGCATCTCGGCGAGCTGCCGGATGGTGATCTTGTCCCCGTTGGGGACGCCGTCGATGTACTTGCCGATCGGGTCGTCGAGGCCGACCTTGTTCTCGTCGACCAGCTGCAGGATCGACGTGACGGTGAACGTCTTGGTCTCGCTGCCGATACGCGTGTACAGGTCGGGCGACATCTTCTGGCCCGTGCTCTTGTCGGCGGTGCCGAAGGACTTCACGTACTCGCCCTTGTCCGGCGTCCACACTCCGAACGTCACGCCCGGCACATCGGCCTCACGCATGACTTTCTGCACGGCCGCGTCGAGTTCCTTCTCCACGGCGGGAGTGAGCTTCTGGACCTGGCCCGCAGCTGCCGACCCGGAATCGGACGGTGAGGGCGGGTCGGTGGCGCGGAGTACGGAGGCGGAGCTGGAGGATACGGCGGCCGGTGTGGCGAACGCGGATCCACCCGCTATCGGCACCGCGAGCGTTCCCACGGCTACGGCGGTCACAGCCCCCCTGCGCAATCCTCGGTTCGAGTGCGTCATGAGCTGACTCCAACCGTATGAGACGAACCCACAGGAAGAACTCGGAACCATCGTAGGGCGGGTCCCCACTCGCCGCCTGTCCAGTGACGCAACAAGACCCTTCAGTCGACTCCACGCTGCCGCCCGAGGGGGTGAGCACGACGCATGCCGAGCGTGCCGACAGGCACAGAGCACGCAGCGCACCGCCGGTCACACGTCGCAGGGGAAGCGCCGAGAAGGGCCGTACCTTCATCGCGCCTCCCCCGATCGTGACGTTTACCCCAACCAGCGCATCACTTCGTGAAGTTGAGGTACTTCCAGGAGCCGTGCGTCGTCGAGTTGACGTTGTCGCCCGACGAGGCGTTGATGTACGAGGAGCGCATGCGGGCGCGGACTCCGGACTGGTCGGGGGCCGGGAGGCGGACCGCCGACCTGCCGTCCGTGGCGAGGGCGAAATACTCCGAGCCGGACGAGTACCACTTGCCGTTCGAGTAGACCTCGAGCTCGAAGCGCTGCTTGCGGCCCTTGTAGTAGGTCATCGTCGTCGTGAAGACCGGGTCCGTGGACTTGTGGAAGTAGTAGTACGTCGTCGAGCCGATCTTGCCCGTCTTGTAGTGCTTGGCCACCGACGTGGAGATCTTCACCTTGGCGTACGCGGTCGACTTCGCCGTCTTGGAACCCGTACGGGAGTCGCCCGCGAAGACCGCGGTCACGTCGGTGTCGCGCTTCATGTCGACGGTCGCGGACAGGTTCCCGGAGGAGTTGACCGTGCCCTTCTTGATCAGGGTGTTCGGCTTGTCGGAGCCGTACGGGTTCGCCCAGATCTCCACCGTGCGGTTCTTGTACGTCGAGCCGAGGTGCGCGGTGAACGAGACGTCGGCACCGTAGCCGTAGACGTTGCCGTTCTTGTTCAGGGTCAGCGACGCGGCGGTGCGGGAGACCGAGACCTTGTCGGACGCGGTGACCGCCGCGTGCTCGGCGTCGCCCGCGTAGGCGACCTGGTACGTGACCGTGCCGCCGGCCGGCGGGGTGTCGCTGAAGGAGTACGAGCCGTCCGCCTTCACCGTCACCGGGGCCAGCGCCTTGCCGTTCGGGCTGTCCAGGTCGGTGCGCGTGACCTTGAGCGCGACGCCGCCCGGCAGCGGCACGGTTGCCGAGAGCTTGCCGGACACGGTGAGCTTCTTGCCGCGCGTGGCGGTGGAGGGGGCGCTCGCCGTGAGGGTCGGCACGTTGAGCGTCGGGTCGGTGAGCGCCTTCAGCGTGTAGCCGCCGCTCGTCCCGACGAGCGCGAAGATCCGGGAGGCGTCCGGGGCCCAGGTCAGGTCGGCCGTGCCGGTCGTGCTCGTGGTGTACGTGCGCAGCGGCTTGGCCGCGCCGGGCCGGTAGACGGCCAGCTTGTCGCCGTTGGTCTGGGCGACCAGTCCGTTCGCGGCGACGTCCGCCCGCTGCCCGGAGGGGTACGCGCCGGAGGCGGTGAACTTCCCGTCGGCGTAGGCGTCCCGCTGGAAGCCGTTGACCAGGACCTCCGGGGCGCCGGGCACGAGGTCGATGTCCCCGATGCCGCTGTTGAGCGTGTAGTCGCCCTGGTAGAAGGCGCGCAGCTGCGGCGTGGTGCCCGAGACGTCGACGACGGCCATCGAGTCCGACGAGATGCCGGTCTGGCCGACCGCGAGGAGGCCGGGCGAGGCCGGGTCGGTGTCGAGGAGCGCCGGGTCGTGGATCATGGCGCCGGCGGGCAGCTGCCCCATCGCCACGGCGCCGTTCCCGCCCGCCGGGTCCGCGGCGGGGTCCGCGGTCGGGTCCACCGACCCCAGGTTGCCGTCCCACTGGTCGCCGTACGAGAACCAGGCCTTGCCGCCCGCGAAGGCAAGGTGGCGCGGGCCCTTGTCGGTGGCGACGGCGTAGCGGGACTTGATGTCGAGGGTGGCCGCGTCGAGCGCGACGACCTCGTGGCTGCCTTCGGCCGCCGCGTAGAGGGTGGCGCCGTCGTCGGACACCGCCAGGCCGGCGACCCCCGAGATGCCGCTCACCGAGTCGACGACCGCGCCCGTGTAGTCGGCGGCCACGATCTTCCCGGCCGAGCGGTCGCCGACGAACACCCGGTGCAGGGCTCCGTCGGCGACGATGCCGCCGGGCGAGGCGACCGTGGCGGTCGCGGCCGAGGCGGCACCGGCCGCGGCGACGCTGAGCGCCGCCGAACTGAAGAGGACCGCGAGCGCTGTCGCGGTCGAGATGCTGCGCGTACGCATGTGAGTCGTGCCCCCACGATGAGAAACCCGGTGGATGGCCGGGTGTTGATGAGAGTGAGCCGCCGCGCGGCACCCGCACGCCGGCGCCGGTGAGGGCGCGGCACGTGCGGGGCGCGGCTGCTTCGCGCAGCGTATGGCATGAACGGGGCAGGTGGGGAGGGGGTTATCCGTGGTGCGTCGTTCAGCTCGTGGCGTGGCGTGGCGTGCGCTCAGGCAGTTCGTGGGGTGCGCTCAGGCGACCGCCGTCACGCGGTCGCCGTCAAGCGCTCGCAGAAGCCGAGTCCGCCGGCACCCCCGAATCCGTGCCCGCCCCCAACTCGGCCCCCGCCTCCGTCACATCGCTCCCGTCCCGCGCCGCCACCCGCCGCGCCCACACGTAGTACACCGGCGCCGTCACCACCAGACCCACGAGCCAGGACAGGTCCGCGCCGCCGAGCGGAGCGACCAGTGGGCCCGTGTACAGCGACGTGGCGACGAACGGGAGTTGGACCGCGATGCCGATCGCGTACGACGTCAGGGCCACCGGGTTGAAGCGGCCGTAGCGCCCGCCGTCGGGCGCGAAGAGGTCGCCGAGCGCGTAGCGCCCGCGGTGGACGAGGTAGAAGTCGATGAGATTGATCGCCGTCCAGGGGACGAGGACGACGAGCAGGACGAGTACGAGGTTCACGAAGCTGGAGACGAAGTCGCTGGACAGCGCCGTCGCGATGACCAGCGCGCCCGCGAGGACCACCGCGGAGACGACGCCGCGGGCCCGCCGGCGCGGGGTCCACGCGGGCCGGAACGTCTGGCACACGGTGATCAGGGACAGCACCGCGCCGTAGAGGTTGAGCGCGTTGTGGTTGATGACCGAGAAGAGGAACAGGAGCAGGACGACCGGGCCGAAACCGCCCGCCGCGCTGTCGAAGCCCGCCACGGTGTCGTCCGTGCCGGGCGACGCGAGGCCGATCACCGTGCCCGCGAGGAACGACAGCGTGGAGCCGAGGCACGAGCCCCAGTACGTGGCCCAGAAGGTCGACGCCGTACGGACCGTGCGCGGCAGGTAGCGCGAGTAGTCGGAGACGTACGGGGCGAAGGCCAGCTGCCACAGGGCGCTCAGGGACACCGTCGCCAGCCAGCCCGCGAACGTGAAGGAGCCCGCCGAGAAGAAGCCGTCGGGCAGGCCGCGCGCGACCACCACGGCGAGGCCGACCAGGACGCCCGCCCCGAGCACCCACGTCGCGATCTTGTTGAGGGTGTGGATGAGGCGGTAGCCGACCCAGCAGATCAGGGCCGAGCCGAGCGCCCCGAGCACGATGCCCGCGTCGACCGGTACCGCGGGCGCGAGGCCGTGCAGGGACTTGCCGGCCAGGACGATGTTCGAGGCGAAGAACCCGATGTACATCGCCGCCGCGACGACCACGATGAGCAGCGCGCCCACGCTGCCGAACTGCGCCCGGCTCTGGATCATCTGCGGGACGCCGAGCTGCGGGCCCTGCGCGGAGTGCAGTGCCATGAAGACGGCGCCGACGAGCTGGCCGACCAGGATCGCGAGGACGCCGGACCAGAACGACTGGTGGAAGACCTGGACGCCCATGGCGCCGGTGACCAGCGGCAACGGCGCGATGTTCGTGCCGAACCACATGGTGAACAGGTCACGGACGCGGCCATGACGCTCGCTCTCGGGAACGTGGTCGATGGTGTGCTGCTCGACGGCCGGGGCCGCCTCGGGTGTGGCGGGCATGCGGACTCCCTGTCCGGAAAACGAGGGGGCGTTCGGGCGTGCGGGTCGGTTGGGGAGTCTCGCCACCCTCGCGTTCCCCGGTCAAACATCGATTTCCCGGGAGTTACATCTGTTTTCCCGATGCAGACAGACGGCGGACGCTGTGGGCACAATCCCGCCATGGCCAAGGACGCGAACTTCACCCTCGTGCAGCTGCGGTACTTCCTCGCCGCCGCCGAGCTCGGCAGCATGACCGCCGCCGCGCACCGCATCAACGTCTCGCAGTCCGCGGTCTCCACCGCCGTGCACCACCTGGAGCGCGAGCTCGGTGTGCAGCTCCTGATCCGCCGGCACGCGAAGGGTCTGGAGCTGACGGCCGCGGGGGAGCGGTTCCTGCACGAGCTGCGCGGCTTCCTCACGCACGCCGACGAGCTCGCGGAGTCGGCCAGGAGCCTGGGCGCCGACCTCGTCGGCGAGCTGGCCGTGGGCTGCTTCCAGACGCTCGCCCCGTTCTATCTGCCGCGCCTGCTGCGGGAGTTCGGCGAGCGCCAGCCCGCCGTACGCGTCGAGGTCGTCGAGGGCGACATCCCGGCCGTGCAGGAGAGCCTGCGCACGGGCGCCTGCGAACTGGCGCTGCTCTACGACATGGATCTCGACGCCGACATCGAGTGCGAGGTCCTCGCGATGGCCCCGCCGTACGCCCTGGTCCCCGAGGGGCACCGGCTCGCGGGCGGCGGCCGGGCCCGCCTCGCCGACCTCGCGGACGAGCCGATGATCCTCCTCGACCTGCCCGCCAGCCGCGACTACTTCCGCTCCGTCGCCGCCAAGGCCGGCGTCGAACCGCGCATCAGCCACCGCACCCGCAGCTACGAGACCGTGCGCGCCCTGGTCGCCGCCGGATACGGCTGGTCGCTGCTCAACCAACGGCCCGCGCACGACCGCACGTACGACGGTTCGAGCGTCGTCGCCCTGCCGCTCGCCGACCCGCTGCCCGCGCTCCCCGTCGTCCTGGCGAAGCTGCGCGGGGTGCGGCTGACGGGCCGCGCCCAGGCGTTCGCGACGGCGTGCCGGGAGGCCTTGCGCGCCTGACGACCAGCTCGGTCCCGAGCTTCTCCGGTATCTCAGAGCATCTCGGGCGTCTCCGGGCATCCCCAAATCAATGCATCCCAAATCAATGCATCTCCAAAACCAATGCAGTAGCGCTAAAAGATCTGTTGTACGGATGCAGGTCCCGGCTCCCATAGTGGTCGCATCACAGCCCACTCGCTCCGAGGGAGGCCGCTCATGACCATTGCTCCGGACCAACTCCTCACATCCCGCCAGGACTTCGTGGCCGCGATGGGGAACGCCGCGACGGGCGTGACCGTTGTCTCCACAGAAGGACCGGCCGGTCGCTTCGCCCAGACCGTCTCCGCCATGTGCTCCGTCTCCGCCGACCCGCCGTCCCTGCTGGTCTGTGTGAACGAGCGGAGCCCCCTCGCCGAGGCCGCCGTGCGCAACGGCGTCATCGCCGTGAGCGTCCTCGCCGCCGGCCAGGCCCACGTCTCCGACGTGTTCGCCGGCCGCCCCGCCCACGGCAGTGGTCCCTACGACTTCGCCAGCGCCGAGTGGGACGTCCTTGCCACCGGCGCCCCCGTCCTGCGCGGCGCGGCCGCCGCCTTCGACTGCCGCCTCGCCGACTCCGTCACGCAGGGCACCCACCAGGTCCTGTTCGGCGCGGTCGTCGCCTCCGCGGTGTCCGGCGCGCGCCCCCTCGTCCACCACGCCCGTACGTACGCCACCCCGAGCCCCCTCAACTCCCCCAAGGAGCACGGCGCATGATCCGCACCGGAGACCAGTACCGCGAGTCGATCCGCGACGGCCGCGACGTATGGATGAACGGGGAGAAGGTCACCGACGTGACCACGCACCCCGCGTTCAAGCCGCTGGTCGACATACGCGCCCGGATCTACGACATGGCCCACGACCCGGCGACCCGGGACTCCATGACGTACAAGGACGAGACGACCGGTGAGGTCAACGCGATCCAGCAGAAGCCGCCGCGCAGCCGCGAGGACTGGGACGCGAAGCGGGCCGCGACGGACGCGGTGCTGAGCGACGTCGGCGGTGTCGTCACCCGCGTCGGTGACGAGACGATCGGCGAGGTCTGGTCGCTCATCGACGGCCAGGACGTCCTGAACGAGATCAACCCGACGTACGCGGAGAACGTCAAGCGGCACATCGACCACGCGCTGTACGCCGACCCCTTCCACGTCTCGGCGAACACCGACCCGAAGGGCGACCGCTCCAAGCGCCCCCAGGACCAGGACCCGGACATGCTCCTGCACGTCGTGCGGGAGACGGACAGCGGCATCGTCGTGCGCGGCGCCAAGTACGAGACGGCCGCCGCCTACTCGAACCAGGCGTTCACGAAGCCGACCATCGCTAACTGGGGCGACTCCGAACTCTCCGACTACGCCCTCGGGTTCATCGCGGACATGGGCTCGCCCGGCCTGAAGTACATCTGCCGTACGGGCTTCGCCGGTACGAAGGCGCCCGCCGACTACCCGGTCTCCAGCCGTTTCGACGAGGTCGACACCCTGGTCGTCTTCGACGACGTCGAGATCCCCTGGGAGAACGTCCTCTTCTACCGGGACACCAAGGCCGCCACCTTCATCCGCGCCACGCTCCACCGCTACAGCGCGTTCGCGTTCACGCAGCGCAATCTGCGGCTCGCGGACCTGATGATCGGCGCCGCGCTGTGGAACGTGAAGCAGACCGGCCTGGAGAAGCAGCAGGCCGTGCAGGAGAAGCTGGCGACGCTGGCCTGCTACCGCGAGGGCATCAACGCGCACCTGACCGCGTCCATCGCGATGGCGGAGCCCAGCCCCGGCGGGCTCCTCATGCCGAACCAGTCGCTCCTGTACACCGGCCGCGTCCTGGCCTGCTCGCAGCTGCACGAGATGATGCACATCGCGCGCGAGCTGTGCGGCGGCCAGATCTGCATCACGCCCGACAAGGCGTCCTTCGACCACCCGGACACCAAGCCGTGGCTCGACAAGTTCTACTCGATCAACGAGCACTGGGTCGCCGAGGACCGCCGCAAGCTCCTCGCGTACGCCCGTGACCTGCTCAACTCGGACTACGCGGGCCACCGTCTGACGTTCCAGCTCTTCGCGCAGTCCCCGCCGTTCGCGCACCTCGGCGCGGTCTACCGCAACTTCGACTGGGAGGGGCCGCTCGACCTGGTGAAGGACGCGGCCGGCCTCAGCGACAACGTGCTGGGCACGCTGGGGAGGAAGGCCAAGTGACGACCCATCGGCGCATCCGTCCCTTCAACACGGCCGACACGTACCCCGAGCAGGACCTGTCCAACGACCTCGCGCAGGCGGTCGTCGCCGACGGCACGGTCTATCTGCGCGGCCAGATCGGCCAGGATCTCGACACCCGCGAGAACGTCGGCGTCGGCGACGTCGCCGCCCAGGCCGAGAAGGCCATGGCGAACATCGCGATGCTCCTGGAGGAGTCAGGCAGCCGCCTCGACGACATCGTCAAGATCACCGTCTATCTGACGGACATCCGCTTCCGCGAGCCCGTCTACCGCGTCATGGGCCACCGGCTGAAGGGCGTCCACTACGTCTCCACGGGCCTGGTCGTGTCGGCGCTCGCCCGCCCGGAGTGGCTCGTCGAGATCGACGCGACGGCCGTCATCCCGAAGGAGCGCCGATGACGTTCTCGATCGCCGCGCGCTGTCCGCGCACGGGCCGGTTCGGGGTGGCCGTCACCTCGTCCTCGCCGGCCGTCGCCGCGCGCTGCGCGCACGTACGGCCCGGAGTGGGTGCCGTCTGCTCGCAGAACGTCACCGACCCGCGCCTCGGCACCCGCCTGCTCGACCTCCTGGAATCCGGGGTGCCCGCGAAGACGGCCGTGCATGAGCTTGCGGCCCGACCTCAGGTGGAATGGCGGCAGTTGACGGCCGTCGGCGCCTCCGGTCCCGGTGCGGTCTTCTCGGGCGCGCGGACCCTCGGCACGTACGCGGAGGCGGTCGGCCCCGACGCCGTGGCCGCGGGGAACCTCCTGTCAGGACCCGGCGTCCCCCGGGCGGTGCTCGACGCGTTCACGGGCGCGGACCCCGAGGCTCCGCTCGCCCGCCGCCTCGTCGACGCCCTGGCCGCGGGCGCGGCGGTGGGCGGCGAGGCGGGCCCGGTCCACTCGGCCGGACTCCTGGTCGTCGACACGGTGCCGTGGCCGGTGACGGACCTGCGCGTGGACTGGACCGAGGGCGACCCGATCGCCGAGCTCGCGGACCTGTGGAAACGGTGGGAGCCGCAGGAGGAGGCGTACGTGCAGCGGGCGCTCGCCCCGGACGAGGCGCCGAACTACGGCGTGCCGGGGGACGAGTGAGGCCCGTGCGCGAGGCGGTCGCGAAGGCGGCGCCCGGACTCCTCGCCCTGAGCCACCGCATCCACGCGAACCCCGAGGTGGCGTGGGAGGAGGAGAAGGCGGCGCGCTGGACCGCGCACGCCCTCGACGGCCTCGGCTACGACGTCGTGACCGGCACCGCCGGCCTGCCCACCGCCTTCACCGCCACCCTCGGCAGCGGCCCGCTCCACCTCGCGATCTGCGCCGAGTACGACGCGCTGCCCGGCCTCGGCCACGCCTGCGGGCACAACGTCATCGCGGCTGCGGCGGTGGGAGCGGCGGCCGGGCTGGCGCCGGTGGCCGACGAGTTGGGCCTCAAGGTCACCGTCTTCGGCACCCCGGCCGAGGAGGGCGGCGGCGGCAAGATCCTCATGCTGGAGCGCGGCGCCTTCGACGGGGTGCACGCCGCGATGATGGTGCACCCCGGGCCGGCGGACGTCGCCGAGGCCGACCCGTACGCGGTCGCGCACCTCAAGGTCCGCTACCACGGCAAGGCGGCGCACGCGGCGGCCTACCCGGAGCAGGGCCGCAACGCGGCGGACGCGTTCACGGTCGCCCAGGTAGCCATCGGTCTCCTGCGCCAGCAGCTCCCGTCCACGACGCGCGTGCACGGCATGGTGACGCGCGGCGGGGAGGCCCCGAACGCGATCCCGGAGCTGACCGAGGGCCGCTGGTACGTGCGCGCGGGCAGCCTGGAGGAGCTGTCAGCGCTCCAGCCGCGCGTCGAGAGGTGCTTCGAGGCCGGCGCGCTCGCCTCGGCCTGCGACCTGGAGATCGAGCCGGAGTCCCGCCCGTACTCGGAGTTCCGCAACGATGCCGCGATGCTGGCCGCCTACCGCCGGGCGGCCGAGTCCCTAGGTCGTACGTTCGACATCTCCGGATCCCCGGCGGCCCGCATGAACCGCGCCTCCACGGACATGGGCAACGTCTCCCGCGTCCTGCCCGCCATCCACCCCTACCTGGGCATCAGCTCGCTGCCCGCGGTCAACCACCAGAAGGAGTTCGCGGAGGCGTGCGTCACCCCGGACGCCGACCGGGCGGTCCTCGACGGCGCGCTCGCCATGGCGCTCACCGCGGTGGCCCTCGCGGGCGACGACGGCGAGAGGGCCCGGCTCACAGCTCGGGGCAGCCGGTGACCGTCCGCGCGTAGCCGAGGAGCAGGCGCCGGGCGACGTCCGGCGTCAGCTCGGCGTTTCGGCTGACGATGTGCAGTCCGTAGCCGTCCTCCAGCGCGACGAGGTTGCGCGCGAGGTCGGTGACGGGTTCGGTCAGCGTGAACTCCCCGACAGCCGCGCCGACTTCGAGCACGGTCGCGTACAGGGCGACCTCGCGTGCGAAGAGCGACGCCATCAGCGTCGCGTGCCCGGAGCTGCGGTCGGCGCGCCGGTGCAGCTCGAAGAGCAGCCCGTGCACGGCGTCCCCCGAGCCGCCCGGCAGGCCGCTGCCCACGAGAGCCCGCAGCCGTGCGGCGGCCCCGGCCGCTCCAGTCGCCCCGTCCACCCCGTCCGCGGCCTTCTGCCGGGCGGCGAGATAGCGCTCCACGGCGCCCCGGTGCACTTCGAGGACCAGCTCGCCCATCTCCGGGTAGTAGTAGAGAACCGACCCCGCCGACATGCCCGCCTCGGCGGCGATGTCCTTGATGCGCAGCCCTTCCAGGCCCCGCTCGGCGATGGCGCGCCCCGCCGCGTCGACGAGGGCCTCGCGGCGCGCCGTCTGGTTCTTCGGTCTCCCAGGCTTGTTCCCCATGGGTTAATTCTCTGTTACTCGGTTCAAATAAATCAAGTTCCTTGCGTCCAGGGCATTGACGGCCCGGCACCCCATTGTTTGAATCCGATCTCAAAGAAGTAGAGGGGAGCAGCCGCCGCATGCACGCCTACGCAGACTGGCAGCGCCGAGCAGCAGAACTGACGCCCCGCACAAGGGCGTTCATCAACGGCACATGGACCGAATCCCGAACCCGGGCGACCTTCCCCACCACCGACCCGGCCACCGGCAAGGTCACCGCACACGTCACGCGCGGCGAAGCGCCCGAGATCGACGCGGCGGTCCGCGCAGCCCGCGCCTCCTTCGAGGACGGCCGCTGGTCCCGCACCGACCCGGCGGCCCGCAAGCGCGTCCTGCTCAGGCTCGCCGACCTGATCACCGCCAACGCCGAGGAGCTGGCCCTCTTCGACACCCTCGACATGGGCAAGCCGATCGCCGAGTCCTACGGCACGGACGTACCCGGCGCGGCCGGCGTCTTCGCCTGGTACGCGGAGGCCGCGGACAAGCTGTACGACGAGATCGCGCCGGCGCCACCCGGCAGCCTGGCGACGGTCCGCCGCACGCCGCTGGGCGTGGTGGGCGCCGTGGTCCCCTGGAACTTCCCGCTGGACCTGGCGAGTTGGAAGCTGGCCCCGGCGCTCGCGGCGGGCAACAGTGTCGTACTCAAGCCGGCCGAGCAGTCCCCGCTGTCGGCCCTGCGCCTGGCCGAACTGGCGGCGGAGGCGGGCCTGCCCGACGGAGTCCTGAACGTCGTCCCCGGCCTGGGCGACACGGCGGGCCGGGCCCTCGGCCTGCACGGGGACGTCGACACCCTGGTCTTCACGGGCTCGACGAAGGTCGCCCGCCTCTTCCAGGCCTACGCCGCCGAGTCGAACATGAAGCAGGTCTGGCCGGAGGCGGGCGGCAAGAGCCCGAACGTGGTCTTCGCCGACGCGGACCTGGACGCGGCGGCGGAGCGCGCCGCCTGGGGATTCGCGTACAACGCGGGCCAGGTCTGCTCCTCCAACACCCGCCTCCTGGTGGAGAGCTCGATCGCCGACGACTTCACGGCCCGCGTCGCGGAGCACGCGGCACGCTTCGTACCGGGTGACCCCCTGGACCCCGGCACGAACCTCGGTCCGCTGGTGGACGAGGCCCAGGCCGTCCGGGTCCTCGCGGCGATCGAGGCATCGGAGGGCAAGGTGATCACGGGCGGTACCCGCGACGGCGCCTACGTCACCCCCACGATCGTCACCGGCCTGCACCCCGACGCACCCCTGGCCCGCGAGGAACTCTTCGGCCCGGTCCTGACGGTCCACCCCTTCACCACGGAGGCCGAGGCGGTCGCGACGGCGAACGACTCCCCGTACGGACTGGCGGCCTCCCTGTGGACGAGGGACCTGGCCCGCGCCCACCGGGTGGCGGACGCCCTGCACGCCGGGACGGTCTCGGTGAACACGGTCGACGCACTGAGCCCGCTGACGCCGTTCGGCGGCTTCAAGCAGTCCGGCCACGGCCGGGACCTGTCGCTCCACTCCCTCGACAAGTACACGGGCCTGAAGACGACGTGGATCACGTACGGGTAGCGACGACTCGCCCCCATACAACCTCCCGAAGGGACGAACACACCATGACCCTCACCCCCGCACAGCAGCTGGCCGCCACGGACCGGGCGCACATCATCCACCCCTATCTCCCCGGCACGGCCGAGGAACGCGTCGTGATGACGGACGGCAAGGGCTGCCGCCTCACCGACGCGGAGGGCCGCAGCTACCTGGACGCGACGGGCGGGCTCTGGCTCGCGCAGGTCGGCCACGGCCGCAAGGAGATCGCGGACGTCGCGCACGCGCAGATGCAGCAGCTCGAATACTTCACGAGCTTCTGGGAGTTCTCGAACGACAAGGCGATCCAGCTGGCCGAACGCCTCGCCGGCCTGGCCCCCGACCACCTCAACCACGTCTACTTCACGTCGGGCGGCTCGGAGGGCAACGAGGCGGCCATCAAGATGGCCCGCTACTACCACCACCGCAGGGGCGAGGGCTCCCGCACCTGGATCCTGGCCCGCGACAAGGCGTACCACGGCATCGGCTACGGCGGCGGCTCTGCCACCGGGTTCCCGGTCTACCACGAGGGCTTCGCCCCGATGATGCCGCACGTCAGCCACCTGACGCCGCCGTGGCCGTATCGCACCGAGCTCTATGGCGGCGCCGACCCGACGGACTTCCTGATCGCCGAACTGGAGGGGCGCATCGCACAGATCGGGGCGTCCAACATCGCGGCGATGATCGGCGAACCCATCATGGGCGTCGGCGGCATGCTGGTCCCGCCGGCGGACTACTGGCCGCGCGTGCGCGAGGTCCTCGACCGCCACGGCATCCTCCTCATCTTCGACGAGGTGGTGACGGCGTACGGCCGCGTGGGCGAGTGGTTCGCGGCCCAGCACTTCGGCGTGCAGCCGGACATCATCACGACGGCCAAGGGCATCACGTCGGGCTACACACCGCTCGGCGCACTCCTGGTCTCCGACGAGGTGACCGAGGCGCTGCTCCAGGACCACGGCTTCCCGATGGGCTACACGTACAACGGCCACCCGGTGGCGGCGGCGGTGGCCCTCGCGAACCTCGACATCATCGAACGGGAGAACCTCCTGTCGCGCGCCGTGACGATGGGCGCACACCTCCACGCCCAACTCGCCGATGAACTGGGTGACTTGCCGATCGTCGGCGAGATCCGCTCGGTCGGCATGATGCTGGCGGTGGAACTGGTCGCCGACCGCGAGACGCGCACCCCCCTTCCCCTGAACCCGGCCCGCATGCCGCACGACGTGATCCGCAAGGAGACGGGCGTCATCGTGCGCGACTCGGCCCACAGCCTGGTCCTGTCGCCGCCGCTGATCATGACGGAGCAGGAGGCGAAGGAGGCGGCGACGGCGATGCGCTCGGTCCTCGAACGCACGACACCTACAGGTGAGATCACCGAGTAGTACCACGTAGCCCCTCGGGCCCCCGCACCACGTACAGCAGCGCGCCCCACAGCCACCCGCACCGTCCCACCCGTCCCGAGCCACGAGGACACAGACGTGCCCGACTACAAAGAACAAGCACCACCACCACCAAGCACCGCCACCGCGGAATCCGCCGCCACCGCGGAATCAGCCGCCACGGAGTCCACCGGCGAAGAAGTCACCCCCACCCCCACCTCCACAGAAGCCTCCGCCGCTTCGACATCACGGCGATGGCGGTGGCCGCGGTGATCTCCTTCGACACGGTGGGCCAGATCGCGACGGGCGGCGGAGAGGCGGTGACGTGGACGGCGGTCATCGCGGTCGCGTTCCTCGTCCCGTACGCGCTGCTCTTCGCGGAGACGGGCGCGGCCTTCCCCCAGGAGGGCGGCCCCTATGTCTGGGTGAAGCTGGCCTTCGGCCGGCTGACGGCGGCGCTCACGACGCTCTTCTACTGGGTGACGAACCCGATCTGGCTGGGCGGTTCGCTCGTGTTCATCGCGGCGCAGACCTGGGACGGCTTCGTGTTCCGCCTGGGCCAGGGCACGTTCGCGGACTACGCGTTCAAGACGGTGTTCATCTGGACGGCGATCCTCACGGCGGTGGTCTCACTGCGCAAAGGCAAATGGATCACCACGGCGGGCGCGGCGGCCAAGGTCCTCGCGCTCACTCTGTTCACGGCGACGGCGGTGGCGTACGGACTGGTGCACGGCTTCCAGGGCCTGACGGGAACGGCGGGCGACACCACCGCGACCGCCACCTTCAGCCCCACGACGGCCGGCTTCCTGGCCCTGGTCCCGGTCCTCCTCTTCGCGTACGTCGGCTTCGAGGCCCCCAACGCGGCGGGCGAGGAGATGCACGACCCGCAGCGCGACGTCCCCACCGCCCTCGGCCGCTCCGCGGCGATCGCGGCGGCCTGCTACCTGCTCCCCGTACTGGCGATCCTCTCCGTGGTCCCGCCGGGCAAGGTGACCGGCATCGGCGGCTTCATGGAGGGCGCCCGGACGATCTTCACGGTCTACGGAGGAGCGAGCGGCGCGCTCCTGAAGGTGACCGCGCTCCTGTTCGTCTTCGCGCTCCTCACCCAGGGCAGCGCGTGGATGATCGTCAGCGACCGGATGCAGGCGATGGCGGCGGCGGACGGCGGCTTCTTCAGCCGCAAGCTCGGCGCGTTCCACCCCACGCTGGGCACACCGGTGCGCACGAACCTGCTGTCGGGGGCGATCGCGACGGTGTTCATGGTGGCGGCGATGCGGCTCGCGGACGGCGACGCGGCGGCGGTGTTCTCGGTCGTCCTGACCGTCGCGGTGACGACCCTGCTGCTCTCGTACCTGACGGTGATCCCGGCCCTGGCGGTCCTGCGCCTGCGCCACCGGGACGTACCGCGCCCGTACCGGGTCCCGTTCGGGACGAAGGGGTTCATGATCTGCGCGGCGCTGGTGTACGCGTGGATCCTGACCGGCTCGTGGGCGGCCCTGTTCCCGGGCACGCTGGAGGCGCTGCTCGGCATCACGTACGACTTCCACGGCACGTGGGGGGTGACGCGGACGGCATTCGAAGCATTCACTCTGGGCACGGTCGTCGCCCTGCTCCTCATCGGCACCATCGGTCACAAGATGGCCGGCGTGGTGAACACCCGCGCGCGTGTGCGCCGTTGACGCGCCCGCCGGGCTGGGCATGAACTGGGGGACAGGCAGTTCGCCCCGAGGAGGGAACACCATGGCCGAGTCCCCCACCCCCGAAGCCAGCGCAGAGCAGCCCACGGAAGTCGCGGAGCCGCACCGGCTGGTCCTGCTAGGCGCCTGCGGCTGCGGCTCGGGCTGCGGCTGCGGCTGCCAGTCGGGCGCGCCGTGCCAGTGCGGCGGCTGACCGGGCTGACATGACGGAAAATGCCGGGGGCCCCGCACCACACAGGTGCGGGGCCTCCGGCGGACTGCTCCCCCCGAGAGGGGCCCGGGTCAGCTGCCGTCGACAGGCTGCGGCTGAGGCGCCTGGATGTCGTCGGCGTGCTCACCGGTCACGAGATACACCACACGCTTGGCCACGGACACCGCGTGATCGGCGAAGCGCTCGTAGTAACGGCCGAGCAGCGTCACGTCCACGGCCGTCTCGATGCCGTGCTTCCACCGGTCGTCCATCAGGTGCTGGAACAGCGTCCGGTGCAGCAGGTCCATCTCGTCGTCGTCCTGCTCCAGCTGGAGCGCGAGGTCGACATCCTTGGTGATGATGACCTCGGCGGACTTCGCCATGAGCCGCTGCGCGAGCTGCCCCATCTCCAGGACGGTCGCGTGCAGGTCGTGCGGAACGGCCTGGTCCGGGAACCGCAGCCGGGCGAGCTTGGCCACATGCTGCGCCAGGTCACCGCTGCGCTCCAGGTCCGCGCTCATCCGCAGCGAGGTCACGACGATCCGCAGATCCGTGGCGACGGGCTGCTGGCGCGCGAGCAGGGCTATCGCCCGCGCCTCCAGGTCATGCTGCAGATCGTCGACCTTCTGATCCGCCGCGATGACACTCTCGGCCAGCTTCAGGTCGGCGTCGAGCATGGCCGTGGTGGCGCGCCCGATCGCCGACCCGACAAGGCGGGCCATCTCGACCAGGCCCTCGCCGATCGAGTCAAGTTCCTCGTGGTACGCGTCACGCATACAACTGTCCCTCTCACTCACTACTGCGGGGCTGCTGTGCCCCACGCTCCCACGTTCGGCCCTGTACGCGTCCGTTTCCGTCACCCCAAATGAATCACCCCTGTATCCAAGGTGAACTCTGGGCGACGAGTGTTCGAGCTACCACTCGGACGGCTGTGGGCAGCCCTGACGAGGCGCATAACCTGGAGGCATGGACGTGAACGCGGCGGTCGCCGCAGCGGCAGCGATCGCCGGGGTGTGCACCGGGGTGATCGCCGTGCTGGCGTTTCGCTGGAGCGAACGCGACCAGAAACGACCCACCCGCACCTCCCTGCACACGGACCCGGTCCTTCCGCCCGGCGTCGACACCGTCCTCTCCGTACTGCGCTCCTCCGCCGTCGTCCTGGACGAGGCGGACAGCGTGGTCAAGGCAAGCTCGGCGGCATACGCCCTCGGCCTGGTCAGGGGCGGCAAGCTGGCCGTGGAGCCGATGCTCCTCATGGCCAGGGACACCCGCCGTGACGGAGAGATACGACAGGTCGAGCTGGACCTGCCCCGCCGCGGCACCGGCCGCGGGGACGCCCTCGCGGTCTCCGCACGGGTGGCCCCCCTCGGCTCCCGCCTGGTCCTGCTCCTCGTGGAGGACCTGACGGAGGCCCGCCGCATCGAGGCGGTCCGCCGCGACTTCGTGGCGAACGTCAGCCACGAGCTGAAGACTCCGGTCGGCGCGCTCAGCCTCCTCTCCGAGGCGGTCATGGACGCGTCGGACGACCCGGAGGCGGTGGAGCGCTTCGCAGGCAGGATGCAGATCGAGGCGACCCGCCTGACCAACCTCGTCCAGGAGCTCATCGACCTGTCCCGGGTGCAGAACGACGACCCGCTGGAGGACGCCGAGCCGGTCCGCGTCGACGAACTCGTCGCCGAGGCGATCGACCGCTGCCGCCATCAGGCCGGCACGAAGCAGATCACCATGGCCGCGGGAGGCACCGCGGACCTCCAGATCTGGGGCAACCGCGGCCAGCTCGCCGCGGCTCTCGGCAACCTCGTCGAGAACGCCGTCAACTACAGCCCGGCCCGAACCCGCGTGGGCATAGCCGCGCGCCGGGTCAGCGCACCCGGCGGAGACCTCATAGAAGTGGCGGTCACCGACCAGGGGCTCGGCATCTCCGACAAGGACAAGGAGCGCATCTTCGAGCGCTTCTACCGCGTCGACCCGGCCCGCTCCCGGGCCACCGGCGGCACTGGCCTCGGTCTCGCCATCGTCAAGCATGTGGCGGCCTCGCACGGCGGGGAAGTCACCGTGTGGAGCTCCGAAGGCCAGGGCTCCACGTTCACCCTGCGGCTGCCGGAGGCAGGCGCGACCCGCGACCGCGGCCCAGGACACGTAGGCGGCGACGCATACGGACACCACGACGGCAGCGACGCCGCCGGGCCCGACGAGACAACCGCATACGATCCCATTCCTGCCGCCCCGGAGGTCCTTCCGTGACCCGAGTGCTCGTCGTCGAGGACGAGGAATCCTTCTCCGACGCCCTGTCGTACATGCTCCGCAAGGAGGGTTTCGAGGTCGCCATCGCGGCCACCGGACCCGACGGACTCGACGAGTTCGAGCGCAACGGCGCCGACCTCGTCCTGCTCGACCTGATGCTGCCGGGCCTGCCCGGCACCGAGGTCTGCCGCCAGCTGCGCGGCCGTTCCAACGTCCCGGTCATCATGGTGACCGCCAAGGACAGCGAGATCGACAAGGTCGTGGGCCTCGAGATAGGAGCCGACGACTACGTCACCAAGCCCTTCTCGTCCCGCGAGCTGGTCGCCCGCATCCGCGCGGTCCTGCGCCGCAGGGGGGAGCCCGAGGAGGTCACCCCGCAGGCCCTGGAGGCCGGCCCGGTCCGCATGGACGTGGACCGCCACGTCGTCACGGTCTCCGGCTCCAAGGTCGACCTGCCCCTCAAGGAGTTCGACCTCCTCGAAATGCTCCTGCGCAACGCGGGCCGCGTCCTGACCCGCATGCAGCTGATCGACCGCGTGTGGGGCGCGGACTACGTGGGCGACACCAAGACCCTCGACGTCCACGTCAAGCGCCTGCGCGCCAAGATCGAGCCGGACCCGGGAGCCCCGCGCTACCTGGTGACGGTGCGTGGCCTGGGTTACAAGTTCGAGCCGTAGACAACCCGGGCCCGGAGCGTCCGGACGGAGTCCGGCACAGCGTCTGTTCGAGCCCTGAGCGGCCGGGTCACGGCGGTGACCCAGTCACGGAACGCCGAAGGGCGGGACTCCCACCGGGGGTCCCGCCCTTCGCCATTGCATACGTACGTGATCAGTGCTCGGAGGCGTTCTCCGAGGCGGTCGAGCCGGCGGCCGGGCTGCCCGAGGAGGACTCGGACGGAGAGCCGGACGGGGTGGCCGACCCGGAGGGCGTCGCGGAGCCGGAAGCGGACTCCGACGGCTCCGTGCTCGGCACGGCCGGGATCTCGCTCGGGCCCCACTTCTTGAAGTAGCTCTCGGCCGGCACGACGAACGACTGGATCTTGACGGCGCCCGTGGTGCTGAACGTGAAGGTCAGCGCCCGCACGTCACCGTCGAGGTCGGCGGTGCGGCTGTTGGGCAGCTGCGCGGACGCGTTGCCCTCCCCGCCGAGCACGAGGGAGCCGCCGGCCGGGATCTTCACAGTCTTCTTGCCGTCGGCGTCCGACAGCTCGGCCTTCTTGCCGACGCCGTCGAGGACGATCGAGTCGAGGGTCTGGGCCTTGGAGCCGTTGTTGAAGAGCGTCGCGGTCACGACGGCCGGACCCGTGGACTTCAGGTCGGGCTGCGTGATCACGGTGGCGTTCTGGATCCGGATGTCCCCGACGGAGGTCTCCGCGTTGTCGGGCTTGACCTCCAACGTCTGGGCGTTGTTTCCGGCGCCGCACGCGGCGAGCGAGGCGATCGAGAACGCGAGGGCGGCGGCGGCGAGGGCGCCGCGTCGAAGGCTGCTGCTCACGGCGGCGGCAACTCCTAGAACGTGGGCGGTAAGGGTCTGGACGCCCTGGACGGGTGTAAAGCCGCCCTAAGGGTCTGTCAGCGGGCTTAGGTTACCGAGCCGTTCACGCGCCGCTGCACCCGACCCGCCCCTAGGGAGTTTTGGATGGATCTCGGCCCCGGCCGATCCCCCGCTCCGATCGGCCCGAGCGCCACCCGCCCCACCCGTGATCACACCCCCACCGGTCCCTCCTCAGCCACTCCCACCTCACCAAACGCGACAGGTCACATTGGCCTCCCGTTCACCATTCACATAAGTGCCACGGGAGCGTCGCTGCGGATTTCCGGTAAGGAATGCATGGCGGTACGGAAAATTGATCACCCGCCACGGTGATCAATTCTGGATTCGGGTCGCACGCGCCTCCGAGTCACCGAACGGAGTAGCGGAAGTTCAGCGCTTCGAACCACGCAAAACGGGACGTTCAACCCCCTGCGGACCCTTGCGGGTAGGTGTAACGTGCGCGTTTCTTCTCCGCCGAAGAGCCGCTCCGACCTGCGGATACCCCTCTGTGCGGGCCCTCCGCAGCACGTTCCGGTTGTGGTTGTCAAGCCCCGAGATATGCCCTGACCTGCGAAAACGCCATTCAGAAGACGCCGTTTCCGTGTTACCCTGGATAGCCACGGAAGGGGTACCTGTCACATGACGTTCAAGGTTGGCGACACCGTGGTCTATCCCCATCACGGGGCCGCGCTGATCGAGGCTATCGAAACTCGCCAGATCAAAGGCGTGGACAAGACCTACTTGGTGCTGAAGGTCGCGCAGGGTGACCTGACGGTGCGTGTGCCAGCGGACAATGCGGAGTTCGTCGGCGTACGTGATGTGGTCGGTCAGGACGGTCTCGACCGGGTCTTCGAGGTGCTTCGCGCGCCGTACGCCGAAGAGCCCACGAACTGGTCGCGCCGTTACAAGGCAAATCTCGAGAAGCTCGCCTCCGGCGATGTCATCAAGGTCGCGGAAGTTGTCCGTGACCTGTGGCGTCGGGAGCGTGAGCGCGGACTGTCCGCAGGTGAGAAGCGCATGCTCGCCAAGGCACGGCAGATCCTGGTGAGCGAGCTCGCGCTCGCGGAGAACACGAACGAGGACAAGGCCGAGGCCCTGCTCGACGAGGTTCTCGCGTCCTGAAGCGTGCCCTGACCGGCACGCGGCTGCGACAAGAAGTCCCGGGCGAGAGCCCAGGCGCATGAATAATGCCGCGGTGCCCGCTGACCCTGATGGTGTCGCCGGGCGCTGCGGCATGTTCGTACCCGCACTCTGTGCCTACTCGGTGCCTCTTGTGGTGCGCACCCGCCTGACCCGCCTGGCGTGCCGGGCCCGGGCAGCTGGCTCGACCAGATGTCACGGAAGGGGTCCGGTCAAGGCGTCGCGCCCGGCACTGGTGTTGGCCATACCCACCTCGGTCGAGCACACAAACCTGAACGGAAGCGATGTCTGACGAAACGCGGCCCTCGCGCACCGCGGCCGTGATTCCGGCCGCCGGCCGGGGCGTACGCCTCGGCCCCGGCGCCCCCAAAGCGCTCCGCGCGCTCAACGGCACCCCGATGCTCATCCACGCCGTCCGGGCGATGGCCGCCTCGCGGTCCGTCTCCCTCGTCGTCGTGGTCGCCCCGCCCGACGAGGCCTCCGCCGCCGAGGTGAAGACCCTCCTCGCCGACCACGCGCTGCCCGAGAGGACCGACTTCGTCGTCGTCCCCGGCGGCGAGAGCCGCCAGGAGTCCGTGAAGCTCGGCCTCGACGCCCTGCCGCCCGGCATCGACGTCGTCCTCGTCCACGACGCGGCCCGCCCCCTGGTCCCCGTCGACACGGTCGACGCGGTCATCGAGGCCGTACGCGAAGGCGCCCCCGCCGTCGTTCCCGCGCTGCCCCTCGCCGACACCGTCAAGCAGGTCGAGGAGTCCCGCGCCGACGGCGGACCGGAGCTCGTCGTCGCGACGCCCGAGCGGGCCCGGCTGCGCGCCGTGCAGACCCCGCAGGGCTTCGACCGCGGCACGCTCGTGCGCGCCCACGAGACCGTCACGGACAACGTCACGGACGACGCGAGCATGGTCGAGCAGCTCGGTGAACCCGTCGTCGTCGTGCCCGGACACGAGGAGGCCTTCAAGGTGACCCGCCCCCTCGACCTCGTGCTCGCCGAAGCCGTCCTCGCCCGCAGGAGGGCCAACGATGGGTTCTGAGATGCCGGTCATCCCCCTCGTCGGTGTCGGGACCGACATCCACGCCTTCGAAGAGGGCCGTGAGCTGTGGTGCGCCGGACTGAAGTGGGAGGGCGAGGGCTCCGGCCTCGCCGGGCACTCCGACGCCGACGTCGTCGCGCACGCCGCGTGCAACGCGCTGTTCTCCGCCGCCGGGCTCGGTGACCTCGGCGCCCACTTCGGCACCGGCCGCCCCGAGTGGTCCGGCGCCTCCGGGCTCACCCTGCTCACCGAGGCCGCCCGCATCGTGCGCGAGGCGGGCTTCACCATCGGCAACGTCGCCGTACAGGTCATCGGCCCCCGGCCGAAGATCGGGAAACGGCGCGAGGAGGCGCAGAAGGTGCTGTCGGACGCGGCCGGCGCCCCTGTCTCCGTCTCCGGTGCCACCACCGACGGCCTGGGTTTCCCGGGACGCGGCGACGGACTCGCGGCCATCGCCACGGCACTGGTCGTCAGGACGGGCTGAAATACCGCTCCTGGGGCGGATGTTGGCGCAGTATCGGGTACTCGGGTACTCGTACCGGCATCCCCCAAGGAGTGAGGCTCCATGACCGCCCAGCTGTCCGACGACCTCAAGGCGCTGCTCGACACCCCGGTCTTCATCACGGTCGCCACCATCCAGCCCGACGGGAGCCCGCAGGTGTCGCCTGTCTGGGTGAAGCGGGACGGGGACGACGTGCTGTTCTCCACGACCGTCGGCCGGCGCAAGGAGAAGAACCTGCGCCGCGACTCCCGGGTCACCGTCGTCGTGCAGCCCACCGACAACCCCTACACGTACGCCGAGATCCGCGGCACCGCCGACCTCACCACCGAGGGCGGCCAGGAGCTCATCGACGAGCTGTCGCTCAAGTACACGGGCAAGAAGTACGCGGAGTTCAACCCGGGCTCCGCCGACGACGCCGAGCGCGTCGTCGTGCGGATCACCCCCCGCAAGGTCGTCGGCGGGATCTGAACGGCGGGCCGACAGCGCACAGAGGCCTGACGCACGTCACAACGTCACGGTTGCGCCCCGTGTCCCCCAAGGGGTCGCGGGGCACTGCCTCGGGGCCACTACCCTGGGGGAGTGACTATTCGCCTGCACGACACCAGCGCCCGGAAGATCCGTGACTTCGTCCCGCTGACACCGGGTTGTGTCTCGATCTACCTCTGTGGCGCGACCGTGCAGGCCGCTCCGCACATCGGGCACATCAGGTCCGGCCTCAACTTCGACATCATGCGCCGCTGGTTCACGTACCGCGGCTACGAAGTGACGTTCGTGCGGAACGTCACCGACATCGACGACAAGATCATCAAGAAGGCCGCCGAACAGGGCAGGCCCTGGTGGTCGATCGGGTACGAGAACGAGCGCGCGTTCAACGACGGCTACAGCGCCCTCGGCTGCCTGCCGCCCACCTACGAGCCGCGCGCCACCGGTCATGTCACCGAGATGGTCGAGATGATGCGCGGCCTCATCGAGCGCGGACACGCCTACGAGGCGGACGGGAACGTCTACTTCGACGTGCGCTCCTTCCCCGGCTACCTGGAGCTGTCGAACCAGGACCTCGACGAGCTGCGCCAGCCGTCCGGCGACGGCGAGACCGGCAAGCGCGACCCGCGCGACTTCGCCATGTGGAAGGCCGCCAAGCCCGGGGAGCCCAGCTGGGAGACCCCGTGGGGCCGCGGCCGGCCCGGCTGGCACCTGGAGTGCTCGGCGATGGCCCACAAGTACCTGGGTACCGCCTTCGACATCCACGGCGGTGGCATCGACCTGATCTTCCCGCACCACGAGAACGAGATCGCCCAGGCCAAGGCCTTCGGCGACGAGTTCGCCAAGTACTGGGTGCACAACTCGTGGGTCACCATGAGCGGCGAGAAGATGTCGAAGTCCCTGGGCAATTCGGTCCTCGTGTCCGAGATGGTCAAGGACTGGCGCCCGATCGTGCTGCGCTACTACCTCGGCACCCCGCACTACCGCTCGACCATCGAGTACAGCGAGGAGGCCCTGCGCGACGCCGAGTCCGCGTTCGCGCGGATCGAGGGCTTCGTGCAGCGCGTCGTCGAGAAGGCCGGGGGCGTCGTCGCCCCCGCCGACGAGGTGCCGCCCGCCTTCGCCGAGGCCATGGACGACGACCTGAGCGTGCCGCAGGCGCTCGCGATCATCCACACCGCCGTCCGCCAGGGCAACAGCGCCCTCGCCGCCGACGACAAGGAAGCCGCCGTCGCCCGCCTCGCCGAGGTGCGCGCGATGCTCGGCGTCCTCGGCCTGGACCCGCTCGACCCGCACTGGGCCGGCGAGACCGACCGCGGCGAGGACCTGCACGGCGCCGTCGACACCCTGGTACGGCTCGTCCTGGAGCAGCGCGAGTCCGCCCGCGCCCGCAAGGACTGGGCCACCGCCGACGCCATCCGCGACCAGCTCGGCCAGTCCGGGCTCGTCATCGAGGACAGCCCGACCGGGCCGCGCTGGACGCTCGGCCCGCGCTAGACCTGCGCGAATGTGCCGCTCGGGCCTCCGGGCGGCACACTTCATGTACGTACGCACATACGCATCACACAGACAGGTAGATCATGGCCGCGAACAACCGCCGCATGTCCGGCAAGAAGGGCGCGCAGGTCGGCAGTGGCGGCCAGCGACGCCGGGGACTCGAAGGCAAGGGTCCGACGCCGCCCGCCGAGGCGCGCAAGGGACACAAGAAGAACCGCATCGCGGGCGCCAAGGCCAAGCAGGCCACCCGCCGCCCCGCGACGCTGAAGAGCCGTGGCGGCAAGGGCACGTCCGAGATGGTCGTCGGACGCAACTCCGTCGTCGAGGCGCTGCGCGAGGGCGTGCCCGCCTCGATGCTCTACGTCCAGCAGTTCATCGACAACGACGAGCGGGTGCGCGAGGCGCTCCAGCTCGCCGGTGAGCGCGGCGGCATCCACCTGATGGAGGCCCCCCGCCCCGAGCTGGACCGCATGACGAACGGCCTCAACCACCAGGGCCTCGTCCTCCAGGTCCCGCCGTACGAGTACGCGCACCCGGAGGACCTCGCCGCCGGCGCGTACGACCAGGGTGAGGACCCGCTGATCGTCGCCCTGGACGGTGTCACCGACCCCAGGAACCTGGGCGCCGTCGTGCGTTCCGTCTCCGCGTTCGGCGGCCACGGCGTCGTCGTGCCCGAGCGGCGCGCCGCCGGCATGACCGCCGGTGCCTGGAAGACGTCCGCGGGCGCCGCGGCCCGTACGCCCGTCGCCCGCGCCACGAACCTGACGCGTGCCCTCGAGGGCTACAAGAAGGCGGGCATCGCCATCGTCGGTCTCGCGGCCGACGGCGAGCACACGGTCCATGACCTCGAAGCCCTCGGCGGGCCCGTCGTCATCGTCGTCGGCAGCGAGGGCAAGGGCCTGTCGCGCCTCGTCGGCGAGACCTGTGACTACCGCGTGCGGATCCCGATGCCGGGTGGCACCGAATCCCTCAACGCCGGTGTCGCGGCAGGCGTCGTCCTGTACGAGGCGGCCCGCCGCCGGTCCTGATCCAGGTGTCCGGGCCGCGATCTTGACGCGGTCCGGACATTTGCTCGCGGTCAAGGCAGTGTCCTAAACACACATCACTCGGTTAGATGAGTGTGGACACCAGAACACCCCGCACACCTACGGGGGACCGCTCGCCCGGATTCGGCCCTGGATTCGATTCCGGATTCGACGACGGTCCCGCGCTGAGCATGGTGAAGGTGCCGTGCGATCCCGCGCAGGTCGTCGTCAATCACGCGAGTTTCCGCGTGCAGCTCCCCCGGGCGCAGCAGACGCAGTCCCCCCGCATCGCCCGGCACCTGGGCCCGCAGGAGCAGACCGCCCGCATCCCCGTCGTCGGCGCCGCCGCCGCGCGCCGCCGCGCCCCCGTCGTCTGGAGCGGCCGGTCCGCGCCCGGCGACCCCGGGGCCACCGGCCTCCTGCAGGCGGCCCGCAGAGCAGGCGAAAGCACGCTGCCCCGCCGCGACTTCGAGGGCGGGGACGGCGGCGCCACCCAGGTCATCCCGCGCATCGACCTCGACAGCGGCTTCAGGGACGACGCCACCGGCGAACTGCCCACGGTCACCGCACAGGGCACCCGCCTCCTCCCGAAGATGCGCCAGTCCGGCAGCGCCTTCGAAGAGCCCCCGTACGAGGAACCCCCGTACTACGACGGTGAGTTCACCGACGACGAGCACGACGACGGGGAGGAGCGCAACGCCTCCCGGCGGCACGGTGCCGACCCGGTGCGGCACGCGTACTACCCCGGCCGCCGGATGAACCTCGGCGTCGTCCTCCTCCCGCTGCGCGTCTTCCTCGGCTTCATCTCCATGTACGCCGGCATGGGCAAGCTCTGCGACCCCGTCTACTTCGACGGCGGCGACCGTGGCTCCATGGTCAAGTGGCTCAACTCGCTGCACCCGTGGGCCCTCGCCGAACCCCTGCGCGACTTCGCTCTCCAGCACCCCGTCGGCGCCGGGCTGTGCATCGCCTTCCTCCAGGTCGTCGTCGGCGTGCTCACTGTGCTCGGCCTCTGGCAGCGCGTCGCGGCCGTCTTCGGCGTACTGCTCTCGGCCGCCCTCATCGTCACCGTCAGCTGGAAGACGGTGCCCGCCTACGACGCGCCCGACATCATCTATCTGGCCGCCTGGTCCCCGCTGATCATCGCGGGCGCGCCCGTCTACTCCATCGACGGACGCCTCGCGGGCGGCGCCTGGCGCCGGCTCGGCCCGCGCGCCGAACTGTGGGAGCTGCGGCGGTACGTGCTGCGTCGCGGCACCGTCGTGACGACCGTCGTCGTCGGCCTGACCCTGCTCATCGGCTCGCTGCTCGGCGGCGCCGTGCGCGACGCGAGCCGCGTCACCGCCCCGGGTCCCGGCGAGGCCCCGCGCAACGAGCTGCCCGGCTCCCCGCTCCCGTCGGAGCCCGGCCGCAAGCAGCACCGCTCGCAGAGCCCGTCGGCGTCCAACACGCCTACGCAGGGCGCCACTTCGGCGGAGCCGTCCGGCGCGGCGAGCTCGCCGGGGTCCGCCCCCGCGACGGGCACCGCTGGCGGCTCGGGCCGGCCCAGCCAGACACAGGGCACCGGCCAGGCGCCCCCGCAGTCGGCCCCGCCGGCCCAGCAGCAGCCCCCGGCGTCCAGCAGCGGGCCCGCCTCCAGCGGCGGTACGGGTACGGGCGGCGGCGACGGCACCGGTGGCGGCACCGGCGGTTCCGGCGGTTCCGGCGGCGGGGACAAGCCGGGGGGCCTCCTCGGCGGAGTGCTCGGCGGCTGACCGCGTCTCGTAGAAAGCTGAAGGGGCCCGCACACCTGGTGTGCGGGCCCCTTACTGCTGGAGGGAGTGGACGGAGACGGCCGGGCTCAACGCCTCAACGCCTCAACCCCTCAACCCCTCAACGCCCCAGCGCGGCAAGCTCCTTGGCCGCCTCGGTGAGGTCCTTCGCCGTGTCGATGGCCCTCCAGTACGCGCCCTGCGGGATCGGGAAGCCGGCCAGGCGCTTCGCGCGGGCCAGGCGGGGGAACGTGGTGCGCTCGTGGTCTCCGCGGTCCGGGAGCAGGCCCGTGAAGCCGGGGGAGAAGACGTAGACGCCCGCGTTGATCAGATACGGGGACGGCGGGGCCTCGATGAAGTCCGTGATGTGGCCGAACGCGTCGGTCTCCACGGCGCCCCACGGGATGCGGGGGCGGGCCAGGGCGAGGGTGGCGGTGGCGTCGCGCTCGGCGTGGAAGTCCGCCATCTCGCGCAGCGAGAACCGGGTCCAGATGTCGCCGTTCGTCGCGTACCAGGGGCGGTCGGGGTGCGGCAGGTGCGCGGCGGCGTACTTGAGGCCGCCGCCACGGCCGAGGGGTTCCTTCTCGACCACCGTGGTGACGCGCAGGGGGAGTTCGGCGCCGTCGAGCCACTCCTGGAGCACCTCGGCGAGATGCCCGCAGGAGACGACGGCGTCCGTCACGCCCTCTTCGGCGAGCCAGGCAAGCTGATGGCCGATGATCGGGGTCCCGGTGCCGGGGATCTCGACCATCGGCTTGGGCCGGTCGTCGGTATAGGGCCGCAGGCGCGAGCCCTGGCCGCCGGCCAGGACGACGGCCTGTGTGGGGTGGTGCTGGCTGTGCGGGTCCGGGGCCTGGGCGCTCGTCATGCCCGCACTGTACGTCGGCCCCTTCCCGGCCGGCTGTGAGGGCGTCAGCCGCGCGCTGCCGTGGCGACGCCCGTGGCGAACGCGGTGTCGCAGACGGGGCGGGCGAAGGACTGGGCCCGCGAGGGACCGTAGGCCTGCACGGCGGCACGGCCCAGGGCGCGGGCGATGTTGACGCAGTGCTTGGCGAGGGACGGCCGCTCGTGCATCTCCTGCTGGAGGTGGGTGAGCGCGATACCGGGGTCCTTGTCCTGGAGCTCGAGCAGCAGCTTGTCGCGCAGGACGTCCTGGGGGGCGCGCGACTTGGCGCGTGCGGAGACGTTCTGCGAGGAAGCGGTGAGGATCGAGTCCGGTGAACTGCCGGACCAGTTCACTCGGGTGACCGCGAGTGTGCCGGAGAGCACCAGCATCACCGGCAGGACGAGAGCGAGGGTGCGGCCGATGCGGCGGGCGGGGCCCCGGCCTCGGCGCGGCTTCTGGGTGTAGTTGGCGGAGTGCGTCACGCGAGTGAGCGTAGCGGTCGGTGATGATTTGGCGACATTTAGTCACTCGGTCGAGGGATGGGTAATCCGGTTTTGATTCATGCGTGTTGACGCACGGGGTGCGAAATGACCGGTGTGCCGGGGTATTTGTCGACAACGTGGCGTGTGCTTCGGTGGGGGAACGGCCTGGAACGCGAGGAGCCCCGCACCGAAGTGCGGGGCTCCACAGCGGAACTGGCGGGGTGTCAGTCGGTGAGGCGCTCACCGGTCGACGAGGAGAAGACGTGGGTCTCGCCCGGACGGGGCACGACGTGGAGCTGGGTGCCCTTTTCGGGGACCTGGCGGCCGTTGACCCGGACGACGAGGTCCTTGGCCTCGCCACCGACCTGCGCGGTGCCGTAGACGTAGCCGTCGGCGCCGAGTTCCTCGACGACGTTCACCGAGACGGCGAGGCCGGCGGGGGAGTCCTCGGTGTCCTTGGAGAGGGACTTCGCCGCCTCGCCGCCGCCCGCCTCGACGATGTCGAAGTGCTCCGGGCGGACGCCGACCGTGACGGTGCGGTCGCCGGCGTCGGAGGCGGCCTTCAGCGCCTCGCGGTTCACCGGGACGACCGAGTTGCCGAACTTCACGCCGCCGTCGGTGATCGGGACCTCGACCAGGTTCATGGCGGGGGAGCCGATGAAGCCGGCGACGAAGAGGTTGGCCGGGCGGTCGTACATGTTGCGCGGCGAGTCGACCTGCTGGAGCAGACCGTCCTTGAGGACCGCCACGCGGTCGCCCATGGTCATGGCCTCGACCTGGTCGTGCGTGACGTAGACCGTGGTGATGCCGAGGCGGCGCTGGAGCGAGGCGATCTGCGTACGGGTCGAGACGCGGAGCTTGGCGTCGAGGTTCGACAGCGGCTCGTCCATGAGGAAGACCTGGGGCTCACGCACGATGGCGCGGCCCATCGCGACGCGCTGGCGCTGGCCGCCGGAGAGGGCCTTCGGCTTGCGGTCCAGGTAGTCCGTGAGGTCGAGGATCTTCGCGGCCTCTTCGACCTTCTGGCGGATCTCGGCCTTGTTGACGCCGGCGATCTTGAGCGCGAAGCCCATGTTGTCGGCGACCGACATGTGCGGGTAGAGCGCGTAGTTCTGGAACACCATGGCGATGTCCCGGTCCTTGGGCGGCAGGTGGGTCACGTCGCGGTCACCGATGCGGATCGCTCCGCCGTTCACGTCCTCGAGACCCGCGAGCATGCGCAGGGAGGTCGACTTGCCGCAGCCGGACGGGCCGACGAGGACGAGGAACTCGCCGTCCTCGATCTCGATCTCCAGGCCGTCGACGGCCGGCTTGGTGGAGCCCGGGTAGATCCGGGTCGCCTTGTCGAACGAAACAGTTGCCATGGCTGTGAAGCCCCCTTCACCGGCAGGAACGTGCCGGACGATCCGAGTAAAGGTGGTGCGCCACCGCAGCCGTTTGCCGCAGTGGTGTAGTCCACAAGGGTGAACTGTTTCTGGACGGTACCCGTCCGGTGCCGGGTCTGTCAGTAGCCGGAGCGCAGTGACCTTCGACGAAATATTCGACGGGGCGCCGTCCGCCGTTGGTTACACTGATCGGGCTGCTGCCTCCTTAGCTCAGTCCGGCCAGAGCAACGCACTTGTAATGCGTAGGTCGTCGGTTCGAATCCGACAGGGGGCTCCATCGGAAACCCCAGCTCAGACATCGTCTGAGCTGGGGTTTCTTGGTTGACCGGATGCGGCGGCGGGCGCGGGCCGCGCGGCGGTCGGTGGTCTCGGTTGCGGTCTCGGACGGAGGCCGAGTTCCTGCAACTTCCGCCTGGGGAGTGGGTATTGGTCGACGCCTTCGGTCAGTGAGCCGGATCAGGCCGCATCAGGCCGGAGTGGTTCGGTGCGGGGCGTCGGGGGTGAAGGTGACGGGCAGGTGTTCGGGGCCGCGCAGGGCGCTGGGCCTCCAGCGCAGCTCGCCGGGCGGCACGGCCAGGGTGAGGCCGGGGAGCCGGCGCAGGGCGGTGCCGATGGCGACCTGACCCTCCAGCCGGGCCAGCGGCGCCCCCAGGCAGTAGTGGATGCCGTGCCCGAACGCGAGGTGGGCGTTGTCCCGGCGGGTGGTGTCCAGGCGGTCGGGGTCGGGGAACTGCGCCGGATCGCGGTCGGCGATGGCGGTGGCGATGAGCACGGTCCCGCCGCGTGGGATGGTCACGCCCGCGATGGTGAGGTCCTCGCGCGCGAAGCGGGCGATGCCGGGGTTGACCGGTCCGTCGTAGCGGAGGAACTCCTCGATCGCGTCCGGTAGCAGCGCCGGATCGTCCCGCAGCGTCCGCAGCTGGTCGGGGTGCGCGAGCAGCGCGGCGATGCCGCCGCCGATCAGGTTGACCGTGGTGATGTATCCGGCCACCAGCAGCAGGAACGACATGGCGATCAGCTCGTCCTCGTCCAGCTGCTGCTCCTCGTCCCGGGCGGTGATCAGCGCGCTGAGCAGGTCGTCACGGGGCTGGGCCCGTTTGGTCCCCAGGAGCTTGGTCAGGTACGTGCGCATCTGCTGCCACGCCGCGTCCACCACGGCCGGGTCCGGTGGCTCGGGCCCCTGGAGGATCATGTCGTCGGTCCACCGCTGGAAGTCGTACCGGTCCGCCGTGGGTACGCCGAGCAGCTCGCTGATCACGGTGACCGGAAGCGGCAGCGCGAAGTCCGCGACGAGGTCGGCGCGGCCGGCCGGCACGACCGCGTCGAGCAGCTGGTCGGTGACGGCCTGGATGCGCGGCCGCAGCTCCGCCACCCTGCGCGCGGTGAACGCCTTCGAGACCAGGCGGCGCAGGCGCGTGTGGTCGGGCGGGTCGGAGCGGAGCATGGTGCGCAGCATGGATTCGCGCTCCGTGGAGGGCAGCCGCTGCATGAGCCTGGGGTCCGAGGCGTCGCGGATGTCGCTGCTCAGCCGCGGGTCGGACAGCGCCGCCAGGCCGTCCTCGTACCGTGTGACCAGCCAGGCTTCCAGGCCGCCGACGATGACGGCGCGCCGCACCGGTCCTTCCTCGCGCAGCTGCCGGTACAGCGGGAAGGGGTCCGCCACGAACGCCGGGTCGGCGTAGGGCAGAAGGACCGGCTGCTGACTCATCGTGCCTCCCGGAATGTGCCTCATGCGGTTATATGTCCCAGTGTGATCGATCCCCGGGATTTCACCGAAGGGAGCGGATGCGATGGAGCGGACCACGTGCTGTGTGGTCGGCGGCGGCCCCGCCGGAATGATCCTCGGCCTGCTGCTGGCCCGGGCCGGCGTCGAGGTCACGGTCCTGGAGAAGCACGGCGACTTCCTGCGCGACTTCCGCGGCGACACCGTGCATCCGTCCACCCTGGCACTGCTGGACGACCTGGGCCTGGCCGAGCGGTTCGCCCGGCTGCCGCAGCGGCGGGTGACGGCGGTCCAGCTGCCGTTCGGCCCGGGCCGTTCGCTGGTCACCGTCGGAGACATCGGCGCGCTGCGGGGCACGTACAACTACATCGCGATGGTGCCGCAGTGGGACTTCCTCGGCCTCCTGGCGGACGAGGCCCGGCGGGAGCCGTCCTTCTCCCTGCGGATGAGTACCGAGGCGACGTCCTACCTGGTGGAGCGCGGGAGGGTCGCAGGCGTGCGGTACCGCACGTCCGAGGGCCGTACCGGTGAGCTGCGGGCCACTTTGACGGTGGCCTGCGACGGCCGCGGCTCGCTCGCCCGGTCGCTGCCCGAACTGGGACTGCGCAGCTTCGCCTGCCCGATGGACGCCTGGTGGTTCCGGCTGCCGCGGCGCGAGGGCGACCCGCACGGGCTCGTGGGAGCCGCCGGCGACCGGTTCATCGCGCCCATGATCGACCGCGGAGACTACTGGCAGTGCGGCGCGCTGATCCCCAAGGGAACCGACGCCGAGCGCCGTGCCGCCGGTCTCGAACGGTTCATGGCCGATTTCACGGCCGCCGTCCCGTGGCTCGCCGACCGGGTGCACACGCTGCGGTCGTGGGACGAGGTGAAGCTGCTCGACGTACGGCTCGACCGGCTCAGGCGCTGGCACCGCCCGGGGCTGCTGTGCATCGGCGACGCGGCGCACGCGATGTCGCCGGTCTTCGGCATCGGCATCAACCTCGCCGTCGAAGACGCCGTGGCCGCCGCCCGGTATCTCGTCGAGCCGCTGCTCGGGGGCGCGGTCGGCCTGCGGGACGTACGCGCCGTGCAGCGCCGCCGCTGGCCGACCGCGGCCGCGACGCAGGCGCTGCAGCGGATCGCCCATGCGCGGGTCATCGGACCGCTGCTGGCGGGACGTCCGCCCTTCGGCGACGCCAGGCGGGCGGAGCGGGTGACCGAGCTGCTCGCCACCTCGCGGTGGCTGAACCGGGTACCGGCGTACTTTCTCGCCTACGGCGCCGTGCGCGAACGCCCGCCGGCCGCGTCGATGCGGTGAGCGCACCTGCGCGGCTCGGCGGACTTCGCCGTGCGCGTGGTGGGGTCAGCCGCGCCCGGCCACCTTGTCCGCGGCGCGGGCCAGACGGGAGGAGTCCGTCGTGTGGGTGGTGAGTTCGCGGTGGTCGGCGGCGTTGTAGGTGGCGTACATGCCGTGGACGCCCAGCCAGCGGAAGGGCTCCGGTTCCCACTTGCGGACCTTGTGGTTGACCCACGGGAGGGTCGTGAGGTCGGTGGGGCCGGACTGGCCGGAGTCCTGCTGGACCAGGTCGCGCAGGGTGCGGGCGGCGAGGTTGGTGGTGGCGACGCCCGAGCCGACGTAGCCGCCCGCCCAGCCGAGGCCCGTCGCGCGGTCCAGGGTGACCGTGGCGCACCAGTCGCGCGGGACGCCGAGCACGCCGGACCAGGCGTGGGTCACGGCGACGCCGGCGAGCTGGGGGAAGAAGCGGGTCAGGAGCGCGGTGAGGGACTCGATGGTGGCGGGCTGGGTGCGGCCGTCGTTGTCGGTCTTCGAGCCGTAGCGGTACGGGACGCCCCGGCCGCCGAGCGCGATGCGGCCGTCGGCGGTGCGCTGCGCGTACATGTAGGCGTGCGCCATGTCGCCGAGGGTCTCGCGGCCCTCCCAGCCGATGGACTGCCACTGGGCGTCGGTCAGCGGCTCCGTGGCGATCATGGAGGAGTTCATGGGGAGCCAGGTGCGGCGCTGGCCCTTGAGGGAGGCGGTGAAGCCCTCGGTGCAGCGCAGGATGTAGGGCGCGCGGACGGTGCCGTACGGGGTGACGGCGTGCTTCGGCTTGATCTCCGTGACGGGCGTCGACTCGTGGATCGTGACGCCGAGGGCCTCGACGGCCGCGGCCAGGCCCTTGAGGAGCTTGACGGGGTGCAGGCGGGCGCCGTGCGGGGTCCAGGTCGAGCCGACGGCCCCGAAGACGCGGACGCGCTCGGCGGTCTCGCGGGCGCCGTGCAGCGTGCGGTCCTTCTCGCCGTACGCGAGCTCCGCCGCGTGGAAGGCCTTGAGGCGGGCCAACTGGGCGGGTGTGTAGGCGATTTCGAGTACGCCGCCCTGGTGGATGTCGGCGTCGATCTCCTCTTCGGCGGCCGCGCGGATCACCTCGGAGACCGTGTCGTTCATGGCTTCCTGGAGGCGGACGGCCGCGTCGTGGCCGTGCAGCTTCGCGTAGCGGTCGCGGCCCGCGATGCCGTTGTAGAGCCAGCCGCCGTTGCGCCCGGACGCGCCGTAGCCGCAGAACTTCTGCTCCAGGACGGTGATGCGGAGGAAGGGCGCGGCCTTCTTCAGGTAGTAGGCGGTCCACAGGCCCGTGTAGCCGCCGCCGACGATGACGACGTCGGCGGACGCGTCCCCCGGCAGGGGTTCGCGGGCGGTGGGGATGCCGTCGTCCGCGTACCAGAACGATATGCCGCCGTTGACGGTGGCCTGGGTGCCGTGGGTGCCGTTCTTGCTGCTCATGGCCCCGGACGTTAGCGCTCCGCAGGGGGGTTCGGGCAGGGGGGACGGCCTTCTTCCTGGGTTCGGGGGTGGTCGGTCCGCCTCGCCGGCCGGTTCCGCCGCCGCAGGAGCGCCAGCGGGTTCCAGGGCGCACCCCGGTCGCGTACGAGGGGATGGCAGGCCAGGCCGATGAGGACCGAGACGAAGTGCCCCAGGTCGGTGAAGGTGCGGCCGGTGACGAGCGGGCCGCCGTAGACGACGAGGACGACGGCCAGATAGACGTAGCGCCAGGGCGGTACGAGCCGGTACGTGAGGACGCCGACGACGCCCGCGAGCGCGTAACTCACCCCCACGTCAAGGGAGTTGACCGACGAAGGGGGCGCGTGGCCCTCGCGGATCGCCCACAGCAGGAAGCCCTGGCTGATCACGGTCGCGAGGACGTGCGCCGCCGCCACGACCACGAGCCAGCGCCAGGTGTCCAGCCAGCGCTCGGCCGGCGCGTGGAACACCGTGTAGAGGACGGCGTACGGCCACCAGCTGCTGCCGTCGATCCAGAACAGGGAGGCGACGAAGACACGGACCGGGTTCGTCGACAGCTCCTGCAGGTTCGTGGAGCGCTGCCGCAGGAACTCGTGCTCGAAGTGCGGGTCCATGTGGTGCATCGCGACCGTGGTGAGGAACAGGGCGGCGAGCCAGAGGTAGGTGCCGGGGGCGTGCCGTACGTACGACCACACGGCGTGGGGAAATCGACGCATGGACTGCATTCAGGCATGCACGTAGGGTCGTTCGGGTGATCGACATTCCGGACGGCCTGGTCGAGTCCCAGTACACCTACGCGGGTGAGGCCGGACGCGCGTTCATCGCGGGGCTCCCCGCGCGCGTGGAGGAGTTCGTCGAACGCTGGGATCTGCGCGTCGACGGGCCCGTGATGCACGGCATGGCGGCCCTGGTCCTGCCCGTGGTGGTGCGGGGTGACGGGACGCCCGCCGCGGTCAAGTTCCAGATCCTCGACGAGGAGACGGAGGGCGAGCCGGTCGCGCTGCGGGTCTGGGACGGTGACGGCGCCGTCCGGCTCCTCGATCACGACGAACCCACCGGCACGATGCTCCTCGAACGGCTCGACTCCGGGCGGATGCTGGACTCCGTCGAGGACTCCCGCAAGGCCGTCCTCGTCATCGCCGGACTCCTGGCCCGGCTCACCTCCGGGCCCGCCCCCCAGGGGATGCGGCGGCTGGCCGACATCGCGGGGGACATGCTCGCCCAGGTGCCCTCGGCGCTCGTGGCCGTGGCCGACCCGGCCGACCGCGCGCTGCTCGCGGACTGCGCGGCGGCGGTGCGCGAGGTCGCGGGCGAGGCGGGCGACCGGCTGCTGCACTGGGACCTGCACTTCGAGAACGTGCTGGCCGCCTCGCGCGAGCCATGGCTCGCCATCGACCCCAAGCCGCTCGCGGGCGATCCGGGCTTCGACCTGAAGCCCGCCATCGACAACCGCTTCGACGCGGACGAGGTGGTGTGGCGGTTCGACGCGATGAGCGGGGTCCTCGGGCTGGACCGGGAGCGGGCGCGCGCCTGGACGCTGGGGCGGGTGCTTCAGGACTCCCTGTGGGAGATCGAGGACGGGCGGCCGCTGGCGCCGGACCATCTGGAGACGGCGCGCAGGCTGCTGGGGCGGTGAGCCGGCTCGGGTGGTGGTCTGCTCGGGCGGTGGTCGCTGGTCGGCCGACCGGTGCGGGCCGCCCCGCGGTGACTCGTTAGCCTGCCGTCATGATTCGTACCGCCACGCCCGCCGATGTCCCCGTCATCCACGCCATGGTCCGTGAACTCGCCGACTACGAGAAGGCGCTGCACGAGGCGCGGGCCACCGAGGAGCAGCTGCGTGAGGCGCTGTTCGGGGAGCGGCCCGCCGCGTTCGCCCACATCGCCGAGGACGACGCGACGGGCGAGCCCGTCGGCTTCTGTCTCTGGTTCCTGAACTTCTCCACGTGGCGCGGTGTGCACGGCATCTATCTGGAGGACCTGTACGTGCGGCCCGAGGCGCGCGGCGGCGGCCACGGCAAGGCGCTGCTGACCGAGCTGGCGCGGATCTGTGTCGAGCGTGGGTACGAGCGCCTGGAGTGGTCGGTCCTCAACTGGAACGAGCCGTCGATCAACTTCTACCGGGCGCTCGGCGCGGCGCCGCAGGACGAGTGGTCGGTGTACCGGCTGACGGACGGGGCGCTGGCGCGGCTGGGGTCGTAGCGCGCCCGCGGACCCGCGCCCGCGGCGCCGGACACCGACCCGGGCCGCGGGTCACGGGATCAGGACCACCTTGCCGATCGTGCCGCGGTTCTCCAGGGCGAGGTGGGCCGCCGCCGCCTCGGCGAGCGGGAAGCGGGTCACCGCGGGCCTCAGGCGGCCGGCCTCGGCCTCCTTCAGGGCGGCGAGTTCCAGCGTGCGGATCGGGTTGTCGCCACCCGCGCGCTGCATCATCGGCGGCCCGAGGACCTGCTCCTGGGTGATGCCGCGCCGGGTGAGTTCGTCCTCGGAGAAGGTGAGGGGCTCGCCGTCGTGCAGGCCCTTGCCGGACCAGCCGAAGACGACGTGGACGCCGCCGGGGCCGAGCAGGCCGACGGCGGCCAGGCCCGCGTTGCCGCCCACCCCGTCGAAGACGACGGTCGCCGTGCGGCCGCCGAGGAACCGGCGGACCTGCTCGGGCCAGTCCGGGGCGGTGTAGTCGACGGCCAGGTCGGCGCCGTTCGCGCGCACGCGGGCCACCTTCTCGGGGCCGCCCGCGAGGCCGACGACCGTGGCGCCAGCGTTCTTCGCGTACTGGACGAGAAGGGTGCCGATGCCGCCGGCCGCGGCCGGGATCACGGCCACCGACGCGGGGCCGAGCGGCGCGAACTGGAGGATCCCCATCGCCGTACGGCCCGTGCCGATCAGGGCGACGGCCTCGGCGAAGTCCAGGTCCGGCGGGAGTTCGTGCAGGCGGGCCGCGTCGACGACGGCGAGTTCGGCGTAGCCTCCCGGGGCGAATCCGAGGTGGCCGACGACGCGCTTGCCGAGCCAGGACGCGTCGGTGCCCTCGCCGAGCGACTCGACGGTGCCGGCGACCTCACGGCCGGGAATGGTGGGCAGCGCCGGCGGCTCGGGAGCGGGGCCCTTCATGCCCTCGCGCAGGGCGGTGTCCAGGAGGTGCACGCCGGCCGCGGCCACCGCGATCCGGACCTGGCCGGGGCCGGGCTCGGGGTCGTCGGTCTTCTCGTGGACCAGGTTCTCGGCGGGGCCGAAGGCGTGCAGTCGGACGGCGTGCATGGTGGACTCCCTTGGGCGTACGGGCTCTTGCTGGGCCAGGTGTGCACCACCTTCCAACCTCAAGCTCACTTGAGGTCAAGCGTGAGGATCAGGCCGCGCGGAGACCCGGGCGGGACGCGATGAGCGCGAGCGTGGCCGCCTCGATGGCGCTGTTGAACGACACCTCGGAGAGCACCCCGGGCGCCGCGACCTGGTCACCCACCACGTACACGCCGTCCCCGCGGTCGATCGCGGGCCGGTCCCGCCAGGTCGTCCCGGGCCGGTCCACCGCGCCCGTACGCCCGTTGGCGAGCGCGTCCCTGCGCCACGTCACGCGGTCGCGCCAGCCGGGGAACCCCAGGTCGAGAAGGCGCTCGGCGCGCGCTGTGCCGTCGGCCTTCGACTCGTGCGGCGCCACGGGGATGTGGCCCTGGACCAGCTGCTGCCCGTGCGGCGCCAGGCTCCGGTCCTGGGCCGTGAACCGCTCGAGCCAGGCCGGGAAGTCGAGCCCGGACAGGGCGAAGGCGTCGCCGCGGCGGGTGCGCACGGCCAGGTCGATCAGCGCCGTACGGCCGCTGTCCCACGTCAGCGACGAGTCCCCGAGGAGACGGCGCGCAGAGTCGAGAGACGTCGCCACGATCACCGGGCCGCCGCCCGTGGGGAGGGTGTCGACGCGGGACAGCGTCTCCACGCGCACGCCCAGATTCCAGGCGCGGGCCGCCATCCGGTCGATCACACAGGCCCAGCCGCCACGCGGATAGTGCGCCTCCGGCGGCACCTTCGCGGTGCGGCGCAGGCGCTCCTGGACGAAGGCGGCGGACAGGGAGCCCGGGTCGTGGTGGAAGAGCGCCACGGACGTGAAGTGGGCAGCCGCTCGGGCCCCCTCCTCACCGACGTGCCGCGTCGCCCACGTCATGAAGTCCAGGTCCACGGGCGCGTGTTCGGACCGGTGGCGAAGCAGGCGCAGGAGAGCCAGGGGCGGGGTGCGGCGCAGGGCTCCGCGGTGGTGGAAGCGCAGGCGGGAGCCCTCGACGGGCGGGACCGGCGCGAGCGGGCCGAGCAGGTCGCGCTGTTTGAGCCAGGTCCAGTGCGGTCCGCCGCTGTAGAGGGCGTGCGGTCCTTCGTGCGTGCGGTACGGGCCTTCGGCGGTGCGGGCGCGGCCACCGAGGGTGTGGTGCGACTCGTGGACGGTGACGCGCGCTCCGGCCTCGGCGGCGGTGACCGCCGCGGTGAGGCCGGCGAATCCGCCGCCGATGACGGTGAGGTCGGGGGTGGTCCTTGCCATGCCGTCTCTCCCCTTCGGGTTGCCTTTGCCCGTACGACGGCTGCGAGTGGCGGAATGTGACATGGGCGGGGGAGATGCGGCGGTCACCGATTGTCAGTGGGGGCGGGCAGCATGGGGGCATGGTGGAGAAACGAGTGGCGAGGCCGGCGAAGTCGTCGTCGGCGAGGCCGGCGGTGAAGAAGGCGCGGCGGCCCGAGGTGCGGCTGCCCCCGCTGGCGCCCTGGACCGGCGGCGAGCTGGAGCCGGACGGGGACTACGACGGGGTGGAGTTCACCGCGGCCGACTTCACCGGGCAGGACGGCGGAGGCGCCCGCTTCATGGACTGCGCGCTCGAAGGGTGCGGACTCGACGAGACACGGCTGACGCGGGCCCGGATCCTCGATTCCACGCTGACGGGGATACGGGGCGTGGGCACGGACCTCGCGGAGGCGACGCTGCGGGACGTCGAGGTGGCGGACGCCCGGCTCGGCGGGGTCCAGCTGCACGGGAGCGTGCTGGAGCGGGTCGTGGTGCGCGGCGGGAAGATCGAGTACCTGAATCTGCGCAAGGCACGCCTGAAGGACGTCGTCTTCGACGGGTGCGTGCTGGTGGAGCCGGACTTCGGGGGCGCGCGGCTCGACCGGGTCGAGTTCCCGGGCTGCGTCGTGCGGGGCGCGGACTTCACGGGCGCTGTGCTGGCTGACGTGGATCTGCGGGGCGTGGCCGAGCTGGGGATCGCGCGGGGGGTGGACCGGCTGGCCGGGTCCGTGATCAGCCCGGCCCAGCTCTTCGACCTGGCACCCGCGTTCGCGGCGCAGATCGGGGTGCGGGTGGAGTAGCGGGGCCGGCGTCGGCTGGGGGGGGCTAGCGCTCGTCCGGGATACGGGGGAAGCGGGCCTGGAGGTCCCAGATCGCCGGGTTCTCCGCCAGGTCGTCGTGCATGTCCGTGAGGTCGGCGATCAGGTCGTGCAGGAAGTCGCGGGCCTCGCGGCGCAGTTCGGTGTGGGAGAACGTCAGGGGCGGCTCGTCGGCCTCCATCCAGTCGGCCTCGATGTCGACCCACCCGAAGCGGCGCTCGAAGAGCATCCGGTCCGTCGACTCGGTGAAGTCGAGCTCGGCGTACTGCGGCCTGGAGGCGCGGCTGCCCCGCGGGTCACGGTCCAGCTGCTCGACGATGTCGCACAGCGCCCACGCGAAGTCCAGCACCGGAACCCATCCCCAGGCTGTGGACACCTCCCGGTCGGCCTTGGTGTCGGCGAGGTAGACGTCGCCGCAGAAGAGGTCGTGGCGCAGCGTGCGGACGTCCGCACGGCGGTAGTCCAGCTGGATCGGGTCAGGGAAGCGGCGGGAGAGGGCGTAGCCGATGTCGAGCACGTAAGTGATGGTGTCACGGGTGCGAGGGGGCGCCGGTCACGGGCGGGAGGGGGTGCCGGGTGCGCCCGGCAGGTCACCGCTGCCGTCACGTCGTTGCGTCGATCACGGTCGCCCCGGTGTCCGGCACTCGCTCAGCCCAGCAGCCGCTGTTCCTTCGCCACCGCCACCGCGCCCGCCCTCGTGTCCACGCCGAGCTTGTCGTAGATCCGGCCCAGGTGGGTCTTCACCGTGGCCTCGCTGATGAACAGGGCGCGGGCGATGTCCCGGTTGCCGAGGCCCTGGGCGAGCTGGGCGAGGATGTCGCGCTCGCGGTCCGTGAGGGACGGGCGCGGGCTGCGCATGCGGGCCATGACGCGGCTCGCGACCGGCGGGGACAGCGTCGTACGGCCCTCGGCGGCGGCCTGGATCGCGGCGAACAGCTCCTCGGGGCGCTCCGCCTTGAGGAGGTAGCCCGTGGCGCCCGCCTCGATGGCCCGGGTGATGTCCGCGTCCGTGTCGTACGTGGTCAGCACCAGGACGTGCGGGTGCGGGCCCGCCTCGGGCGGTGCGGTCGTGATGCGGCGCGTCGCCTCCACGCCGTCGATGCCCTCGCCGAGCTGGAGGTCCATCAGAACGACGTCCGGCGTCAGCTTCGCGGCGAGCGCCACCGCCTCGTCGCCCGTGCCCGCCTCACCGACCACCTCGATGCCGGGTGCGCTGCCGAGGAGGGCGAGCAGTCCCGCGCGCACCACCACGTGGTCGTCGCACACGAGCAGTCGTACGGGGTCACTCATGAGGCCTCCAGCGGAATCGCCACCGACAGCACCGTGCCCTCGCCCGGCGCCGACTCGATCGTCAGGGTGCCACCCAGCTGCCGCGTGCGCGCCCGGATCGCCGGGAGGCCGTGCCCGCGCACGCCGCCCTCCCGCGGGGGTTCGGGTGTGAAGCCGCGGCCGTTGTCCGCGATGTCGAGGACGACCTGGTCGCCGAGGTGCGTCAGCGTGATCGCGGCGGTCGTCGCGTCCGCGTGCTCCCGTACGTTCGCCAGGGCGCCCTGGGCGATCCGCAGGAGCGCGGACTCGACCCGGTCGGGCAGCGGGGCCGGGGCGCCCTCCGCGTGGAAGCGGACCGCGAGCCCCGCCTCCGACTCCCGCGCCGCCAGCGTCCGCAGCGCCTCGTCCAGACCGCCGCCCGCGAGGTCCGCCGGCGCCAGGTCGTGCACGAACCGGCGCGCTTCCACGAGGCCCCGCTCGGTCACCGACTCCGCTGTCCGCACATGGGCGCGAGCCCGCTCGGGGTCGGCGTCCCACAGCCGGTCCGCGGCCTGGAGCAGCATCTGCTGGCTGGAGAGGGACTGGGCGAGCGTGTCGTGGATCTCCATCGACAGGCGCTGCCGTTCGGCGAGCGTGCCCTCGCGGCGCTCCGTCGCGGCGAGTTCCCTGCGGGTGCGCCGGAGGTCGTCGATCAGGGCGCGCTGGCGTTCGGCCTGGCGCTCCATGTGGACGAAGACGGCGGTCGCCACGGCCGCGACGGCCGGCGGCGCGAGCAGCAGGTTCGGGTCGAAGTTCCCCGCGAGGCGCAGCTGCGCCCCGACGACGAACACCGTGAGTACGGCGATCAGGACGAGCGCGGCGCGGGCGGGCAGGGTGCGCAGGCCCGTGTAGAAGAGCGGGACCGCGCACCAGGCGAAGCTCGGCGCGAGGACGACGAGGACCATCCACACGGCGACGACCAGGGCCAGCCAGGTGAGGCGGCGCGGGGTGGGGCGCGCGCCGAGGCCCGTACGGGAACCCGCACCGAGGCCCGGGCCGAGCGCGGGGCCGAGCACGTACAGCGCGGCCAGGACGACGGACAGCGCGATGATCCAGGGGGTGCGGGCCTCGCCGGGGTGGCGCAGCAGGAAGCGGGCGAGGGCGCCGCCGAGCAGCAGGAAGAACGCGGTGTGCATCACCGCGGCCAGCCAGCGGGCGTCCGGATCCCGCGTCTCGTGCCCCACGCCATACCCCTCTCCGCTTCCGCTGTGCCGTCACCGCACCGCTCTCGCGCCGCTGAACTGGTCAAACACCCCCATTGTGGCCCCCTCGGGCGGTACGCGGGTCAGCCGATCGGCTGACCCGGACGTCAGCCGAGCCGCGCGCCGGTCACAGCCGGTACGTCGACGGTGCGGCCCGGTTTCCGGCTGGAGGATCGATACCAGAGCGACTCACCGGCCGCCTCTGACCGATGACCCGACCGCCTACAAGGAGCACCCGTCATGAAGAAGATCTCGAAGCGCGCCCGTGTCCTGACCGGTGGCGCCGTCCTCGCCGGCGTCCTCGCCGGTACCTTCGGCGCGGTCTCGGCCAGCGCCGACGCCCCGGCCGCGGCCCCCGCCGCCGTGACCGCGGACGCCCCGGCCAAGAACCTCACGCAGTCCACGCACCTGACCACGGCCGCCGCCACGAAGGCCGCGCAGGCCGCCCTCGACGCCGCGAAGAAGGAGAACCAGCGCGTCTCCGTCGCCGTCGTCGACCGCAACGGCAACACGATCGTCACCCTCCGCGGCGACGGCGCCGGCCCGCAGTCGTACGAGTCCGCCGTGAAGAAGGCGTACACCGCGGTGTCCTGGAACGCGCCGACGTCCGAGCTCGCCAAGCGCCTGGAGCAGGCCCCGAACCTGAAGGACATCCCCGGCACCCTGTTCCTCGCGGGCGGCGCGCCCGTCGCGGCGAAGGGCGCCCCGGTCGCGGGCATCGGCGTCGCGGGTGCGCCGTCGGGCGACCTGGACGAGAAGTTCGCGCAGGCCGGCGTCGCCGCGCTGAACCGCTAGTACCGCCGGTTACTGCCAGTACCGCCAGTACCGCCGTGACCACCCGTGGAGGCGCCCGCCGCCGGCAGGCGCCTCCACGGTGTTCGCCCCTACGATCGCTCTGTGCCCCGTAGCCCACGGATTGCCCCTGTCGCCCTCGGCCTCGCCCTCGCCGTCGGTGCGTGTTCCGCCGCCGTCGGTGTGAACGGCACGCCGGGCGCCGCGGGCGTGCACGACCCGTACTTCCACAAGCTGGGCAACGGCGGCTACGACGCCACGCACTACACCCTCACCCTCGATGTCGACGGGCACCGGCTGACGGGCACCGCCGACATCACGGCGAAGGCCACCCAGGACCTCAGCGCGTTCAATCTCGATCTCAAGGGCCTGACGGTCGACGGCGTCACCGTCGACGGGCAGAAGGCCCGGTTCGAGCGGGCCGGGCACGAGCTGACGATCCGTCCGCACGAGGAGCTGCGGAAGGGCTCCACGTTCCGCACGGTTGTGCGGTACTCGGGCAGGCCCGTGACCATCACCGACCCGGACGGCTCCGAGGAGGGCTGGCTCCCCACGAAGGACGGGGCCCTCGCGCTCGGCGAACCGACCGGGTCCATGGCCTGGTACCCCGGGAACAACCACCCCTCCGACAAGGCCTCGTACGACATCCACGTCACCGTCCCCAAGGGCGTGAAGGCCGTGTCCAACGGGGAGTTGACGAAGGAGCGGACGGCAGGCGGCCGGACGACGTTCGACTGGCATGTCCCGCAGCCCATGGCGAGCTATCTGGCGATGCTGGCGATCGGGAAGTTCGAGACCAAGGCCTACAAGACGCCCGGCGGGCTGCCCGTGTACACCGCCGTGGACCCGGTCGAGGCGGCCGCGAGCGCCAAGGTCCTGGCCAGGATCCCGGACGTCTTGGCGTGGGAGTCGAAGACCTTCGGCCCCTACCCCTTCTCGTCCACCGGCGCCGTCATCGACCAGAAGGGCGACGCCGGGTACGCCCTCGAAACCCAGAACCGGCCCGTCTTCCCCGGCACCCCGCCCCTGTCCACGCTCGTCCACGAGATGGCCCACGAGTGGTACGGCGACTCCGTCACGCCGGAGTCGTGGCGCGACATGTGGCTCAACGAGGGCTTCGCGACCTACGCCGAATGGCTCTGGTCGGAGCAGCACGGCGGCGACAGCGCGCAGAAGACGTTCGACCGCTACTACGCGAAGGACGGCGCCAACGCGATCTGGGCCTTTCCGCCCGCCGTTCCGCCGGGTGCCGCGCACATCTCGGCCCCGCCCGTCTACGAGCGCGGCGCGATGGTGCTGCACAAGATCCGCGAGACGGTCGGGGACGCCAAGTTCTTCGAGCTGCTCAAGAGCTGGCCCGTCGCGCACCGTTACGGCAACGCGGACACCTCCGACTTCACCGGGTACGTGGAGAAGCAGAACCCGGGCAAGGATCTGCAGCCGGTCTGGGACGACTGGCTGTACGGAAAGGGAAAGCCGGACCACCCGTAGCCCCGGATGGCCCGGCCGGACTCACCGGCGGGGTGCGCGCAGAGCGACACCGGGCCGGCGGGCCCCTTCAACTGCCGTGTGAACGTCAGACGTTCACGCCGAAGTCCTGCGCGATGCCGACGAGGCCCGACGCGTAACCCTGGCCGACCGCGCGGAACTTCCACTCCGCGCCGTTGCGGTACAGCTCGCCGAAGACCATGGCGGTCTCGGTGGCGGCGTCCTCGGAGAGGTCGTAGCGGGCGATCTCGGTGCCGCCGGCCTGGTTGACGATGCGGATGAACGCGTTGCGCACCTGGCCGAAGTTCTGCGAGCGGTTCTCCGCGTCGTAGATCGAGACCGGGAAGACGATCTTGTCGATGTCGGCCGGGAGCCCCGCCAGGTTGACGTTGATCTGCTCGTCGTCGCCCTCGCCCTGGCCCGTGACGTTGTCACCGGTGTGGACGATGGTCTGGTCCGGCGTCGCCTTGTTGTTGAAGAAGACGAAGTGGCCGTCCGAGTAGACCTTGCCCTGCGGGTTCACCGCGATCGCGGAGGCGTCGAGGTCGAAGTCGGTGCCGGTGGTGGTGCGGACGTCCCAGCCGAGGCCCACGGTGACGGCGGTCAGGCCCGGAGCCTCCTTGGTGAGCGAGACGTTGCCACCCTTGGACAGGCTTACAGCCATTGTTGGGAGTCCTTCCCTCGTGAGTGATGCGTGCGCTTCGTAGACGAAGCTACTCGTACCCCTATGAACGCCAAGGGGGGATCCAGGGTTCCAGGTGTCTTTACTTTCTTTACCCGCATTACCCGGGATGGGTGTGCCGCTCCGCCCAGGACGGGTGCGTCGCCGGGAAAAGGGGGTGACGCGGCGCGCGTCCAGGCGCGACCATAGAACCCATGTCCGGTCCTTATGTCATCCGCGGCTCGGTGGTCCTTCCGGAGGCCGAGCTTCTCTGGCGATTCTCGCGGTCGTCCGGGCCGGGCGGCCAGCATGTGAACACCAGCGACTCCCAGGTCGAGCTCCGCTTCGACCTCGCCAACACCGAGGCGCTGCCCGAGGTGTGGAAGGCGCGGGCCCTGGAGCGGCTCGCCTCCCGGCTCGTCGACGGTGTCATCTCCGTACGGTCCTCGGAGCACCGCTCCCAGTGGCGCAACCGCGAGACGGCCGCCGTACGCCTCGCGTCCCTCCTCGCGGAGGCCACCGCCCCGCCGCCCAAGCCGCGCCGCGCGACCCGCATCCCCCGGGGGATCAACGAGCGCCGCCTGCGCAACAAGAAGTCACGGTCGGAGACGAAGCGGGGCCGGTCGGGCCGCGGCTGGGACTGAGCGGCCCTGACGGAATGCGGGCTGTGGGGATGCAGGCCGCGGGGTCACCCCAACTGCCGGTACTTCCCCTTGAAATACGTCAGCGGGCCGCCCTCGGAGCTGGGCAGCGACGCCGTGAGCACCCGGCCGATCACCAGCGTGTGGTCCCCGGCCGGCACCCGCTGCTCCGTACGGCACTCCAGCGTGGCGAGCGCGCCGCCCATCAGGGGCGCGCCGGCCACCTCGCCGCGTACGTACGGGATGTCCTCGAAGAGCAGGCGGTCGCTGATGCGGCCCTTCATCGCGAAGCGGCCCGCGATGTGGCGCTGGCTCTCGGAGAGCACGGAGACCGCCCACAGGGGCTGCTCGTCGAGCAGGTCGTCCATGCGGGAGCCGTTGCGCAGGCTGACGAGGACGAGCGGCGGGTCGAGCGAGACCGACAGGAACGCCGTCGCCGTCATGCCGACGTCCTCGCCCAGGGGAGCCGACGGGTCGTCCGGGTCGAGCGGCACCTCGCGCGCGGTCACCAGGACCACGCCCGCGGCCAGTCGGGACATGGCGGCGCGGAACTCGTCGTTGCTCACCCCCTCAGCATGCCCGGCCACGGCGGGCACGGGGACGAAAGCGTCAGTGGGGGGTGTGGGGGTCGCGCGGGTGGTGGGGGAGAGCGGGGAATTCTTCAGCGGCGGGGGAGTCTTCAGCACGACTCGACGCTAGCTTCGGTGCCCTGCCCGCCACATCGGGCCTTGGGCCGAGGCAGGTCCTAGGACCTGTGGTGGATCTCGTCCGGATATAGAGGTGTTCGGGGGTGTTTTCCGTTCAGGAAGTGCAGGGGGCGTGCGCCGGAGCGCTCCTCAACCCTTCACCTCCTCCTGTGACTTGAGTCACAGGAGACATATTTTGTTGACCCTGTGTACCGGGTGGACAGCTCGCTGTGATTCAGTGGCGGAGACACTGCAACAAGAGCGTGCACACGCACGTGCGGAATCGGCGATCAGAATTCTGGAGTGCTGTCGAGGTCTCGGGGAGAGCTGAGCATGGAGACCGAGTCGGAGCCCTACGTCCGCCTTGCGACCCTGCGGCAGCTTCACCAGGTGATGGCGGACATGAACACCGCCCGCAGCCTGGCCGACACCCTGCAGACGGTCTCCGACGGAGTCGTGAACGGCCTCGGCTACGAGCTGGCCTGCGTCAATCTCGTACGCCCCGACGGTGACCTCGTCGTCGCCGCCTTCTCCGGCGACTCCTCCGCCGAAGCCCTCATCACCGGCCGGGTCGGCTCCCGCACCTCCTGGGAGCGCCGCCTGTCCATGGGCGAGGCCTGGGGCGACCTGCGGTTCATCCCGCACACCGAGGGCTGGGTCCTCGACGAGGACGACGTACCGCAGTGGTTCACCGACGGGCCGCCGCCCCGCTTCGAGGACGAGTGGCACCCCGCGGACCGCCTCTTCGCCCCGATGTACGCCACCGGCAGCTCCGGCGGCGAACTCCTCGGCGTGATCTCCGCCGACCGCCCGCGCAACGGCAGGCGCCCCGGCGCCTGGGGCCGCGAGGCCCTGCAGATGTACGCCTTCCAGGCCGCCATCGCCATCAGCAACGCACGGCTGCGCGCCAACATGCAGCGCGCCCTCGTCCGCCTCGAACGCGAGCAGCAGGCCCTGCGCGCCAGCGAGGAGTCCTTCCGCCAGGCCTTCGAGTACGCCCCCAGCGGCATGGCCATCGCCGAGATGGGCGGCGACCAGCACGGGCGGCTCCTGCGCACGAACGACGCGCTGTGCCGGCTGCTCAGCCGCCCGGCGTCCGCCATGCGCCGCTACTCGTTCTCCGACCTCGTCCACCCCGAGGACATCGGCACGCTGCTGCGCACCTCCGCCGAGGGCGGCCGGGCCGAGCTGCGCCTCGGGCGGCGTGACGGCACCTACGTCTGGGTGTCCCTGCGGAACTCGGTGGTGGCCGACGCCGCCGACGGGCCGCGCTTCCTGCTCACCCACGTCGAGGACATCGAGGAGCGCAAGCGCCGCGAGCTGCACCTCGCGCACCGTGCGTCCCACGACTCCCTCACCGGCCTGCCGAACTCGGCGGAGCTGCGCTCCCGCCTCTCGTCCCGCCTGTGCCGCCGCCCCCAGCTGCCCGAGCCGAGCGCCGTGGACTCCCTGGACGCGGCGTACGGGGACCGCTCCGGCGACTCGTACGACACGAACGGGCACGGCTTCGACTTCGGGGCCGCCGCAGCCGCCGCGGCCGGACAGCAGAACGGCGGGTCCGGGCCCTCCGGCGGGATCTACGACGACTATGGCTTCGATCACCACGTCCACATCGTCGCGCCCGAGGGTGAGACCGACGACGGGACGAAGGGCCTGGCGGTCCTCTTCTGCGACCTGGACGGCTTCAAGTCGATCAACGACCGGTTCGGGCACCACACCGGAGACGCCGTCCTGATCGAGGTCGCACGGCGTCTGACCAGCGGTGTCCGGGACGGGGACACCGTCGCGAGGCTCGGCGGCGACGAGTTCGTCGTGCTCGCCGACGGGCTCGGCCGGGCCGATGCACAGGACCTCGCCGTCCGCCTGCGGAACGCGATCATTCCGCCCATCCGGGTCGACGGAAGAGCGGTCCGGGTGGGCGCCAGTTTCGGCATCGGCTGGGCCCACTGCGGCATGACGGCCGACGAGGTGTTGAAATCCGCTGACCAGCGGATGTACATCGAGAAACGGTCTCGTGCCAAGCAGCACCGACGGGCCGGATGATCTCCTTCCGCAGGTATCGGTGAGGTCAACGCCACCCCTTCGGACCACTCCCAGCGGGTACGCTCGCCGGGTAAGCGATACGTAGGGAGTGATCAGGGATGGCGCCCGCTGACAACGGCGCGAGCACGCCCGAGGACGACGATCCGTTCGGCTATCTGTATGCCGACGGACAGGCGGCCGGGGCGACACCGCCCAGCGGGGGCGGCGGCTACGGCTATCCGGGTCCCCGGTCCTACCACCAGGTCAGGCCGGTCGGTGAGCGGCAGTACGGGCAGCAGTCCCCGTACGGGCAGCAGCCTCAGTCCGCGCAGACCGCCGCGTACGGGCAGGGGCCCGCGCAGCAGCAGCCCCAGGCCTACGGCCAGTCGAACGCGCACTACTCGGCGCCCGAGACGCTGCCCGGTGGCGCGCCGACCACGGTGACGCCCCCGATGGGGGGCGGCGACGGTGGCGGCCGGGGCCGCGGGCCCAACACCAAGGGCCTGCTGATCGGCGCGCTCGCCGTCGTGGCGGCCGTGGTCGTCGGCATCGGGGTCGCGGTCCTCGGCGGCGACAAGAGCGATGACAAGGGCGGCGACGCGGGCGGGCAGCCGTCCGGCGGCTCCCAGTCCGTGCAGCCGAGCGAGACGGCGACCAAGCCGGCCGACAAGCCGGTCGACCTGCCGAAGACCGACGCCAAGGCGCTGAAGCTCGAGGGCGGCACGGCCACCGCGTCGGACGTCCAGGGCGCCAAGGCCGACGGCGGCACCTATGTGGCGGGCTTCAACCAGGTGGGCGCCAAGCTCACCTGGACGGTCAACGGCATCCCGAAGGACGGCGCGTACAGCCTGCGCGTCAACTACGGAGTGCCCGGCAAGGACGCCAACGCGACCATCACGGTCAACGGCAAGGTGCAGACCCGCCCGCTGAACATGGAGAACTTCGCTCACGCCAAGGAAGGCGACTGGGAGAAGGGCTGGAGCAACACCTGGTCCGTCGTCCAGCTGAGCAAGGGCACGAACGCGATCACGATCTCGTGCGAGCAGAGCAACCAGTGCGACGCCAACTTCGACCAGATGTGGCTGGTCAAGGGCAGTAAGGGCTGAGCGACGCAGCCGGCGGCACAGGCGCAGCCGGCGAGACGGACACAGACGGCAGCGGCCGGGGCGGAAGCCCTAGGCCGCTGCCGTCGTCTGTTGCGTCACCGCGACCCGGCCCAGCAGCTCCTCGTACGCCGTGCGGTCGAACTCGCCCGCCACCGGGGCCAGTACCGTCGCCGCGGACAGGGCGACCGCGCGGGCCAGGCGGTCCGGCCACGGCAGGTCTTCCACGTAGCCCGAGAGCAGGCCGGCGACCGCCGAGTCGCCGGCGCCCGTCGGGTTGCCCTTGACGCGGTCGGGGGCGGGCGCGCGCCAGCTGCCGTCCGGGGTGACCGCGAGGAGGCCCTCCGCGCCGAGGGAGGCGACCACGGAGTGCGCGCCGCGGCGGCGGGCGTCACGGGTCGCGCGCAACGGCTCGTGGGAGCCGGTGAGTTCGGCGAGTTCGTCGGCGTTCGGCTTGATGATGTCGGGGCGGGCGGCGAGGCCGCGGCGCAGGGGTTCCCCGGAGGAGTCGAGGAGCACGGTGACGCCGGCGGTGCGGGCCGCGCGGACCAGCTGGGCGTACGCGCCGACGGGGACGCCGGGCGGGAGGCTGCCGCACAGGGCCACCGCGGACGCCGGCCCGAGGAGCTTCTCGTAGGCCTCGGTGAACGCGGCCCACTCGGCGGCGGCGACGTGCGGGCCCGGCTCGTTGAGCTGGGTCGTGTCGCCCGTCGTGGCGTCGACGACGGCGATGGTGCGGCGGGTGGCGCCCGAGACCGGGACGAGCGCGTCCCGGATGCCGGGGGAGTCCAGGAGCTGTTCCCTGAGGGCGCGGCCGGTGCCGCCGCCCGCGAAGCCGGTGACGGTCACGTCGTGGCCGAGCGCCGCGAGCACCCGCGCGACGTTGAGGCCCTTGCCGCCGGGGCGTTCGGTGACCTCGGTGACGCGGTGCGACGCGTGCGGGTGCAGCGCCGGCACGTCGTACGTGATGTCGAGCGCGGCGTTCAGTGTGACCGTGAGGATCACGAGACCCCAGCCCACCCCTCAGTTCGGGACTACCTTCAGTAACGCGGCCTGATCATGCCAAAGACCGGCCGGTAGGCCCAGACCTCAGGCGACCTGGGGTTCCACGATCCACCGGCCCTTGCGCATGACGCCCTTGAGCTCGAAGTCCTCGTCCAGGACGACGAGGTCGGCGTCCTTGCCGGGCTCCAGCGAGCCCACCTTGTCGTCCACGCCGAGGAGGCGGGCCGGGTTGGCGGAGATCGCGCGGACGATGTCCTCGACGGGCAGCTTGTCGATGGTGGCGGCGCGCTTGAACGCCCGGTCCAGGGTGAGCGTCGAGCCCGCGATGGAGCCGCCCTCGACGAGCCGCGCGACGCTGTCCTTCACCTCGACCTCCAGGGTGCCGAGCATGTAGCGGCCGTCGCCGAAGCCCGCGGCGTCCATCGCGTCGGTGATGAACGCGACGCGCCCGCTGCCCACGTGATGGAACGCCAGCTCCAGGGCGGCCGGGTGCAGATGCGTGCCGTCGTTGATGAGCTCGACGGTGATCCGCTCGTCCTCCAGGAGCGCCCCGATCGGGCCCGGGGCGCGGTGGCCGATGGCCGGCATGGCGTTGTAGAGGTGGGTGGCGACGGTGGCGCCCGCGTCGATGGCCTCCACGGTCTGCTCGTACGTGGCGTCGGTGTGGCCGATCGCCGCGATCACGCCGTGTTCGGCGAGGAGGCGTACGGAGTCGATCCCGCCGGGGAGTTCGGGGGCGAGGGTGAGCATCTTGGCCTGGCCGCGCGCCGCGTCGAGCAGCTTGCGGACCTCGGCCGGGTCGGGGTCGCGCAGGAGCGTTTCGTCATGGGCGCCCTTGCGGCACGGGGAGATGAACGGGCCCTCGAAGTGGATGCCCGCGATCTCGCCCTGCTCGGCCAGCTCGGACAGCAGGCCCGCGCGCTGGGCGAGGAAGTCCGTCTCGCCGGTGACGAAGGACGCGGCGACCGTCGTGGTGCCGTGCAGGCGGTGGGTGCGGACGCCCTTGAGGATGTCGTCGATCGACCCCGAGGTGAAGGAGGCCCCGCCGCCGCCGTGGTTGTGCATGTCGACGAAGCCGGGGACGACCCAGTGGCCGGTCAGATCGGTGGAGGGAGCGGCGGCCGGCGCGCCGGCGGCGATCCTCGCCCCGTCCACGATCACGCGTCCGTTCTCGACGACGCCGGTCGGCAGGACGACGCGGGCGCCGGAGAGAACATTCAGAGCGGCCATCAGGCGACTACCTCCGTGGAATCGGTGGACCGGGCGAGCAGGTCCCAGGCGAGCAGGCCCGCGCCCAGGCAGCCGGCGGTGTCCCCGAGGGCCGCCGGGACGATCGTGGGCAGCTTCTGGAACGTCACGCGTTCCTCGACGGCGGCCCGCAGTGGTGTGAACAAGGTTTCCCCCGCCTCGGCCAGACCGCCACCGATGATCAGGGTGCGCGGGTCCAGCAGAGTGAGCGCCGTGACGAGCCCGTCGGCGAGCGCGTCCACGGCCTCCTGCCAGACCCGCAGCGCCCGGGGGTCCCCGGACTCGACGGCCTTGGCGCAGTCCGCGGCGTCGGCCTCCGGGTCGCCGGTGACCTCGGCCCAGGCGAGCGAGACCGCCGACGCGGACGCGTAGCGCTCCAGGCAGCCGCGCTGCCCGCAGCTGCAGTCCGTGCCGCCGGGGCGTACGACGATGTGGCCGATCTCCCCGGCCGAGCCGTGCGCGCCGGGTTCGATGTGGCCGCCGATGCCGATGGCTCCCGCGATGCCCGTACCGAGCGGCACGAACAGGAAGCGGTCCGCGCCCTTGCCCGCGCCGAGCCGCCCCTCGCCGAGGCCGCCGGTGCGCACGTCGTGGCCGAGGGCGACGGGGATGCCGTCGAGCCGCTCGCTCAGCAGCCGCCGCATCGGCACGTCCCGCCAGCCGAGGTTCGACGCGTACAGGGCGATGCCGTGCTCGTCGTCGACGATGCCGGGCACCGCGACGCCGGCCGCGGCGGCCGGCTCCCCGAGGTGCTCCTCGCCGTACGCGCGCAGGTCGGCGGCGAAGCCGAGTATCGTCTCGACGATCGCGTCGGGCCCGCGCTCGCGGCCGGTGGCACGCCGCGTCTGATGGAGCAGGGTGCCGTCGGCCCCGACCAGGGCGGCCTTCATTCCGGTGCCGCCCACATCGAGGGCGATGACATGTCTCACGGGGGACAGTCTCGCGCGTATACCCGCGAGAGGTCTAGTCCACTTGCATGGATCTTGCGGCAATGTGTACGGATGGTGCGTTTTCCGGGTTCGCGGCGGAGGCCCGTTGCAGGTGCTAAACGCGCGTGGTGTAGACCTTGTGTCCGGACCTGAGCATTCCGGGTCCGAAATCCGGACGAGCGACTTCAAAGCGACTTCAAGAGGGTGGGAAACCGGCTGTGCAGCGGCGCATGACAGGTCTGACGGCGGCGATGGCCGCGCTCGGCATGGCGGCGACGCTGGCCGCCTGCGGAGGCCCCGGCTCCGACGACGTGACCCTGAAGCTGGTGGCCGCCGACTACGGCGACTCTCCGGCGAACAGCTCCCAGAAGTACTGGGACAAGCTGTCCGCCGCCTTCGAGAAGAAGAACCCCGGCATCAAGGTCGACGTCAGCGTCTACTCGTGGAGCGACGTCGACGCCAAGGTCAAGAAGATGGTCGCGGACGGCCACGCGCCCGACATGGCGCAGATCGGCGCGTACTCCGACTACGCCGCGAGCGGCAAGCTCTACAGCGCGAACGACCTGCTCTCCATCCCCGTGCAGTCCGACTTCCTGCCGCAGCTCGCCGACGCCGGTGAGGTCTCCCGCGTCCAGTACGGCATGCCCTTCGCGTCCTCCACGCGGCTGCTGTTCTACAACAAGACCCTCTTCGACAAGGCCGGCCTGACCCCGCCGCAGACCTGGGCCCAGCTCCAGGCCGACGCCAAGGCCCTCAAGGCCCGCGGCGTGAAGATCCCTTACGCGCTCCCGCTGGGCAGTGAGGAGGCGCAGGCCGAGACCATGATGTGGATGCTGAGCGGCGGCAGCGGATACACCGACGACGTCGGCACCTACAGCCTCGACTCCCCGCAGAACGTCAAGACCTTCGAGTGGCTGAAGAACGACCTGGTCGGCCAGGGCCTCACCGGTCCGACCCCGCCCGCCAAGCTCGACCGCAAGGAGGCCTTCGCGGCCTTCACGCGCGGTGACGTCGGCATGCTCAACGGACACCCGACGCTGATGCAGATGGCCGCCAAGAAGGGCGTCAGGTTCGGCACGGTGCCGATGCCCGGCATCCACGGCAGGGCCGCGTCGACCATGGGCGTCGCCGACTGGATGATGGCGTTCCGGCAGAACGGCCACCAGGAACAGGTCGGCAAGTTCCTCGACTTCGTCTACAGCGAGAAGAACGTCCTCGACTTCTCGCGCGAGTACGACCTCCTGCCGGTCACCAACTCCGCCTCGGACACGATGGCCGACGACCCGCGCGACCAGAAGCTCTCGAAGTTCCTCGGCGAACTGCCGAACTCGCAGCTCTACCCCGTCGGCAAGACGTCCTGGGCCCAGGTCAGCGCCGGTATCAAGCGCGAGATCGGCTCGGTCGTCGGCCCCAACGGCAACCCGGGCGCCACCCTCGGCCGGCTCCAGCGCGCGGCCGACACGGCGGAGAACGCGGAGTAGCGTCGCTGCCGTGAGCGAACCGCCGTACGCAGAGCCCGAGTCCTCGACCGAGCCCGAGCCGGAATCCGAGCCCGAGCCCGAGCCGGAATCCGAGCCCGAGCCCGAGCCCGTCGAGGATGCTGAGGGCGCCGACGACGCCGAGGATGCGCCGTCCGGCGGCCTGTCCCGCCGTGAGCAGGGCGTTCTCGCCCTGGAGCGGCGCGGATGGACGTCGGCCGGGGCCAAGGAGCGCGCCGTGCGCGAGGAGCTGGGCCTGGCCCCGGTCCGCTACTACCAGCTCCTCAACGCGCTCCTCGACGACCCGAGGGCCCTCGCCCACGACCCCGTCACCGTCAACCGGCTGCGCCGCGTACGGGAGGCCCGCCGCGAGGAGCGCTGACTCGCGCCCGGTCCGTCCCGCGCACCGTGAGTGCGGCCCGCCTGACGCGGATAGGCTCGGCGCATGGGCAGCCCACAGCAGCACGACCTGCCGTCGCCTGTGACCTCCGCCGGGCGTGACGGCCTCGACGCACTCCTCTCGGACCCCGAGCGGGCCGTGATCGCGCTCGACTTCGACGGCACGCTCGCACCGATCGTGCCCGACCCCGAACAGGCCCGCGCCCACCCCGGCGCCGTCCACGCGCTCGCCGCGCTCGCACCGCAGGTCGCCTCCGTCGCCGTGATCACCGGCCGCCCCGCGGGCGTCGCCGTCCGCCACGGCGGTTTCGCGGGCGTCCCCGGCCTCGGACACCTCGTGGTCCTCGGCCACTACGGCGCCGAGCGCTGGGACGCCGTCACCGGCACGGTCCACGCCCCCGCCCCGCACCCCGGCGTCGCGGCCGTCCGCGCCGAACTGCCCGGCGTCCTGGAGTCCGTAGGGGCCTGGCGCGGCACCTGGATCGAGGAGAAGGGCCGCGCCGTCGCCGTCCACACGCGCCGCGCGGGCGACCCGCAGGCGGCGTTCGAGGCGCTGCGCGCGCCCCTGTCCGACCTCGCGGCCCGGCACGGCCTGATCGTCGAGCCCGGCCGCCTCGTCCTGGAACTGCGCCCGCCCGGCATGGACAAGGGCGCGGCGCTCACGGCGTACGTACGCGAGGTGGGCGCGACGTCGGTCCTCTACGCGGGCGACGACCTCGGCGACCTGCCCGCGTTCGCCGCTGTCGACAAGCTCCGCAAGGACGGGGTGCCGGGCCTGCTGGTGTGCAGCGGCAGCTCGGAGGTCACGGAGCTGGCCGAACGTGCGGACGTGGTGGTGGACGGCCCGCAGGGAGTGGTGGGGCTGCTGTCCGGCCTGGCCCGCGCGATCAGCTCCCGGGGCCAGGCCGGCAAAAGCTAGTGCGGCACTAATTCCCCAGCGCCCGCAGCGCGTTGAGCTGGTCGAGGAACCACTGGGCGGGCGGCAGCGCGGTCGCCGCGGCGGCGAGCCGCTTCGCGCGCTCGGTGCGCTCCCCGCCGCCCATGACCAGCGCCGTGTGCAGCGCTCCTGCCGTCTCCGATACGTCGTACGGGTTCACGACGAGCGCGTCGTCGCCCAGCTCCTCGTACGCCCCCGCCTCCCGCGACAGGACCAGCGCGCAGCCCTCGTCGGAGACGACCGGGACCTCCTTGGCGACGAGGTTCATGCCGTCCCTGATCGGGTTGACGAGCGCCACGTCGGCCAGCCGGTACGCGGCCAGGGAGCGCGCGAAGTCATCCTTCACATGGAGCACGACCGGGGTCCAACTCTCCGTACCGAAGCGGGAGTTGATCTCCTCGGCGACCCGGGACACCTCGACGGTGTACTCCCGGTAGACCGCGAGGTCCTGCCGTGAGGGGTAGGCGAAGGCGACGTGCACGACCCGCTCGCGCCACTCGGGGTGCTCCTCCAGGAGGAGCCGGTACGCGTGCAGGCCGCGCACGATGTTCTTCGACAGCTCCGTGCGGTCCACGCGGACGATCACCTTGCGGTCCGCGCCGCCGATCTGCTCCCGCAGCGCCACGAGCCGCTCCTCGACGTCGGGGCGGTGCGAGCGCTCGCGCAGGAAGTCCGCGTCCGCGCCGAGGCCGTGCACCCCGATCTCCGTGCCGGACGTGCCGCCCACCACGGCCTCGCAGCACGCGGTGAACGTGTCCGCCCAGCGCCGGGTCAGGAACCCGAGCCGGTCCGCGCCCAGCATCCCGCGCAGCAGCTGCCCCGCGATGTCGTCCGGCAGCATCCGGAAGTAGTCGACCGGGGCCCACGGGGTGTGCGAGAAGTGCCCGATGCGCAGGTCGTCGCGCAGCTCGCGCAGCATCCCCGGCACGAGGGCCAGGTGGTAGTCCTGCACGAGGACCGCGGCGCCCGGCGCGGCCTCCGCGGCCAGCGCCTCGGCGAACGCCCGGTTGTAGGCCTCGTACGACGCCCAGCGCGCACGGAACCCGGGCCCGAACACCGGCTCCAGGGGCGTCTGGTAGAGCATGTGGTGGACGAACCAGAGGACCGAGTTCGCGATGCCGTTGTACGCGTCGGCGTACACCTCGGGGTCGATGTCGAGCATCCGCACCCCCGGCTCTCCGACGCCGCGCCGCACCGCCTCGCGGTCGCCCTCGCCGAGGGCCGCGCACACCCACACCGCGCTCGCGCCGTCCGGGTCCTGCCCGATCGCGGAGAGCCCGGAGACGAGCCCGCCGCCACCGCGCCGCGCGTCGAGCGTCCCGTCGGCCCCGATCTCGTAGGAGACCGGACCGCGGTTGGACGCGACGAGGATCTGTGCACCCTGCGTGGAAGCCATACGGGCAAACGTAGCCCGGCCCGTAAACGCTCAAACGTACGGCCGGGCTCAGTGGGAGCCCGGCCGTATACGATCCGCCGTCCGCCTGTCCTGATGGCTGCTCGCGCGGGTCAGTCACGCCGGCTGCGCGCCGCCGCCACCGCGAGGACGCCGAGCCCGCACAGGGAGGCCGCGAGACCGGCGTACAGGAGCGTGTGCGGCTCGCCTTCGTCGGTCTCGCCGGTGTCGGCCAGTTCCGTTCCCTGCGGCGGCCGTTGCGGACCGGGCGACTCCTGCGGCGGGAGCGGGCGGGCCTGCTCACGCCTGGCCGTGACGACCGACGTGCAGGGGTCGGCCCCGCCGCGCCGGGCGTCCTTCGGGCAGTTGGTGCGCGGCACGTCCGCAGTCACGGTGATCGCGCTGGCCTCGCCCGTCGTGCAGGACGCCTTCACGCGCTGGGTGATGACGACCTTGCCGTGGGCGGCGACGTCACCCTTCCAGACGTACACGGATCCCCGCTTCGTGACGGTCCCCGCGGAGGCGACCGGGGCCGAGCCCGCCGTCACGGGCCACTCGACGGCGGCGCCGGTGCGGTTCCTGGCCGAGAAGTCGGAGATCGTGATGGTGTTCCCGGTCTCCTCGCACGGCGGCACGGCGGCCCGCTCCGGCACGTTCGTGAGGTGCAGGGCGGGCGGGGGCTGGGGCTGCGGCTTCTCGATCCCGCGGAACGGGATCGTCACCTGGCCGGGGCTGGAGCCGTAACCGGCCGTCGTACGGACCACGTCCGTCGGGGTGGGGGCCGCGGCGCCGAGCGCCGTCAGTGCGGTGACCGTGGCGGCGAGCGCCCCGGCGGTGCGGGGCGCGGCTGCGCGCAGCCGCGCCCCGCACGAAACTTGTCTGAGCCACATAAAGGGCAATGTAGGCAAAACGTACGATTGCCCCCGGCTACGCCACGCGGCGCTCCGCGTACTCGGTGATTTCGGTCATCGGGGGGCGTTCCTCGGTGTCCACGTCGTGCGTGCGCGGCTCGAATCCCCGTTCGCCGCGCTCGAACTGGGTGAGCACGGGACGTACGAGATGCCCGCGCGCCAGCCGCAGCTGCGCGGTGCGGTAGATCGCCGCGGCCATCCGCCCCAGCGCCTGCCCGTCCTGGTGCCGGTGCTTGCGCACCCCGACGTCGACCTGCCCGAGCGCGTCCAGGCCCACCGTGTGCAGCGCGTCGACGAGAAGACCCAGCTCCACGCCGTAACCGACCGGGAACGGCAGGCGCTCGAGGAGCGACCGGCGCGCCGCGTACTCGCCGCCGAGCGGCTGCACGAACCCGGCGAGCAGCGGCCAGTGCAGATTCAGGACCGGGCGCGCCACCAGCTCCGTGACCCGGCCCCCCTGACCCGCGGCGGACCCGAGCGGACGGTCGTACATCGCCTTCACGAAGTCCACGCCGGGATCCGTGAGCAGCGGGCCCACGATCCCCGAGACGAAGTCCGCGGAGAACTCCTTCAGGTCCGCGTCGACGAAACAGACGATGTCGCCGCCCGTCACGAGCAGCGAGCGCCACAGCACCTCGCCCTTGCCGGGCACGGCCGGGATCCTCGGCAGGATCGCGTCCCGGTGCACGACCCGCGCCCCGGCCGCCCGCGCCACCTCGGCCGTACGGTCCGTCGAACCCGAGTCGATCACCACCAGCTCGTCGACCAGCGGCACCCGCTCCGTCATCAGGGCGCGCCGGATCTCGGCGACGATCTCGCCGACCGTCTCCTCCTCGTTCAGCGCGGGCAGCACCACGCTCACCGAGGTGCCCGCGGCGCGCTTCGCGGCGATCAGCTGAGGGAGCGGGCGATCGGTCACCGACCAGGAACGCCTGCTCAGCCAGCGCTCTACTTCTTCCAGCACAGTGCGCGGCTCCTCACTGTCGGCTCTGCCAGACCACTGACTGTGATCCATCTCGCGGTTCGGACGACTATCTCAAGCCTCCAGGCCTTCGGTTACAGTCTTGAACAACGCCGGTGACCATCGCATGTCGGGGTCACCGCGACGCTTGAGTGATCAAGCGACAGCTCAACAACCGAATAGCGCTCATCCAGAGGGACAGAGGGATACGGCCCGTTGAAGTCCCGGCAACCCTCCCGCCGACCTTGCCGAGGTCCAGGTGGGGAAGGTGCCAATTCCGTCTCGTGGCGAGATGCGCCGCGAGGAAGATGAGGAGAAAGGGCCTCGCCATCATGGCTGCGCAGACTGTCGCCACCACCACTTCCGTTGATCTCGGACCCGCCACGGCGCTCTCCTGCCGCGAGTGCGGCACCAGCTTCCCGCTCGGACCGATCTTCGCCTGTGCCGAGTGTTTCGGGCCGCTCGAAGTCACCTACGACCTGCCGCTCGGCGACCCCGAGTCGCTGCGCAAGCAGATCGAGGCCGGCCCCGCCAACATCTGGCGCTACGCCCCCCTCCTGCCCGTCCCGGCCGACGTCGCCGAGAAGCCGAACCTGAACCCCGGCTGGACCAAGCTCGTCAAGGCCGACAACCTCGCCCGTGAACTCGGCGTCGAGCAGGGCAAGTTGTTCGTCAAGGACGACTCCGGCAACCCGACGCACTCCTTCAAGGACCGCGTCGTCGCCCAGGCCATCGAGGCCGCCCGCGCCTTCGGCTTCACCACCCTGTCCTGCTCCTCCACCGGCAACCTCGCCGGCGCCGTCGGCGCCGCAGCGGCCCGCGCCGGCTTCCGCTCCTGCGTGTTCATCCCGCACGACCTGGAGCAGGGCAAGGTCGTCATGGCCGCGGTCTACGGCGGCGAACTCGTCGGCATCGAGGGCAACTACGACGACGTCAACCGCTTCTGCTCCGAGCTCATCGGCGACCCGCTCGGCGAGGGCTGGGGCTTCGTCAACGTCAACCTGCGCCCGTACTACGGCGAGGGCTCCAAGACCCTCGCGTACGAGATCTGCGAGCAGCTCGGCTGGCAGCTCCCGGACCAGCTGGTCATCCCGATCGCGTCCGGCTCCCAGTTCACGAAGATCGACAAGGGTCTCCAGGAGCTGATCAAGCTCGGCCTCGTCGAGGACAAGCCGTACAAGCTCTTCGGCGCCCAGGCCGAGGGCTGCTCGCCGGTCTCCGTCGCCTACAAGGGCGGTCACGACGTCGTCCGGCCGCAGAAGCCGAACACGATCGCCAAGTCGCTCGCCATCGGCAACCCGGCCGACGGCCCGTACGTCCTCGACATCGCCCGCCGCACCGGCGGCGCCGTGGAGGACGTCAACGACGAGCAGGTCGTCGACGCGATCAAGCTCCTCGCGCGGACCGAGGGCATCTTCGCGGAGACCGCGGGCGGTGTGACGGTCGGCGTGACGAAGAAGCTGATCGAGGCCGGCCTGATCGACCCGGCGCTCACCACCGTCGTCCTCAACACCGGCGACGGCCTCAAGACCCTCGACGCGGTCGCCGAGACGTCCCAGGCGACCGCCACGATCCGCCCGAGCCTGGACGCGTTCCGCGACGCGGGCCTCGCCCACTGACGACCCCGCGAAGACCCGCGAACACCCGCACGGAAAGGCTGCAGCCCCCATGAGCGTCAACGTCCGCATCCCCACCATCCTGCGCACCTACACCGGCGGCCGGGCCGAGGTGGCCGCCGAGGGCGCCACCCTCTCCGAGGTCCTCGCCGACCTGGAGAAGAACCACACGGGTATCGCGGCCCGCGTCCTGGACGACCAGGGCAAGCTGCGCCGCTTCGTCAACGTCTACGTCAACGACGACGACGTGCGCTTCGAGCAGGGCCTTGAGACGGCGACGCCGGAAGGCGCGGGCGTCTCGATCATCCCGGCCGTCGCCGGCGGCTGACCGTCGAGCACTGCGCCGGCGGCTGACCGCCCGGCGTACGCGCCATACGGAGTTACCTGAATTGCCCCCTTCGCGAGAGAAACGGAGGGGGCAATTCTGCAGGGTTGAGCGCGGTAGAGTTGGGAAGCGAGCTTCGCGCTTGTGCCGAGCGCATATATGAAGTCGGCCGCCGCCCGACAAGAAACAGCCAAAGTGCCCCGCCCTTATTGGGTGTTCGCGTCATTTGTCGGGCCCGAGTTGCCCCGGATTCCCATGACTCCGCCGCTTATTACCGCTCTGCCGTGCCCAGAATTCTCGTCCGATTGACCTGTTGCAGAGGGCAGTTGGGCAGATACATTCAGCCGCGGTCGACGCGTTCCGGCGCACACCCCCAACCAATGGGGGGTGAGGTCTGACCCGGGTCCGCGAAGTGCGGTCCTGTGCAAGGGCCAGTAATAGGGGAGTTAGCCATGGCTCAGGGCACCGTCAAGTGGTTCAACGCGGAGAAGGGGTACGGCTTCATCGCGGTCGACGGTGGTGCGGATGTTTTCGTCCACTACAGCGCCATCCAGATGGACGGGTACCGCACCCTTGAAGAGGGTCAGCGAGTCGAATTCGAGATCTCGCAGGGCCAGAAGGGTCCGCAGGCGGACATGGTCAAGCTCGCCGTCTGATCTCGGCGCGAACGGCCACCGACACACTCACGCCGAGAGGCCCGTACCCCGCGAGGGGTACGGGCCTCTCGTGCGTGCGCGCGCGCCCCGCGCACTCCGCCCGCGGGGACCGCGCGTCTGCCGGAGGCGCTTGCACTCTCCTAGGTCGAGTGCTAATCATTGCGTTAGCACTCTGAAGGTGAGAGTGACAGAACTTGGATCGGGTCGGTGAGGCTCGCAGGCCGGGTGGGGCAAGGAACCACACGGCATGCAGGCCGTCCGTCGCGGGCACCAGCACGGTCCGTTTGCATTTCCACCGCGTCCGGGAGGACCACTTCACATGGCCAAGATCATCGCGTTCGACGAGGAGGCACGGCGCGGCCTCGAGCGCGGCATGAACCAGCTCGCCGACGCCGTCAAGGTGACCCTGGGCCCCAAGGGTCGCAACGTCGTCCTCGAGAAGAAGTGGGGCGCCCCCACGATCACCAACGATGGTGTGTCCATCGCCAAGGAGATCGAGCTCGAGGACCCGTACGAGAAGATCGGCGCCGAGCTGGTCAAGGAGGTCGCGAAGAAGACGGACGACGTCGCCGGTGACGGCACGACGACCGCGACCGTCCTCGCCCAGGCGCTCGTCAAGGAAGGCCTGCGCAACGTCGCGGCCGGCGCCAACCCGATGGCCCTCAAGCGCGGCATCGAGAAGGCCGTCGAGGCCGTCTCCGCCGCCCTGCTCGAGCAGGCCAAGGATGTCGAGACCAAGGAGCAGATCGCTTCCACGGCCTCCATCTCCGCCGCCGACACGCAGATCGGCGAGCTCATCGCCGAGGCGATGGACAAGGTCGGCAAGGAAGGCGTCATCACCGTCGAGGAGTCGCAGACCTTCGGGCTCGAGCTTGAGCTCACCGAGGGCATGCGCTTCGACAAGGGCTACATCTCGGCGTACTTCGCCACCGACATGGAGCGTATGGAGGCGTCGCTCGACGACCCGTACATCCTGATCGTCAACTCGAAGATCGGCAACGTGAAGGACCTCCTTCCGCTGCTCGAGAAGGTCATGCAGTCCGGCAAGCCGCTGCTGATCATCGCCGAGGACGTCGAGGGCGAGGCCCTGTCGACCCTGGTCGTCAACAAGATCCGTGGCACCTTCAAGTCCGTCGCCGTCAAGGCCCCGGGCTTCGGTGACCGCCGCAAGGCCATGCTCGGCGACATCGCCATCCTCACCGGTGGCACCGTCATCTCCGAGGAGGTCGGCCTCAAGCTGGAGAACGCCGGTCTCGACCTGCTCGGCCGCGCCCGCAAGGTCGTCATCACCAAGGACGAGACGACGATCGTCGACGGCGCCGGTGACAGCGACCAGGTCCAGGGCCGCGTCAACCAGATCCGTGCCGAGATCGAGAACAGCGACTCGGACTACGACCGCGAGAAGCTCCAGGAGCGCCTCGCCAAGCTCGCCGGCGGCGTGGCCGTCATCAAGGCGGGCGCGGCCACCGAGGTCGAGCTCAAGGAGCGCAAGCACCGCATCGAGGACGCCGTTCGCAACGCGAAGGCTGCCGTCGAAGAGGGCATCGTCGCCGGTGGTGGCGTCGCCCTCCTCCAGGCCTCCGCGGTCTTCGAGAAGCTCGAGCTCGACGGCGACGAGGCGACCGGCGCCAACGCCGTGAAGCTCGCGCTGGAGGCCCCGCTCAAGCAGATCGCCGTCAACGGTGGTCTCGAGGGTGGCGTCGTCGTGGAGAAGGTCCGCAACCTTCCCATCGGCCACGGCCTGAACGCCGCGACCGGTGAGTACGTCGACATGATCGCCGAGGGCATCCTCGACCCGGCGAAGGTCACGCGCTCTGCCCTGCAGAACGCCGCGTCCATCGCCGCGCTGTTCCTCACCACCGAGGCCGTCATCGCCGACAAGCCGGAGAAGGCCGCCGCGGGCGGCGCTCCGGGCGGCATGCCGGGCGGTGACATGGACTTCTGAGCCTGACGGTTCAGCCTGTCCTTTCCGAGGGCGGCACTCCTCTTCACGAGGGGTGCCGCCCTCGGGCGTTCCCCCGGCCGATCTTCCTTGCCCGCCCGGTGATCACGGGTTAGGGTCCCCGGGCATATGTCAGGGGATCGGGGCGGGTGGGGGACATGGCCGACAGTGACGACGTGCCCAAGAAGGGCATGAACGCGTGGGGACAGGCGATATCGGCCGTGGCGCTGGTGGCCGCGCTCGCCATCGGGTTCTGGGCGATGGCGAAGAAGGACGCCGAGAGCAGCGCCGAGCCGAAGCCGGCCGCCTGCTCGGGCGGGGAGGCCGAGAAGGGCGCGAAGGCCGGTGAGGCGGCGGGGGAGGTCTCCGGCGCCCAACTGTGCGGAGTGCTCAACCGGCGTGACCTCGCCGAGCTGCTCGGCACACCGACGGAGATCGCGAAGTCCGCGTCGGGCAGCGCGAGTTCGATCAAGACGGCCGGTGGACGCGAGATCTCCACGCCCTCGGCGCGGGTCGAGTTCGAGACGTACACCGTCACGCTGGAGGGCACCTACGACGGCCATCCGGTCGCCGACACCGCCGGCCTCTTCGGGGACACACAGAAGCGGCGGACGTTCCTGGGCCACCGGGCGGTCCTCTACTCGGACCGCACCATCAGCATCAGGTTCCGCCTCGACGGCAGCGATTCGAGCAGCGCTCCCGGCGTCCCGGCCCGTGTGCTGTCCGTGGCGCAGGACCCGAAGGACAAGGGTGGCTCCTTCGAGCTGTCGCTGTGGCGCTCGGACGGCGCGGTGCCGGACGATACGACGCTGTTCCAGGTCGCCGAGAAGGTGCTGCCGGGGATCCCGGGGTGGGCGCCCGCCAAGTGACGGCCCGCGGCCCGGAGTGATCCGAACGAGGGGCCCGGTAGCCGGACAGGCCCTAGCCGCGCTCGACCGGCGACTCCTGGTAGCTGGTCCAGGCGTCGCGGCCGGCATGGGCCGCGCTCTGGGCTGCGGTCTGCGCCTGGTGGAAGGTGCGGGACGCCAGCTCGGTGGGCGGCACCTCCCAGCTGCCGGTCCAGGTGCGGCCCGCGCGGACCAGTTCGAACACGAGCACGCCGACACCGGCCGCGGCGACCAGCATCCCGGCGCCGGTCAGTACGGCCCCGGCGGTCAGCCGCCCCTGGTCGGGACGGAACTCGGACCAGGAAATCTTTGAGAACGTGCTGTCAGCCATAGCTCCAGAATGCGCGCGGGGCAGCGCGCACGCATGTGGAGCGGCGCGGGCGCCGTCAGGGCGCCCCAGTGGTCTCCCCAGGGCAGGTCCCGTCGTCGACGGTGAAGTCCACGGAGTCGTAGCCCATCGCCTTCGGCAGCTGCAGCGCATGCACGTGCAGGCAGAACGCGGTGTCGGTGCCGCGGGCCCTGACCGAGAAGTCGGCGTCCTCGGTACCGCCGTACCAGATCGTGGATTCGGGCGGGTCGGAGGCGAGCGTGACGGTGAGGCCGTCTTCCGGACCCTGTCCGTGCTGCGCGATGTCCTGCGTCAGGATGTCCTCGTACAGCCCGGTGTCGGTCCCCGGCCCGGACTTGTCCGCCGACAACTGCGCCGTCGCGCCGGTCACCGCGGTCCGCAGATCGTCACCGTCCCAGCCGCCCCGGAAGACGTCCGGGTGGTACAGCGCGTAGAGCGCGACCGCCGCGAACAGCAGCGAGCCGACGATGAGGACGCGGCCGACGGGGTTGTGCGGGTTGTAGACGTACCGGTTCGTGCCCCAGCTGCTCCGGACGAAGACGCGGTCGTCGTCCGGGTGTTCGCGGTCGTGGCTCATGTGGCCATTCTGGTACAGCAGTTGGGCCCGGTTCAGCCCTGTATCCGGGGGAGCACCGCGCGGAGCGCTGCCGCGCGGGCGTGGACCTGGGCGGCCGGCAGGTGGGCCGGAAGGCGGGCGGGCGCCCCGCTGCCGCTTCTGCTTTGCGGTTGTCGCCCACTGGCCGGGAGTGATCAACAGGGCCGGCGGGCGGTGGCCGCCTTCGCCCGCAAGGTGGATCTTGCAGGTCGGACCGCCCCGGGAACGACCGAGTCCTTCGTCGGGGCGGTGTGAGCCCGGCACGAGGTGGAGCCCACGCTCACCGTGCTCCAGTCGACCTACTGGCCTTGTTCACGGGAACGGGCAGCGGCTGGTCCGCCTCAGACGTCGAGCAGGTCCACGACGAAGATGAGCGTCGATCCTGCCGGGATCAGCGGGGAGGGGGACTGCTCGCCGTAGGCGAGGTGGGAGGGGATGGTGAGCTTGCGCCGGCCGCCGACCTTCATCCCCTCGACCCCCTGGTCCCAGCCCTTGATGACCCTGCCGCCCCCCAGAGGGAACCGGAACGTCTGGCCGCGGTTCCAGGAGGCGTCGAACTCCTCTCCGCTCTCGAAGTTGACCCCCACGTAGTGGACCTCGGCCATGGCGCCGGGCTTGGCCTCGGGGCCGTCTCCCACGACGATGTCCTCGATCTGCAGCTCGGCAGGGGCATCGCCGATGGGGAAATCGATTTCGGGCCTCGTCAGGCTCACTTCAACCTCATTCCTCCCCTCCGGAAGCCTCCGGCGGGGCGATCAAGCGCATGGTCGCTCCATGCAGTCAAGTGATTACTCTAACGAATCCGATCGGGGATCCTGTCCCACGTGCCGTCCGATGACCAGCGGCGGCGGCGCTCATGCACGGTCTTCCGGTTCCCGAACCGCTACGGCGGGTCCCGCCACGGGGCGCCTGTGCGGATCCCGGAACAGGGTTCTGTCGAGCGCCTTCCGGTGATTGCTCCAACGCCCGCCCCGCCCCACGACCAGGGCAATGATTCCAACGCGGGGCGGTCACCTGATCCGCCGGGCAGTGCCTAGCGCTCTCCCTTGAGATCCGCGATGAACGCGGTCCAGGTCTCCGCCCGGAGCACGAGCTTCGGGCCGTCGGGGTTCTTGGAGTCGCGGACGGGGACGAGGCCGGGGTGGTCGTGGGTGACCTCCAGGCAACTGCCGCCTTCGCCGCCGCTGTACGTGGATTTGCGCCAGGTGGCTGAGGCGAGGTCAAGCTCTGGGGGCGTGATCTTCATGTGCGTAATCCTCCGCCACTGCTGCGATCAGGGCCAGGGATTGCTTCGGAGTGAGTGCATCAGCCCTGAGCAGATCGTAGGACAGCTGATGCCGGGCGACGGTGGCCGGATCGTCCGTCAACTGGCCCGTACTGGGCGCTTCGATGAAAGCGAGCGGAGGTGCATCAGCGAAGTGGAGTAGCTGGAGGAAGCCGGTCATCGAGGCATGCGCCCCCGCAGAGAACGACACCACCTGAACAATCACCCGGCGCCTACGGATCAGTGCCGAGATGTGCCGCAGGGCCTCGGCCATCACTGCAGGTCCGCCGACTTCCCGGCGCAGGGCGGCCTCATCCAGAACCGCCCACAACAACGGCTTTGTTGGATCGTCGAGGAGGCGGGTTCGTTCCATCCGGGTCGCCACCAGTTTGTCGATCGCCTCTTCCGGGGCCGTGGGCTGGTAGGCCAGGAAGACCGCACGGGCGTATGCCGGGGTCTGGAGCAGGCCAGGGATCAGCAGCGACTCGTACTGCCTGATCTCGATCGCGACGGCCTCCGCCTCGGCCGCCTCCGCGAAGTGTTCCGGGTGCTTCGACTCGTTCGCCTTCGCCCCGTGCCGGACGAAGAACCCCGCCGTCCCCAGCGCCTCGTCCAGACGTTCCGCCATGTCCGGCAGGATCCGTCTCGTTCCCGCCTCCATCTGGCCGACGTACGACCCGCTCACGAACAGCAGCTCGCCCAGGGCCTGTTGGGTCAGGCCCGTCCGTTCTCTCGCGTGGCGGAGTTCCTCGCCGACCATGACGCGGCGGGAGGCGGGGTCGAGGTCCTTCGGTCCGGTCACGTGCATCGACTCCCAGAGCAACAAAGGGGTTTGTTGGGCCGGTGGCTCTGGAAAGCGTAGAGCCGTTCCCGTCACGCTGGGTGGTGAAAGCGGAACTTGACGTGAGGGAGCGGGCGATGGTGGTGCGGGACGCGGAGCGGCTTCGGGTGGTCGAGGAGACCGTCGCGCAACTGCGGGCCGAACTGGGGGTGTTGGGCGTGCTGTTGCCGTCCCTGCGGGTCGACCCCGTGTCGGCGGCGGGGGAGGTCGGCTATCCGCTGGTGGACCTGGGGTGCGTGAATCTGGATACGGCGATGCGGCTGGTCGCCGTACTGCACGACAGGCGTGGGGTGTGAACGTCGGCGTGTACGTGATCGACGTACGGGACGGGCGCGTCGGGCAGGTCATGGGGCGCGAGGGCGGTTACGTGCAGTTGCGGCCGCCGGGTGGCGGGCGCGAGTGGGACTGTCCGCCGGAGGCGGTGGGGGAGGCGCAGGCGGGGGAGGTGCTCCGGGAACGGGTGCGGGAGCTGAACCGGCAGGCTCAGGCGAGGCCGCGATGAGTGGATCGCCGCCTCGGTCGCTCGGTCGTGGGACGCTGGCAGAAAGCGGTCAACGACCGCAGGCTCGTCGATCTACGCTCACGCGCCGCAGGCTCAGCAGGCTTCAAGAGATAAGGACCCGCGATGACCGCAGCACTGGTCGAGCACGACACGGCTCCTGACCGCCGTTCGTGGGACCTCCTGCTCCAGGCATGGCGTGAGCTGGACACGTCGCGGAGCAACGCCAAGGACGGCCGCACCAAGAAGCTGTGGGCCTATGCGCATGCCCCGGTTCCGGTCTATCTGCTCGTGGACCGCTTCGATGAGCACGGCCCGGCGGCCACGTTGTTCACCGGCCCGCAGAACGGGGCGTACAGGCATGCCGAGCGGGTGCCGTTCGGGGAGTGCCTCAAGCTGCCGGATCCGTTCGCGGCGACCGTCGACACGGCCGGCTTTCCCGGCTGAGTCGACGGTCGCGTACGTCTGAAGGGCTTCAGGCCCTTGCCGGTTCCGTGGCCGGTTCTGTGGCCGGTTCCGTGGCCGAGGGCGGCTCGGCCGGGGAACCCGCGACGGTTTCCTGAGTGTCCACGTTCAGATCCACCAGCATCTGCTTGCTGAAGCCGAAGAAGTACGTGGCCGCGAAGCCCACGATGTAGCCGACCAGCAGGCCCGCGCCGTAGATCGAGACCGTCGTGCCCAGGCCCTTGTTGCCGTCGAGGAGGGGGAACAGGGCCCAGCCCGAGGGGCCGATCGCCGTCGAGCCGACCTTGTCGCCGATCATCGAGAAGAAGCCGACGAACGCGCCGCCCGCCGCGCCGCCCACGCACGCCGTGATGAAGGGGCGGCCGAGCGGGAGCGAGACGCCGTAGATCAGGGGTTCGCCGACGCCGAGGAAGCCTGCGGGGAGCGCGGACTTGATCGTCGTCCGGATCGACTTGTTGTGCTTGAGGCGCTTGTACACCGCGATCGCGCAGCCGACCTGGCCCGCGCCCGCCATCGCCAGGACGGGGAGCAGGACGGTGTAGCCCTGCTGCTCGATGAGTGTGGTGTGGATGGGGATGAGGGCCTGGTGCAGGCCCAGCATGACCAGGGGGAGGAACAGGCCGCCGAGGACCAGGCCCGCGAACGCGCCCGTGTTGTCCAGGAGCCAGTTCGCCGCGGTGCCGATGCCCGTGGAGATCTCGCCCGCCACGAACATCAGGCCGAAGATCGTGACCAGGCCGGAGATCAAGACGGTGAGGGTGGGGGTGAGGAGGACGTCGATCGCCTCCGGGACCCACTTCCTGCACCACTTCTCGACGTACGTGGCCAGGACCGCCGCGCCCAGTGCACCGAGGACGCCGCCCTGCCCGGGGGAGAGCTTCTGGCCGAACGCCTCGATGTTCGCGACGCCCGCGTACACGATGATCGCCGCGACCGCGCCGCCCAGGATCGGCGTACCGCCGAACTCCTTCGCCGTGTTGTAGCCGACGAACACCGCGATCAGCGCCATGAAGCCGGAGGCGATGGCGGCCAGGGCGGGGGTGACGCCCGGCAGCCAGTGCAGGTTGATCAGCAGGCCGTTGATGCCGGCGATGATGCCGCAGCCGATCAGCGCCGGGATCAGCGGCACGAAGATGTTCGCGATCCGGCGCAGGAACAGCTTGAACGGGGTGGCGTTCTTCGCCTTCCGGGCCGCCTTCAGCTCGGCGCCCTGAGCGGCGAGTTCGTCGGCCGTCACGGTGTGCGGCTCGGGCGCGGCGGGCCTGGCCTCGGCCACCAGCTCCCCGGCCACCAGCTCCTCGAACTCCGGGGTGATCCGGGCGACCTTCCCCGGGCCGAGGACGATCTGGTACGTCTCGTCGTCGACCACGCCCATGACGTCGGGCAGCGCCTTCAGCGCGTCCTCGTCGACGAGCGCGCGGTCGGCCAGGCCGAGACGGAGCCGGGTCATGCAGTGGGCTACGGACGTGACGTTCGATGCGCCGCCGACGAGGGGAAGGATCGCGGCGGCGATGGCGCGGTTCTTTGAGTCAGCCATGGTCGTGGTGCCTTGCTGTGCGTGGGGGGTGGAGCGATAGGGGACTGCGGGACTACGGGGTCGTGGTCGAGGCCTGGAGCGCGGCGCGCAGGTGGCCCTTGCTGTCGGTCAGGAGGCGGGCGGCCGTCGGGCCGTCGACCGAGCCGAGGATCACGAGGATGGCGTTCTTCACCTCTCCGTCCGTCGCGGCGAGCGCGGCCTCGATGGCGTCGTCGTCCGCGCCGGTGGCCAGGGCGACGATCCGGCGGGAGCGGGCGCGCAGCTTCTCGTTCGAGGCGCGTACGTCCACCATCAGGTTCCCGTACGTCTTGCCGAGCCGGATCATGGTGATCGTCGACAGCATGTTGAGGACGAGCTTCTGGGCCGTGCCCGCCTTCAGCCGGGTCGAGCCGGTGAGGAGTTCGGGGCCGACGACGACCTCGATGCCGTGGTCCGCGGCTGCCGCGAGCGCGCTGTCCGCGTTGCAGGACAGGCCGATCGTGAGGGCGCCCCGGCCGCGCGCGTGCTCGACCGCGCCGATCGCGTACGGGGTGCGGCCCGAGGCCGAGATGCCGACGACGACGTCGTCCGCCGTCAGGCCCAGCTCGTCCAGGTCCTCGGCCGCGAGCTCCTTGGAGTCCTCGGCGCCCTCGACCGCCTTGACCATGGCGCTCGGGCCGCCCGCGATCAGGCCGACGACCTCGCTCGGGTCGGTGTTGAACGTGGGCGGGCACTCGGACGCGTCCAGGACGCCGAGCCGGCCGGCCGTGCCGGCGCCCGCGTAGACGAGGCGGCCGCCGCGGGCCATCCGCTCGGCCGTGCCGTCGATCGCGGCGGCGATCTGCGGGAGCTGCTCGGCGACGGCGGTGGGCACGCTGGCGTCCTCGCCGTTCATGATCCGCGCGATCTCCAGCGTCGACTGCTGGTCGATCTCGGAGAGTTCCGGGCGGAACGCCTCGGTGGTGAGCGTGGCGAGCTGGGCGCGCAGTTCGCCGTAGTTGTCGGCGGCGGCGTCGGTCGTGGAGGTCATGACGTGTGCGGCTCTTTCCGGTGCGGCGGTGGGGCGGTGGGGCGGTGGGGTCACGGATTCACGGATACACGGATTCACGGAGTCACAGGGGAGGGCGGGGCGCGTCGCCTAGCGGGAGCCGCGCGGTGTGTGACGGTGCGCGAGCGCCTCGTACGACGCCGACAGGGCCGGGGCCGCCGTCTCGTACGTACGCTGCGCGACGCCCACGAACAGGCAGTCCACGACGAGCAGCTGGCTCGTACGGGACGACATCGCGGCCGGGCGCAGCTCGCTCTCGCGTGCCGTGGACGTGGTCAGTATGTGGTCGGCGTACTGCGAGACCGGGCCGTCGGGGCGGCCGGTGATCGCGATCGTGGCGGCCCCGTGCTCGAAGGCGACGCGGAGCGGTTCGATCACGTCTCCGGTCGATCCCGAGTGCGTGATGGCGATGGCGACGTCCTTGGCGCGCAGCTGCACGGCGTTGGTGATCGCCAGGTGCGGGTCGCCGTGGGCGTGCGCGATCAGGCCGATGCGCAGGAGCTTCTGGGCGAGGTCCTGGCCGACGAGGCTGGACGCGCCGATGCCGTAGATGTCGATGCGGCGGGCGCCGGCCAGCGCGTTCACGGCCGCGCCGAGCTGCACGGTGTCGAGTCCGGCCGCGGTGTCGGCGAGGGTCTGCTGCTCGTCGTACGCGAGCTTCGCGACGACGTCGGCGATGGGGTCGTCGACCGCTATGTCCGCGGTGACGGCGGGGGCGCGGCCCGACTGCTGCTGGGCGGCGAGCCCGGCGAGGGCGAGGCGCAGGTCCCGGTATCCGGGGTAGCCGAGGAGGCGGGCGGTGCGGACCACCGTCGCCTCGCTGGTGCCGGTGAGTTCGGCCAGGCCGGTGACCGTGAGGGCCGCGCAGCCGGCCGGGTCACCGGCGACGGCCTCGGCGACCCGCTGCATGGAGCGGGTCATCGACGGCGCGAGGGTGCGCACCTTGGCCGCGAGGGCGGCCGGGGCGGGCGGCGCGTCGCCTGCGAAAATTTCCTTCACGTTGCTGGTCACATTTGAAAGATATTTTCAGGGGGGTGCGGCGTCAAGAGTCCTTCGGCTGTGCTGTACGGCACGTCCGCCCGGGCCCTTCGGCTGTGCCGAGGGGTAGGTGGGTGCGTACGCCGAGGGAGCACAATGGCTACATGGAGATCAGCCCCCTCGAGCAGGCACTGCACGCGGCCCGCGCCCTCGTACTCGCCGACCTCGGATCCGGCGAGGTCGCCCACGCCGACGTCGTGTCCCTGGTCGAGGACTCGATAGCGCACCGCCGCTGGTGGGTCGAGCAGTGGCCGGAAGGGGTCGACTACGTCGCCGGGCTCGTCGCGCAGGACGTCCAGGACGGACTCCTCGAACGCAACGGCCGCTGGCCTCTGTGCCCGGTGTGCGGCTCCGGCGAACCCCATGCCCTCGATGTGGAACCGGAGTTGGGCCCCGACCCGCACTGGGTGTGCAGCGAGGCGGGCGTGGTGGTGGCGCCCGTGGGGTCCCTCGGCACCGTCGCGCGATGACCGTCTACATCGATCCGCCGACCTGGCCGGGGCACGGGCGCATGTGGTCCCACCTGGTCAGCGACGTCTCCTTCGGCGAGCTCCACCTCTTCGCCGAGCGGCTCGGCGTCCCGCCCCGCGCCTTCGAGCGCGACCACTACGACCTGCCGTCGCACCGCTACGAGGACGCGGTGCGGTCCGGGGCCGTGGAGATCGGCTCGAAGGAGCTGGTGCGCAGACTCACCGAGGCGGGGCTGCGGAGGCCGAAGGGGCGCCCTGCGGCGGGGAGTTGAGGTCCTTGGGGTCCTTGGGGTCCTTGACATCCTTGAGGACGGACGAGGCGATCACCTTCGAGGTCGACCGGTGCAGGCGCAGTGACACCGCCGTCGCGCCGATCGCCGTCACCGTCATCGCGGCGCCCGCCCACGCCGTCGCCGGGTAGCCGAGCCCCGCGTCGATCACCGCGCCGCCGAGCCACGGGCCGCCCGTGTTGCCCAGGTTGAACGCCGCCGTCGTCGTCGCGCCCGCGAGCGTGGGGGCCGCGCCCGCCACGTTGAACATGCGGGCGTTCAGCGCCGGCGCCGTGTAGAACGCCGAGAAGCCCAGCAGGAACGACAGCACCACCGCCGCCACCGCGGACCCGCCGAGCAGTGCCAGCGCCATCAGGAACACCGTGGACGCCGCGATCCCGCTCAGCAGCACCCCGAACAGATGCGCGTCCGCGACCCGGCCCCCGACCGTCGTACCCACCAGCGCCCCGACACCGAAGAGCGCGAGCACCGTCGGGACCCAGCCCTCGGCGAGGCCCGCCACATCCGTGAGCAGCGGCGACAGATAGCTGAACGCGCAGAACACACCGCCCGCGGCCAGCGCCGTCACCGTGATCGACAGCCAGACCTGACTGTCCCGGTAGATCGACAGCTCGCGCCGCGGCTGCGGCCGCTGCGCCGGGAGCGGGATCCGCGGGATCAGCGTCACCACCCCCACCAGCGCGATCGCCGAGGCCACGCCCACCGCCCAGAACGCCGCACGCCAGCCCAGACCGTCACCGAGGAACGCGCCCGCCGGGACACCCAGCACGTTCGCGATCGACAGACCGCCGATCATCACCGCCATGGCGCGCGCCCGCTGCGTCACCGGCACCAGGCCGATGGCCACCGCCGCGCCCACGGCCCAGAACCCCGCGCAGGCCAGCGCGCTCACGACCCGCGACGCGAACAGGACCGCGTACGTCGGCGCCAGCGCGCCCGCGACCTGGCCCAGGCCGAACACCGAGATCAGCGCGATGAGCGTGGTGCGGCGCGGCAGGCGCAGCGTCGCCACGGCGAGCAGCGGCGCGCCCACCACCATGCCGAGCCCGAACGCCGATATCAGCAGGCCCGCCTGCGGGATCGTGACGTCCATGTCGTCGGCGATGGCGGGCAGGATGCCGGACAGCATGAACTCGGACGTGCCGAGCGCGAACACCGCCAGGCCCAGAATGTAGACGGCCATGGGCATGCGGGTGGGGGCGTCCACGGGGGCAGCCGCGGTGGCGTCCGCGGTGGCGTCCGCAGCGACGTTCCCGGGGTCTTCGGCAGTGCCTTCGGGGTCTTCGGCGGTGTCGTCGGGAGCTTTTCGAGCAGAGTCAGGCATGACGTGACACAACGCGACGCAACATTGCTTAAATTCCCAACAGTTCGTAAGCGCAGAGGTCCTCAGTGGCCGGAATCCGGACGAATCCGGCCCGCTCCAGGACCCGTTGGGACGGTCCGTTGTCCAGGTCCGTGTTCGCCGTCACCGCCGTGACGCCCGGCTGCGACAGCGCCCACGCCGCTATCGCCCGCACCGCCTCCGTCGCGTAGCCCCGGCCGCGCGCCCCCTCCGTCACGTCGTAGCCGATCTCGACGCGGCCCTTCTCGTCCGGCGTGCTGTGGAAGCCGATCCCGCCCACCGCGCGTCCGTCCTCGCTCCGCACGATCGCGTACGTTCCCCAGCCCTCGCGGTAGGTGCCCGCCGCGTGCGCACTCACCGTGATCCCGGAGCCGGTCCGGGTGCCTTCCGGTGCGTCGCCGTCCAGCCAGGCGAAGCCGCCCGATCCGCTGTCCTCGTGCAGGTCCCTGGCCGCTTCCAGGGACAGTTCGTGCAGGCGTACGCGGGCGCCCGCGATGGTGAAGAGTGTCATGGGCCGAGGATGCGACAGCCGCTTGCGCCGATCAACCGGTTTGAGGTGTCAGCAGGGCCAACTCCGCATTGAGGTTCTCGCGGGCCGGCTCCTCCCAGTGCGCGGCGCCGTACGGGGTGCGGAACAGACGTGGCAGGGCGAGGAGTTGGCGCAGAACGGCGGCGCGGCCGTCGCGGAACGGTTCGTCGGGTACGAAGCCGTACTCCTCCCGGACCGCCGCCGCGTAGGCCGCGTACGCGTCCGGCGCCGCCGCCAGGATCGCCAGGTCCGCGTCGCACAGGACCTCGCCGTTGTGGTCGTCCTCGGCCGGGTCGTGGTCCACCGTGAGCAGGACCAGGCGGCTCACCTCGTCGATCTGCCGGTCCGCGAGGCCCGCTTCCGCCAGGGCCCGTTCCGCCAGCCGCGCCGAGCGTTCCTCGTTCGCCGAGCGCTCGGGCAGGTACACCGCGTCGTGGAACCAGGCCGCGAGGCGGACCAGCTCCGGGTCCTCGGCGTGGTCCTCCAGTACGTCGATGTGGTCCAGGACCGCCTTGAGGTGCGTCGTCGTGTGGTAGCGGCGCTGTGGCTCCGACCAGCGGGCCAGGAGGTTGTCCGCGAAGGCCTCCGGGTTGGTCTCAGGGGTGGCCTCCGGGCCGGTCTCCGGGCTGGTGGGATCCGTCGCGCCGGCTTCGGTCCGTGCTGTGCGCAGGGTCTGCGCCCACGCTGTCCTCAGGTCGTCCTGCATGCGGCGACCCTAGACCCTGCGGGGCTGTCCGGGCTCGGGCCGTACTCAGACCCTGTGGTTCCCGCCGGGGCTCGGGCGCCCGTACTCAGACCCTGTGGGTCCCGCCCGGACTTGGGCCGTACTCGGATGATCGTCGCTGCACGCCGGCCTCCTCGTCGTACTCGCCCAGAAGGATCACGCCGAGCGCCGAGGTCACGATGACCTTGGCGGCTCGCAGCGCGTTTCCCAGGCGGTGGGGGTGGTGGGTCTCCGTGACCGCGGTGGCACCGTGGGTGAAGGTCATGGTCGTCATGCCTCCATAGTGGAATACGGGCATTCCGCGCACATCGGTCCGGAGTTGTAGGTTGCGGGAGCGGGGGTGCGTCCTGGGGGTGAAGCCGCCCCTAGGGCCCGCCGAGGTTTGAATCCGGTCGTCCCCTAGGGCCCCGCCGGGGTTTAAATCTGTTGGACGTGTGCCGGGGCGGGAGTAAGGTGGTCCGCCTTTCCCGCCTCCCTCCGTGGAGCGCCGTCGGCCGGACGGAAACCGGTCGGCCGCCGTGTGTAACCGACCCCCGGAGCCCGGAGGCAGTGCCCGTGTCCCTCGACGACCCGCTCTCCCGTGAGCGCGCCCACCTCACGTCGTCCCGTGCCGCCCTGCGCGCCATGCGCGAGGACGTGGAGTCCCTGGACATCGCCGACGTCACCGCGAACTGGGTGAACGCCGCCGTCCTGCAGCGCCAGATCGACGACCGGATCAAGGCCCTGGCCGATCTGTCGCACACCCCGCTGTTCTTCGGGCGGCTCGACTACCTGCACGCCCCCGGCGCCGACCAGGCGGAAGGGGCCGAGGGGGAGCGGTTCTACATCGGGCGGCGGCATGTTCACGACGCGGTCGGCGACCCGATGGTCATCGACTGGCGCGCCCCCGTCTCGCAGCCCTTCTACCGCGCCTCGAAGAAGGACCCGATGGACGTCGGGCTGCGCCGGCGGTTCGGGTACACGGGCGGGGACCTCACCGCGTACGAGGACGAGCGGCTGTCGGATCCCGCCGAGACCGAGGTCGTGAGCGCGCTGCTCCAGGCCGAGATCGAGCGCCCCCGCGTCGGGCCCATGCGCGACATCGTCGCCACGATCCAGCCCGAGCAGGACGAGATCGTCAGGAGCGGGCTCTCGGGGTCCGTGTGCGTCCAGGGAGGGCCCGGTACCGGTAAGACGGCCGTCGGCCTCCACCGCGTCGCCTATCTCCTGTACGCACACCGCGATCGGCTCGCCCGTACCGGGACGCTCGTCATCGGGCCGAACCGGTCCTTCCTCCACTACATCGAGCAAGTGCTGCCCGCGCTGGGCGAGTTGGAGGTCAAGCAGGCCACCGTCGACGACCTCGTCGCCCACGTGGAGGTGCGGGGCGCCGACGCCGCCGACGCCGCCGTGGTCAAGGGTGACGCGCGGATGGCCGAGGTCCTGCGGCGGGCCGTGCGCTCGCACATCACCCTGCCCGTGGAGTCCGTCGTGGTCGTGCGCGGGTCCCGGCGGTGGCGGGTGCCCGCGTACGAACTGGAGGAGATCGTGCGGGAGTTGATGGCGCGCGACATGCGGTACGGCGCCGCCCGTGACGCCCTTCCGCAGCGCATCGCCCACGCCGTCCTCGTACAGATGGAGCGGTCGGGCGAGGCGCCCGACGACCGTGTGCAGGACGCCGTGGCCAGGAACGCGGCCGTCAAGGCCGCCGTGAAGGTCCTCTGGCCCGCCGTCGATCCCGCGAAACTCGTACTGCGGCTGCTGTCCGACGCCGAATTCCTCGCCGAGCACGCGGAGGGCGTGCTGAGCGAGGACGAGCAGAAGTGCGTGCTGTGGGAGCGGCCGGCGCGCAGCGTGCGGGCCGCCAAGTGGTCCTCCGCCGACGCCGTGCTGATCGACGAGGTCACCGATCTCGTCGCCCGCACGCACTCCCTCGGGCATGTGGTGCTCGACGAGGCGCAGGACCTCTCGCCCATGCAGTACCGGGCCGTCGGGCGGCGCTGCACCACCGGGTCCGCCACCGTCCTCGGCGACCTCGCGCAGGGCACGACGCCCTGGGCGACGCGCAGCTGGGCCGAGGCGCTGCGGCACCTCGGCAAGGAGGAGGCCGTGGTCGAGGAACTGACCGTCGGGTTCCGCGTGCCGCGCGACGTCATCGCGTACGCGTCCCGGCTGCTGCCCCACATCGCGCCCGGACTCGCGCCCGTCTCGTCCGTGCGTGAGAACCCCGGCGCCTTCGAGGTCAGGGAGGCGGCGAACGGGGCCGACGACGTGCTCGCCGCGTGCGCCGAGGCGCTGGAGCGGGAGGGGTCCGTGGGCCTCATCGCCGCCGACGCCCGCGTCCCGGCCCTGGCGTCGGCCCTCGCCGATGCCGGGATCACTTACCTGGGCCCCGGCGAGGAGACCACCGCGCAGACCCGCCTCACCCTCGTACCGGCCTCGCTCGCGAAGGGCCTCGAATACGACTACGTGGTCCTCGACGAGCCCGCCGCCGTGGTCGACGGCGAACCCGACGAGCGCACCGGACTGCGGCGTCTGTACGTGGCGCTGACCCGGGCCGTCTCCGGTCTGGTCGTGGTCCACGCCGCGGAGCTGCCGGAGCAGCTGGCGGGGTGACGGTCCTCAGGCCGGCAGGGCCTACGCCTCGGTCTGGTCGTGGTGCACGCCGCCGGGCTGCCGGAGCGGCCGGCGGGGTGACGCCCGCCTACGCCCCGGCGTCGACCGCCTCGCGCCACGTGCGGACCGCGTCCGCCGACACCGGGGCCGTCCAGCCCTGGGGGCGGGCCGCGCCGCCGATGTGGAAGGCGTCGATGCCCGCCGCCTTCAGGCGCGGCAGGTGGTCGAGGCGGAGGCCGCCGCCGACCAGGATCCGCTGCTCGTAGCCGGGTTCGCCCGAGCGGGCCGCCTCCGCCGTCAGGACGTCGAGCCCGGCGTCCACGCCGTCCGGCGAGCCCGCCGTCAGGTACGTGTCGAGGCCCGGCGCGTGGGCGAGCTGCTTGCGCAGGGCGTCGCGGTCCGCGGCCCGGTCGATCGCGCGGTGGAAGGTCCAGCGGCAGCCGTCCAGCTCCGCCGTGATCCGTTCGACCGCCGTCAGGTCGGGGCCGCCCGCCGGGTCGAGGAACCCGAGCACGAACTCGTCGGCGCCCTCCGCGCGCAGCCCCCGCGCGGCCTGCGCCAGCGCGTCCACGTCGCCCGCGGCGAAACCGTCCGCGAGCCGGATCATGACCCGCAGCGAGATGCCGACGGCCGCGCGGATCCGGCCGAACGTCTCGCGCGGCGGGGTGAGCCCGTCGGCCGCCATGTCGGTGACCAGCTCAAGGCGGTCGGCCCCTCCTGCCTGGGCCGCGACGGCGTCCTCGGCACCGAGCGCGATCACCTCCAGGACTGCACGCTTGCTCATGGGACCCCTTTGTCGGTTGCGAAGGCGGGTGCGGATGCGGTGGCGGCCGGGCCCCGGGCCTGTCGTCACCACAGGTGTCACAACAGGCCATAGAGGTCTAGTCCAATAGGTCAGCCTACGCGCAGACGGCCCGCGCCGACAGACGGTCAACCGACAGGCGGTCAGTGGCCGTGCTCCTCGGAATGATCACCCGAACTCTGCCCGGCGTGCACCGTGAATTCCGCCGTCCGCACCGTGCCGTTGTGCTTGAAGTCCAGGAAGAGGCGGTACGTCCCGATGCTGGGCGCCGTCGCGGTGAACGACACCTCCGGTCCGGGCCCGCCCTGGTTCGGGTGCACGTGCAGGTACGCGAGGTCGCCGGACCGCAGGGCGACCATGACGGCTCCTGGTGCGGTGTCCGGTGGCCGATAGCCGATAGCCCGACCATACCCCTAGGGGGTATCAAGTCAAGCGTCGGGAACGCTTGCGCCGGATACCCCCCATGGGTATAGATTGGATCTCGTAAGCGATACCCACCCCAGGTACCGAGCCGGACCGCAACCGAGGAGGCCTCATGTCGGCGCATCCAGCCACCGCCGCCGCCACCGCGCCCTCTGCCGCCCAGGCGGCAGAGGTGGAACTCGCCATCGGCGGCATGACCTGCGCCTCGTGCGCCGCCCGGATCGAGAAGAAGCTGAACCGGATGGACGGCGTGGCGGCGACCGTCAACTACGCGACGGAGAAGGCGAAGGTCACCTTCGCCGACGGGGTGGCGGTGGCCGACCTGATCGCCACGGTCGAGGCCACCGGATACACGGCCCAGGAGCCGCCGAGGGCCGCCGAGGGGAAGGCGGACGGGGCGCAGGAGGCGGAGTCGGACGCGTCGGCCGACGTGCTCGCGCCGCTCCGGCAGCGGCTGATCACCGCCGTGGCGCTCGCCGTGCCCGTCGTGGCGATGGCGATGATTCCCGCCCTCCAGTTCACGTACTGGCAGTGGCTGTCCCTCACGCTGACGGCGCCTGTAGTGACGTACGCGGCCTGGCCCTTCCACAAGGCCGCCGTCACGAACGCCCGGCACGGCGCCGCGACGATGGACACGCTCATCTCCGTCGGGACGTCCGCCGCGTTCCTCTGGTCGGTGTGGGCACTCTTCTTCGGAACGGCCGGCATGCCCGGCATGACACACGCCTTCGAGCTGACCATCGCCCGCAGCGACGGCGCCGGGAACATCTACCTGGAGGCCGCCGCCGGAGTCACCGCCTTCATCCTCGCCGGGCGCTACTTCGAGGCCAGGTCCAAGCGGAAGGCCGGCGCGGCACTCAAGGCGCTGCTCGAACTCGGCGCCAAGGACGTCACGCTGGTGCGTGAGGGCGGGCGTGAAGAGACCGTTCCCGTGGCCGAGTTGAAGGTCGGCGACCGGTTCCTCGTACGGCCCGGCGAGAAGATCGCCACCGACGGCGCCGTGGTCGAGGGCGCCTCCGCCGTCGACGCCTCGATGCTGACCGGTGAGTCCGTGCCCGTGGAGGTCGCCGTCGGGGACGCCGTCACCGGCGCGACGCTCAACGTCGGCGGACGCCTCGTCGTCGAGGCCACCCGCGTCGGCGCCGACACCCAACTCGCCCGTATGGCACGCCTGGTGGAGGACGCGCAGAACGGCAAGGCAGCCGCGCAGCGCCTCGCCGACCGCATATCCGCCGTGTTCGTGCCGGTCGTCATCGGGCTCGCGCTGGCCACGCTCGGCTTCTGGCTCGGCAACGGCGCCGGGATCACGGCCGCCTTCACCGCGGCCGTCGCCGTCCTCATCATCGCCTGCCCGTGCGCCCTGGGCCTGGCCACCCCGGCGGCCTTGATGGTCGGCACGGGGCGCGGCGCGCAGCTCGGCATCCTCATCAAGGGCCCGGAGGTCCTGGAGACCACGCGCGCGGTCGACACGATCGTCCTGGACAAGACCGGCACCGTCACGACCGGCCGGATGACGCTGCTCGCCACGCACGTGGCGGACGGCACGGACGTGAGTGAAGTCCTGCGTGTCGCCGGGGCGTTGGAGCACTCCTCGGAGCACCCGATCGCGCGGGCCGTCACCGACGGAGCCCGCGAGAAGGTGGGCGAGCTCGGCGTCGTCGAGGACTTCGCCAACCTCCCGGGGCTCGGCGTGCAGGGCGTCGTCGACGGCCACGCCGTACTCGTCGGCCGCGAGAAGCTGCTGAAGGAGTGGGAGATCCGGCTTCCGGTGGAGCTGGAGCGCGCCGAGGCGGAGGCCGAGGCGGCAGGGCGTACGGCCGTCGCGGTGGCCTGGGACGGTCAGGCCAGGGCGGTCCTCGAAGTCGCGGACGCGGTGAAGGAGACCAGCGCGGAGGCGGTACGGCGACTGCGGGCCCTCGGCCTGACGCCCATCCTCCTCACCGGCGACAACGAAGCCGTAGCGCGCTCGGTGGCCGCCGAGGTCGGCATCGACGAGGTGATCGCGGAGGTCATGCCGCAGGACAAGGTCGACGTGGTCAAGAGGCTTCAGGGCGAAGGGCGTTCCGTGGCCATGGTCGGCGACGGCGTCAACGACGCGGCGGCCCTGGCGCAGGCCGACCTGGGGCTCGCGATGGGCACCGGCACGGACGCGGCGATGGAGGCCGGTGACCTGACCCTGGTGCGCGGCGACCTGAGGGCGGCGGCGGACGCGATCCGGCTGTCCCGGCGGACGCTGGGGACGATCCGCACCAACCTGTTCTGGGCGTTCGCCTACAACGTCGGCGCGCTGCCGCTGGCCGCGGCGGGCCTGCTGAACCCGATGATCGCGGGTGCGGCGATGGCGTTCTCGTCGGTGTTCGTGGTGGGCAACAGCCTGCGCCTGAGGAACTTCCGGCCGCAGTCGTAGGAACGAGTAACCAGGAATGGGCAGCCAGGAATGAGCGACAGGGCCCGTCCACACCCGGTGGACGGGCCCTGTCGCCGAGGGTCAGCTGCCCTGCTCACCCGCGAGGAGTTCGTCCGCGTCCACGATGCGGTACGCGTAACCCTGCTCGGCGAGGAAGCGCTGGCGGTGGGCGGCGAAGTCCTGGTCGATCGTGTCGCGGGCGACGACCGAGTAGAAGTGCGCCTGGTGACCGTCCGCCTTCGGGCGCAGCACGCGGCCGAGGCGCTGGGCCTCCTCCTGCCTGGATCCGAAGGTGCCCGAGACCTGGATCGCGACCGTCGCCTCCGGCAGGTCGATCGAGAAGTTCGCGACCTTGGAGACGACGAGGACGCTCAGCTCGCCCTCGCGGAACGCGTCGAAGAGCCGCTCCCGCTCCTTGTTCGTCGTCTCGCCCTTGATCACCGGGGCGTTCAGATGCTCGCCCAGCTCGTCGAGCTGGTCGATGTACTGACCGATGACGAGGATCTGCTGCCCGGCGAACTTCTTCACCAGCGCCTCCGTCACCTTCCGCTTCGTCGCGGTGGTGGCACAGAAGCGGTACTTCTCCTCGGCCTCCGCGGTCGCGTAGGCGAGCCGCTCGCCGTCGGTCAGATTGACGCGCACCTCGACACAGTCGGCGGGCGCGATGTAGCCCTGGGCCTCGATCTCCTTCCACGGAGCGTCGAAGCGCTTGGGGCCGATCAGCGAGAAGACGTCCGACTCGCGCCCGTCCTCACGCACCAGCGTCGCGGTCAGGCCGAGGCGCCGGCGGGCCTGGAGGTCGGCGGTGAACTTGAAGACGGGCGCGGGCAGCAGATGCACCTCGTCATAGATCACGAGCCCCCAGTCACGGGAGTCGAAGAGCTCCAGATGCGGATAGATGCCCTTCCGCTTCGTGGTCAGCACCTGATACGTGGCGATGGTGACGGGCCGGATCTCCTTCCGCGTCCCGCTGTACTCGCCGATCTCGTCCTCGGTCAGGCTCGTCCGCTTGACCAGCTCGTGCTTCCACTGCCGGGCGGAGACCGTGTTGGTGACGAGGATGAGCGTCGTGGCCTTGGCCTCGGCCATCGCACCGGCGCCCACCAGCGTCTTGCCGGCGCCACAGGGCAGCACGACCACACCGGACCCGCCGTGCCAGAAGCCCTCGACGGCCTGCTTCTGGTACGGACGCAGCGCCCACCCGTCCTCCGCGAGATCGATCTGGTGCGCCTCGCCGTCCACGTAACCGGCGAGGTCCTCGGCGGGCCACCCCAGCTTGAGGAGCGTCTGCTTGATCTGGCCGCGCTCCGAGGGGTGCACGGCGACGCTGTCGGCGTCGATGCGGACGCCGACCAGCGGGGCCACCCGCTTGGAGCGGAGGATCTCCTCGAGGACCGGCCGGTCCGTGGTGGTCAGGACGAGGCCGTGCGCCGGGTGCTTGGACAGCGTCAGGCGCCCGTACCGGTCCATGGTCTCGGCGATGTCGACCAGCAGCGCGTGCGGGACGGGGTAGCGGCTGTACTCGACGAGGGCGTCCACGACCTGCTCGGCGTCATGGCCGGCCGCCCGTGCGTTCCACAGCCCCAGCGGCGTCAGCCGGTAGGTGTGGATGTGCTCCGGGGCGCGCTCCAGCTCGGCGAAGGGAGCGATGGCGCGACGGCAGGCGTCGGCCTGGTCGTGGTCGACCTCCAGGAGCAGCGTCTTGTCACTCTGGACGATGAGCGGTCCGTTCACGTCTATCCCTTCCACCGCGCTCCGCGAGGCGCGGGGCCAAACGTCCAGTGTGCCGCATGGCGCGTACGAACCGCGTACGCACGGAAGGGGAGGCGGGGACCGCCCAGCGGCGTCAGGCCTCGCCCTCCAGCTCGGCCACCCCGGTCACCCGGTGCAGCGGATACGTCCGGACCTCGTCCGCGGTGTGGTCGTACGCGGTGACGAACCCGCCCTCGACCCGGATCGGGGCGATGACGCGCTGGCTGGCGGAGCCCTCCGCGTTCACATAGCCGATCCACACGGCCTCACCGGTCAGGACGGCCGCCTGCATCGTGGCCAGCGTGTCCGCCGCGCTGGTACGGGGAAGCGCCCCGCTCTGCTCGCCCGGCGCGTGCTTGCGCGGGGTCGTGGAGGCGAGGTCACCCGCGCGGATCGCGCGCACCGCGGCGGTCAGGAGCGTGCCGTCCGGAACCGGCGGTCCCTCCGGGACGGGCTCGGGGGCGCTGCGCGGCGGAGTGCGGCGGGCGTGGGCACGCGTGATCAGCACATCGCCCTCGGGGGTCTCCGCGGCGGGCGCGAACCCCATCTGCCGCAGGCCCTCCAGCAGCGCCGAGGGATCGGCCTGCGCGGCGAGGACGGTCGGCGAGAGCCGTCGCAGACGCAGGGCGGCCGACCGCTTGTCGGCGAGGATCTCGCCGAGGAGGACGTCGTCGTCGCAGCGCACGTACGCGGAGGCGGCGCCGATGCGCAGATGCCCGTGCTTACGGGCCACGTCGTCGATGAGATACGCGAGGGGCTGCGGCACGGGCGTACGGGAGTGCGTGGTCAGGAAGTCGTGCAGGTCGGAGGCGGTACGCCCGGCGTCGAGGGCGCGCCGCACGGACCCGGGAGTGAACCGGTAGACGGTCGCCCCGCCCTTGGACTCCACGTCGGCGAGGACGGAGAGCGCCTCGGCGAGAGGCCGCTCCAGGGGCCCGGGCGCCACGGCGGTCAGATCCGCCTGAAGAAGGACGTGGTTCAGCGGCTCGGGCAGAAGGGGAGCGAGGAGAGCGACAGCGGCGGCCTCCGCGGGAGGAGTCTGAGCACCGTCGTCCAGGAGCGCCCGGCCGTGCTCCGACAACGCCCCCCGCCCCGTGACGCCGAGCAGTTCCGCCTCCGTGAGGGTCCACCGGGCGATGCGGGCGCGCAGGTCCTCGGGGTCACCGGCGTCGTCGGACGACGTGGCGGCGGTGCGCAGGGGCCGCTCCCAGCGCAGCCGGGCGAGGAGGGTCTCGGGATCGGGGGAGGCGCCCTCGGGGAGCCCGGCGAGGAGCGCGAGCACGCGGCGGCGGACCTCGGGAGCGGCCGAGCGGTCGAGGTGGGGCCCGAGCGCGGACAGGGTGCGCCCGGCGGAGGAGACGGCGGCAGCGCCGTCGCGACCGGCGACGAGCCCGGCCGTACGGGTGGCGGGCAGCCAGACGGCGACGAGCCGCGCCCAGCGCTCGGCGGCCGGCAGCTCCAGCCACGTGTCGTACGCGGGCGTCGCGGCGTACTGCTCGTCGGCCTCGCCGTCGGACGCGATGAGCCCGGCGGCGTAGGCGAGTTCGACCCAGAACGCGGCGAGGGGCTCGGTGGTGTCGAGGGCGGCGGCGGTGCGCTTGAGGTCCCGCATGCTGAGCCCGCCCGCACGCAGAACGGCGGGCCCGCCCTCGTCCCAGTCCTTGAGCAACTCCTCGACGGTGGCGAGCGCGGTGTAGGCCTGCCCGGCGGCGGTCGCGTTCACGACGGCGGCACGATGGGTGGCGGCCGGGGCGACGGCCGGGGGTACGGGTTCCAGGGCGCGGTGGGCGCGTCCGCCGCGCAGGTGGAGGGCGGCCTCGCGGGGCAGTACGACCGTGCCGGGGGCGGTCGGCAGGAGGAGCCCGCGGTCGAGGAGCCAGCGCAGGTGGGCGGCGGGTTCGGCGGTGACCTGGCCGAACGGCGGGCCCCAGACGAGCCGGGAAAGGACCTCGACGGCGTCGGCGGGCGCCTCGTCGAGGAGCGCGGACATCCGGGACCGGTCGGTGAAGAGCGCGGTCAGCGAGGCGACGGCGGACACCGGGTCGTGCGTGGAGGGCAGGCCCGCGGCCGTCACGATCTCCTGGAGCCGGCCGGGGGACATACCGGCGGTGGTTTCGGCGACCGTCGGGCCGAGGCCGGTGGGGGAGGGCCGCTGGGGCGCGGGGGCGAGCAGCTCACGGGCGGTGCGGACGAGGCGGAGTTGGCCGTCGGGCCCCCAGAGCAGGGCCTGTTCGCGCAGGGCGGCCACGGCGTGCGGCAGCGCCGTGAAGACGGTACGGGCGTCGGCGCCCTCGTCGCTGCCTTCGTCCCCGGCGAGCAGGGCGAGGAGGGTGTCGTACGTGGTGGGGTCCGGGGCGACGGCCAGCGCCTGCGCGGTCTGGAGCGTGAAGCGGTCCAGGTGTTCGAGGGCGCGGATCACGGAGGCGCGGGTGCCCGCGCGGGTCGCCAGCTGCGTGAGGTCGCCCGGGACGGGGTTGAGCAGATCGGGGCGGGCGCGCAGGAGTGCGCCGAGGGAGGCGTCGTCGCGGGCGCGCAACGCCTCGGCGAGGGACCGGGGGGCGCTACTCCCCGCCCCGCTCCCGTCCTCGGCGGCGCGGTCCGGCTCGTGAGTGCTCATCCGGGCCACGGTAGCGCCTGACCGGCCCGGCGGGCGGCGGCCCCGCTGGGCCCGGAAGAGGCCCCCGGTGCCGGGCCGGGCACGGTAACGTCGTAAAACGGGTGAACGAACCGTCAACACCACCACCCCGGAGGGGACTTCGTGGGGATCGAGAGCGATCAGCTCGTCTTCGACTATCTGAGCCGGGTCGGCGACCTGGCCCAGCAGCGTCAGCTGCCCTCAGGCACCCGGATGCGCCTGGTGTCGGAGCTGCGCAACGAGATCGAGGCGCGGCGCGCGAAAACGACGGTGGACAGCCCGGCCGCGGTGCGGCGGATCCTGGAGCGCCTCGGCACGCCGGACGACGTGGTGACGGGGGCGGGCGCCGGCGGACGTTCGGCGGTACCGGAGGCGCCGCGGGCGGCGGTTCCCGTGCAGAGGTCGAAGGAGCAGCGGCCCAAGGAGCCGCGCCCGAAGGGCTTTCGCAGGATCGTGCCGGGCCCGCGCCCGGAGCCGCGGGAGGACGAAGAACTGCGGGACGTGCCGTCGCCGCCGCATCTGGCCGGGACGGACGAGCTGGGGGAGCAGGGCCCGGAGCCGGACTGGTGGCGGGTGGACAGCAGCCCGTTCGGCGTCGCGGACAGCGTGCCGGGGTTCGTGGGCGGCGTGGAGATCCCGGAGATACTCAGGCCGCCGGGCAAGGACGGCCCGCACGTCCCCAAGGCACGCAAGGCCGAGGCCCGCACGGAGGAGGAACTCCCGGACGGCGAACCGGATACGGGCACGGAGGCAGGCGCTGAGGAGGGTACGGAGAAGGGCACTGGGAAGGGCTGGCGCAAGGGCCGGGGCGAGGCGTCCTCAGGGCGTCGCGGCCGCCTCCCGGCCCTGCCCGGCGGCTGGTCCAACCCGCTCCTGCTGCTCGCCGCCGCGCTCCTCGTGGCCGGCGCGATCCTGGGCAACTGGTTCGCGCTGGGCCTCGGCTGGATCATCGCGTACGCGTCGCGGCGTCTGAGCGAGGGCGAGTCGAAGGCGGCCGTGCTGTGGCTGCCGGGACTCGCGGTGACGGCCGGGCTCGTGTGGCTGTGGGGCCGTAACACTGGGCGGTGGGGCGAGCCGATCGCGCAGGGGCACATGAGCGACGCGATCGGCGAGACGTGGCCGTGGGTGGTGCGGGGGGCGGCCGTCGCCTCCGCGCTCTTCGTGGTGTGGAGATCGCAGCGGCAACGGCCGTAAGAGAGGAGCCTGTTACGCGGTCAGGGCCTGTTACGCGGTCAGGTCCTTCTGGAACTCGTCGAGGATCTGGTGCGCGGCGGTGTAGCCGATGCCCGCGATCCACAGGTTGTCGTCGACCTGGAAGACCTTGCCGTCCCTGGACGCCTTGAGGCTCTTCCACAGGCCGCTCTGCATCGTCCGGGTCGCCTTGGCCTTGCCCGGGTCGCCGTAGGTCGAGGTGAAGACGACGTCCGCGTCCGCGAGGTCGATCTTCTCGGGGCTCACGTCGTACGAGAACCCGTCCTTGGCCTTGTCGGTGACGGCGGGGCGGCCCACGCCCAGGTCGGCGAGGATCGAACCGATGTAGTTCTGCTTGCCGTAGATGCGGATGTCGGCGCCCTCGACGAAGCGGACGAAGTTGACGTCCGTCTCGGCGGCCTTCTCCTTGCCGCCGATCGCGGTGGTCACCTTCGCGACGTGCGCGTCGTAGTCGGCGACGACCTTCTTCGCCTCGGCCTTCCTGCCGAGCGCGTCGGCGTGGACCTGGAAGTTCTCCTTCCAGGCGGTGCCGGTGGACTCCGTCATCACGGTCGGCGCGATGGCGCTGAGCTGCTTGTAGCGCGCGCCGTCGCGGACCTTGCTGGTGAGGATGAGGTCGGGCTTGAGGGCGGCGACGGCCTCCATGTCGGGGTTGGCGATCTCGCCGACCTCCTTGATGCCCTTCACCTCGTCTCCGGGCAGGTACGAGGGGAAGCCCTCCTCCGTCGCCGCGTGGGTCGCGCCGACGGGCTTCACGCCGAGGGTGAGCGCGGAGTCGAGCTCGCCGGTGTCCAGGACGACGACGCGCGTGGGGTGCTCGGGCACCTTCACGGCGCCCATCGCCGTACTGACGGTGTGCGTCTTGCGGGAGTTCGAGCCGGCCGCGTCGGAGCCGGAGTCCCCGCCGGACGAGCCGCAGGCGGTCAGGGCCAGGGCGCCGGTCAGGACGAGCGCTCCGGCGGTGAGGGCGCGGTGGTCGCTGCGGATCATGAGGCTGCCTTCCGGGAGAGGGAGTCGGACGGGGCGCCGACGCGCTCGCCGGACCGGGCGTCGGCCTGCCAGGGCGCGCCGGGCACGATCAGCGGGGAGCCGGTCACGGGGTCGGGGACGACCACGCAGTCCAGGCCGAACACCTCCCGTACGAGGTCCGCCGTGACGACCTCGGCGGGCGGGCCCTCGGCGACGATGCGGCCGGACTTCATGGCCACGAGGTGGTCGGCGTAACGCGCCGCCTGGTTGAGGTCGTGCAGGACGAGGACGACGGTACGGCCCTTGTCGTGGTTCAACTGGCGTACGAGATCGAGGACTTCGACCTGGTGGGCGATGTCGAGATACGTCGTCGGCTCGTCGAGGAGCAGCAGTTCGGTCTCCTGGGCGAGCGCCATGGCGATCCACACGCGCTGGCGCTGGCCGCCGGACAGCTCGTCGACGGAGCGCTCCGCGAGGGCCGCCACGTCGGTGCGTTCCATGGCCTCGGTGACGGCGCGCTCGTCGGCGTCGGACCACTGCTGCCACCAGCGCTGGTGGGGCTGGCGGCCGCGGGCCACGAGGTCGGCGACGGTGATCGCCTCGGGCGCCACGGGCGTCTGCGGCAGCAGCCCGATCCGCTGGGCGATCTGCTTGGTGGGCAGCTTGGTGAGCGCTTCGCCGTCGAGGAGCACGGAGCCGCTCTTCGGCTTGAGGAGCCGGCCGAGGGCGCGCAGTGTCGTCGACTTGCCGCAGGCGTTCGGTCCGACGATCACCGTCACGCGGCCGTCGGGGACGGCGAGGTCGAGGTCGTGGACGACGGTGCGGTCCTCGTAGGCGAGGGTGAGCGCGCTGGTGCTGAGCCGGGTCACCGGTTTCCTCCCGTGCGGCTGCGGATGATGAGCCAGATCAGGTACGGCGCCCCGACGGCGGCCGTGAGGACACCCACCGGCAGTTCGGTGGGGGAGAACAGACGCCGGGCCAGCAGGTCGGCCACGACGACGATGAACGCGCCCAGGAGCGCCGAACACAGCAGCGGGATCTGCGCGGTGCGGATCACACGGCGGGCGATCTGCGGGGCCAGCAGCGCGACGAAGTCGACGGGTCCGGCGGCACCGGTCGCGACGGACGCGAGGACGACGCCGAGCAGGACGAGGCCGAGGCGCACGCGGCCGAGACGGACACCGAGCGCGGTCGCCGTGTCGTCGTCCAGGGAGACGGAGCGCTGGGCGCGCGCGGCCCACGCCACGAACGGGACGAGGACGAGGAGGGTCCAGCCGAGCGGGGCGGCCTCCGCCCAGCCGCGGCCGTTGAGCGAGCCCGTCATCCAGATCTGCGCCTGCTGGGCCACGAGGTAGTCGCCCTTCGTCATGAAGAGCGTCGTCACCGACCGCAGCGCGATGGCGAAGCCGATGCCGATGAGGACGAAGCGCGTCGCGTGCAGCCCGCCGCGCCAGGCGAACGCGTACACGAGGAGCGCCGCGAGGAGCCCGCCGAGTACGGAGAGGTAGGGCAGGACCGCGTACGACGTGACGCCGAACGTCATCGCGCCGACCGTCAGCGCGCTCGCGCCCTGGCTGATGCCGATGATGTCGGGGGACGCGAGGGGGTTGCGGGCGACGGTCTGGATGAGGGCGCCCGCGACACCGAACGCGGCGCCGACGAGGAGCCCGACGACCATGCGGGGGGCGCGCAGCGTGCCGACGACGAGTTCGTCCGCGGACGGCCGGCCGGTGATGACCTTGAGCACCTCGGCCGGGGCGATGAAGGACTCGCCGACGCACAGGTAGGCGAGGCAGGCGGCGGCGAGGAGGACCACGAGGGACACGGCGACGACGGCGGCCCTGCGGTGCAGCAGGAAGCGGGCGCGTCCCGCGCGGACGACGGAGTACCCGGCGGGGCGGACCCGGGGCGCGGTGGTCGTACTCATGCGGGGACCGCCTTGCGCCGGACCAGGGTGACGAGGAACGGGACCCCGATCAGCGCGGTCATCACGCCCGCGGGGACCTCGCTCGGCGGGAAGACGACGCGGCCCACGGTGTCGGAGACGAGGAGCATGACGGGGCCGATGAGAGCCGCCATCGGCAGGACCCAGCGGTGGTCGCTGCCCACGACGGCGCGGGCTATGTGCGGGACGGCCAGGCCGATGAAGGCGATCGGCCCGGCGGCGGCCACGCCGACGCCGGTGAGGACCGTCGCGCCGAGCCCCCCGACGATCCGTACGCTCGCGACCCGCCGGCCGAGCCCCTTGGCGACGTCCTCGCCGAGCGCGAGCGCGTCCAGACCGCGCGCGACGGACAGCACGAGGACCACACCCACGACGAGGAACGGCCATGTCTGGCCCACGATGTGGGCGTCCCTGCCGGACAGCGAACCCACCTGCCAGAACCTGAACTCGTCCATGGCGGACGCCTTCGTGGTGAGGACAGCCGTGGTGACGGAGACCAGGAGCGCGTTGATCGCGGCGCCCCCGAGCGCGAGCTTCACCGGCGTCGCGCCACCGCGCCCGCTGGAGGCGATGGCGTAGACGGCGACGGACGCGAGCGCGGCGCCCGCGAACGCGAACCAGACGTAGCCGGTGAGCGTGTGGATCCCGGCGAACGCGATCGCCAGGACGACACCGACGGACGCGCCCTGGCTGATGCCGAGGATCCCGGGGTCGGCGATCGGATTGCGGGTGATGCCCTGGAGGACCGTCCCGGCGAGAGCGAGCGCGGCGCCGACCATCAGGCCCACGAGAGTGCGCGGCAGCCGCAGGCCCCTGACCACCTCGGCGTCGTCGCTGTGACCGCCGTGCACGAGCGCGTCGAGGACCGCCGACGGGGCGATCGCGCGGGCGCCCACGGCGAGGCTGAACAGGACCGCCAGGACCAGGGCCACGAGCGCGGCCGCCGTCCAGACGATGCGTCGCCGCGCGGCGGGGGCGGCTGAGATCTGACCCATGGACCAATCCGAGGTTGGTAAGGCTTAGCTAAGCGGCAATCGTACGCCCAGGCACAATGGCTCTCATGGGTGCATACGAGAGCGCGAACGGATCAGCTTCGGGACCGACGGTCGGCTTCGACCTCGACATGACGCTGATCGACTCACGGCCGGGGATCAGGGACACATGGCTGGAACTCGCCGACCGTACGGGCACGCAGCTCGACGCCGACCTCATCGTGACCCGGCTCGGCCCGCCGCTGGAACAGGAGCTCGCGTACTGGTTCCCCGAGGAGCAGATCCCGCAGATGGCCGGCCTGTACCGGGAGCTCTACCCGGCGCACGCCATCACCGGCACATACGCGATGCCGGGCGTGCACGAGGCCATCGCCGCGGTGCACGCGGCGGGCGGCAGGGCGATCGTCGTGACGGCGAAGTACGAGCCCAACGCGAAGCTCCACCTCGAACACCTGGACATCGCCGCCGACGAGGTCATCGGCAACCTGTGGGCCGAGGGCAAGGCGACGGCGCTGCGCGAGCACGCCGCGTCCGTGTACGTCGGTGACCACACCGGCGACGTGCGCGGCGCCCGCGCCGCCGACGCGCTGTCCGTGGCGGTGACCACCGGGCCGTGCGACGCGGCCGAGCTGCGCGAGGCCGGCGCGGACGTGGTGCTCGCGGATCTGACGGAGTTCCCCGCCTGGCTGGAGGCCTACGTCGCCGAGCGGGCCTGACGGCGCTGCACGGCGATCCCGCGCAGCACTCCGGCCGCGGAGATCAGGAAGCCGACACCCATCAGCATGCACACCGCGTAGGCGACGGGCGGGAACGGGTCGGTTCCGAGGAACAGAGGGGCCATCGTGGCCAGAGTGGCCACGGCTCCGACGATGAAGACGATCCCGCCGGCCTTGACGAGACCGTCGCCGGGCCCGGCGGAATTCGCTTGGGTTTTGTCACGCACCCGACCAGGGTAGTTCCCAGCGCGAGGGAACTATCCGGGTTCCTCGGGCCGTCTTGTCACCGGCCCCTGGACCATTAGCCTGGTGCCGGCGGGCCGGGCGGCCCGCTGCAGTGCTATCCAGAGCCGTTTTCAGAGCCGTTCTTCATCGCACGAAGCGGCATGACGAGTACGAGGACGAGGACTTCACGTGCCTACCGGCAAGGTCAAGTGGTTCAACAGCGAGAAGGGCTTCGGCTTTCTCTCCCGCGATGACGGCGGTGACGTCTTCGTGCATTCCTCCGTACTCCCGGCCGGCGTGGACGTCCTCAAGCCGGGCCAGCGTGTCGAGTTCGGCGTCGTCGCGGGACAGCGCGGCGACCAGGCGCTCTCCGTGACGATCCTCGATCCGACCCCGTCCGTGGCCGCGGCGCAGCGCCGCAAGCCGGACGAACTGGCCTCGATCGTCCAGGACTTGACGACGCTCCTCGAGAACATCACGCCGATGCTGGAGAAGGGCCGCTACCCGGACAAGGCGTCCGGCGCGAAGATCGCGGGCCTGCTCCGGGCGGTCGCCGACCAGCTCGACGTCTGACCGCGTTACGGGAACGCGAGCGTGTCGGGGCCGAGGGCCGGTACGAGGCCCTCGGCCGCCGCGCGGGTCAGAAGGCCGCGGATCGCCGCGGCCCCTTCTTTTCCGCTGCCCTCGCGCTGCTTCGCGGGCTTCGAGCGGCTGTGCCGGACTCCGTCCGGCCGCTGTGTTCAGGGGAACGACAGGGCGTCCGGGCCAAGTGCGGGGACCAGGCCCTCGGCCGCCGCGCGGGTCAGAAGGCCGCGGATCGCCGCGTAGCCGCTCTCGCCCAGGTCGGCCGTGAACTCGTTGACGTACAGGCCGATGTGCTGGTCCGCGACGGCCGGGTCCATCTCCTGGGCGTGTTCCTGGACGTAGGGGCGGGAGGCCTCCGAGTCGTCCCAGGCCATGCGCACCGAGGTGCGTACCGCGTCGGCGAGCCGGCGCAGCCGGGCCTCGCCCAGGCTCCGCTTCGCGATGATCGCGCCGAGCGGGATGGGCAGCCCGGTGGTGTTCTCCCAGTGCTCGCCCATGTCGGCGAGGGAGTGCAGGCCGTAGTTCTGGTACGTGAAGCGGGCCTCGTGGATGACGAGTCCGGCGTCGACCTTGCCGTCCCGCACGGCGGGCATGATCTCGTCGAACGGCATCACGACGACCTCGCCGACCCCGCCGGGCACGACGTCCGCGGTCCACAGGCGGAACAGCAGGTACGCCGTCGACTTCTCGCTCGGGACGGCGACGGTCTTTCCGGTCAGGTCGACCCCGGGCTCGCGGGTGAGCACCAGCGGGCCGCAGCCCCGGCCGAGCGCGCCGCCGCAGGGCAGCAGCGCGTAGTCGTCGAGGACGTACGGCAGGACGGCGTACGACACCTTCAGGACGTCGAAGTCGGGGGAGCGGCGCTCGGCGACGCCGTTCGTGATGTCGATGTCGGCGAAGGTCACGTCGAGGGCGGGTGCGCCGGGGATGCGGCCGTGGGCCCACGCGTCGAAGACGAACGTGTCGTTCGGGCAGGGCGAGAAGGCGATCCTGAGTTCTTCGGGGTGCGTCATGTGCGGTTCCAACTCTCCAGTACGGGTGCGGACTTCCCGAACGCGTCGGTGAGTGCCGCGAGTGCGTCGCCGATGCGCCAGGCCGCGCGGTCGCGGGGGCCGACGGCGTTGGAGACCGCGCGGATCTCCAGGACGGGCACGCCGTGTGCGGCGGCGGCCTCGGCGACCCCGAAGCCTTCCATCGCCTCGGCGGCGGCACCGGGGTGGCGGCCTTGCAGCTCGGCTGCGCGGGCCGCCGTGCCGGTCACGGTGGAGACGGTCAGGACGGTGCCGGTGAGTGCGCCGGTGGCCGCGGCGACGTCCCGTACGAGGGAGGGCGGCGGGTGGTGCGTGACGGTGCCGAAGCCGAGTTCGGTGACGGGCAGGAAGCCGTCGGGGGTTTCGGCGCCGAGGTCGGCGGCGGTGAGGGCGTCGGCGACGACGACCGAGCCGATGGGGGCGTCCGGCTGGAATCCGCCGCCGATGCCGGCGGAGACGACCAGGCCGTACGGCCGCCCCGACAGGGCGGCGGTGGTGAGGGCGGTGGCGGTACCGGCCGCCGCGGCGGCGGGCCCGACGCCCACCGCGACGACATCGACGGCCTGGGGTGCGGCGCCCGCCTCGGACAGGCCCCTGGCCACCGCGTCCCGCTCCGCGGGGACGGCGGTGGCGATCAGGACCCGCCCGCGCTGCGTCAGGCGTCCTTCTTGAGCTTGAACGACCACAGGCCGGTCGCGCTCGAGCCGCTGCCCTCGACGATGGAGACCGTCGTGGAGCTGCCCGTGGCGCCGTACTGCTGGTTGAAGAACACGCTGCCCGGGACGGTGCGGTACGTCTTCTTGCTGGCGTCGGTCAGCGGCTGACCGTTCATCAGCAGGGTCCAGCCCTTGTCCGCGATCTTCGGGTCGACGCCGAAGCGGACCGTCGCGTCGGGGTCGACCTTGATGGACTTGATGTCCTTGTTCTTGAGGCAGTCCTTCAGCGCATTGGCGTTCAGGGTCTTGCCGTCGTTGTAGCAGGCGGCTTCCGACGTCACCGTGGAGCGGCCGACCGTGATGGTCGCCAGCGGCGTCGGCTTGTCGCAGGCCGAGAGGACGAGCAGCCCGGCAGCGACGGCGCCGGCGGCTGCCACGGTGCGGCGGTTGCGCACGGTGAAACGCAGGGAGGTCATGCGGGCAGGCTATCTGGCGGCCCGCACACACTCGCCATGCGGGTGCGGCGTGCCGCATGCTCACGCCATCCGGGGCGGATCTGAGGCTCTTCCGTGAGGTCCTCGCCGTCCTCACGCCACGCGGCTGTGTGCCTGTCCGCCGTGGCGCGCGGCGGCCAGCAGGCCTCGTACGGTCGTCAGCCAGCCCGTTCCGACGATCGCCGCGGCGACGCCGAGGCCCAGTGCTCCGTTCAGCGGCAGTGCGATGCCGATGGCGCCGCCGAGGACCCACGCCATCTGGAGAAGGGTCTCGGAGCGGGCGAACGCGGAGTTGCGGACCTGCTCGGGTACGTCGCGCTGGATCAGGGCGTCCAGGGACAGCTTGGAGAGGGCCTGCGCGAATCCGGCGACGGCCGCCAGGCACGCGGTGAGGGCCGCGGTGAAGAACAGCGTCGCCGTGATCGCCACGGCAAGGACCGCCGCCACGACCGTCACGATGATGATCTCGGGCGCCCGTGCTTTGAGCCAGGCTCCGACGGCTGTGCCGAGCGCGTTGCCCGCGCCCGCGGAGACGCCGACGATGCCGAGTGACACGGCGGCGCTCTGCCCCGACATGGGATGTACGCGCAGCAGGAACGCCAGGAAGAAGATCAGGAAGCCGGAGAGGCAGCGCTGGGAGGCGTTGACGAAGAGTGCGTGCGTCACGGCGGGGCCGACCGTGCGCAGGCCGGGGCGTTTCTGTTTGGTGGCCTGCTTGCGCGGGCCGTGCAGATGCTGTTCGTCGGCGGCGAGGAGCGCCTTCCCCTCGCCCTTCGCGGAGTCCACCTTGTGCGGCAGCTGGAAGGACAGGACCATCCCCGACATGAAGATCACGAAGGCGCCGTAGAGGGGCCAGCGCGGTCCGAGGAGCTGGAGCCCGGCGCCGATGGGCGCGGCCACGCCGGTGGCGAGGAGCCCGCCGAGCGTCACCCGTGAGTTGGCCTTGACCAGGGAGAAGCGGGGTGGCAGCAGGCGTGGCACGACGGCGCTGCGGACCACGCCGTACGCCTTGGACGCCACCAGGACGCCCAGCGCCGCCGGGTACAGCTGTACGCCGCCGCTGACCACCGCCCCCGACAGGACGATCGCGAGGAGTGCCCGCGCCAGCATCGAACCGGCCATCGCGGCGCGCCGCCCGTGCGGCAGCCGGTCCAGGAGCGGACCGACGACGGGCGCGAGGAGGGCGAAGGGTGCCATCGTGATGGCGAGGTAGAGGGCGACGCGCCCGCGCGCCTCGTCCGTCGGTACCGAGAAGAAGACCGTGGACGCGAGCGCGATGGTGATCATGACGTCGCCGGCGCCGTTCACCGCGTGCAGTTCGATCAGTTTTCCGAGACCCGACTCGCCCGCGCCGTGCGCGTGGGTCGCTTTGCGAATCCCGCGCGCCGTGCCGGTGAACGGCAGGTGCAAGGCGCGCCCGAGTCCGCGGACCGCCCCGTGTACCGGGCCCGATCCGCCTGCTGAGCGCGACGACGACCTTGCGGAGGTCACCCAGTCATAGTGCCCCCGGAAGGTGGCGACTAGTGCCGATATCGGCGGAGCGGGTCGCCGGTACGGCCCCTCGGAACCACCCCGCTGCGTGGTGCAGGACACAGCTACTTGTACGTCGGTGTGGGCGCACGGGCCGGGAGAAGGTAGCGTGCGTTACGCGCCTGCGGCAGCTGTTCTCGGCCGCGCGCCTCTCAGTCATCCCGCAGAATGGGTGACGTAGGTGCGCCCGAGGACGTTCGGGCGCGGACGTCGACGCGGCCCCCTGGTCCGCTCCGTCCGTACCCCCGCGCAAGGGTGGCGCACTCGTGAGACGGCGTAGGAGAGAAGCGATACCTGTGAGCGCAGCGACAACGCGAAGCCGCACCCCTGACCGTCTGTGCGCCGAGGCGGTAGGCCTCGCGCGGACCGCGGCCGAGGAGGCCGCCGCGCCAGGAGTCGTGGGCGAGCACGTCGACGTCGTGGTCGAGGGCGACCGGGTCGTCACGCATCTCTTCGAGTGCAAGGAGTTCGGCTACCGCGGCTGGCGGTGGGCCGTGACCGTCGCGCGGGCCTCCCGCGCCAAGGTCGTCACCCTGGACGAGACGGTTCTGCTGCCCGGCCCGGACGCGCTCCTCGCCCCGGAGTGGGTGCCGTGGAGCGAGCGGCTGCGGCCCGGCGACATGGGCCCCGGGGACCTGCTCCCGACCGATGCCGAGGATCTGCGCCTTGAGCCCGGCTATTCGGGTGAGGACGTTCCGCCGCCGAACTCCGCGGTGTCCGAGGAGATGGCGGAGCTCGTCGAGGCGGAGGACGCCGAACTGACCGTGGGGCCGCCCGCGGAACTGCCCATCGCGCCCGAGCGCGGCTCCATCGCCTCGGTCGCCGATGAGCTCGGCATGCGGCGCGCCCGCGTCCTGTCCCGGTACGGCCTCCACGTCGCGGCCGACCGCTGGGACGAGGCGTACGGAGCGAAGACGCAGATGGCCCAGGCGGCGCCCGCCACCTGCGTGTCCTGCGGTTTCCTCGCCCGGATCGGCGGTTCGCTCGGCCAGGCCTTCGGCGTCTGCGCCAATGAGTTCTCTCCGGCGGACGGACGTGTCGTCTCCCTCGCGTACGGCTGCGGTGGGCACTCCGAGGCGGCCGTCATGCCGAAGCCTCCCCGGCCGGCTCCCCACGTGATCGACGAGACACGCGTGGACCCCTTCCCCCTGCGCCCGGCGGCGGACTCGGGCTCGGTCCCGGTGACCCCGGACGGCACGGAGGATCTGGGGCACTCGTGAGCGGCCTGGCATAAGCCTGGTCACAGGGTTCCCACGGGATCTACTGTTCCCATGCGGCGCTCGGTGTGCGCGCTCGGGGGGTGTGGGGTGGGGACCTTGCGACGGGTGTTTCTGCGTGCCATGACGGCGGTCGTGGCGCTCGGTCTGGCGGCCGGGTGCGACGGTGGGACGTCCGCTCCGCCGCGTGAGGATTTCACGAAGAAGCAGCTGAGCAGGGCCGTCCTGGAGAAGGCCGCGCTCGACGGCTCGTCGCGGTTCAAGGTCATGCAGATCCCGCAGAAGGAGTTCCGGAAGCTGTCTGTGGACCCCTCGTCGCGGTGCGGTCCCCTCCGTCTCGCCATTGGCCACACCACCGTGCCGAGAGCCGAGGTGCGGACGACTGAATTGGTCTGGCCCGGCGACAGCACCGGCCCACTGCAGGTGTCGCTCCTCGCGCACCGGTACGACGATGCCCGTGCGGTCATGAAGGGCCTGCGCGCCACCCTGGCCCACTGCCGCACGTACCGCGACGAGGAGGGAGACACCGATGAGGTGACTCGGCTCCACGCGCGCTTCGGGGACGAGTCCGTGGCGTTCACCGTCGAGCTGGCGGCGGACAGCCCGGCCACCGTAATGGCCCGGATCATGTTCCGCTTCGTAGTGGTGCGGGCTGGTTCGGTGGTGGTGTTCGTGTCGCGGCTGGATTCGCAGGCGGGCGGAGCCCGGTTCATCGCATCCGCCGACACTGTCCTGCGCGCCCAGCTCGACAAACTCGCCCGCACTGCCTGACCAGCCCGCTCATTGCGGGCCGCAGGCCATCGCGCGGTAGCGTCTGCGTCGCCAGGGTTGGCCTGGGTGAACGGCAGAGGGAGACCACACCGTGAGCGTGAGCAAGATCGTGCGCCCGGCAGCCGAGGGGATGGACCCGTTCGGGACGGCCCGTCTGCGGCGTGGGGTCCTCGACGCCTGGGCCGGCAGCCCGGCCCGCTTCCGTGAGGACGCCAACGCCGAGGAGGACCTCGCCCTCGGCGGCTACCGCGACCGTCTCGTCGTCGAACTCGCCCAGAACGCCGCCGACGCCGCCGCCCGCGCAGGCGGCACCGCAGGTGGTCGCTTCTCCCTGACCCTGCGCGACGGTGTGCTCGTCGCCGCGAACACCGGTGCGCCGCTGGACGCCGCCGGTGTCGAGTCGCTGTCCACACTGCGGGCCTCCGCCAAGCGTGAGCAGGGCGACGGCGCGGTGGGCCGGTTCGGTGTCGGGTTCGCGGCCGTCCTCGCCGTGACCGACGAGCCCGCGGTCGTCGGCCGCACGGGCGGGGTGCGCTGGTCGCTCGCCGAGGCGCGCGGCCTCGCCGCCGACACGGCGCGGCACAGTCCGGGTCTCGGCGACGAGCTGCGCCGCCGGGACGGCCATGTCCCGTTGCTCAGGCTCCCGTTCGCCGCGGAGGGCTCCGCTCCGGAGCCGTACGAGACTGTCGTGATCCTGCCGCTGCGCGACGCCGCCGCCGAAGCGCTCGCGGGGCGGCTGATCGACGCCATCGACGACACGCTGCTGCTTGCCCTGCCCGGTCTCGACGAGGTTCACGTGGAGACCGCGTCCGGTACGCGCACGCTGCGCCGCAGGGCCGACGGGCCGTACGTGGCAATGGACGACGAGCGCGTGGACGCCGCGACGGGCGGGCGCGAGAGCGTCACGACCCGCTGGCGTGTCCTCACCCGCAACGGCCCGCTCGAAGCCGCCCTCCTCGCCGACCGGCCCCTCGAAGAGCGGCTGCGCCCGCACTGGTCCGTGACCTGGGCCGTGCCGGTGGACGCGGACGGCGCTCCCGAGCCGCCCCGCAGCGCGCCCGTGCTGCACGCGCCCACCCCCAGCGACGAGCCGCTCGGCGTGCCCGCGCTCCTCATCGCCTCCTTCCCTCTCGACACGACCAGGCGGCACGCCGCCCCCGGGCCGCTCACCGACTTCCTGGTGGAGCGCGCCGGCGACGCGTACGCCGAACTCCTCGCCGGATGGCGCCCGGTGAGCCCCGCCATCCTCGGCCTCGTGCCGGGCCCCCTCGGCCGGGGCGAGCTGGACGGCAGCCTGCGCGGCGCGATCCTGGCCCGGCTGCCGCGCACCGCGTTCCTGCCGCCCGCGCTGGCGCGCACGAAGGACGACGCCGACGGACTGCCCGAGACGCTGCGGCCGCGTGAGGCCGAGGTCGTCGAGGGCGCCGGCGCCGAGACCGTGCAGGTCCTGGCCGAGGTCATGCCGAGCCTGCTGCCCGCCGGCCTGGAGCGCCGTGTCGAGCTGCGGACCCTGGAGGTCGCCCGGGTCCCGCTGACCGAGGCCGTCGACCGGCTCGCCGGTCTGGAGAAGGAGCCGGGCTGGTGGCGGCGCCTGTACGACAGCCTCGCGGGCGTCGACCCGGACCGGCTCACCGGGCTTCCGGTGCCGCTGACCGGCGGGCGTACGACGATCGGGCCGCGGCAGGTGCTGCTGCCCATGCCGGACGCGACACCCGGCGAGACGCTCGCCCGGCTCGGCCTCAAGGTCGCCCATGTGGACGCCGCGCACCCCCTGCTCGAAAAGCTGGGCGCGCTGCCCGCGACGCCCCGCGCCGTCCTGACGACACCTCAGGTGCGGGCGGCCGTCGCCGGTTCCCTCGACGACGACGCCTGGTCCCTCGACGACGACGGCCCGGTCGGCGTGGACGAACTGGCCGAGCTGGTCCTCACCCTCGTACGGGACGCGAATCTGGAGCCCGGGGACGAGCCGTGGCTGGGTGCGCTCGCGCTGCCCGACGACGAGGGCGAGCTCGTGCCCGCCGGTGAACTGGCCCTGCCCGGCAGCCCGTTCGCGCAGGTCGTGCGCGAGGGCGAGCTGGGCATGGTGGACGGTGACCTCGCCGAGCGGTGGGGCGAGCAGCCGCTCGCCGCGTGCGGTGTCCTCGCCGGGTTCGCCCTGGTCCGTGCCACCGACGTGGTCCTCGATCCGGACGAACTCGACCCGCGCGAGGGCGACTTCGCGGAGCCGGACGACGCGGGCCTGCTCGACGCGGTCGACGTGTGGTGCGAGGACGTGCTCGACCGGCTGCCCGACACTCCCGTGCCGCCCGTCGCCACCGAACTCGTCGCCGTACGCGACCTGGACCTCGTCGACGACGACCGCTGGCCCCAGGCCCTCGCCCTCCTCTCCCGCCCGCCGCTGCGCGACGCCCTCACCCAGCCCGTACGGGTCCTGCTGCCCGACGGCACGCACGAGATCGTCCGCCCGTACACGGCGTGGTGGCTGCGCGACCACCCCGTCCTCGACGGCCGCCGCCCGGCCGGTCTGCGCGCGGCGGGCGGAGACCCGCTGCTCGCCGGGCTCTACGACCCGGCGGACGCGACCGGCTTCGAGGACGAACAGGTGCTGCGCGCGCTCGGCGTCCGCACGTCGGTCGCCGCGCTCCTCGACGAGCCGGGCGGCGCGGCCGAGCTCCTCGACCGGCTCGCCGACCCGGACCGCGAGGTCGGCGCGGCCCAACTCCACGCCCTGTACGGGGCGCTGGCCGATCTCGACCCGGAGCAGGTGACCCTGCCCGACGAGCTGCGGGCCGTGGTGGACGGTGAGGTCCGGGTCGTGGACGCGGCCGACGCCGTCGTCGCGGACGCGCCCGATCTGCTGCCCCTCGCCGGAGGTCTCGCGCTGCTGCCGGTGAGCCCGGGGCGGGCCGCGGACCTGGCGGAGCTGTTCCAGGTGCGGCGGCTGAGCGCGACCGTGGACGCCGAGGTCACGCAGGAGGGCGCCGAGCATCCGGTGCCGGAGTCCGTACGGACCCTGCTCGGGTCCGCGACCCCGCAGACGTACGTCGAGCACGAGGAGCTGCTCGTCGCCGGGGTGGAGGTCGACTGGCGGCGCACGTCCGACGGCACGGTCCACGCTTCGACGCTGGAGGGCGTGGCGGCGGGCCTGGCGTGGGCGGCGGGCCAGTGGCCGCGCCGCTTCGAGGTCGCGGCGCTGCTCGAGGACCCGTCGCGGACGGCGGAGCTGGCGCGGGACCGCTGGTTCGACTGAGGGGCGGGCGGAGCTGCGTAAACCAATCACAAAATGTTCACGCGGCGTACAACCAGCCCCGCCCGTCGCATGTCTGATCTTCCGAGTCAACAGACTCCTAGATCACTTGGATCCCGCGTGACGGCATTCGCACCGCGGGACCCCTTCTCCACCTTGGGGAACACATGCGCATACGTGCCACTGCGGCCGCCGCGACCATCTCCGGCGCCCTGGCTCTCACCGCGTTCGCCGTCCCGGCCGCGCATGCCGGCACCGGTACGGCTTCCGACCTGAACAAGCCGGGCGCCGCCCAGCGCTTCGCCGCCGAGGCTCCGGCCGAGCACATGTCCGCCTTCGCCGCGGAGACCGAGCCGGTCGTCTCCAACGTCACGGTCAACAGCGGCCAGGACGTGGTGCTCGGCACCACGAACCTGAAGACGTTCACGGTCTCCCTGACCGCCAGCCACGCCTCCGGCATCCAGGACGCGTACATCGACCTGTGGCACGGCTCCGACGTCGACCACGTCGACGGCTACCTGCCGCCGAACGAAGACGCCGCCACCTGCACCGCCGCCAGCGCCACCACCTCCACCTGCAAGCTGACCATCACGGTCGACCCGCGGGGTGACCTCGCCAACTCCCTTGCCGGTAGCTGGCACGTGACGGCCGGGGCGCTCGCGGGCGACGGCAGCATCTACTGGAACGACTACTACGGCAAGCGCAGCGTGAAGCGCTACTCGAAGCTCACCACCAATGCCGCCCCCGAGCCGGTGAAGAAGGGCAAGACCATCACGGTCACCGGCTCGCTCACCCGCGCCAACTGGGACACCAGCAAGTACATGGGCTACACCAAGCAGCCGGTGAAGCTCCAGTTCAAGAAGAAGGGCGCCAGCACCTACTCCACCGTCAAGACGGTGACGTCCTCCTCGACCGGCGGCCTGAAGACCACCGTGACGGCGGCCTCGGACGGCTACTGGCGCTACAGCTTCGCCGGTACGTCCACCACCCCGGCCGTGAACTCGACGAGCGACTTCGTCGACGTGCAGTAGTCCGTCAGACGGGGCCCCTCACACACGCGGGGCCCCTCACACGGGAAAGCGGCGGTCGACCCAGCGCCATGCGAATTCCAGGGCGACCGCCGCCACCGCCGCGACGCCGACCGCCGTCCACGGCATCGACGCGCCCACCAGCTTCAGCGCGAAGAAGTCCTGGAGCCACGGCACGACGAGGACGAGCAGGAATCCCGCGCCCATCGCGGCCACCAGGCACACCCGCCACCAGGTGTAGGGCCGCGCGATGATGGCGAGCACCCACATCGAGACGAGGAACAGCGTCAGCGTCGCCGAACTCGTCTCGGCGTCGAGCGCGCCGGAGCCCGTGTAGTAGTGCCGGGCGAGCATGTACGTCACGAAGGTGGCGGTCCCCGCGACGACGCCGCCCGGGATCGCGTACCGCATCACGCGCTTCACGAACTGCGGTTTGGCCCGCTCCTTGTTGGGCGCGAGGGCCAGGAAGAACGCGGGGATGCCGATCGTCAGGGTCGACAGCAGCGTCAGGTGCCGGGGCAGGAACGGGTACTCGATCTGGAAGCAGACCACGAGGACGGCGAGCAGCACCGAGTAGACCGTCTTGACCAGGAACAGGGACGCGACGCGCGTGATGTTCCCGATCACGCGGCGGCCCTCGGCCACCACCGACGGCAGCGTGGAGAAGCTGTTGTTGAGGAGCACGATCTGCGCGACGGCCCGCGTCGCCTCCGAACCCGAGCCCATCGAGACGCCGATGTCGGCGTCCTTGAGGGCGAGTACGTCGTTCACGCCGTCGCCCGTCATCGCGACCGTGTGCCCGTTCGACTGGAGCGCGCCGACCATGTCGCGCTTCTGCTGCGGGGTGACGCGGCCGAACACCGTGTTCTCGTCGAGTGCCTTCGCCATCCCGGGCTGGTCGGCGGGGAGCGTGCGGGCGTCGACGGTGTCCTGCGCGCCCGCGAGGCCCAGCTTCCCGGCGACGGCGCCCACCGACACCGCGTTGTCGCCGGAGATGACCTTCGCCTGGACGCCCTGGTCGGCGAAGTACCGCAGGGTGTCCGCCGCGTCGGGCCGCAGCCGCTGCTCCATGGCGATCAGGGCGGCGGCCTCGGCGCCCTCCTTGAGCGCCGGGTCGTCGAGGTCGGCACGGGCGCGGGCGAGCAGCAGGACACGCAGGCCCTGGTGGTTGAGCTCCTCGGTCTCGGCGAGCACCGGGTGCCCGGCCGGCAGGAGCACGTCGGGCGCGCCGAGGAGCCACGCGCTGCTCGTGCCGTCGCCCTCGCTGAACGCGGCGCCGCTGTACTTGCGGGCGGAGGAGAAGGGCAGCGACTCGGTGCAGCGCCACTCCTCGCTGTCGGGATAGGCGTCGATGATCGCCTGGAGCGAGGCGTTGGGCCGCGGATCCGACTCGCCGAGCGCTCCGAGGACCTTGCGCAGGTAGCCCTCGTCGGCGCCGCCGAGCGGGCGCAGTTCGGTGACGTCCATGCCGCCCTCGGTGAGGGTGCCCGTCTTGTCGAGGCAGACGGTGTCGACGCGGGCGAGGCCCTCGATGGCGGGCAGTTCCTGGACGAGGCACTGCTTACGGCCGAGGCGGATCACGCCGATCGCGAAGGCGACGGAGGTGAGCAGGACGAGCCCCTCGGGGACCATCGGCACGATGCCGCCGACGGTCCGCGCGACGGAGTCCTTGAAGTCGTTCTCCTTCACCACGAGCTGGCTGATGACGAGGCCGATCGCGGTCGGGACCATCATCCAGGTGACGTACTTGAGGATGGTGGAGATGCCGGTGCGCAGCTCGGACTGGACGAGTGTGAAGCGGCTTGCCTCCTCGGCGAGCTGCGCCGCGTAGGCCTCGCGGCCGACCTTCGTCGCGGTGAACGCGCCGCCGCCGGCGACGACGAAGCTGCCGGACATGACCTGGTCGCCGTGTTTCTTGACGACGGGGTCGGCCTCGCCGGTGAGCAGGGACTCGTCGATCTCCAGGCTGTCGGCCTCGGCGCACACACCGTCCACGACGATCTTGTCTCCGGGGCCGATCTCGATGAGGTCGCCGAGGACGATTTCGGAGGTGGAGATCTCGGTGGCCTGCCCGTCGCGCCGGACCGTCGGTCTCGCCTCGCCGATGACGGCGAGCGAGTCGAGGGTCTTCTTGGCGCGCAGCTCCTGGATGATGCCGATGCCGGTGTTGGCGAGGATGACGTAGCCGAAGAGGCTGTCCTGGAACGGCGCGACGAACAGCATGATCAGCCACAGGATGCCGATGATCGCGTTGAACCGCGTGAAGACGTTCGCGCGGATGATCTCGGTGGCCGAGCGGGAGCTGCGGACCGGTATGTCGTTGACCTCGCCCCGCGCGACGCGTTCGGCCACCTCACCGGTGGTGAGCCCCCTGGCCCGCTGGGGGACCGGCACCGGGTGGACCGGGTCCAGCTCGGAGCCCGCGTCGATGTGCGTCATGCAAACGACAGTACGGGCGGATTTGCGGCTTCACCCCTCGGGTGCGCCAAAGATCCGACCCGGGGAGGAGAGGGGTGGTCCCGTGGCGGTATGCGAGCCCCGCCCGGTGACTACTCGGGTGCCGTGCCCGCCTCGGCCGCCGCGCGCTTGATCGCCGCGTCGCGCCCCCGTACGTACCAGATGCCGATGAGTCCGAGCCCGGCGCCGGCCAGGCAGGTCCACACCCACCAGAGGTGGCCGTGGTCGTCGAACCAGCCGTAGAACGGCAGCTGCACCAGGAAGAGGACGAACCAGAGGATCGTGCCGCCCGTGATGGTGGCGACCACGGGCCCTTCGAGGGGCTCGGGTGCCTCGTGCTTGGGGGTCCACTTCTCCATGGGCACAGCTTACGAGGAGCACGAAACGGCGTCTTCAGTCGCCCCGGAACCCGTATGGGTCAAGGGTCTACGCGCGGAGATAGCCATTTCTTGCTCATATGTTCATACTGAAACGGCCTGAGTCTGGCCACTTCTGTTCGTAGAAAACGCCAAATGGCACCCCCACCAGCTACACCGATCCAGAGGTCATCCATGCCCAGCCCGGCCCCCGCCCCGGTCGATCTCACCGAGCCGCCGTCGGCCCCGACGAGCGGCCTCGACCGCTACTTCAAGATCTCCGAGCGGGGTTCGACCGTCAGTCGCGAGATCCGCGGCGGCTTCGCCACCTTCTTCGCGATGGCCTACATCATCGTGCTGAACCCGATCATTCTCGGCAGCGCGAAGGACATGTACGGGCACCAGCTCGACAACGGCCAGCTGGTCACCGCGACCGCGCTCACCGCCGCCTTCACGACCCTGCTCATGGGCGTCATCGGCAACGTCCCGATCGCGCTCGCCGCCGGCCTCGGCGTGAACACCGTCGTCGCCCTCCAGCTCGCGCCCCGCATGTCGTGGCCCGACGCGATGGGCATGGTCGTCCTCGCGGGCTTCGTCGTGATGTTCCTGGTGGCGACCGGCCTGCGCGAGCGCGTCATGAACGCCGTGCCGCTCGGCCTGCGCAAGGGCATCGCGATCGGTATCGGCCTGTTCATCATGCTGATCGGCCTGGTCGACTCGGGCTTCGTCTCCCGCATCCCGGACGCCGCGCACACCACCGTCCCGATCCAGCTGGGCGCCGACGGTCACCTCAACGGCTGGCCGGTCCTCGTCTTCGTGCTCGGCGTGCTGCTCACCCTCGCCTTGATCGTGCGCAAGGTGCCGGGCGCCATCCTGATCTCCATCGTCGTCATGACGCTCGTCGCGGTGGTCATCGACGCGGTCGCCGACGTCCCGAGCTGGGGCCTGACGACGCCCCAGTGGCCCGGCAACCCGGTCGAGATGCCGGACTTCGGGCTGGTCGGCCAGGTCAGCCTGTTCGGCGGCTTCAGCAAGGTCGGCATGCTGACCGGCATCCTCTTCGTCTTCACCGTGCTGCTGTCGTGCTTCTTCGACGCGATGGGCACGATCATGGGCGTGAGCGACGAGGCCCATCTGACGGACAAGAGCGGTCAGATGCCCGGCATGAACAAGGTCCTCTTCATCGACGGCATCGCCGTCGCCGCGGGCGGCGCCTCGTCCTCGTCGGCCACCACCTGCTTCGTGGAGTCCACCGCCGGTGTCGGCGAGGGCGCGCGCACCGGTTTCGCCAACGTGATCACCGGCGGTCTCTTCGCTCTCGCGCTGTTCCTCACGCCGGTCGCCACGATGGTCCCGTCCCAGGCGGCCACGCCCGCGCTGCTCGCGGTGGGTTTCCTGATCCTGTCGGGTTCGATCGGGGCCATCGACTGGAGCGACTACACGATCGCCATCCCGGCGTTCGTGACGATGCTGATGATGCCGTTCACGTACTCGATCACCAACGGCATCGGAATGGGCTTCATCAGCTTCACGCTGCTGCGGGTCGCGGCGGGCCGCGCCCGTTCGGTGCCGGTCCCGATGTACATCGTCTCGGCGGTCTTCGCCTTCTACTACCTGATGCCGGCGCTGGGTCTCACGAAGTAGCTGCCGGGTCGGTCACCCGGCGGCGCTCACGCCGCCCCGTAGAACTTCTCTGTCTCCTCGACGGCCGTCGCGAACCGTTCGTCGAAGTCGTCTCGAATGAGCGTCCGGACCACATAGTCCTGGACGCTCATTCCTCTTTTGGCGGCGTGGGTCTTGAGCCGGTCGAGCAGCTCACCGTCTATCCGCAGGCTGAGCACTGTCGATCCCATGCGCAACAGGGTCGCGGGCCGCTGTCGGCCCGCGTGTCACTTTTCGTGGCCACGTCACTCATATGGGTGATGGAGGGTGGTTCGGAGGATTCAGTGGGCGGAGTCACGGGAATCCGAGTGGTCTTTAGAGAGGGTAATGACTTAAGCTAAGGACATGCCGGACCTCTCCCATGGCGACGACGCAGCCGCAGTGAACGCACTGCGCTCAGCGGTGATGCGCCTGTCGCGCCGACTCAAGCACCAGCGGGTCGACGAGTCGCTGAGCCCCACCGAAATGTCGGTGCTCGGCACCCTCGCCCGCTGCGGCAGCGCGACTCCGGGCGAACTCGCCCGCAAGGAGCACGTGCAGCCGCCGTCGATGACCCGCATCGTCGCGCTGCTCGAAGCCAAGGGGCTCGTCCGGCTGGAGCCGCATCCCGAGGACCGGCGCCAGAAAGTCGTCACCTCCACCGAGCAGGCCGAGGCCATGCTCGAAGAGAGCCGCCGCAAGCGCAACGCCTGGCTGGCCTCGCTCGTGGAGAACCTGGACGAGGACGAGTGGGCCAAGATCCGCGCCGCCGCCCCCGTCCTGGAGAAGCTCGCCCACCTGTAAAGCCCCACGGGGCGCACACCGACCCGCCGTTCACGGCCGCCAAGGAGGCGAACCCGCATTGAGTACGGGATCCGGAGCAGACTCCGCCCCCGCACCAACCGCCCTCGACACGACCGACCGCCCCCGCAAGAGTTCGATGTTCAGCTCGCTGAAGATCCGTAACTACCGGCTCTTCGCGACCGGGGCCGTCGTATCCAACACCGGCACCTGGATGGCCCGCATCACCCAGGACTGGCTGGTGCTCAGCATCACCGGCTCCTCGGCGGCCGTCGGTATCACCACCGCCATGCAGTTCCTGCCGATGCTCCTGTTCGGCCTCTACGGCGGCGTCATAGCCGACCGTTTCGCCAAGCGGAACCTCCTGTTCGTCACCCAGGGCGCCATGAGCCTGTCCGGGCTCTTCCTCGCCGCGCTCACCCTCACCGGGAACGTCCAGGTCTGGCACGTCTACCTCGCGGCCTTCTTCACCGGCCTCGTCACCGTCGTCGACAACCCGACCCGCCAGTCCTTCGTGTCCGAGATGGTCGGCCCCGACCAGGTCCGCAACGCGGTCAGCCTGAACTCGGCGAACTTCCAGTCGGCACGCCTGATCGGTCCCGCGGTAGCGAGTGGACTCACTGCTGCCGTCGGTCCGGGCTGGGCGTTCCTCGCCAACGGCCTGTCCTTCCTCGCCCCGCTCACCAGCCTCTGCCTGATGCGCACCCGCGAACTGCACCACACCCCGCGCGCCTCGCGCGGCAAGGGCCAGCTCCGCGACGGCCTCGACTACGTCTCCAAGCACCCCGAGCTGATCTGGCCGATCGTCCTCGTCGGCTTCGTCGGCACCTTCGGCTTCAACTTCCCGATCTGGCTGAGCGCCTACGCCGACGACGTCTTCCACGGCGGGGTCGGTATGTACGGCGTCTTCAACACCCTCATGGCCCTCGGCTCGCTGGCCGGTGCGCTGCTCGCCGCCCGGCGCCGCTCCACCCGGCTACGCGTCCTCGCGGGAGCCGCCATCGGCTTCGGTGTCCTGGAGGTCCTGGTCGCGTTCGCGCCCGACGTCTGGGTCTTCGCGCCGCTGATCGTGCTCCTCGGCATCCTCGGCCTCACGGTCAACGTGACCGCGAACTCGTCCGTCCAGATGTCCACCGACCCCGAGATGCGGGGCCGCGTCATGTCCCTGTTCATGATGGTGTTCACGGGCGGTACGCCGCTCGGCGGGCCCCTGTTCGGCTGGCTCGCCGATCAGTACGGGGTCCGGGTCAGCTTCGCTCTCGGCGGCCTCATCTGCGCCGTGGCCGCGGTCGGCGTCGCACTGATGCTGGCCCGCGCCGCGAACCTGCGGCTCAAGCTCGACCTGCGCCGCGGACAGCAGCACGTGCAGTTCGTACCGCGCGACCAGCTGGCCACGGCGGCGTGAGCCGAGAGGCCTGACCGTCAGACGCGCCGGGCCAGGACCTGGCCCGGCCAGACGCCGTCGGTCTCCGCGATCCACGGCTGGCCCTTGGCCACGTACTCCTCGACCATCGCCACGGCCCGCGGACGCCGCGACCACGGCTGCTCGCCCCACTGCCCCGTGCGCCCCTGTGACACCAGCCACTCCATGGCCCCGTCGAACAGGCCGACTATCGCGGGGATGTCCGCCGTGCTGCCCTTTCTGATCTCCATGCGGGGACACTAGCCCGGTGAGACTCTTCGCAGCAGTGCTTCCGCCCGACGAGGCGGTGGCCGAACTGGGGCCCGCCGTCGACCAGTTGATGGACACCGAGGGGGCCGAGGGCCTGAGATGGACCGGCCGCCCCGGCTGGCACTTCACGCTCGCCTTCTACGGCGAGGTGCCCGACGAGACCGTGCCCGAGCTGTCCCGCCGCCTGGCGCGGGCGGCGGGACGCACCGCGCCCTTCCCGCTCGCCCTGCACGGCGGCGGCCACTTCGGGGACCGGGCCCTGTGGGCCGGCGCGTCCGGTGACGTGGCGGCGCTGCGGCGCCTCGCCGAGCGGGCCGGGGCCGCGGCCCGCAAGGCCGGCCTGCCGGCGGAGGAGCACCGCAAGGAGCACACCCACTACCGGCCCCACCTCACGCTGGCCCGCGGCTCCGGCGCCGTCCACCTCAAGCCGTACGCGGCCGCGCTCGACACGTTCACCGGCGAGCAGTGGACGGTCGGTGAGCTGGCGCTCGTCCGCAGCCGGCTGCCGACGTCCGGGGTACGGGGCGAGCAGCCCCGCTACGAGAAGGTCGGCGGCTGGCCGCTTTCGGGCACCGGTTAGTCTCGAAGGCGTGGACCCGAAGAGCCGTAACCGGATCATGGCCGTTGTGCTGGTACTGATGTTCGCCGTCGTCGCCGTGGCGGCCGCGGTCGGCAAGTGACCGCGGCCGCGCGGCGCCGTACCCGTACGTAGCCGGTCGGCTACCAGGTTCGCAGCGCGAGGCCCCGCTCTACCAGGCGAACGCCTCCGGCGACGGCCCCGGGCCCGGGCTGTGCTGTCCCGGGGGGCGGCCCCCGGACCCCCGGCCGTTTGCAGCGCGAGGCCCCCGCTCTACCAGGCGAACGCCTCCGGCGACGGCCCCGGACCCGGGAAGATCTCGTCCAGGCCCGTGAGGACCTCCTCGCTCAGTTCGAGTTCGACCGCGCGCAGCGCCGAGTCGAGCTGTTCCGAGGTGCGCGGGCCGACGATGGGGCCGGTGACGCCGGGACGGGTCAGGAGCCAGGCCAGCGCCGCCTCGCCGGGCGCGAGGCCGTGCTTGTCGAGCAGGTCCTCGTAGGCCTGGAGCTGGGCGCGCGTCTCGGGGTTCGCGAGCGCGTCCGCGGCCCGGCCGCTCGCGCGGCGACCGCCCTCGACCTCCTTCTTGATGACTCCGCCGAGCAGGCCGCCGTGCAGCGGCGACCAGGGGATGACCCCGAGGCCGTACTCCTGCGCGGCCGGGATGACCTCCATCTCGGCGCGGCGCTCCGAGAGGTTGTAGAGGCACTGCTCGCTGACGAGGCCGAGGGTGCCGCGGGCGGCCGCCTTCTCGTTGGCCTGGGCGATCTTGTAGCCGGGGAAGTTCGACGACCCGGCGTACAGGATCTTGCCCTGCTGGATCAGGACGTCGACGGCCTGCCAGATCTCCTCGAAGGGGGTCTCGCGGTCGACGTGGTGGAACTGGTAGATGTCGATGTAGTCCGTGCCCAGCCGCTTGAGGCTGGCCTCGACGGCGCGGCGGATGTTGACCGCGGAGAGCTTGTCGTGGTTGGGCCAGGGGGATTTGGTGCCCTCGCCGGCCATGTTGCCGTAGACCTTCGTGGCCAGGACCGTCTTGTCCCGCCGGTCGCCGCCCTGGGCGAACCAGCTGCCGATGATCTCCTCGGTACGGCCCTTGTTGTCGCCCCAGCCGTAGACGTTGGCGGTGTCGAAGTAGTTGATCCCCGAGGCCAGCGCCGTGTCCATGATCGCGTGGCTGTCGGCCTCGTCGGTCTGCGGGCCGAAGTTCATCGTGCCGAGAACGAGACGGCTGACCTTGAGTCCTGTGCGTCCGAGCTGCGTGTACTTCATGGGTCCCCAGCCAACGGCGTGGAGTGGACTCTAGGCAAGGCCCCCGTGCGATGCGTCCGGCGGACCCCACGCCTGACGCATCGCGAGGGCGAACGTGTCCGCGAGCTTGCGCTCACCGCTCTCGTTCGGGTGCGTGCCGTCGTACGTGTCCTGGTGGATGTCGTACGACTCCGGGACGGACGCGAGGAGCAGGGGGGAGCGGCCCGAGTCGAGGTCGGCGACCGCCTTCGCGAGAAGCGTGTTGAAGTGGGCGACCTCCGCGGCGAACGGCGCGTCCGTCTCGGCGCGCACGTTCGGGATGACCGGCAGCAGGACCATCCGCACCCGCGGGTTCGCCGCGCGGGCCCCGGCGACGAAGCGGCGGACGTTCTGCGCGGTCTGCTCCGCGTTCGTGTAGAAGCCGAGGTCGATCAGGCCGAGCGAGATGAGCAGGACGTCGGTGCGGGCGAGCGCGACCGCCTCTTCGATGACGGCCGCCATGTGCAGCCAGCCCTCGCCCCAGCCCGCGAGGTGACCGCGCGGGAATTCGGGGTCCGCGTCCGCGTAGTCGTGCGACACCGGGGCGTTCGCCGTCTTGTCGTGGAGCGTCTCGCGCGGCCCGGCGATCTCGAACGCGCCGTCGCCGTACGCGGCCCGCAGATGCTGCCACATCCGGTAGCGCCAGGTGAGTTCGCCCGCGCTGCCTATCGTCATCGAGTCGCCGACGAAAGTGAACCTGAGCATCCGCTCATCATGGCGGATCAAGGCCGGGCGGAGTGTGTGACGCTGAGCACGCCCTGGCAAGCTGGGGGCATGCGTTCGTTTCTGGGTGCGGCCGGAGCCGCCGTCGTTCTCGCGTTCGGTGCCACCGCTCCCGCCGTGGCGGACGACCCGGGCAGCGACGGTTTCACCATCAAGGACCCCCGGATCACAGAGTCCAGCGGCCTCGCCGCGTCCCGGATCCACCCGGGCATCTACTGGACCCACAACGACAGCAGCGACGGCGCGTACCTGTACGCGGTCGACGGCAGGACCGGGAAGACCGTCGCCACCCTCACCCTGACCGGCGTCGGCGCCCCGCGCGACGTCGAGGCCATCTCCATCGGCCCCGACAACAACCTGTACGTCGGCGACATCGGCGACAACCTCGGCGGCAAGTGGGACCACGTGTGGATCTACAAGCTGCCCGAGCCGAAGGAGCTCGTCGACCAGACCGTGCGGGCGACGCAGTACGTCGTGAAGTACGCGGACGGGCCCCGCAACGCCGAGGCGCTGATGGTCCATCCGAAGACCGGCCGTGTCTACATCGCCGAGAAGAACGAGGACGGCGGCGGCCTCTACGAGGGCCCCGAGAACCTGTCCGCGTCGGGCACGAACGTCTTCCGGCGTGTGTCCGGCATCGACCTGTGGGTGACGGACGGCGCGTTCTCGCCCGACGGCAGGCACCTCGCCCTGCGCGGCTACTTCGGCGGGATCTCGTACGCCTGGAAGGACGGGAAGCCCGAGCGCGAGGGGCAGTTGAGCGTGCCGATGCAGCCGCAGGGCGAGTCCGTCACGTACACCGCCGACGGGAAGACGCTGCTCTACGGGAGCGAGGGCCGGGGCAGTTCGGTGAAGCCCGTACAGGCCGGGGACGGGTCGTCCGGCGGCGACTCGAAGGCGCCCTCGGCGGACGGGGACTCGGGCGACGGGCGCATCGAAACGGGACTCAGCGCGGGCGCGGTCGGGCTCATCGCCGTGGTGATCGCCGTGTTCGGGATCGGGCGGCTGCTGCGGCGGCCGAAGAAGTAGTGACGCCGTACGCCGATGGGGCGCCCGGCGTGATGCCGGGCGCCCCATCAACGTGGAACCGGTGCGACTAGAGCTTCTCGATCACGTAGTCGATGCACTTCGTCAGCGCCTCGACGTCCGCCGGGTCGATCGCCGGGAACATCGCGACGCGCAGCTGGTTGCGGCCCAGCTTGCGGTACGGCTCCGTGTCGACGATGCCGTTGGCGCGCAGCACCTTGGCGACCGCCGCCGCGTCGATCTCGTCCGAGAAGTCGATCGTGCCGATGACCTGCGAACGCTTCGCGGCGTCCGTGACGAACGGCGTCGCGTGCTTGGAGTCCTCGGCCCAGCTGTACAGGCGCGTCGACGAGTCCTTGGTGCGGGCCGTCGTCCAGGCCAGACCGCCCTGGCTGTTCATCCACTCCAGCTGCTCACCGAGCAGGAACAGCGTCGCGAGCGCCGGGGTGTTGTACGTCTGGTTCTTGCGGGAGTTGTCGATCGCCGTCGGCAGCGAGAAGAACTCCGGGATGTGGCGGCCCGACGCGTGGATGCGCTCGGCGCGCTCCAGGGCGGCCGGCGAGAACGCCGCCAGCCACAGGCCGCCGTCCGAGGCGAACGACTTCTGCGGGGCGAAGTAGTAGACGTCCGTCTCGGCGATGTCGACGGGCAGGCCGCCGGCGCCGGAGGTCGCGTCCACCAGGACGAGGGCGCCGTCGTCGGCACCCGCCACGCGCTTGATCGGGGCGGCGACGCCGGTGGAGGTCTCGTTGTGCGTGAGGCCGTACACGTCGACGCCCGCCTCGGCCTGCGGCTCGGGGTGCGTGCCGGGCTCGGAGGCGATCACGGTCGGCTCGGCCAGCCACGGGGCCAGCTTCGAGGCCTTCGCGAACTTGGACGAGAACTCGCCGAAGTTCAGGTGCTGCGACTTGTTCTCGATCAGGCCGTGCGTCGCCACGTCCCAGAAGGCGGTGGAGCCGCCGTTGCCCAGGATCACCTCGTAGCCCTCGGGGAGCTGGAAGAGGTCCTTGACCCCTTCGCGCACCCGGCCGACGAGGTTCTTGACCGGGGCCTGGCGATGGGAGGTGCCGAGCAGGGACGTGCCGGTGGCGGCCAGGGCGTCCAGCGCCTCCGTGCGCACCTTGGAGGGGCCCGCGCCGAAACGTCCGTCGGCGGGCTTGATGTCAGCGGGAATCTGGATCTCAGCCACGACGTGAGCCTAGCGGCTCGGGGCACGCCGTCTTGTCGGTGTCCGTCGGCTGAGACCGTGCCCCACCCGGGTGGACGTTGCGGGGCTCCGCCCCGGACCCCGCTCCTCAAGCGCCGGAGAGGCTGGACAGGCCGGGCTTCAGGGACGAAGCCGTACCGGCAGCTCGAAGAGGTCGTTCTGCGTCACCACCGGCTTGTGGCGCAGGGACGTGGGCGGGACGGCGAGGGTGAGGTCGGGGAAGCGGGCGTACAGGGCCGGGAGTGCCACCGCCGCCTCCAGGCGGGAGAGCGCCGCGCCCGGGCACACGTGGGGGCCGTGGCCGAACGAGATGTGGCGGTTCGGGGAGTTGCGGGTGATGTCGAAGTCACCCGCACGGGGGCCGTGGGCGGCCTCGTCCCGGCCGATGGCCCCGTACGAAACGATCAGCGCCTCGCCCTTCGCGATCACCTTGTCGCCGACCGGTACGTCCTCGGCGGCGAAGCGGATCAGGACGTGCGACGTCGGCGTGGAGTGGCGCAGCGTCTCCTCGACCACCGCCTCCCACGGGACGTCGCCGGCGAGGACCTGGGCGAGCTGGCCGGGGTGGGCGGACAGGTTCACCACGGCGTTGACGATCAGCGAGATCGTCGTCTCGTGGCCCGCCGCGACCATCAGCTGGAGCGTGGAGACGATCTCCTCGTCGGTGAGCCGGTCGCCGTCGTCGCCCGACGCCAGGATCAGGGCGCTCGTCAGGTCGTCACCGGGTTCGGCGCGCCGGGCCGCGACCGTGGCGGCCATGATCCCGGCCAGTTCCGTCAGCGTCGCGACGACCTCCGCCGGCGGGGTCTGCGTGGAGAAGAACTTCTCGAAGAGGACCTTCAGGCGGGGCAGCGCCGAGTCGTCGATGCCCATGAGGTCGGCGATGACGTACATGGGGAGGGGGTAGGCGAACGTGGCCTTGAGGTCGACGGTGGTGCCGTCCGTGGGCAGGGCGTCCAGGAGCTCCTCGGTGCGCCGCGCGATCCGGTCGCGCATCAGCTCCACCCGGCGCGGCGTGAGGGCCTGCGCGACGAGCGTGCGCAGCCGGCGGTGGTCGTCGCCGTCGACGGTCAGCATGGAACGGCCCGGGTTGGCGAGCCCGATCAGCGGCCAGTCGTCCGGGATCTCGCCGCGCCGCCACGCGCCCCACACCTCGATGTCCTTCACCAGGCGGCGGTCCGTGAGGAGTTGACGTGCCTCCGCGTGATGCGTGACCGCCCATACGGGTACACCGCCCGGCAGCTCGGCCTCGGCGAGGGGCCCCGCGGCGCGCAGCGCGGCGCTCTCGGCGTCCAGGTCGGTGACGAATGGATCGAGGGCTATGCGGGGCATGGGAGTTGCTCCTGTCGTGGCGAACTGTTGTCGTTCCCGGGGGAGATGCATGCTGGGGGCATGGCTGCCACCGTGGGAAACCAGGACCCGGAAGGTATCGCGAGGGCGTTGCGCGGCGTCGTGCGCGGGGAGGTCGACTTCTCCGCGGCTGCGCGGGCGCTGATGACCATGGACGCGTCGAACTACCGGAGAGTTCCCGTCGGCGTCGTGGCGCCGCGCGACGCCGATGACGTGGCGGCCGTGCTCGCGGTCTGCCGGGAGCACGGGGTGCCGGTCGTGGCGCGCGGCGGCGGTACGTCGATCGCCGGCCAGGCGACGGGGACGGGCGTCGTCATGGACTTCACGCGGCACATGAACCGAATTGTGGACGTTGATCCGGACACGCGGACTGCCGTGGTGCAACCGGGAGTTGTGCTCGACCGGCTCCAGGAGGTGGCCGCGCCGCACGGCCTGCGGTTCGGGCCCGACCCGTCCACGCACAGCCGGTGCACGCTCGGCGGCATGATCGGGAACAACTCGTGCGGGTCGCATTCGGTGGCCTACGGGACGACGGCCGACAACGTCCGTTCGCTGTCCGCTGTCGTCCGTCAGTCCGGCGGTGATTTCCGGCAGCGCACCCTGGGCCGTGGCTGGCAAGGCGCCCCTGACTCCCTCCGTCCGCTGATCGAGGGCGAGTTGGCACTCCTGCGCACCGGCTTCCCCGACCTGCCGCGCCGCATCTCCGGGTACGCCGCCGACGCCCTGCTCCCCGAGAACGGCGTCGACCTCGCCCGCTTCCTCTGCGGCACCGAAGGCACCCTCGGCATCGTCACCGAGGCCACGGTCCGGCTCGTCGAGGCGCCACGCGCGCGTGCCCTCGCGGTGCTCGCCTACGCCGACGAGAGCGCCGCCGCCGAGGCCGCCGCGGGGCTTTTGCCGTACGGGCCGCTCACGGTCGAGGGCATGGCCGCCGACCTCGTACGGGAACAGGCCGGCCTGCCGAAGGGCGGCGCCTGGCTGTTCGTCGAGACCGGCGGCGACACCGCGGCGCAGGCATGCGCGCGCGCCGAGGCGATCGTGCGGGCCGCGGCCGGAGGCACGACGGACTCCCTCATCGTCGACGACCCCGCGGGCCAGCGTGCCCTGTGGCGCATCCGCGAGGACGCCTCCGGCACCGCGACCCGCATGCCGGACGGCACCGAGGCGTGGCCAGGCTGGGAGGACTGCGCGGTGCCGCCCGCCCGCCTCGGCCCGTATCTGCGGGACTTCAGGGGGCTCCTGGCGCAGCACGGGCTGCGCGGTACCCCGTACGGGCACTTCGGTGACGGGTGCATCCACGTGCGCATCGACTTCGACCTCCTCAGCGAGACCGGGGTGCGGCGCTTCCGCCACTTCTCCGAGGACCTCGCCGACCTCGTCGTCGCGCACGGCGGATCACTGTCCGGGGAGCACGGCGACGGGCAGGCCCGCGCCGAACTCCTGCCGAAGATGTACGGGACCGAGCTGGTGGGCCTCTTCGGGCGGATCAAGGACGCGTGGGACCCGGACGGGCTGCTCAACCCCGGCGTGCTCGTGCGCCCCGCCCGCCTCGACGAGAACCTGCGTTTCGCCGTCCTGCCGCGCGGCCCCGTCGACGTCGAGTTCGCCTACCCGCACGACGGCGGCGACTTCTCCGCCGCCGTACGCCGCTGCGTGGGCGTCGCCAAGTGCCGTACGGAATCGGCTCCTTCGGGCGGTGTCATGTGCCCGTCCTTCCGGGTGACGGGCGAGGAGGCGCACTCCACGCGCGGGCGCGCGCGCCTGCTGCACGAGATGCTCGCCGGCGAGGTCGTCACGGACGGCTGGCAGTCCACGGAGGTACGGGACGCGCTCGACCTGTGCCTGTCGTGCAAGGGGTGCCGCACGGACTGCCCGGTCGGCGTCGACATGGCCACGTACAAGGCGGAGTTCCTGCACCACCACTACGAAGGGCGCAGGCGGCCGGCGGCGCACTACTCCATGGGGTGGCTGCCGCGCTGGCTGTGGGCCGTGCAGCACGCGCGCGTGGCCGGCGCGGTCAACGCCGTCGCGCGCGTGGAGCCGTTGGCCGCCCTCGGCAAGCGGCTCGGCGGGATCGCGTCGGAGCGGAAGATTCCGCGGGTGGCCGCCGAGACGTTCAGCGCGGGGTGGCGGCGGGAGCTGCGGCGGCGGGTGCAGGCGGCCAGGCGGGGCGGCGCGGCGCGGTCCGGGGGCGACGGGCCTGAGGTCGTGCTGTGGCCGGACACGTTCACGGAGCATCTCGCGCCGCAGGTCGGGCGTGCCGCCGTGCGGGTCCTCGAAGCGGCGGGGCTCTCGGTGCTGCCGCCCCCGACGCGGGTCTTCGACCACAAGCCGGACGGCCTGGCGGCGGTCGCCGGGCTCCTGCCGTCGCGCCGTGGCCGCGTCTGCTGCGGCCTCACCTACGTCTCCACGGGCCAGCTCGACCGTGCCCGAGCCGTCCTGCGCCGCACCCTCGACCTGATGCGGCCGGTCATCGACGCGGGGCTGCCCGTCGTCGTCCTGGAGCCGAGCTGCGCCGCCGCGCTCCGTACCGATCTGCCGGAGCTGCTGCCGGACGACCCGCGCGCCCGGCGCCTCGCCGACTCGGTCCTCACGTTCGCCCAGGCTTTGGAGCGGCTCGTTCCGCACTGGGACCCGCCCCGTGTCGACCGCCCCGCCGTCGGCCAGACCCACTGCCACCAGCACGCGGTCCTCGGCGACGCCGACGAGCGGCGGCTGCGCGAAAGGGCTGGTCTGGAAGGCGAGTTGAGCGGCGGCTGCTGCGGTCTCGCGGGCAACTTCGGCTTCGAGGAGGGGCATTACGACGTGTCGGTGGCCTGTGCGGAGGAACAGCTCCTGCCGGCCGTCCGCACCGCCGGCGAAGGGGCGGTGGTTCTCGCGGACGGCTTCTCGTGCCGCACACAGCTGGAACAGCTGGCACCGGAAGGGGGCCGGCCGGGGCGGCATCTGGCGGAGGTCCTCGCGGAGGCGCTGGGGATCACTCCGTAGGGCCTGTGCGCCGGACGCGGCGCGCGCCGCCGGACGGCATGACCTCGTGGGCGAGTTCCACGAGGTCCCTCACGGCGGGGTGGCGCGGGCCGTCGCGCCAGGCGAGGACCACGGGCAGGTCGGGGGCGTCGGTGAGCGGGACGTAGACGACGCCGGGGTGCGGGTGCATGCCGGGCGTGGCGGTCGTCGTGACGCCCACCGCGCGGTCGGCCGCGATGGCGGCTAGCCAGTCGTCCGTGTTCGCCACGGTGATCGTCGCGGTGGGCCGGGCGGCGGCCGGCCAGAGGTCGGGGGCGGTGGTGCCGGAGACGGTGTTCACGGCGATGGTGTGGCCGGAGAGGTCGGCGAGGGTGAGTGCGCCGCGCGCCGCGAGGGGGCTGTCGGAGGGGACGGCCGCGACGCGGCTCTCCGTGTGCAGCAGCTCGGTGACCAGGCCCGGCGCGTCCACGGGCCCGCGCAGCAGCGCGATGTCGACGGCGCCGCGGGTCAGGCCGGCCGTGCGGTCGTCGATACGCAGGAGTTCGAGCGGCACGTCGGGGTACCGCTCGCGCCAGCGCCGCAGCAGGGGCGTGGTGTACGGGCCCGCCGCCGACCAGGCGTGCCCGAGCCGCAGCGGGCGCCGCACGGCGCGGACGGAGTCCAGGGCGTCCTCGAACGCGGCGACGGCGGCCGCCGCGCTCTCCTGGAACGCCCTGCCTTCGGCGGTCAGCGTGAGGTGGTGGGTGGACCGGTCGACGAGCCGTACGCCGAGTGCCTCCTCAAGGGTCGCGAGGGTGCGCGAGACGGCGGGCTGGGTGAGGCGGAGGCGGGCGGCGGCGCGTGTGACGTTGCCCTCCTCGGCGATGGCGAGGAAGCAGCGCAGATGGCGCAGCTCCAGCGAGTGGAGGGCGTACGGACCGCTCATGCCTGGGGAGCATAACGGGAGCACAGTAGGCATTTCACGGACCGAGCGCGGCGTCTTAGCGTGGCAGGTGGGCCCTTGTCGCACGTCAGCCGCAAAAGGGGTCCACGATCATGACGTGGTGTACTACCTTGGACGTTGAAGTCCACCCTGTTGAACTGTGGGGGGTGGCGGTGAAAGGGAAGGCTCAGACGTGAACGTCTCACGTACCGACCGGGCGGCGACCGGCGCCGACGCGGCGGCCGCCGCGCTGGTGCAGCCGGAGGCCGCGGTGGCGCAGCCGGAGGTGGCGGGGGCTCCCGCCGCGCCCGAGGGTGCCGCGCCGAAGGGCCGGTGGGGCGCGTTCGGCCCGGTCGGACTCGTGCTCGGCGGCTGCGTCTCGGTGCAGTTCGGTGCGGCGGTCGCGGTGACCCTGATGCCGCGCGCCGGGGCGGTCGGCGTGGTCACCCTGCGGCTCGTGTTCGCCGCGATCGTGCTGCTCGTCGTGTGCCGGCCGAAGCTGCGGGGGCACTCGCGCGCGGACTGGGGCACCGTCGTCGCCTTCGGCGTCGCCATGGGCGGCATGAACATGCTCTTCTATCAGGCGGCGGCGCGGATCCCCCTGGGCCCGGCCGTCACCCTGGAGGTGCTCGGCCCGCTCGCTCTGTCGGTCCTCGCCTCCCGCCGCCTGGTCAACGCCCTCTGGGCGGGCCTCGCGCTCTGCGGCGTCTTCCTCCTCGGCGGGGGCGGCTTCGGCGGACTGGACCTGGTCGGCGCGGCCTTCGCCGTCTCGGCGGGCGGCATGTGGGCCGCGTACATCGTCTTCAGTGCCCGTACGGGGCGCAGGTTCCCGCAGGCGGACGGGCTCGCCCTCGCGATGGGGGTCGCGGCCGTGCTCAGCCTGCCGATCGGCATCGCGGAGTCCGGCTCGAAACTCGTCGTGCCGACGACGCTGGCCCTCGGCGCCGCCGTCGCCGTCATGTCCTCGGTCCTCCCGTACACCCTCGAACTCCTCGCCCTGCGCCGCATGCCCGCGTCCACCTTCGCGGTCATGATGAGCCTGGAACCGGCCATCGCCGCGCTCGCCGGATTCCTCATCCTCGACCAGGCCCTGTCCGCCCTCGGCGCCCTGGCGATCGCCCTGGTCATCGCGGCCAGCATCGGCGCGGTGCGCACGCAGGTGGGCCGCGGGCGGGCGAAGCTGCCCGAGCCGGAGACCGTGAAGCGGCCGGTGCCGGAGGTCAAGTAGGCCGAACGGCGGGCTGGTTGACGCGCGGGAGCGGCGGACGCAGGTGCAGGGCCGAGCAGAGGCCCTCCGGCGTCCGCCGCTCCCCGTTTTCCGTTCCCCCGCCCTGGCCAATTCTCATACAAGCACGCTTGATTGTTTCTCCGGGCGCTGCCATGCTCCGGGGCACGCCGTCGTGCCCCGGAGGGGAGCGCATCGTGTCCGACCCGTTGGCCGTGCTCGAGGATCTGCGCAGTGAGAGCGCCGAACTCGACCGGATCGTCAGTGAGCTGAGCGAGGACCGATGGGCCCTCGCCACCCCCGCGCCCGGCTGGAGCGTCGCCCACCAGGTCGCCCATCTGGCCTGGACCGACCACTCCGCCCTGATCGCCGTCACGGACGCCGACGCGTTCGCCGCCCTCGTGCAGGAGGCCGTCGCCGCGCCCGACGCCTTCGTCGACGCGGGGGCGGAGGAGGGCGCCGCGCTGCCGCCCGCCGAACTGCTCGCCCGCTGGCGCGCCGGCCGCGAGGAGCTGCTCCGGGCCCTGGTCGCAGCCCCCACGGGAGTGCGCTTCCCCTGGTACGGGCCGCCCATGTCGGTCGCCTCCATGGCGACGGGCCGCCTCATGGAGACCTGGGCGCACGGCCAGGACGTGGCCGACGCGCTGGGCGTCGAACGCAAGCCCAGCGACCGGCTGCGGCACGTGGCCCGCATCGGGATCCGGGCCCGCGACTTCGCCTTCACCACGCGGGGCCAGACCCCGCCCGCCGAGGAGTTCCGCGTCGAACTGACCGCGCCCTCCGGCGACCTGTGGACGTACGGGCCCGAAGACGCGGCGCAGCGCGTGACCGGATCCGGGCTCGACTTCTGTCTGCTGGTGACGCAGCGGGCGCATCGCGCCGACCTCGACGTGCGGGCCGAGGGCGCCGACGCCGACCGGTGGCTGGACATCGCCCAGGCGTTCGCGGGACCGCCGGGAGCCGGGCGCACGGCCAAGGGCACGGCGCGGTGAGCGGGGACGTACTGCGCATAGGCAACGCCTCCGGGTTCTACGGCGACCGCTTCGACGCCCTGCGCGAGATGCTCGACGGCGGCCCCCTCGACGTCCTGACCGGCGACTACCTCGCCGAACTGACGATGCTCATCCTGGGCCGCGACCGTCTGAAGGACCCCGCGCGCGGCTACGCCCGCACGTTTCTGCGCCAGCTGGAGGAGACCCTCGGCCTGGCACTCGAACGGGGCGTGCGCATCGTCGCGAACGCGGGCGGCCTCAATCCGGCCGGACTCGCCGACGCCGTGAGGGAGTTGAACGACCGCCTCGGCCTGCACGCGCGCGTGGCGCACGTCGAGGGTGACGACCTCGCCCCGGGCGGGCGCCACCCGGGTGCCCTCACCGCCAACGCCTACCTCGGCGGCGCCGGGATCACCGCCGCTCTCGCGGCCGGCGCCGACATCGTGGTCACCGGCCGTGTCACCGACGCCGCCCTGGTCACCGGGCCCGCGGCCTGGCGCTTCGGGTGGGAGCAGGACGCGTACGACCGGCTCGCGGGTGCCGTCGTCGCCGGGCACATCCTGGAGTGCGGGACCCAGGCGACGGGCGGCAACTACTCCCGATTCGCCGGGCGGGCCCGCGACCTGCGGCGCCCCGGCTTCCCCCTCGCGGAACTCCACGAGGACGGCTCCTGCGTCATCACCAAGCACCCCGGCACGGGTGGCTTCGTGACCGTGGGGACGGTGACGGAACAGCTCCTGTACGAGACCGGGAGCGCCCGGTACGCCGGACCCGACGTGACCGCGAGGCTGGACACCGTACGGCTCACCCAGGAGGCTCCTGACCGCGTCCGCGTCGACGGCGTACAGGGCGAGGCCCCGCCCCCCACCCTCAAGGTCGGACTCAACCGGCTCGGCGGCTTCCGCAACGAGGTCGTGTTCGTGCTGACCGGGCTCGACATCGAGGCCAAGGCGGCGCTCGTGCGGGAGCAGATGGGCGAGGCGTTCGACCACGCCAAGTCCCGCCCCGCGCAGGTGAAGTGGGAACTGGCGCGCACGGATCGGGCGGACGCGGACACGGAGGAGACCGCGAGCGCGCTCCTGCGTCTCGTCGTCCGGGACGGCGACGCGGAAGCGGTGGGCCGCACCCTCAGCAGCGCGGCGATCGAGCTGGCGCTCGGCAGCTACCCGGGCTTCCACGTCACGGCCCCACCGGGGAAGGGAACGCCGTACGGGGTGTTCGAAGCGGCGTACGTGGATCGGGGCGAGGTCGAGCAGGTCGCCGTACTGCCGGACGGCGAGCGGAAGTTGATCACGTACGACGGGCCTGCACGCGCGCTGACGGACGTGGAGGAACCGCCCCTGCCCGCGCCCCTGCCGCCCGGTCCCACGCGGCGCGCCCCCCTCGGTCTCGTCGCGGGCGCCCGCAGCGGCGACAAGGGCGGGGACGCGAACGTGGGGGTGTGGGTGGACGGCGACGAGGCCTGGCGCTGGATCAGTCATGAGCTGACGGCTGACCGATTTCAGAGCCTGCTGCCCGAAAGCCGGCACCTGTCGGTCGTCCGGCACGTACTGCCCAACCTCCGCGCCCTCAACTTCACCGTCACCGGCCTCCTCGGCCAGGGAGTCGCCTCCCAGCACCGGTTCGACCCGCAGGCCAAGGGGCTCGGCGAGTGGCTGCGCTCCCGTCATCTGGACATACCGGAGGTCCTGCTGTGACCGTTCTCGCCTCGGCCCTGGACGTCGGCGGTGCCGACTTCGCCGCTCACCGCGAGGCCATGCTCGGCAGACTCGACGCGCTCGACGCCGAGCACGCCAAGGCGCTCGCGGGCGGCGGCGAGAAGTACGTCCAGCGCCACCGCAAACGCGGCAAGTTGCTCGCCCGCGAACGCGTCGAGCTGCTCCTCGACCCCGACACGCCCTTCCTCGAACTCTCCCCCCTCGCGGCCTGGGGCAGCGACTACGCCGTCGGCGCCTCCCTCGTCACCGGGATCGGAGTCGTCGAGGGCGTCGAGTGCCTGATCACCGCGAACGATCCGACGGTGCGCGGCGGGGCCAGTAACCCGTGGTCGCTGAAGAAGGCCCTGCGCGCCAACGAGATCGCGTACGCCAACCGGCTGCCCTGCATCAGCCTCGTCGAGTCCGGCGGCGCCGATCTGCCGTCCCAGAAGGAGATCTTCATCCCGGGCGGCGGCATCTTCCGCGACATCACGCGGCTGTCGGCCGCCGGGATCCCCACCGTCGCCGTCGTCTTCGGCAACTCCACCGCCGGCGGCGCGTACATCCCCGGCATGTCCGACCACGTGATCATGGTCAAGGAGCGGGCGAAGGTCTTCCTCGGCGGGCCGCCCCTGGTGAAGATGGCGACCGGCGAGGAGAGCGACGACGAGTCGCTCGGCGGCGCCGAGATGCACGCCCGCACCTCCGGGCTCGCCGACTATTTCGCCGTGGACGAGCGGGACGCGATCCGGCAGGCGCGCCGCGTCGTCGCCCGCCTCAACCACCGCAAGGCGTCCGCGGATCCACAGCTCGTGGAGCCGCCCAAGTACGACAGCGACGAACTCCTCGGCATCGTGCCCGGCGACCTCAAGGTGCCCTTCGACCCGCGCGAGGTCATCGCCCGGATCGTGGACGGCTCCGACTTCGACGAGTTCAAGCCCCTGTACGGGTCGAGCCTCACGACCGGCTGGGCGTCCCTGCACGGCTATCCGGTCGGCATCCTCGCCAACGCGCAGGGCGTCCTGTTCAGCCAGGAGTCGCAGAAGGCCGCCCAGTTCATCCAGCTCGCCAACCAGCGCGACATCCCGCTCCTGTTCCTGCACAACACCACCGGCTACATGGTCGGCAAGGAGTACGAGCAGGGCGGCATCATCAAGCACGGCTCGATGATGATCAACGCCGTCAGCAACAGCCGCGTGCCGCACCTCTCCGTCCTCATGGGCGCCTCGTACGGCGCCGGGCACTACGGGATGTGCGGGCGGGCCTTCGGCCCCCGCTTCCTGTTTGCCTGGCCGAGTGCCAAGTCGGCCGTGATGGGGCCGCAGCAGCTGGCCGGTGTTCTGTCGATCGTGGCCCGCCAGTCCGCCGCCGCGAAGGGGCAGCCGTACGACGACGACGCGGACGCCGCGCTGCGGGCCATGGTGGAGCAGCAGATCGAGTCCGAGTCCCTGCCGATGTTCCTTTCCGGGCGGCTGTACGACGACGGGGTCATCGACCCGCGCGACACCCGGACCGTCCTCGGCCTGTGCCTGTCCGCGATCCACACGGCGCCCGTCGAGGGCGCGCGCGGTGGGTTCGGCGTCTTCCGGATGTGAGGCCCATGACCACGCGAATGATCACCTCTGTACTCGTCGCCAACCGCGGCGAGATCGCCTGCCGCGTCTTCCGTACCTGCGCCGAGCTGGGCATCCGGACCGTCGCCGTGTACTCGGACGCCGACGAGAACGCCCTCCACGCGCGCGTGGCCGATGCCGCCGTACGGCTTGAGGGGGCTGCGCCCGCCGAGACGTATCTGCGCGGCGACCTGATCGTGAAGGCCGCCCTGGCCGCCGGCGCGGACGCCGTGCACCCCGGCTACGGGTTCCTGTCCGAGAACGCCGGCTTCGCGCGGGCCGTCGCCGACGCGGGCCTGACCTGGATCGGTCCGCCGCCCGAGGCGATCGAGGCGATGGCGTCGAAGACGCGCGCCAAGGAACTCATGGGCATCGAGCCCCTCAAGGCCGTCACGGACAAGGACCTCCCCGTCCTCGTGAAGGCCGCCGCCGGCGGTGGCGGGCGCGGCATGCGCGTCGTACGCGAACTGGCCGATCTGGACGAGCAGTTGGCCGCCGCCGGGGCCGAGGCGCTGAGCGCCTTCGGGGACGGCGAGGTGTTCGTCGAGCCGTACATCGAGGGCGGCCGGCACGTCGAGGTGCAGATCATGGCGGACGCGCACGGCACCGTGTGGACGCTCGGCACCCGCGACTGCTCGCTCCAGCGGCGCCACCAGAAGGTCATCGAGGAGGCGCCCGCGCCCGGCCTCACGCCGGAACTCGAAGTGTCCCTGAGGGAGATGGCCGTGCGTGCCGCACGCGCCACCGACTACCGGGGCGCCGGAACCGTCGAGTTCCTCGTCGCCGACGGCAGGGCGCACTTCCTGGAGATGAACACCCGCCTCCAGGTCGAACACCCCGTCACCGAGGCCGTGTTCGGCGTCGACCTCGTGGCGCTGCAACTGCGCGTCGCCGAGGGCGAGCCCCTGGACGAGGAGCCGCCGCCCGCACGAGGCCACGCCGTGGAGGCCCGTCTGTACGCGGAGGATCCGGGCGCCGGCTGGGCCCCGCAGACCGGCACGCTGCACCGGCTGTCCGTCCCCGCGTCCGTACGCCTGGACACCGGGTTCACGGACGGCGACCCGATCGGGGTGCACTACGACGCGATGCTGGCCAAGGCCGTCGCGCACGCGCCGACCCGCGCCGAGGCCCTGCGCAAGCTGGCGGGCGCCCTGGAGCGGGCTGTCGTGCACGGCCCGGTCACCAACCGGCAGCTGCTCGTCCGGTCGCTGCGGCACCCGGAGTTCACCGCGGGCGGCGCGGACACCGGCTTCTACGACCGGCACCTGGCCGCGCTCACGGCGGCGGACCCGGACCCGTACGCGCCGCTCGCCGCGGCCCTCGCCGACGCGCACGGCCGCTCCCGGTTCGGCGGCTGGCGCAACGTGGCGTCTCAGCCGCAGATCAAGCACTACCGCAGCGAGCCCGGCGGGACCGAGCACGAGGTGCGCTACCGGCACACCCGCGACGGCCTGGCCGCGGACGGAGTGCGCGTCGTGCGCGCGACCCCCGCGCTCGTCGTACTCGAAGTGGACGGCGTGGTACGGAAGTTCGACGTGGCGGTCCACGGGGAGCGCGTGTACGTGAACGGCGCCGCGCTCACCGCCCTGCCCCGCCTCCCCGAGCCCGTCGCACGCCAGGAGCCGGGATCCCTGCTCGCGCCCATGCCCGGCACCGTCGTCCGGCTCGCCGAAGGCCTCGCCGAGGGCGTCACGGTCACCGCGGGGCAGCCCCTCATCTGGCTGGAGGCGATGAAGATGGAGCACCGCATCACCGCTCCCGCCTCCGGCACGCTCACCGCCCTGCATGCCGCGCCCGGCCGCCAGGTCGAGGTCGGCGCCCTGCTCGCCGTCGTACAGGAGGATCAGTGATGAACGCTCCCGTCCTCGAATCCGAGGAGCACCGGGCCCTGCGCTCCGCCGTCGCCGCTCTCGGCAGCCGCTTCGGGCGCGACTACATGACCCGCGTCGTCCGCGAGGAGGGCCACCCCGAGGAGCTGTGGGCGGAGGCCGCGAAGCTCGGCTACCTGGGCGTGAACCTGCCCGAGGAGCATGGCGGCGGAGGCGGCGGCATGTACGAACTGTCGCTGGTACTGGAGGAGTTGGGGGCGTCCGGCGCGCCCCTGCTGATGATGGTCGTGTCGCCCGCGATCTGCGGCACCGTCATCTCCCGCTTCGGCACGCCGGAGCAGAAGGCGGCCTGGCTGCCGGGTCTCGCCGACGGCAGCCGCACGATGGCGTTCGGGATCACCGAGCCCGACGCGGGCTCCAACTCGCACCGCATCACCACCACCGCCCGCCGCGACGGGGACAGCGGCGACTGGATCCTGTCCGGGCGCAAGGTGTTCGTGTCCGGCGTCGACATAGCCGACGCCACCCTCATCGTGGGCCGCACCGAGGACGCGCGCACCGGCACCCTCAAGCCGTGCCTGTTCATCGTGCCGCGCGACGCCGAGGGCTTCGGGCGGCGGCAGATCGACATGGAACTCCAGGCGCCGGAGAAGCAGTTCGAGCTCGTCCTCGACGACGTACGGCTGCCCGCGGACGCGCTCGTCGGCGACGAGGACGCCGGCCTGCTCCAGCTGTTCGCCGGGCTCAACCCCGAGCGCATCATGACGGCCGCGTTCGCGATCGGCATGGGCCGCTTCGCGCTGGCCAGGGCCGTCGGGTACGCGAAGGAGCGCACCGTCTGGAAGTCGCCCATCGGCGCGCACCAGGCCATCGCGCACCCGCTCGCGCAGGCCCACATCGAGCTGGAGACGGCCCGGCTGATGATGCAGAAGGCGGCCCACCTGTACGACGCGGGCGACGACATCGGGGCGGGGGAGGCCGCGAACATGGCCAAGTACGCGGCCGCGGAGGCCTGTGTGCGGGCCGTCGACCAGGCGGTGCACACGCTCGGCGGCAACGGCCTCACCCGCGAGTTCGGCCTCGCCTCCCTCATCACGGCGTCCCGGGTGGCCCGCATCGCGCCCGTGAGCCGGGAAATGATCCTGAACTACGTGTCCCACCAGACCCTGGGCCTGCCGAAGTCGTACTAGCGACCTGAGCCGGAGATCCGGGCTCCTGGGGGTGTCCGGCGGATCATGGCCGGGCTCTCCCCGTGGGGCGCCGTGAAGTACGTCATAGTTCCGCCGGCGCCTCGTGCCGGTCTCTTCATGGCTGACATCGGCAACGGCCCACCCCCGTAGGTGAATCCGAGGCCGCCCCGTCGACCGTACGGGCGGCAAGTCGCTCCCGGTCACCGCAGGGCAACTTAGGTAACCCTTCCCCGGGGCCGGGGCGCCTGGTACTGATGGTCGGGTTCTGCTCAGCTCATCGGAAGTCTCGCCATGAACCAAGACAATTCCCCTGGCCTCATACCCTTCACGATCGACCTGACCTTCGAGGAGGCCCGGCGCCGCGCCGAGGTCGTGGCCGCGCTCGGGCCCGACTGGGATCCGGCGGCCGTCCTGCGGGGCGAGGACGAGGCGCACGCCCTCCTCTACTCGGGCCTGGATGCCGAGCAGCAGCGCACCTACGACCTTCTGGTGGCGGCCGGTGTCCTGCCGGGAGAGGGGCCGGGTCGTGCGGCTTCCCATTGATCCGCAGGCGGACATCGCCCGGCGCGCCTGGGTGGCCTGCCCCGTCTGCGACGACGCCCGCCACTGCGCGCCCTGCGCCGACCGCCGCAACTGCCGGGAGCACTGGCGCTACCTGATCTCCAATCAGGGGCCGGTCCTCCACCTCCAGTGCCCGCAGTGCACTCACATGTGGTCCCTGAACACCCGGCCGGGTGTGACCGGGCCCGACGGCAGGACGCTCTGACCCGCGGCCGGACGGCCGGATCCTGATTCATGCAGGCATGCTTGATTGTTTCTGTGCCCGCTGCCACTCTCTGAATGTCGCGCCCACGTGACCGGAGAGGGGTTGTGCCGCGCGCCGCCTCGGGAAAGATCCTCCGCCGACAGCTCCGGGAGACGTCATGAGCACTGCCAGGCCGCTGGTCCACACCGCGCACGAGCGCGGGATCACCACCCTCACCCTCGACTCCCCGGCCAACCGCAACGCCCTGTCCGCCGCGCTCGTCGCCGAGCTGGCGGACGCGCTCACGGCGTGCGGCAAGGACGAGGCCGTACGGGCCGTCGTCCTCACCCACACCGGCAACACGTTCAGCGCGGGCGCCGACCTGAAGTCGCCGCCCCCGCCCGAGGACCTGGTCGCGCTCCTGCGGCAGATCGTCGCGCTGGAGCGGCCCGTCGTCGCGCGGATCACCGGGCACGTGCGCGCGGGCGGACTCGGGCTGCTCGGGGCGTGTGACATCTCGGCCGCCTCGCACGCCGCCTCGTTCGCGTTCACCGAGGTCCGCATCGGGGTCGCGCCCGCCGTCATCTCGCTGCCCCTGCTGCCCCGCACGGACCCGCGCGCCGTCGCCCGCTACTACCTGACGGGCGAGCGCTTCGACGCGGCGGAAGCGGTCCGTATCGGGCTCCTGACGACAGCGGGCGACGATGCCGACGCGGCCCTCGCCCCCGTCCTCGACGGGCTGCGCAGGTCGTCCCCGCAGGGCCTGGCCGAGACGAAACGGCTGCTCACGGCTAGGGTGCTGGAGGCCTTCGACCGGGACGCGAGCGACCTGAGCGCACTCTCGGCCCGGCTGTTCTCCTCCGCGCAGGCAGGCGAAGGGATGACGGCCTTCCTCGAACGACGGGATCCCGCATGGGTGCTGTGACCTCCTCCGGTACGTCGGTCGAGCGCGCCCCGAAACAGGACCGCAGCCGCGCCACCCGCCGGCGGCTCCTCGAAGCGGCCGTGTCCTGCCTCGCCGAACGCGGCTGGTCCGGCTCCACGGTCTCCGTCGTCGCCGAACGGGCCGGGGTCTCGCGCGGCGCCGCCCAGCACCACTTCCCGACCCGCGAGGACCTGTTCACGGCCGCCGTCGAGTACGTCGCCGAAGAGCGCTCGACCGCGCTGCGCGCCCTGCGCCCGCGCGGCCGCACCGAGGTCGTCGCCGCCCTCGTCGACCTGTACACGGGCCCGCTGTTCCGGGCCGCCCTGCACCTGTGGGTGGCCGCGTCGAACGAGCCGCAGCTGGGCGGCCGGGTCACCGAACTGGAGGCCCGCGTCGGCCGCGAGACCCACCGCATCGCCGTGGAACTCCTGGCCGCCGACGAGTCGCGCCCCGGCGTCCGCGAGACCGTGCAGGGTCTCCTCGACATGGCGCGCGGCCTCGGCCTCGCGAACCTCCTCACCGACGACGGGCCGCGCCGCGAGCGGGTCGTCGCGCAGTGGGCGGCGATCCTGGACGGGGCGCTGGGGTGACGCGGGGCAGGTGACGCGAGGCGGATGACGCGGGGCAGATGGCGTACGCGAACGGCGCCGCACGGAGAACCGTGCGGCGCCGCTCGCTGTGCTGAGGGCAGTGGACTCAGCCCGAGATGTCCCCGAACCCCTCGATCTCGCGCGGTTCGCGCGTGCCCGGCCCGATGTAGCGGGCCGAGGGGCGCACGAGGCGGCCCGTGCGCTTCTGTTCCAGGATGTGCGCCGACCAGCCGGCCGTGCGGGCGCACGTGAACATCGACGTGAACATGTGCGCCGGGACCTCCGCGAAGTCCAGGACGATCGCCGCCCAGAACTCCACGTTCGTCGCGAGGACCCGGTCGGGCCTGCGGGCGTGCAGCTCCGCGAGGGCCGCCTTCTCCAGGGCCTCGGCGACCTCGAAGCGCGGCGCGCCCAGCTCGCGGGCCGTGCGCCGCAGGACGCGCGCGCGGGGGTCCTCGGCGCGGTACACGCGGTGCCCGAAGCCCATGAGGCGCTCGCCCTTGTCCAGCGCACGGCGGACGTACGCGTTCGCGTCGCCGGTGCGCTCGATCTCCTCGATCATGCCGAGGACGCGGGAGGGCGCGCCGCCGTGCAGGGGGCCCGACATGGCGCCGACGGCGCCCGAGAGCGCGGCGGCGACATCGGCGCCGGTGGAGGCGATGACGCGCGCGGTGAACGTGGAGGCGTTCATGCCGTGCTCCGCGGCGCTCGTCCAGTACGCGTCGACGGCGGCGACATGCTTCGGGTCGGGCTCGCCGCGCCACCGCTTCATGAACCGCTCGACGACGGTGCCCGCCTTGTCGATCTCGCTCTGCGGCACCATCGGCCTGCCCTGTCCGCGGGCCGACTGGGCGACGTAGGAGAGCGCCATGACGGCGGCGCGCGCGAGGTCCTCGCGGGCCTGCGCCTCGTCGATGTCGAGCAGCGGTTTCAGGCCCCACACGGGCGCGAGCATGGCGAGCGCGGACTGCACGTCGACGCGGATGTCGCCGGAGTGGACGGGGATGGGGAACGGCTCGGCGGGCGGCAGTCCCGGGTTGAAGGCGCCGTCGACGAGGAGGCCCCAGACGTTGCCGAACGAGACGTGGCCGACCAGATCCTCGATGTCGACACCCCGGTACCGAAGGGCGCCGCCCTCCTTGTCCGGTTCGGCGATCTCCGTCTCGAACGCGACGACTCCCTCGAGGCCGGGCACGAAGCCCGGGTCAAAGCCGGGGTCGGACATCAGGCGGCTCCTTCGAATGTGTACGACTGAATGTGTACGGCGGAGAACCCGGTGGTGGCGCGGCTCCGGGGGCTCGCGGGCCGGATCGGTCACCCCGGTGATGCCCCGTTCGGCAGGCGGTCACCCAACCTGAGGGGCGGCGGGACCGACGACGATATCCGCTGGTGCCACCCTTGGGGAGAGCTCGCGGCACTCAGTGCCACTCAGTGATGAACTCCACGCGGCCGACTGCCCCACGCGTACGGCAGGATGACGGCGTGAGCGACCACGACCAACACGACCACCACGCGCCATCGAACCCCGCCGTCATGCGTGCGCAGTACCGCCCGCCGGGTGAGGGTCTCCTGGAGGAGGACGTTCCGGCGCGCCCGATGGAACTGTTCGAGCTCTGGTTCAACGAGGCCACGCGGGCGCGCGGCGTGCTGTACGAGCCGAACGCGATGGTGGTCTCCACGGCGGACGCGGCCGGCCGGCCGAGCTCGCGCACCGTCCTGCTCAAGGCCTACGACGACCGGGGCTTCGTCTTCTACACGAACTACGGCTCCCGCAAGGCCCGCGACCTGGCGGCGAACCACGAGATCGCCCTGCTCTTCCCGTGGCATCCGATGGCCCGCCAGGTCATCGTCTCCGGCACCGTCGCCCACACGAGCCGTGAGGAGACGTCCGCGTACTTCCGCTCGCGCCCGCGCGGCTCCCAGCTCGGCGCGTGGGCCAGCGCCCAGTCGCAGGTCCTCACCTCACGCGCCGAACTCGACACCGCGTACGCCGAGCTCGACGAGCGCTACCCGGAGGGCGAGATCATCCCGGTGCCCGACCACTGGGGCGGCTTCCGTGTCACCCCGCGCACGGTCGAGTTCTGGCAGGGCCGCGAGAACCGCCTCCACGACCGGCTGCGCTACGTGCACGAGGCGTCCGGCGCCTGGCGCGTCGAACGCCTCGGCCCCTGACCCCGGGTCCGCGGCTACGACGTTCCACGGCTGCGAGGTTCCACCGCCGCGAGGTTCCGCCGCTACGAGGTGAGGACGCCTTCCAGGAAGGGCTCGATGGCGGAACGCAACGCCTCCGGCCGGTCGTAGTGCACGAGATGCCCGGCGTCCGCGATCTCCGCGTACTCGCCCCTGGGCAGGACGCGGACCATCTCCTGCGCCTCGGCGCGGCCCAGCTCGCCGTCGAGGCCGCGGACGACGAGGGTGGGGCAGCGGACCTGGGCCAGCTCCTCCCAGTGCGCGTCGTAGACCCACGTGGCCCGGGAGGCCAGCATCTGGCGGTGGTCGAACACGGGCCGCCAGCCGTCCGGGCTCTCCGCCATGACCTCGGCGTAGAACTCACCGCGCGAGGGCTGGGGCCGCTCCACCCACGGGTCGTCCTCGCCGAACCACTTCCGTACGTCGGCGAGCGTGGCGAACGGCAGCGGCCAGGCGTCGAACCAGTCGCCCCACTCCCGCTGGGACGCCGCCCCGAGCGCGGAGGCCCGCATGTCGCAGATGATCACGGCCCGTACGAGGTCGGGGCGGCGCGCGGCGAGCTGCCAGGCGGTGAGCGCGCCCATGGAGTGGCCGATGACGACGGCGGGGGCGAGGCCGAGCTGGACCAGGGCGGCCTCGGCGTCCTGGATGTACGCCTCGCGGTCGTAGGGGCCCTCGGCGGGTTTGTGGCTCTGGCCGTGGCCGCGCTGGTCGAGCGCCACGGCTCGGTGGCGCTCCGAGAGCCAGCGGGCGGTGCCCGCCCAGTGCGAGGCCCGGCCCATCAGGCCGTGCAGTAACAGCACGCCGGGGGACTGGTCAACCTCACCCGTCTTGGGAGGGTCGGCGAACTCCCACGCGGCAAGGCTCACGCCGCCCGCCCCGGTCACGTCGATGCGCCGCACCATAGGCCCTGGCACCCCCTTTTGGTCGCGCCTGCAGTCACGTACCCGCGCACGCTATCGAACTCTTTTTCGAAAACGGGGTCGTTCTCGGCAACACCCCTCGTTCGAGTGACCTCGTTCCAGGGTTGACCGCCGCCGCCGAGGGGAGATCTTCAGCGGGAGGCGGACCGCTCGGGGAAATCGGTCCGAAGGGGATGACCCTGGGAGCTCGGGGCTCCGGGTCAGCACAGGGGAGGACAGGCCCCGGCGCCGCAAGGCGCCGGGGCCCTCTGTCTGTCTGTGCCCTGTCGGTCTGTGCCCTGCCTGAGTGCGCCCTGCCTGGGTGCGTCGGCACATCGTCCTGCCCCCTCCCCGCCCGCGCGGCCGGACCGGTGCGGACCCGAAACCGAGACGGTCAGGAGTCCTCAGGTCATATGCCTCTCGCGACAGCCTTGCACGCAAAACGTCCGCGCGCTGCGATTCCGCACAGTGAATCTTGCTTTCTGCGAGAGTTCTCAGGGAATGCGATGACGTCCCAACTGTGCCTGTGGGAACAGGAGTTGACGCGTCGGTAAGTTGCCCGGGTGCCTTTTTCGCGTCCGGCGTCCGGCGCACCGGCGTACGGCCTCCGGCGCGCCCGGCTCAGCTCTCGGCTCAGCGCTTGGCGACGAAGACGTGCGAGGCGACATCCGCCACCAGCTCCGCCGCCTCACCGCTGCTGCCCACCAGGACCCCGCCCGGCGACGCCGTCACGCTGACCACGGAGCCCGGCTGGATGCCCGCACGCCGCAGCGTGTACATCAGCTGCGCGTCCGTCTGGATCGGCTCACCGATCCGGCGCACCACGACCGTCTTGCCGTCCGCGCCCGGGTCGAGATCGGCGAGGGACACCATGCCCTCGTCGAGGAACGGGTCCGCGCCGTCCTTCTCGCCCAGCTCTTCCAGCCCCGGGATCGGGTTCCCGTACGGCGACTCGGTCGGGTGCCGCAGCAGCTCGAGGACGCGGCGCTCGACCGCCTCGCTCATCACGTGCTCCCAGCGGCAGGCCTCCGCGTGCACCTGCTCCCACTCCAGGCCGATCACGTCGACGAGCAGGCACTCGGCGAGGCGGTGCTTGCGCATGACGCGCGTGGCGAGCCGGCGGCCCTCGTCGGTCAGCTCCAGATGGCGGTCCGTGGCGACGGCCACCAGGCCGTCGCGCTCCATGCGGGCCACGGTCTGGCTCACCGTCGGGCCGCTCTGGTCCAGCCGCTCGGCGATCCGGGCGCGCATGGGGACCACACCTTCCTCTTCGAGTTCGAGGATGGTGCGGAGGTACATCTCCGTGGTGTCGATCAGTCCGGACATACGTGCCCCTCGATTAGCTCTGCTAGCTCACCGCTAGCTCGTGCGCTGGCCCTGAACCCAATTCTGACGCATAGCGCTGACAACCGTGCCGCGCCGGGGGAACCGGGCTCCGTACGGCAGGAACGTATTGACAGGGCACTGGTCCGGACCGCAACGTGATGCGCGGCATACGGGCAGTACGGGACGACGAAGGGGCTCCACGCCGATGAGCGACAGCAAGCTGGCCGGTCAGTACCTCGATGCCGCGATCGGCCTGCTGAGGCGGGTGCGCGACGAGGAGGACCGCAACATCGCGGCCGCCGGCACGCTCATCGCCGACACGGTCGCCGACGGCGGCCGGCTCTTCGCGTTCGGCGCGGGGCACTCCTCGCTCGCCGCCCAGGACGTCGTCTACCGCGCGGGCGGCCTCGCCCTGATGAACCTGCTCTCCGTACCGGGGGTCGTCGGCGTCGACGTCATGCCCGCCACGCTGGGCTCCGCCCTGGAACGCGTCGACGGGCTCGCGGGCGCCGTCCTCGACTCCAGCCCCGTCCGCGCGGGCGACACCCTCGTGATCATCTCGCTGTCCGGCCGCAACTCCCTGCCCGTGGAGATGGCCATGAACGCGCGCGCACTGGGCCTGCGCGTGATCGGCGTGACGTCCGTGGCGTACGCGCGGGAGACCAAGTCCCGCCATGTGTCGGGCACGTTCCTCAAGGACCACTGCGACATCGTCCTCGACTCGAAGATCGAGGTCGGCGACGCGGAACTCACGTACGACACCGTCGAGGCCCCCTTCGGGCCCGCCTCCACGATGGTGGCCAGCGCTCTCATGCAGGCCACCATGGCGACGGCCGCGGCCGAGCTCGCCGACCGCGGCATCCAGCCGCCGCTCCTGCGCTCCGGGAACGTGGACGGCGGACACGAGTGGAACGGCCGCGTCTTCAGCGAGTACGGCGACCGGATCTTCTACCGGCACTGACGCCAGGGGCGCGGCTACCGGTCGAGGACCCGCGCCAGGTCGAGCGTCCCGGCGATCCGGGCCGCGACGCTCTCCGCGTACGTGGCGTCGGCCCGCTCGAACTGCGTACGGCTGGGCCCGCGCAGGAAGGTCACCACGCCCAGCGTGCGCGCCCGGCTGCGCAGCACCGCGCACAGGGCGTGCACCGTGCCCTCGGGCCACTGCCTCGCCTCGGCCCACTCGTGCGTCCGCGTCGCGTCGCGCCCGCTCGCGTCGGCGCGGACCGAACCCGCGCGCTCCACGCACTGCAGCGCCGGGTGGCCCTCCGCATAGCGCACGGGCAGCGTCGTCCGGGACACCAGCAGGCTCGGCCCCGGCGCCCCCGAAGGCGTCGCGGCGGCCCGCGCGAGGCGCACCGGCCCCGTCAGTTCCCCGTCAGCGCCCAGGTCGGCCTGCTCGTCGCCGACGACCAGGTCGATCAGCGCGTGGTCGGCGAACCCGGCCAGCGCGAAGTCCAGATGGACGGTCGCCGCCTCCGCGGGGTCCTCGCACTCGGCGGCGGCCCGCGCGGCCCGGTGCAGCTGGTTCGCCCGGAACCGCAGCTGCGCCGCCTCCTGCTCCGTCCGCTTGGCCTCGGTGACGTCCTGGAACAGCCATCCGACGCCCAGCGGTACGGGTTCCTCGGCCAGCGGTGAGGCGAGCCGCACGAAGCCGCTGCGCCAGCACCTGCGCGCGTCGCCCTCGGGGAGCCGCACCGTCACCCACAGCTCGGCGGGGGCCGGCGGCGCGCCCTCCGAGAGCACATGGGCGAGCGCGCTCTCCAGCTCCTCGACGCCCTGCGAGATCAGGTCGCCGAGGGGGCGTCCGAGCAGTGCGGTGCGGCCGGAGCCGAGAGCCCGCGCGGCGTGCACGTTCACGACGGCGGGCCGCAGGTCGGCGTCGACGAGGACGACACCCCAGGAGGCGTCCTCGAAGAGGGCCTCGCTCAGGGCGATCGACCGCTCCAGGTCGATCTGTGTGTGCACCTCGCTGAACGCGCAGTACAGCCCGGCCGGCTTGCCGTCGGGGCCGCGCACGGCGGCGGACTGCGTACGGACGAGGATCCGCCCGCCGTCCTTGGTCAGCAGCGCGAACTCGTGGACCTGCCGGCCCGGCGCGCGCATCGCGGCCATCAGCCGGGCCTCGACCTCGTCGGCGTCGGCGGTGCGCACCGCCCATCCGGAGAACCCGCGCCGTCCCACGGCCTCGGCCGCGGACCAGCCGAGGATCCGCTCGGCCTCCCGGTTCCAATGGGTCACGATCCCGTCGGCGTCGAACGCGCAGAGCGCGGCGTCCATCCCGTCGAGCAACGCGGCAAGAAGATCGGCCCCGTCCCGCTCGGGCTCGTCGGGCCCCAGCTCGTCGGTGGCCCCACTACGCCGGGAAGCACTCACCTGGCACCCCCTGCAGGCTGTGTCCGCGTGTTCCGCACTTCAGATCATTCAACTCGAACGTGACGCAGCACACACGGAGTTCGGGGAAATCGTTGCGTCCCGGAGATTCGGGAAGAACGTTCCGTCCTTGATCACAGCGTACGACCTCGCGCAGGGGCCGAACGGTGGGGCCGGACGGTGGGAGCTTTATTCGGTTGAAGGCTGCCCGGACCCTTCTTAGGGTGGGGGTACACACGAAGGGAGGTGGTTCGGCAGATGTATGAATACCGGACGCGTGAGGTGACTGCGGGCTAGCAGCCCGGCGTCGCATCCCGATTTCGGCGCCGGACCCGCACGTGAAAGCTGCGTGCAGCCGGCCCCAATCCCAAGCAGTCGCCCGACCCGCGAGCCGCCGGTACGTCCGGCCGGCCTCCGACCGTCTCGTACGGGAAGAGGCCAGGCTCGCGGGTCGTCTGCGTGTGTGCACCAATACGCGAGCCGACGGCCCGCGTGCGGTGGATCAGGTGAAGCGGATCAGGTGAAGACGACCGTCCGGCGGCCGTTCAGCAGGATCCGGCGCTCGGCGTGCCACTTCACGGCGCGGGCGAGCGCCTGGCACTCCACGTCGCGGCCGATCGCCACGAGCTGGTCCGGCGTCACGTCGTGGCCGACGCGCTTGACCTCCTGCTCGATGATCGGGCCCTCGTCGAGGTCGGCCGTCACGTAGTGCGCGGTCGCGCCGATCAGCTTCACGCCCCGCGCGTGTGCCTGGTGGTACGGCTTGGCGCCCTTGAAGCTCGGCAGGAACGAGTGGTGGATGTTGATGATCCGCCCGCTCAGCTCCTTGCACAGGTCGTCCGAGAGGACCTGCATGTAGCGGGCCAGGACGACCAGCTCGACACCCTCCGCGCGCACCAGGTCGAGGATCTGCGCCTCGGCCTCGGGCTTGTTGTCCTTCGTCACCGGGATGTGGTGGAAGGGGACGTCGTACGACTTCACGAGCTCGGCGAACTCCGTGTGGTTCGAGACGACCGCCGCGATGTCGACGGGCAGGGCACCGGTCCGGGCGCGGAACAGCAGGTCGTTCAGGCAGTGGCCGAACTTCGACACCATCAGGACGACGCGCATCCGCTCCGAGGAGCGGTGGATCTGCCAGTCCATCTGGAAGGAGTCGCCGACGGCGGCGAAGCTGGCCCGCAGCTTCTCCGCGGTGACGGGAGCGTCCGCCGAGAAGTGGACCCGCATGAAGAACAGGCCCGTGTCGTGGTCGCCGAACTGCTGGCTGTCCTCGATGTTGCAGCCGGTCATGAAGAGATAGCTCGACACGGCGTGCACGATGCCCCGCTTGTCGGGGCAGGAGAGGGTCAGGACGTACTGCTCGCCGCCGGCGACGCCGGACGCGGGGGACGGCTCATTCATGCAGGCAAGGGTCCCATACGCGTAAGCCGTGACGGGCGTCCGTCCCGCGGGTCGGACGGCCGCGTGGCGCTCAGGCCGCGCGCGTCATGATCCGCAGGACCTCGAGCGTGCGGGGCTCCGCGTCGGGGTCGTCGCCGTCACTCGTGGCGAGCACCACGTGCGCGTCCCGCGCGGAGTGCACCGCTTCCGGCCACGCGTGGTGGTCGAGATAGGCGGAGACGGGGGCGTCGGGGCCCACCTGGTGCATGATCCGCAGCACGCGCAGCACGGCGGTGTCGACGAGCTGCGCCTCCTGGGAGTCGCGGAAGATCGTGCCGACGTACTTCTCGGCGGACCAGTTGTCGAGCCAGGTGTCCTCGACGAGGCGGTAGACGGCGTCGGTCACGTCCCCGTACCCGTCCACACCGGCGAGCCAGACGTTCCGCTGGAAGGCGGGGTCGGAGAGCATGTGCAGCGCGGAGCGCACATTGCTGCGCCAGCGCCACCACGGCAGGTCGTTGAGTGGCATGCCGCCCATGGTGGAGGAGCGACGGCCGCGACGGGAAGACTTCTCCGAGCTTTGCACGGTCATCGATCGTACGTGCCGTCCCCTTCGGCCCGTCCTGACCCCCGTAATTCACCTCCACGTCACCCCACGTTGACCGCAGATCACTCAAGGGTTAGGGATGCGGCGGAATCGTGCAGGTTCATGACTGGCCGGCGCCGCACCACCACCTCGCGCACCTCGCGCTCCCTGCGTTCCACCGTGCTCTCGGCGGCGGTATGGGCGGCTTGTGCGTCGCTCGCCGCCGGGTGCGGGATCGTCTCCGACGTCACCGGGAGCTCCAAGGATCCCATCACGGTGATGACGTGGGCGCCCGAGAAGACCCAGGCGACCAACATGCCCGGCATGCCCGCCATGGCACGCGCCTACGCGCGCTGGGTCAACGCCCACGGCGGTATCGGCGGCCGCGACCTCCGGGTCATCACCTGCAACGACAACAACGACACCGTGGGCGCCGCCCGCTGCGCCAGGGACGCCGTCGAGCAGGACGCCGTCGCGGTCGTCGGCTCCTACAGCCAGCACGCCCGCTCCTTCCTCGCCCCACTGGAGTCCGCCGGCATCCCCTACATAGGCGGCTACGGCGTCACCGACGAGGAGTTCACCAGCCCCCTGTCGTATCCGGTCAACGGCGGCCAGCCCGCCCTGATGGCCGGAAACGGGCGCCAGCTCGCCGCCGCGGGCTGTGTGCGCACCTCGCTGGTGCGCCCCGACACCGTCGCCGGTGACGAGCTGCCGCTGCTCCTCGACACGGGCCTGTCCGCGGGCCGCAACCAGGCCTCCGACGTGCGCGCGGCCGAGGACGCCACCGACTACACGGAGCAGGCCCGCCAGGCGCTGCTGCGGGCGGCCGGCGCCGAACCGGCCGGGAAGGGCTGTGTGACGGCGGTACTCGGCGACCGCACGGACACGTTCTTCGACTCGTTCCGCCGCACCCGCGACTCGTATCCCAAGGTGCGGATCTCGACCGTCCTCGGCAGCGTCGACCAGACGGTCATCGACCGCTCCGGCGGCAAGTCGGGCGTCTACGAAGGGGCGTACGTCACCGGCTGGTACCCCGTGGCGACCGACAAGCGGTGGGCGACGATGCGCAAGGTCATCAGCGAGCAGGCGTTCGGCGACAACCGGATCGACCCGACGGACGCGGGCGTGCAGACGACGTGGATCGCGTACACGGTCCTGAAGCAGGTCGTCGAGTCGCTCGGCGGCGGTGACGTGACGGCGCACACGGTGCGCACGACGCTCGACGGCGGCCTGAAGGTACGCACGGGCGGTCTTACGCCGACCCTGAGCTGGCGCTTCGAGGACATGATCGCGGCCCGCGGCTTCCCGCGGCTCGTCAACGCCGACGTCACCTTCCAGGTGGTGCGCGACGGGCGGCTCGTGGCCGCGCGCCGCGGACTGGTCGACGTGTCGAGGACGCTGGAGGCGACCCCGATGGGCTGAGCCCACCTGGCCGCCTCCCGTATCAGCCGGAGCTGGAACGGCTTGCGCTCAGAGCTGGAACGGCTTGCGCTGCGGAAGGTTCCACTGCGTCGCGATGGCGTTCCACAGCTTCGACGCCTGGGTCTTCTGCGTGGAGGCCGTGCCGCTCGCCTGGTCGCCCGCGCGGCGCTGCGGGGTGGGCTTGGCGTGGCCCTTCTTGCAGCCGTTCTTGCCCGCGGCCTGGTCGGCCCACGCCGCGTAGTGACTGTCCGCGGAGGCGGAGGCCTGCCACGCCTTGGTGAGGGACTGGGTGAGCGCCGCGTGGTTCGGCAGCTTGTCCACTTCGAGGGCGGCGAGCCGGGTGACGAGGCCGGTGCGCTGGGTCGCGGCGCCGCGCAGGTCGCTGGCGGCCTTGCCGAGGTCCTTGCAGGCGCCGATGTTCGCGACGGCCCCGATCACCGTGTCGCGGCTGTTGTTCGAGTCGGCGAGGAGCTTGTCGAGCGCGACGGCCTGCGCCTTGGCGGGGTCGGCGGGCGTCGGGGACGAGCTGTCCGCCTCGCCGGTCGCGGCGGCCGGCTTGGCGTCGTCGCCCTTGTTCTCCTCGCCCCCGCTGCTGATGAGGGCGCCCGCGCCGATGCCGACGACGAGGATGCCGACGCCGATCGCGGCGATGAGCGGCACCTTCGAGCCGGTGCGGCTCTGGCCCTTGCGGGCGGCGGCCCGCCCGGAGGGCTCGTACGGGGCCTGCGGCTGTGCGGCAGGGCCGGGTCTCCCCGGTCCGCCTGCACCGCCCGGTCCGCCGGGCCCCGCGGGTCCGCCGGCGCGCGGGTCGAAGCGGGGCATCTGCTGCGTCGAGGCGGGGGCGTCCGGCTCCGGCTCCGTGCGGAAGAGGCTGTCGAACTCGGCCGGGGGCTGCCGGTCGCCGGGAGCGCCGGGGCGGATGCCGTAGGGCGCGCTCGGCGGCGGCGACGGCACGGGCGCGATGTACTGCGTGGCGTCGCTGTCGGAGCCGGCGGGCGGCATGGGCGCGGAGCCGTACGCCTGCTGTTGCTGCTGGGGCGGCAGCCGGCCGGGTGCGTTCGCGTGGCCCAGGTACTGGGTGGCGTCGGCGGGCACCTCGGGCGGCAGGGCCCCGGGCGCGACCGGCGCGATGTACTGCGTGGCGTCCGCGTCGGAGGGCGCGGCGGGGGCTATGTACTGGGTCGCGTCCGAGGCGGAGGCGGGGTACTGCGTCGCGTCCGAGGCGGGCGGCAGCGGTGCGGAGCCGTACGGGGCGGCGCCCGTCGGCAGCGAGGCGGCAGGGGGGCCGGCGGGCGGCAGCGGCGCGGAGTACGGCTGCTGCTGCGCGTGCTCACCCGGCAGCGCGGACGAGGCACCCCACTCGTAGGTGGGCATCGGGCCGCCGGAGGCCGCCTGCGCGGACTCGGGGCCCCACGGCTGGCCCCAGGGGCTGCCGCCCGAGGGGGCGACGTGGGACTGGTCGCCGAAGGTGCCCGGCAGCAAGGGCTCGCTGCCGTCGGCGGGCAGCACGACGCCTTCGTGTGCCTGCCGCACCGAGGGAAGGTGCGGATCCTCGCCCTGTCCGCTCTGTTGCGTCACCGGGACTCCTACGACTGGGGGACCTTCGGAATCGTCGGCTCACGCTACCGGGTCCCCGCACACACGTGCCACGCAGCTCAGAACCCCACAGCCTCCCCACACCTTCAAGTAACAAAACAGGCCTGCGGAACGCTGATTAGCGCCCTCCCCAAGCGGGTTGAGGCGTCCGTCACACAAGCTTCACCCGTACGTCTCCTGCGCGCCGCTCACCAATCTTCACGCTGCCTGAGGATCGAGGCGCGCACCGAACTCCCGCACCACGGGTTCGTCCCGGTACGGCTCCAGGCGCTGCCGGAAGTCGTCCAGGTACTCGGCGCCGCGGTTCGAGCGCAGCGTGCCGAGGAGTTCCACCGCGCGCGTCCCCGTCTGGCAGGCCTGCTCGATCTCGCGCTGCTGCACCTGCGCCGTGGCGAGCAGCACCAGACCGATCGCCCTGCGCCGCGCCCGCGACTGAGGATGGCCGGCCAGGGACGCCTCGGCCTGCCGCCGCGCCGCCTCGGCCTGTCCCAAGTCCCGGTAGCAGTGCGCCAGTTCGTCCGCGAGATACGCCGCGTCGAAATGCGCGATCCAGGGCGGGTCGTCACCCGAGTCCGGCTCGGCCCGCTCCAGCGCGGCCAGTGCGCTGCCCGCCACCGCCTGCGTCGCCCGAGCGTCCCCGAGCAGGGCGTGGCCGCGCGCCTCCGCCGCGTAGAACATCGCCTCCGCGCGCGGGGTCACCCGCCCGCGCGCCCCCTCCTGCGCCGCGCGCGCCAACTGGGCGATCTCGCGCGGGTTTCCGAGCTGCGCCGCCAGGTGACTCATGGACGCGGCCAGTACGTACCCGCCGTACCCGCGGTCCCCGGCGGCCTGGGCGAGGCGCAGGGACTGGATGTAGTACCGCTGGGCGAGGCCCGGCTGCCCGGTGTCGACGGCCATGTAACCGGCCAGCTCCGTCAACCGGGCGACCGCGGCGAACAGTTCACGCCCGACGGCCTCCCGGTACGAGCCCGCGAGCAGCCCCGACACCACACTGTTCAGATAGTGGACGACCACCGGCCGCACATGCCCGCTGCCGTACTGGTGGTCGAGGTCCGTCAGCGCCTGGGTCATCGCCCGCACGGCCGCCACGTCCGACGTACCGACCCGCGGCCCCGCCGACCGCGCGACCTGCGAGTCGGGTACGGAGATCAGCCAGTCCCGGCTCGGCTCGACCAGCGCGGACGAGGCCACCGACGACCCGGACAGGAAGTCCCTGCGCCCCACGTCGCTGCGCCACAGCTCGCACACCTGCTCAATGGCGCCGAGGACGGTCGGCGAGAACTGGAGGCCGACGCCCGAGGCGAGGTTCTTGCCGTTGGCCATGCCGATCTCGTCGATCGTGACCGTGCGGCCGAGCTTGCGGCCGATGGCCTCGGCGATGATGCCGGGCGCCCGGCCGCGTGGCTGCTGCCCGCGCAGCCAGCGCGCCACCGACGTCTTGTCGTAGCGCAGGTCGAGACCGTGTTCCGATCCGCACATGTTGACCCGGCGGGCCAGCCCGGCGTTCGAACAGCCGGCTTCCTGGATGAGCGCCTGCAGCCGTTCGTTGGGCTGTCGCGCGACGAGAGGCCTTGCGGCCATGGCGTACCCCCTGTGTGCACCGTGGACCATCGGGCGGACCTGCCGTCGCATGTCCGATCGGCCCGCCTTGAGGTGATCAATGCCCTGAGATCAAACGGAAGATGCGCCACAAAGAAGGGCAAAACAAGCAAGAGCCCCAGCTGGTGATCGATCGGTGGACAGCACCCTCGTCCGGTCCTCCGGGCTGGCTACCCCCCTGCCGGTGCCATTCCTCCCGCGCGCCCCCGCCCATGCACCCATGCGCCCCACGTGCAGGATCGGTGCTGCAGGCCCCCGCGCGCGTGCGCCCGTAACCCAGGGTGGCGGCGGGAGTTGAGAACCTCGTGGAAGAGACCATCGGAGTCACCTCGGCAGTCACCTCGTCCGTCACCTCGCCTCCCCAGATCCCCAAGCAGCGCGGGGAGACCCTCCTCGACGCCGCCGTGCGCTACGCGGAGGAACGCCACTGGGACGTGTTCCCCGGCACCTGGCTGGAGGTCGACGAGGGCAGGCAGCACTGCTCCTGCGGCGACGCCAGGTGCGCGGCTCCCGGTGCCCATCACGCCCGCGAGGACTGGGCGAACCAGGCGACCGGCAGTGCGACCGCCGCCCGCCGGCTGTGGTCCAAGCAGCCCACCGCGTCGATCCTGCTGCCGACGGGGCGTACGTTCGACGCGATCGACGTGCCCGAGACCGCCGGATTCCTGGCCCTCGCCCGCATGGAGCGCATGGAACTGACCCTCGGCCCGGTCACCTGCACCCCCGACCGCCGGATGCAGTTCTTCGTCCTGCCGGGCGCCGCCGCGAAGGTCCCCGACCTGGTCCGCAAGCTGGGCTGGCCGCCCGCCTCCCTCGACCTGGACGCGCTCGGCGAGGGCGCCTACGTCGCCGCGCCGCCCACCCGCTTCGGCGGCCGGGGCGCCGTCCAGTGGGCCTGCCGCCCCACCGCCGCGAACCGCTGGCTGCCCGACGCCGAGGAGCTGATCTCCCCACTGGCGTACGCGTGCGGGCGGGAAGGCCGCCGGTAGCAGCCGACGGCGCGTCCCACGGCCACGTATCGTGCGGATGGGTGATGGCGACGGACGAGGGACGGCGGGCGGCACAGTGACCGAGACGGGGATCAAGACCGAGGCGGGGATCGAGGCCGGTGCGCCGGCTGTACGCGTGACGGACCTGTGGAAGGCGTTCGGGCAGAGCGTCGCCGTCGCGGGGATCGATCTCGCTCTTCCCGCGGGCAAGTTCATCGGCCTCGTCGGGCCGAACGGCGCGGGCAAGACGACCACCCTCTCCATGGTCACCGGCCTGCTCCGGCCCGACCGGGGCAGCGTCGAGGTCGTCGGCCACGACGTGTGGCGCGACCCCGTCGAGGTGAAGGCCCGCATCGGAGTGCTCCCCGAGGGCCTGCGCCTGTTCGAGCGGCTCTCCGGGCGTGAACTCCTCGCGTACACCGGCAGGTTGCGCGGCCTGCCCGGCGCCGAGGTCGACAAGCGCGCGGCCCAGCTCCTCGACGTGCTCGACCTCACCGGTTCCCAGCACAAACTCGTCGTCGACTACTCGACCGGCATGCGCAAGAAGATCGGGCTCGCCGCCGCGCTCCTCCACAACCCCGAAGTCCTCTTCCTGGACGAGCCGTTCGAGGGCGTCGACCCGGTCTCCGCGCAGACCATCCGCGGCGTCCTGGAGCGCTACACCGGCTCCGGGGCGACCGTCGTCTTCTCCTCCCACGTCATGGAGCTCGTCGAGTCGCTCTGCGACTGGGTCGCCGTCATGGCCGCCGGCCGCATCCGCGCGCAGGGGCCCCTCGCCGAGGTACGCGGCGACGCCCCCTCCCTCCAGCAGGCGTTCCTCGAACTCGTCGGCGCGAACAGCCGCGACACCACCTCCGACCTGGACTGGCTGGGAGGCGGCAGCCGGTGACCACGACGACCACGCTCGTGCGCCTCAAGCTGGCGCTCCTGCGCAACGGCCTGCGCGGCTCCACGGGCCGCCGCGCCGCCTACATCGCCTCGCTCGTCGTCGTCCTGCTCGTCGCCGCGCTCCAGCTCATCGGCCTGATCGCCCTGCGCGGCAACACCCACGCGGCGGCCCTCTGCGTCATCCTCACCGCCGTACTCGCCCTCGGCTGGGCGGTGATGCCGCTCTTCTTCCCGTCCGGCGACGAGACCCTCGACCCGACCCGCCTCGTCATGCTCCCGCTGCGGCCGCGCCCCCTCGTGCGGGGCCTGCTCGTCGCGTCCCTCGTGGGGATCGGCCCCCTGTTCACGCTCTGTCTCGCGGTCGGCGCGGTGATCGCCCTGGCGCACGGGGCCGCCGCGTACGCCGTCGCGGTCCTGGCCGTCGCCCTCACCCTGCTCACCTGCGTGGCCCTCGCCCGCGCCGTGGCCGCCGCCAACATCCGGCTGCTCACCAGCCGCAAGGGACGCGACCTCGCCGTCCTCAGCGGGCTTGTCATCGCCGTCGGCGCGCAGGTCGTCAACTTCGGTGCGCAGCGCCTCGGTTCGGCCGGCGGCCTCGGGGCGCTCGACCCGGCGGGCGACGTACTGGCCTGGATCCCGCCCGCGTCCGCGATCGGCGCCGTCGACTCCGTCAGCCACGGCTCGTACGGCGTCGCGACGGCCCGCCTCGTCCTGTGCGCGACCGCACTCGCCGGGCTCCTGTACGCGTGGCAGCATGCCCTGACGCGTCTCATGACGTCCCCCGACGGCTCCACGGTCCAGGCCGCCGAACCCACCCGCCGCAGGCGCACGTCCCGCGGCCCCCGCCTCCTGCCCGACGGGCGCACGGGCACGGTCATGGAGCGCGCCCTGCGCTATGTGTGGCGCGACCCGAAGACCAAGGCGGCCTGGGTGACGTCCCTCGCCATCGGTCTGATCGTGCCGGTCTTCAACGCCCTCCAGGGCACCGGCTCCGTCTACTTCGCGTGCTTCGCCGCCGGAATGCTCGGCATCCAGATGTACAACCAGTTCGGGCAGGACACCTCGGCGTTCTGGATGGTCGCCATGACCATCTCCTCGCGGCACGACGCCTACGTCGAACTGCGCGGGCGCGCCCTCGCCCTCCTGACGATCACCCTGCCGTACGCGGCGCTGGTCACCGTCGTCACGACCGCCCTGCTCGGCGACTGGCGGGCCCTGCCCGAGGTGCTCGGCCTGTCCTTCGCGCTCCTCGGCGCGATGCTCGCGACCGGCGCCTGGTCGTCGGCCCGCTTCCCGTACTCGATCCCGCAGGAGGGCTACAAGAACGTCGCCCCGGGGCAGGCGGGCCTCGCCTGGATATCGATCTTCGGCGGGATGGTCGCGGCGGCCCTGCTGTGCGCCCCGGTCATCGGCGCCGCGATCTGGCTGCACGTGTCGGGCGCGGAGTCCGCGACCTGGCTGCTGCTGCCGCTCGGCGCGGCGTACGGAGCGGGGATCGCCCTGGCGGGCCTGCGCCTGGCCGCCCCGCGCACGGCGGCCCGCCTGCCGGAGATCCTCGCGGCGGTCAGCAAGGGGTGACGCGTGCCGCAGGGCGTATCCCGCGTATTCCTCCGGAAACATCACATCCGGCTGAGTGACGCCGTCGCGTACAGGACGTCGTGGATCGCCTCGCGGTCTCCGTCCTGGCCCGCGGCGGCCTCCTCCGGGGTGATGTGGCCGGCGGCCAGGCGGCAGAACTCGACGCCGTCCAGGGCGACATGGGCCACCTCGCGCTCCGCGGAGCCGACCGCTCCGGGTGAGTCCAGGGAGATGAGCCACTCGCCGCCGCCCGCCCCCTCGACCTCCAGGCGCAGGGTGCGGCCCGGCGCGCCCGCGGCGACGAGACCGCGGGCGGGTGCGGCGAGCCCCGCGCGACGGCGCCCCGCGAGGGAGTCGGGAAGCAGCCGGGCCGCCAGGTCGATCATGCGGTAGAGATGGCGGGGCGACGGCGGCTCGTACGGGTAGTCCACCGCCTCGGCGATGTCCTCGGCGTGCACCCAGCACTCGAAGGCCCGGTCCAGCATCGAGTCGCGCAGCGGCAGCGTGAAGTCCCCGTACGGGACCGCCAGTTGACCTGAGGAGCGGGTGCGGCCCGTGGAGCCGCTCGGGTCCGCCGCGAACGACACCGTGCGGATCACGGCGTGCGACTGCTCGCGCCAGGGGCCGCGGACGGCGCGGGTCGGCGGGAAGTGCGAGGCCTTCCAGAACGTCTCCGTGCGGCTCTCCGGGGTGCGGCGCTCCTCGGGCGCGACGCCGAACAGCGGGTCGTCGAGGCCGAGGGCGACGGCGACCAGGCCGTCCACGCTCATCAGGTGGGTGAGCACCCCGGCGACCGTCGTCTTGCGGCTGACCCGGTCGTCCCCCTCGTACCAGCGAAGGCGTACGGGCGCGTGCCACTCGGAGTCGCCGAAGTCCTGGAGCAGGGCGTCGAGGCGGGCGGTCTCGGCGTCGTACGGAGTGGCCCACTCGGGGACCGGGATGCGCGGCGGGCGGCGCGTGAGGCAGCCCTCCAGGACGCGGGAGCGCAGCATCGGGTCGAGGTCGAGGCTCTCCTCGGAGTGCAGCAGGCCCACGGCGTCCCGCAGCCGCAGCGCCTCCTCGGCGCACGGGCCGCAGTCACCGAGGTGCTCCTCCACGGCGACGCTCTCCTCGGCCGAGCACGCGGCCAGCGCCCACGCGCCGAGGAGGGACTTGAGGACGCGGTGCTCCAGGACCGGCGGCGCGGGGACGTGGTCCGGCAGTGGCCGCCCGGTGTCCTCCACGGACGAGCGCGGTGTCGGTATCCGGGCGCTCGCGGCGGCGTCGGAGCGGCCGGCGCCCTCGAAGCCCTCGGGCCGGCCGGCACCGTCGCGGTGGTCGCGGTTGTCGGAGTTGTTGGAGTTGTCGGGCTGGTCGGCGTTTCCGAAGGGGTTGGGCCCGCTCACAGCGCCCTCCCGTGTCCCGGAGGTCCCGGCGGGGTGCCGGACGTGCCGCTGTCGTGGGCCGTGGACAGGAGCTGGAGGCCCAGGCGCAGGCGGCGGCGCGCCTCGTCCTCGGTGACGCCGAGGTCGACCGCGGTCTGGCGGTAGTCCCTGCGCTGGAAGTAAGCCAGCTCCAGCGCGGCCCGCAGCGGGGCCGGCATCGAGGTGACGATGTAGTCGGCGCGGGCGGCGGCGGAGGCGTGCCGCACCTTGCGCTCCAGGTCCTCCGTGGTGCCCTCGCCGCTGCGCACGAGGGCGGCGGACTCGGTCTGGCGCAGGCGGTGGACCGCGCGCCGGTGGGTCAGGGTGGCGATCCAGGAGCGCAGCGGCCCCTGCTTGGGGTCGTACGCGTCGGGGTTCTCCCAGACGTGGGAGAAGACGTCGCGGGTGATGCGGTCGGCAGCGCCCTCGTCACCGAGCACGCGGTGTGCGAGCCCGTGCACGAGCGACGCGAAGCGGTCGTACAGTTCGCCGAGCGCGGCGGCCTCCCCGTGCGCGAGCCGCTGCTGCATCCTCCGGTCCCACCGGGTCGGAGTCTCCTTGGCCATGCGGCCCCCTCACCGTGTGCCTTCCCTCGAATGTAGTCGGACCCGCCGACAAAGCACGTGCCTTTGCGGCAAAGGTCGACCGGTCCGGACGCGCATAGTAAGGGCCCGGTCACGTTGCGCGGACCTTTGCTGCCGATGGCGACGCAAAATCCGATCACTTAGGCCTCAACCGGGCCATATGTGATACGCCTGCGGTGGTGTTTCAGCACCTCGCGGTCGGGCAGCCGCGAAAGAAGACAACCGTAAGCAGAGGTTCCGGATCAGCGAGAGGCGTAAGGCGTGACGCTCAGGGTGACCGAGGGACAGCAGGGTGGCTGGGCCGTCGTGCGGGTGTCGGGCGAGATGGATCTCGCCACCTCTCCCGCGCTGCGCCAGCAGGTGCACGACGCGGTCGCGGACGGCCGGCACAGTCTCGTCCTCGATCTCTCGCAGGTGCTCTTCTGCGATTCGAGCGGGGTCGGCGTGCTGATCGCGGCCCGCCGCCTGATGCGTTCCTGCCGCGGTGAGCTCCGCCTGATCCTGCCCGCCAAGGGAGCCGAGGACGGCTCGCACGTCAACCGCGTCCTGTCGGCGCTCGGCGTACGCCGCCTCTTCGAGGTGTACCCGGACGTCCTGTCGGCCGTCAGCGACGAGGCCTCGCCCCTCTCGGCCTGACGCACACCTGAGCGTCCGGGCCGCCGGGTGCCGAAGTTGTTGCGGAATTTTTCCGGTCTTGGCACAAGCGTCGCTGTGAGGGCCCCGGGCGCCCCTCCACGACGTACGCTCCCAGGCGAGGGGACGGGGCGGACCCGTACCACCACCGATGCGAGAGGCGGCCGAGGGGACATGGACCACGCCGAGAGCACCGATCACGCCGAGTACGAGCGCAGGATCGCTGCCCGCTTCGCCGGCTTCGACCAGGACGGCAACGGCTACATCGACCGCGAGGACTTCGTGACCGCGGCCAAGGGCCTGCTCACCGAGTTCACCACGACGGCACGCTGCGACAAGGGCCAGGCGCTCTACGCCGGCGCCGAGGCCTTCTGGCAGGGCATGGCCGGCATCGCGGACGTGGACGGCGACCAGCGCGTCACCCGCGAGGAGTTCGTGACCGGCGCGGTGAAGCGGCTGCGGGACAATCCGCAGCGGTTCGCGGAGATCGCCCGCCCCTTCCTGCGGGCCGCCATAGACGTCGCGGACGGGGACGGCCCGGGTCTCACCCCGGCGGCCGCGGAGCGCGTGCTGAGTGTCCTCGGTGTCGACCCGGCCGTGGTGGGACCGGTGGCCGCCGCGCTCGACGCGGACGGCGACGGCCGGATCTCCGAGGACGAGATCGTCACCGCGTTCGCCCACTACTTCACCGTCTCGGAATAGCGTTCATTCACCGTTCCGGAACAGCGTTCACCGGCCCTGTGCCCGAATAGCGCTCGCGCAGCTTGTACTTGAGGACCTTGCGCAGGGTGTCGTTGCGCGGAAGGGCGTCCACCAGCTCCAGCTGCTCCGGCAGTTTGTGTGTGGACAGCCCTTCCGACCGCAGATGGGACGTCACCGTCTCCAGGGTCAGCGGCTCGGTGCCCTCGCGCTGGACGACGACCGCGCAGACCCGCTCGCCGCGCTCGGGGTCCGGGAGCCCGACGACCGCCGCGTCACCCACCGCGGGGTGCGCGTGCAGCAGGTCCTCGATCTCCTTCGCGGAGATGTTCTCGCCCTTGCGGATGATGACGTCCTTGGCCCGCCCGGTGAGCACCAGATGCCCGGTGTCCCTCACATGCCCGAGGTCGCCGGTGATCAGGAACCCGTCGCCGTCGAACGCGGCAGCCGACTGCACGGGGTCCAGATAGCCCTGGCAGACGGCCTCCCCGCGCAGCCTGACCTCGCCGTCCACGCCGTACGGGACCTGCTTGCCGTCCGCGTCCACGACGCGGATCTCCATGCCCTCGGGGGGCCGCCCCTCCGTCGTCGCGAGGTTCTCGGCGGTGTCGTCGGGGGCGCCCATCGTGATCATGGGGACCTCGGTCATGCCGTAGCCGTGGGTGAGCTGACAGCCCATCTCGCGTACGACCGCGTGGTAGATCTCGGGCGGCTTGGGCGCGCCGCCGCCCGCGAGGAGCCGCAGTGTCGGGATGAGCCGGCCCGTGGGGGACTTGCGCTGTTCGGTCAGGAACATGGAGTAGAAGGCCGTGGAGCCGCCCGCGACGGTGACGCCGTGCCGCCGGTAGCCGTCGAGCGCGTCCGGCAGCGCGAACTGCTCGAACATCACCGCGGGGAACCCGTACAGGAGCAGCATGACCGTGTAGTCGGGGCCCGCGATGTGCGCGAAGGGGAACGCCATCGAGCCGATGTCGGACGCCGACAGGTGCAGGGCGTGCGCGAGGCAGGAGCCGCCGGCGATCAGTGAGCGGTCGGTGTGCAGGACGCCCTTGGGGTCGGAGGTCGTGCCGGAGGTCCAGTAGATCCAGCGCACGGCCGTGCCGTCGGCGGGCGGGGGCGGCAGTACGGAGGGATCGCCGTCGGGCAGCGTGTCGTAGGCCTCGAAGATCCCGCGTGCGCCGAGGCGGCGGGCCATCTCCGTGTGGTCGAAGCCGCGCCACACGCCCGGGGTCGCGAAGAACTCGGCCTTCGACTCGCGCAGCGCGAAGCCGACCTCGCGGTCCCGGTAGAAGGGGATGACGGGGGACTGGACGGCGCCGATGCGGGCGAGGGCGAAGGAGAGCAGCGCGGTCTCGATGCGGGTGGGGAGCTGCCAGGCGACGACCGTGCCGGGGCGTACGCCCATGTCGTACAGGCCGGCGGCGACCCGCTCGGCGCGCTCGCGCAGCTCGCCGAAGGTCAGGCGCCGGTCGTCCTCGGCGTCGGGGGCGGACTGGATCAGTACGGGGGTGTCGGGGGTGAGGCCGGCGCGGCGCTCGATCAGCTCCCAGAGCGTCCCGGCGGCGCCCAGGGCGTGTGCGGTGTCGTTCACTGCTCCCCCTCGAAACGGCGGACCGTACCTGACGGTTAGTCAGATCGTGCGCAGAGCGTAGAGCGCTGCGCCTTGTCGGTCCAGGGGTGCGGGGCTAGCCTGCTATCTGACGACCCATCAGAAACGCCATCAGAAACTGTCAGGTGAGGGGACACGATGGACCCGATGGAACTGCCCCGGATCATCAGCGTCGACGACCATGTGATCGAGCCCGCGCACCTCTTCTCGACCTGGCTGCCGGCGAAGTACCGGGACCGGGGGCCGCAGCCGCTCACGGCGGGGATCGGCGAGCTCGCCTACGTGGCGGGCAAGTACCAGATCACGATGGACCCGGACGGACCACCGACGGACTGGTGGATCTACGAGGACCTGAAGTTCCCGTACAAGCGCAACATCGCCGCCGTCGGATTCGACCGCGACGACATGACCCTCGAAGGCATCACGCGCGCGGAGATGCGGCGCGGCTGCTGGGACCCGAAGGCCCGCCTGGCGGACATGGACCTCAACCACGTGGAGGCCAGCCTCTGCTTCCCCACCTTCCCGCGCTTCTGCGGCCAGACGTTCGCCGAGGCCAAGGACAAGGAGGTGGCGCTCGCCTGCGTGCGCGCCTACAACGACTGGATGGTCGAGGAGTGGTGCGGCGACAGCGGGGGCCGCCTCATCCCGCTCTGCATCATCCCCCTGTGGGACATCGACCTCGCCGTCGCCGAGATCAGGCGCAACGCGGCGCGCGGCGTCAAGGCGGTCACCTTCTCCGAGATCCCGACCCACCTCGGACTGCCGTCGATCCACTCCGGCTACTGGGACCCGTTCTTCGCCGTGTGCCAGGAGACCGGCACGGTCGTCAACATGCACATCGGCTCCAGCTCGCAGATGCCCGCCGCGTCCCCCGACGCCCCGCCCGCCGTACAGGCCTCGCTCAGCTTCAACAACGCGATGGCGTCGATGATGGACTTCCTCTTCTCCGGGGTCCTGGTGAAGTTCCCGACACTCAAACTCGCCTACTCCGAGGGCCAGATGGGCTGGATCCCGTACGCCCTGGAGCGCGCGGACGACGTCTGGGAGGAGCACCGGGCCTGGGGCGGCGTGCGCGACCTCATCCCCGAACCGCCGTCGACGTACTACTACCGCCAGATGTTCTGCTGCTTCTTCCGCGACAAGCACGGGGTGGCGTCCCTCGACGTCGTCGGCCGGGACAACGCGACCTTCGAGACGGACTACCCGCACGTCGACTCGACCTTCCCGCACACCAAGGAGGTCGCCCTCGACCATGTGAAGGGCCTCGACTCCGAGACGGTCTACAAGCTCATGCGGGGCAACGCGATCCGCATGCTCGACCTGGACCTCGACAGGTAGCGGGCCGGGCCGTGGAGCTGACGTACACGGACGAGGAAGAGGAGTTCAGGGCGCGGCTGCGGGAGTGGCTCGCGTCCGTCCTGCCGGGGCTCCCCCCGAAGCCGTCGCCGAACGACTGGCCGGGCAGGCGCGCCTACGACCTCGGCTGGCAGCGCCGGCTGTACGACGCCGGGTACGCGGGCCTGCACTGGCCCGCCGACGCGGGCGGCCGTGGTGCCACGCCCACGCAGCACCTCATATTCCTGGAGGAGACCGAGAAGGCGGGCGCGCCCTACGTGGGGGCCAACTTCGTCGGGCTGCTGCACGCCGGGCCGACCATCGCCGCCGAGGGGACGCCCGAGCAGCGGGCGCGCTGGCTGCCGCCGGTCCTGCGCGGGGACGAGGTGTGGTGCCAGGGGTTCAGCGAGCCCGACGCCGGCTCCGACCTCGCGGCGCTGCGCACGCGCGCGAGGAGGGACGGCGACCACTACGTGGTCAGCGGGTCCAAGATCTGGACCTCGCACGCGGAGGTCGCCGACTGGTGCGAACTCCTCGTGCGCACCGACCCGTCCGCCCCGAAACACCGGGGCATCTCCTGGCTCGCCATGCCGATGGACGCGCCCGGGATCACCGTCAGGCCGCTGCGCACGCTCGCCGGGTCCGCCGAGTTCGCCGAGATGTTCCTCGACGACGTACGCGTCCCCGTCGCCAACAGGGTCGGCGAGGAGAACGACGGCTGGCGCGTGACGATGGTGACGCTGTCCTTCGAGCGCGGCACCGCGTTCGTCGGCGAGGTCGTCGCCTGCCGCCGCGTGCTCGGGGAACTGGCCGCGCAGGCCCGCAAGAACGGCCGCTGGGACGACGCCGTGCTGCGCCGCAGGCTCGGCCGCCTCAACGCCGAGTTCCGCGCCCTGTGGCGGCTCACCCAGTGGAACGTCAGCGAGGCGGAGCGGGCGGGCGGCGTCCCCGGCGCCGGCGGCTCGGTCTTCAAGCTGCGGTACTCGCACGCCCGCCAGGAGCTGTTCGACGCCGCGGCCGAGGTGCTCGGCGTCGCGGGCGCGCTCGACACGGACCAGGAGTGGACCCTCGACCGCCTGTCGTCCCTCTCGTACACGATCGCCGCCGGCACCTCCCAGATCCAGCACAACATCGTCGCCGAACGCATCCTCGGCCTGCCGAAAGACCGGCCGAAGGATCTTCAGAAGGGAGGGCGGTGAGCATGCGCTTCCAGCTCACCGACGACCAGCGCGCCCTGCGCGACGGCGTACGCGAGCTGCTCGCCGGCCGCTTCGACCGGGGCGCCCTGCGCACCGCCGTGGACACGCCCGGGCACCTGGACCGGGAGCTGTGGCGGGCCCTGGGTGACGCGGGCTTCTTCGCCCTGTGCCTGCCGGAGGCGGACGGCGGCGTCGGCCTGGGGCTGCCCGAGGCCGTCCTGGTCTTCGAGGAGGCGGGCCGGGTCCTGCTGCCGGGCCCGCTCGTCGCCACGCATCTGGCCGCGGGCGGCGTGCCGGGCGCCGCGACCGGCGAGGCCGTCGTGACGGCGCCCGCCGGCGAACTCCTGCCGTGGCGCGACGCGTCGGACGTCGTCCAGGGCGACGCGACCGGCGCCGTGCCCCTGGCCTCCGTCGACCCGCTCACGCCCCTGCACAAGCTGCCGGGCCCGCACGCGCCCCGCACCCCACGGGCCGTACTCCTCACCGCCGCCGAGCAGCTCGGTTCCGCCACGCGCACCTGCGAGCTGGCGGTCCAATACGCTCGCGAGCGCGAGCAGTTCGGTCAGCCCATCGGCGCGTTCCAGGCCGTGAAGCACCTGTGCGCCCAGATGCTCGTCCGGGCCGAACTGGCCCGCGCGGCCGTGTACGCGGCGGCCGTCACGGCGGACCCGGTGGAGATCGCCGCCGCCGAGCTGCTCGCCGACGAGGCGGCCGTGCGCAACGCGCGCGACTGCGTCCAGGTGCACGGCGGCATGGGCTTCACCTGGGAGGCCGATGTGCATCTGCACCTCAAGCGGGCCTGGGTGCGCGCCGGGTCGGGCCGTACCGCGCGCGAGACGGAGGAGGAGCTGGCAGCGGCGCTGTGACGTGCCCCGGGCCTGCACAGCGCGGGGCGAACCCATGTACGGACGGTCACGGAACGTCGATATCGGGTTGTGTCCTGCGCGGGACTCGTCACGGCACGGAGTCGGGGTTCCGCTCGGGTACCTTGTGTGGGATGCGAGTGGTTCCGAGTCCGAGCCATCCCGGTGTGGCCCCTGAGGCCGCTCCGGATCCGGCGATGCGCGCCGCTCGCAGCGCGGGCGCAGCGATGGGGTTCCCCCCTGCTCGAGCGCTTTCGAGAGCTTGGGGGCAGGGCCGCAGGCCCGCCCGTTCGACTCCCCACAGGACGCGTCGCACAGTATGGCGCACGCGTACTCCTTCGCGCTGGAATATGCCCGAAGCGCTTGTTGGGGTGACTGTACGTCAACCATGCTGTTTCCCAGGGGGATCACGGTCCGTGAGCTCCTTGACTTGTCACAGTCCCGAGGCGATGTGTCCGCCGGTTCGGATGGTGTGAGCGGTGCAGGTGCTTCAAGTTCAGCTGGAGGTCGGGGCGGATCCCGCGGAGGTGGGCCGAGCCCGCAGGTGGGCGCGTTCGCGCCTCGTAGGGTCCGGGATAGGGGCCGATGAGCCACTGGCGGAGACGCTCATCCTGATCGTCTCCGAGCTCGTCACCAACGCCGTGGTGCACACCGGCTGTCCGGCCGTCCTGCGCATGCTGCTGCCGGGCGCCGTGGCGGAGGCGAGTGCCGGCACGGTCCGCGTGGAGGTGGCCGATGCCAGTGACCGGCCGCCCGCGCCCCGGCATGCCGACGGGGAAGAGACCAACGGCCGTGGCCTGGAACTCGTCGACGGTCTGGCGGACCGCTGGGGCTGGCGGCCCGAGGGATCGGGCAAGGCCATCTGGTGCGAGATCGACCGCTGCGGCGCGCAGGGCGCGGAGGCGGGGACGTATCCGGGCACGTATCCGGGGATGGCGTACGAGGCGGTGTAGCTCCGCCCCTGGGTGCGCCGGAGCGCCTCGGAGTGCGTCGGTACGCGCCCGGCGTGCGCCGTCATAAAAGTCGCATAACTGGCACAGCTCAGTACGGGTGTTGACGCCAGGTGTCCGTTTGATCACGCTTGTGGTCAGCGATTCGTGGCGAGGGGACGCCAAGGGTTCCGGTGACGGGAGCCCTCGGTGAGTACGGGTCGTGCCGCGGCGGCCGGCTCTCCCAGGGGCCGGGGGAGCAGGGCCCGGCGCCGGGGTCCGGGCGGCGGTGCGAGCGCATCGCCGTCCGGTTCTGAACTCCCGCACCAAGGGCGCGCCAACCCCCGTACAGGGCACGCCGATCGGGCTCTAGAAGATCGCCACCGGGGCCACCGGTGTGCCGGTGCCGCCCACGAAGGGTTCGGGCATCGCCGACAGCAGGAACGCGTAGCGCGCATCTTGTGCACAGGCTGTGGACAAGTTTTCCAGATTCCAGTTCTGGCCCTGGATCATGCCCATTTCGACCAGGTCGAGGGCGTGCACCGGCAGCCAGAGGTTCTCGATCTCCGGCGGGAAGATCTCGAAGGTGAGGGTGTCGTTCGCGACGGCGGCCACGTCGCGCGCGTGGAACCACTCCGGCGTGCGCACGGACAGGCCGGGCGACGGATAGGCGTACGCGTGCTTGTCGCCCGCCAGATAGGTCTGGATCTGGCCGGTGCGGACCAGGACGATGTCGCCGGCGCGGACCGTGACCCGGCCGAACTCCTCGGCCTCGGAGAGGTCTTCGGGCGTCACGGCGTGGTCGCCGGGCAGCCGGTCCACGCCCTTCGCCGCCGCCACGTCGAGCAGGACGCCGCGCGAGACGACGTACGGGGCCTTGTCGATGCCGCTGAACCGCGCGCCGCCGTGCGCCGTGATCGTGTCGGCGGGGCGGCCGTTGTAGATCCGGCCCGAGTGCGAGACATGGGTGAGGGCGTCCCAGTGGGTGGCCGTCTGGAGCCCCATGGTCACCGCGTCGTCGCTGGTGGCGACGGTGCCGGGGCCGAACAGCTCGTGGTTGATCTGAACCATGGTGTGCAACGGGTTGACCCGGCCGGGGATCATTCCGGTCTGCACGCCGTCCTCCTTGAGGGGCAGCGCGAGCGGAATCCGGCGGCCGGTGCGGACGCTCGCCGCGGCCTCGCGCACGACCTCGTCGGTGACCAGATTGAGCGTGCCGATCTCGTCGTCGGCGCCCCAACGGCCCCAGTTGTTCACGAGCTTGGCCATTTCGTGGAACTCGGCAGGCAACGACATGAGTGCTCCCCGGGGCTTGTTTTCCGGTATCGATCCGGTCATAGAATCTAACGGTCCGTCAGAAACCGCGGGAAGGGGCCGGACGTGGGGAACTTCTTGGCAGGCAAGGTGGTGGCCGTCACCGGGGCCGGGCGCGGCATCGGCAGGGCCGTCGCGCTCGCCTGCGCCGCCGAGGGCGCACGGGTCGTGGTCAACGACTACGGGGTGTCCATCGAGGGCGGCGAGCCGGCGAGCGAGATCGCCGAGTCCGTCGTCAAGGAGATCGAGGTGGCCGGCGGCGAGGCCGTGGCCGTCGCCGACGACATCTCGACCATGGCGGGCGGACAGCGGATCGTCGACGTGGCGCAGGCGCAGTTCGGGCGGATCGACGGCGTAGTCTGCGTCGCCGGGATCCTGCGCGAGCGGATGCTGTTCAACATGTCCGAGCAGGAGTGGGACCCGGTGGTCGCCACCCACCTGAAGGGCACGTTCACCGTGTTCCGGGCGGCTTCCGCCGTCATGCGCAAGCAGGGGTCGGGCACGCTCATCGGCTTCACCAGCGGCAACCACCAGGGGTCCGTGGCGCAGGCCAACTACAGCGCCGCCAAGGGCGGGATCATCTCGCTCGTGCGCAGCGCCGCGCTCGGGCTGCACAAGTACGGCGTCACGGCGAACGCGGTCGCGCCCGTCGCCCGTACCCGCATGTCGGCGAACGTGCCCATGGAGCTCAAGGAGATCGGGGAGCCCGAGGACGTCGCCGCGCTCGTCGTCTACCTGCTCAGCGAGCGCGCCCGCGCCGAGAAGATCACCGGGCAGGTGTACACGATCGCCGGACCCAAGATCGCGGTGTGGGCCCAGCCGAGGGAGCTGCGGGCGGGGTACGCGGACGGGGCGTGGACGCCCGAGAAGATCGCCGACTTCCTGCCGGGGACGGTCGGCGTCGACCCGATGCCGATGCTGGCCCGCCTCGAGGAGATGGCGCGCGCGGCCGCCGCGAAGGAACGCCCCAACAAGTGACCGCGGAGGCGGCGTCGTGGAGTTCGGGTTCGGGGATGAGGACGAGGCGTTCCGGCGGGAGGCCCGCGCGTGGCTCGCGGAGCACCTCACCGGCGAGTACACCGTCGCCCGGGGGCGCGGCGGGCCCGGGAGCGAGCACGAGGACGCCGGCGTACGGCGGTCCTGGGAAAGGGAGTTGGGCGCGTCCGGGTGGATCGGGCTCGGCTGGCAGCGCGGCGGGTACGGCAACCGGGTCGCCTCACTGACCCAGCAGGTCGTCTGGGCCGAGGAGTACGCGCGCGCCAGGGCGCCCGCGCGCCACGGGCACATCGGCGAGAACCTGCTCGCCCCGACCCTGATCGCGTACGGCGACGAGGCGCAGCAGCGGCGCTTCCTGCCGCAGGTCGCCTCCGGCGAGGAGCTGTGGTGCCAGGGCTACAGCGAGCCCGGCGCAGGATCCGACCTCGCGAGCCTGCGTACGAGCGCCGTGCGCGACGGGGACACGTACCGCGTCACCGGGCAGAAGGTGTGGACGTCGCTCGCGCACGAGGCCGACTGGTGCTTCGTGCTCGCGCGCACCGAGGCGGGCTCGCGACGCCATCACGGCCTGTCGTTCCTCCTCGTGCCGATGGACCAGCCGGGCCGGATCGAGGTGCGGCCCATCCGGCAGCTGACCGGCACGGCCGAGTTCAACGAGGTGTTCTTCGACGGGGCGCACGCGCGCGTGGAGCACGTCGTGGCCGGCGAGGGGAACGGCTGGCAGGTCGCCATGGGGCTGCTCGCCCTGGAGCGCGGCGTCTCGACGCTGGCCCAGCAGATCGGGTTCGCCGCCGAACTCGCCGAGGTCGTCACGACGGCGGTGCGTACGGGGGCTGCCGAGGATCCGCTGTTCAGGGACCGCCTCGTGCGGCAGTGGGCCGAGCTGCGCGTCATGCGGTTCAACGCGCTGCGCACGCTCGGCGGCGCGCAGGACCCGGGCGCCCCGAGCGTCGCGAAGCTCCTGTGGGGCAGCTGGCACCAGCGCCTCGGCGAACTCGCCCTCCGGGCGCGGGGCGCGCTCGCCGCCGCCGGGCCCGGCAACTGGACGCCCGGAAGGCCGTACGAACTCGACGCCGCGCAGCGGCTGTTCCTCTTCAGCCGGGCCGACACGATCTACGGCGGCTCGGACGAGATCCAGCGCAACATCATCGCCGAGCGCGTGCTCGGGCTGCCCAGGGAGACGAGGGAGTCGTCATGAGGGGTGTCGTGTTCGACGGGGTCCGGGCCGACGTGGTCGACGATCTCGAAATACGCGATCCGGGGCCGGGCGAGGTGCTCGTCGACGTCGCCGCCGCCGGGCTGTGCCACAGCGACCTGTCGGTGATCGACGGGACCATTCCGTTCCCGGCGCCGGTCGTGCTCGGGCACGAGGGCGCCGGCGTCGTCGAGGCCGTCGGCGCGGGTGTCACGCATGTGGCGCCCGGGGACCATGTGGCGCTGTCCACGCTCGCCAACTGCGGTGCCTGCGCGGAGTGCGACCGGGGGCGGCCGACCATGTGCCGCAAGGCGATCGGGATGCCCACGCAGCCGTTCTCGCGGGGCGGCACACCGCTCTACCAGTTCGCCGCGAACTCCTCCTTCGCCGAGCGGACCGTCGTGAAGGCCGTGCAGGCCGTGCCGATCCCCGCGGAGATCCCGCTGACGTCGGCCGCGCTCATGGGGTGCGGGGTGCTGACCGGCGTCGGCGCCGTCCTCAACCGGGCGCGCGTCGACCAGGGCGACACGGTCGTCGTCATCGGGACCGGCGGGATCGGCCTCAACGTGCTCCAGGGCGCCCGGATCGCGGGCGCGTCCAGGATCGTCGCCGTCGACGCGAACCCCGACAAGGAGGCGGTGGCGCGGCAGTTCGGCGCGACGGACTTCCTGACCTCGGCCGCCGGGGTCAGGGACGTCCTGCCGCACGGCGCCGACCACGTCTTCGAGTGCGTCGGCCGCGTCGAGCTGGTCCGGCAGGCCGTCGACCTCCTCGACCGGCACGGCCAGGCCGTACTCCTCGGCATGCCCGCCGCCGACGCGGAGGCGTCCTTCGTCGTCGCCTCGCTCTTCCTCGACAAGTCCATCCTCGGCTGCCGCTACGGCTCCTCGCGGCCCCAGCGCGACATCAGGCTCTACGCCGACCTGTACCGCCAGGGCCGGCTGCTGCTGGACGAGCTGGTCACGGAGACGTACCCGGTGGAGGACTTCGCGAAGGCGGCGGAGGACGCGCAGCAGGGGAGGGTGGCGCGGGGGGTGCTGGTGTTCTGAGCTGCGTCCGCTCCGGCTGTCCCGTGCCCTACGGGTTGGTCGCGTGGAACGTGCGGCGGTACGCCGTCGGCGTCACGCCCAGTGCCGTCTGGAGGTGCTGCCGCATCGACTGCGCCGTGCCGAAGCCCGACTCGCGCGCCACCTGGTCCATCGACAGGTCGCTCGACTCCAGGAGGTGCCGGGCCCGCTCCACCCGCTGCTGGGTGAGCCACTGGCCCGGGCTGACGCCGGCCTCCTCGCGGAAACGGCGCGTGAAGGTGCGTACCGACATCGCCTCCTGGGCGGCCAGGTCGCGCAGTTGGAGCGGTTCGTGGAGGCGGGCGAGGGCCCAGGCGCGCGCCTTCGTCGTCGTCGCGAGCTGCGGCTCGGGTACGGGGCGGTGGATGTACTGGGCCTGCCCGCCGTCGCGGTGGGGCGGGACGACGGTGCTGCGGGCCACCTCGTTGGCCACCGCCGCGCCGTGGTCGCGGCGGACCAGGTGCAGGCAGAGGTCGATGCCCGCGGCGACCCCGGCCGACGTCAGGACGTCCCCGTCGTCGATGTACAGGACGTCCGCGTCGACCCGGACCCTGGGGAAGAGCCGCTGGAAGTGCTCCGCCGACGCCCAGTGCGTGGTCGCCGGGCGCCCGTCCAGATAGCCGGCCGCCGCGAGGACGTAGCTGCCGGTGCAGATCGACACCATCCGCGTGCCGGGCCTGATCTGCGCGAAGGCCGCCGCCAGCTCGTCGGTGAGCACGCCCTCGTCGAGGACGGGGCCCTGCTCGTAGGACGCGGGCACGACCACCGTGTCCGCGGTGGCGAGCGCTTCCGGGCCGTTCCTGATCAGGACCGCGAAGTCGGCGTCCGTCTCCACGGGGCCGGGTTCCCTGACCGAGCACGTCACGACCTCGTAGAGCGGCCGGCCCCCGGTGTCCTTGGCGCGGGTGAAGATGCGCTGGGTGATGCCGAGTTCGAAGGGGAGTACGCCGTCGAGGGCCAGGACGACCACACGGTGGGGGCGCCGGGTGCGGGGTGCGGGGGTCTCGGGCATGGCCCCGAGTGTATGGCCCGATCCTAGCGAAGGCTGTCTTTCGGGCCACTCGTCCGGGGTGGGCCCTTGATCCGATGCTGTCTGGGTGACGCACACAACCGACACCGACACCGTGGCCAAGGGCTCGCCCGGCGCGGGAGCCGCCCACCCGCCCCGCACGCGTCCCCGTATCCACCGCGCCTGGTTCGTGGCTGCCGTCACCTTCGTGACGATCATCGGCGCCGCCGCCTTCCGGTCCCTGCCGGGGCTCTTGATCGACCCGCTGAACGAGGAGTTCCACTGGTCGCGGGGCACCATCGGGCTGGCGGTCTCGATCAACCTCGCGCTGTACGGGCTGACCGCCCCCTTCGCCGCCGCCCTCATGGACCGGTTCGGCATCCGGCGCGTGGTCGCCGTCGCCCTGGTCGTCATAGCGGCCGGCTCCGGCCTGACCGTGTGGATGAACTCGGCCTGGCAGCTCCTGCTGTGCTGGGGCCTGCTCGTCGGACTCGGCTCCGGATCGATGGCCCTCGCCTTCGCCGCGACCGTCACCAACCGGTGGTTCACCGCCCGGCGCGGGCTCGTGACCGGCATCCTCACGGCCGCGTCCGCGTCGGGACAGCTCGTCTTCCTGCCGCTGCTCTCCTGGATCGTCGAGGCGCACAAGTGGCGGCCCGCGGCCGTGACGGTGGCGCTCGCGGCCCTCGCCGTCGTGCCGTTCGTGTGGCTGCTGCTGCGCGACCACCCGGCCGACGTGGGCAGCACCCCGTACGGCTCCGAGGAGTTCGTCGAGAAGCCGCCGCCCGTCACCGGGGCCGCCCGCCGCACCGTGGGCGTCCTGTTCAAGGCCGCCCGTACGGGTCCCTTCTGGCTGCTCGCCGGGACCTTCGCGATCTGCGGCGCCTCCACCAACGGGCTCGTCCAGACGCACTTCGTGCCGGCCGCGCACGACCACGGGATGCCGATCACCGCGGCGGCCTCGCTGCTCGCCGTGGTGGGGGTCTTCGACGTCGTCGGGACGGTGGCGTCGGGCTGGTTCACCGACCGCTTCGACGCGAGGCGCCTGCTCGCGGTGTACTACGCGCTGCGCGGGATCTCCCTGCTGTTCCTGCCGATACTCCTCGCCCCGTCCGTCCACCCGCCGATGATCTTCTTCATCGTCTTCTACGGGCTCGACTGGGTCGCCACTGTGCCGCCCACCCTGGCACTGTGCCGCGAGCACTACGGCGAGGACAGCGCGATCGTGTTCGGCTGGGTGCTCGCCTCGCACCAGGTGGGCGCCGCGCTCGTCGCCTTCCTCGGCGGCGTCGCCCGTGACACGTTCGGCTCGTACGACGTCGTCTGGTACGCGTCCGGGGCGCTGTGCGCCGCGGCGGCCCTGATGGCGCTGGTGATCCGGCGCCGGAACGCCGCTGCCGATGGCTTCCTGGTGGCCGAACTCGCCTGATCAGTGCTCGAAGCGGCCGAACGCGCCCTTGTGGAACAGGAGCGGGGGCGCGTCGCCGTCCGCCGTCCCGAGCGCCTCCACCCGGCCCACCACGATGAGGTGGTCCCCGCCCGTGTGGACCGCGTGGATCGTGCAGTCGACCCACGCGGGCGCGCCCGCGAGCCGCGGCGAGCCCGTCACCGGCGCCGCGTCGTGCTCGACACCGGCGAACTTGTCCGCGCCGCTGACCGCGAAGGACCGGCACAACGTGCCCTGGTCCGCGCCCAGTACGTTCACGCAGAAGACGCCGGCGCCCGCGATGCGCGGCCAGGTCGTGGACGTGCGGGCCACCATGAACGCCACCAGCGGCGGGTCCAGGGAGAGCGAGGAGAAGGACTGGCAGGCGAAGCCCGCGGGGGGAGCGCCGGGGTGCGGTGGCGGCGCCGTGACGATGGTGACGCCCGTGGCGAAGTGGCCGAGGACGCGCCGGAACTCGCCGGGGTCCAGTGGCGCCCGCTCGTCCTCGCCCACCGCGCGTAGCTCCGGACGTGGCAGTGCGTCCACCGGCTCGGCCGACGTGGGCGCACCGACCGACCGGAGGTACCTGACCACCGTGGCTGCCATTCCTGCGTGTCCCATCACACTACGATTGAAGCTGACGATGCGTCAGATAGGAAGTGGTGGGCCGGAATCGGTCGCGGGCTCACCGCCCCTTGTACGTCGGGTCGCGCCGCTCCTTGAAGGAGGCGACGCCCTCCTGCGCGTCCGCCGTCGTCATGTTGATCTCCTGCGCCGCCGCCTCCGCCGCGAACGCCGTCGCGCGGTCCGACTCCAGGGAGGCGTTGACCAGTTGCTTGGTCATGGCGATGGCCCGCGTCGGACCGCTCGCCAGGCGCGCCGCCCACTCCTGCGCCGTCTTGCGCAGCTCCCCGTCCGGGACCGTGCGGTTGACCAGGCCCAGGCGTTCCGCGTCCGCCGAGGAGAGTGCGTCGCCGAAGAACATCAGCTCCTTGGCGCGCTGCGGCCCGATGAGGCGCGGCAGCAGATAGGCGCCGCCGCCGTCCGGGACCAGGCCGCGGCGCGCGAACACCTCGATGAACCGGGCCGATTCAGCGGCGAGCACCAGGTCGCAGGCGAACGCCAGATGCGCCCCGATCCCGGCCGCCGTCCCGTTGACCGCCGCGACGACCGGCTTCTCGCAGTCCATGACCGCCGCGATCAGGCGCTGCGCGCCCCTGCGGATCGTGCGGGCCACGTCGCCGGGCACGCGCGGCCCGGTGGCCGGCGCGCCGCGCAGGTCCGCCCCGGCGCAGAAGCCCCTGCCGGTCGCCGTGAGGACGACCGCGCGCACGTCAGGATCCGCGGAGGCGTCGTTCAGGAGGGAGATGATCTCCTCCCGCTGGTCCCAGGTCAGCGCATTCATGGCCTCGGGACGGTTGAGCGTGATCCAGGTGACGGCGTCGGCGGTGGTGCACTCGATGGTGGCGGACATGACCTCTTCTTCCCTGTACGGCGGTGGGCGCGGGCGGTGTCCCGGATCCCGGCGAGGGGCCTCAGTGGCAGACGGCGAGCGCGTCGAGCGCCACCGCGCCCTGGCCCCGCGGGAGCACCATCAGCGGGTTGATGTCCAACTCCGCGAGCTCGTCGCCCAGTTCGAGGGCCATCCGCTGGACCCGCAGGACGACCTCCACCAGCGCGTCCAGGTCCACCGGCGGCGCCCCCCGCATTCCGTCCAGGAGGGGCCTGCCCCGCAGTTCGTCGAGCATCGCCCGCGCCTGGTCCTCCGCGAACGGCGGCACCCTGACCGCCGTGTCCCGCAGCACCTCCACGAGTACGCCGCCCAGTCCCACCGTCACCGTCGGCCCGAACAGGTCGTCCTGCGTGACCCCGACGACCATCTCGACGCCCCGCTCGACCATCTGGCAGACCAGGACGCCGTCCAGGTCGAGGCCCTCGTAGCGGGCGATGTCGGTGAGTTCCCGGTAGGCGTCCCTGACCTGGCTGGCCGAGGTCAGACCGACCTTGACCAGGCCCAGGTCCGACTTGTGGGCCAGCCGCGCCCCGGACGCCTTCATGACGACGGGGTAGCCGACCTGCCCGGCCGCCCGTACGGCCGCCGCGGCGCTGGTGACGAGCTGCTCGCGCGGTACGCGGATCCCGTACGCCCGCAGGAGCTGCTTCGCGGCGTGCTCGCTGAGCTGGCGGCCCGGACGCATCAGGGCCTGCGCCTTGCGGAAGGAGGGAGAGGGTGTGCGGGGGGCCTCGGTGAACGGGGAGCGGTAGGCGGCCGTGAACCGGTGGTGGTCCAGATAGGCGCGCACGGCCGTGATGCAGTTCCCGAACGTGCGGAACGTCGCGAGGCGTGAGGAGCCGAGAAGCGTCTCGCGGTAGGCGTCCTCGGTGCCGAGGGGCGAGCCCCAGACGACGCAGATCAGCTTGTCCGTGCGCTCCGCCGCCTCCGCGAGATCCCGGGCCAGCTTGTCGCTCATGGGCGGGAACGGGCCGGTGATCGGGCAGATCAGGACGCCTATGGACGGGTCCTGGAGGATCGATTCGATGATCTTGGGGCCGCGCCAGTCGCCCACCGGGTGGCCGCCGTTGTCGATCGGGTTCGCGACGTTGAGGTACTCCGGGATCCACTCGTGCAGCTCCTGCTGCTTCGCCTCGGACAGCGCCGGCAGGGTCAGACCCGCGCGGGTGGCCAGGTCGGCGAAGTGGGCGCCGGTGCCGCCGGATATCGAGTAGACCGCGACCCCGTCGGCCCGCGGCGGCCGGGCCCGCGCCAACAGGGCTGAGGTGTCCTGGAGTTCGTCGAGCCCGTCGACCCTGATCACGCCGAACTGCCGCATCGCCGCGTCCACCACCGTGTCCGCCCCGGTCAGCTTGCCCGTGTGCGAGGCCGCCATGCGTGCGCCCGTCTCGGTGCGGCCGACCTTGACGGCCACGACGGGTACGCCGTTGCGCGCTGCCCGGTCCGCCGCGAGGAGGAAGCCGCGCCCGTCTTTCAGGCCCTCCACGTAACACGCGATCGCCCCGACCTCCGGGCGCTCGGCGAAGTACGAGATGAAGTCCGCCGTCTCCAGGTCGGCCTCGTTGCCCGTGGGCGCCCAGTGCGAGAGCCGTACGCCCAGCTCCTGCATCGTGTAGAGGGGGCGGCCCTGGTGGCCGGACTGCGTGATCAGGGCGACGGCCGGCCCTTCGAGGTCCTCGCGGAACTCGGAGAACGCGTTCAGGTTGGTGTTCGGGCCCAGCAGGCGCATGCCCGAGCGGCTGACCGCCGCGGCCAGGGAGGACTGCGCGGCCGCTCCCTCCTCGCCCGTCTCGGCGAAGCCCGACGCGAACGCCACCGCGAACTTCACCTTGGCCTGGGCGAGTTCCCCGATGACCGGCAAAGGGTCCGAGACGAGGAGTACGGCGAGGTCGACGGTTTCGGGCAGTGCGGAGACGCCGGGCGAGCACGGGATGCCGAAGACGGTCTCGCGGGTGGGGTGCACGGGGTGGAGGCGGGCGCCCACGCGCTCCGCCCAGGCGATCAGCTGGCGCGTGATGCCCGTGTTCGGGCGGCCCTCGGCGTCGGACGCGCCGATGACCGCTATCGATTCGGGCCGGAAGAAACGGTCCAGGTCGGGCACCTCGCGGTGCAGTGGCCTGCCGCTCACGTCCACGTCGTCCGCCCTGCTGTGCACGGCGGGTGCCGGCTGTTCTCCGCAGGCGATCGTGCGGGCCCGGCGGGGGTCGGTGGTCAGGGTGCCGTATGTCGATCCAAGCATCGGGTCCGCCCGCTCCTCGACTGGTGCTCACGTAACTGACGTAGTGTCAGATTACTGAACTGACGCTGTGTCAGGAACAGGGCTGCACGCAAAGGCTGTTTACGGGTGTTCCCGCGAGCGGGCGGGTTGGAACGGCGGGAAGTGGCCACTGTGCCGTGAGTGGCGTCCCGAGGGGATGGCGCGCCATGGGTGGCGTCGCGAGCGGATGACGCCCTGCGCGCGGGTCGGTGGCCGGCCGGTGGCGCCGGGCGGGATCAGCCCGCGATCGCCTTCGCGATCTTCCGGGCGTCCAGGGCCAGTTCGCGGAACATGCCGCTGATCGGGTTCGTATAACCCGTGAAGTAGAGGCCGGGCGCGGCAGGGGCCGTCCGGCGGCCGTGCGTGGCCGGGCGTCCCCGGTCGTCGAGGACGCCGAGGTGGCCCACCAGGTCCTCCAGCGCGCGGCGGTAACCCGTCGCCGCGATCACGGCGTCGGGGGCGATGTGGGTGCCGTCCGCCAGGACCACCTTGCCGTCCTCGAACGACTCGACGGCCGCGACCGGTTCGACCTGACCCGTGCGTACGGCGTCGATCAGGCCGACGTCCTGCACGGGGATCGCGCCCTCGCGCACCCGCGAGTAGAGGCCGGTCGTCGGTCTGGGCAGGCCCTGTTCCGTCAGGTCGGGCACGCTGAGCTTCGCCATCGGGCGGGCCAGGCGGTCCACGAGCGCCACGGGCAGCCTGCGGCACAGGATGCCGGTCCGCTGCGCGGGCCAGCCCGCGGTGGACCGGCGCACGATGTGGGGTGCCGTGCGGGCCGCGAGCCGGACGCGGGACGCGCCGCCCTCGGCGAGGTCCACGGCGATCTCGGCGCCGGTGTTGCCGACGCCGACGACCAGCACGTCACGGCCCGCGTACGGCTCGGCGTTGCGGTAGTCGCCCGCGTGGAGGAGTTCGCCGGTGTACGAGGAGCGGCCCGGCCAGTCGGGCAGGCGCGGGGTGTGGTTGTAGCCCGTGGCGACCACGACGGCGCTCGCGGCCAGTTCACGGCCGCCCGAGGCGTGCACGAGCCAGCCGTCGTCGTCCGTGCGCTCCACGCGGGAGACCGTCACGCCGGTGACGATCTCCAGGTGGTGGAAGTCGGCGTACTGCTCCAGGTAGCGCACGACGTCGTCGCGGGACACCCAGCGGCCGAAGCGGCGCGGGATCGCGAGACCGGGAAGCCCGGAGAGCTTGCGGGTGGTGTGCAGGTGGAGGCGGTCGTAGTGCAGGCGCCAGGACGCCCCGACGTGCTCCGACTTCTCCAGGATCACGGCCCGTACGCCCCGCTCGCGCAGCGCCGCGGCCGCGGCGAGGCCGCCCGGCCCGCCCCCGATGACGTACACGGGGCGGTCCTGGTTGCGTGCGGCGGGCGCGGGGGTGGTGACCATGAGTGCGAGCGTAATCACGGTTCGATTTGATGGGTCTCGGTCAAGACCGGAATCGGTTGCGAATTCATCACGGCGTACGCCCCTTGCGGGACCGCCCCTCCGTGCGCTGAACTGACGTACCGTCAGAAACGGAGAGGAGGGCCCCGGTCGTGGACTCGATCTGGCTCGACGGCGTCGAATGGCTGGCCGTGCTGCGCATAGGCCTCGGACTGTGGTGGCTGGAGAGCTGGCGGCACAAGGACAAGAAGGGCTGGTTCGAGCGGGGCACCGGCATCGCCTGGGCCGCCGACGTCGCCGCGAAGCACCGGTGGAACGCCGTGCGCAGCGGCTTCGGCGCGGTCGTCACACCCCGGCCGAAAATGATGGCGTACGTCGTCGTCTACGCCGAACTGGCCCTGGGCCTCGGGCTCGTGGTGGGCCTGCTCACGCCGGTGGCCCTGATCGGCGGGCTGCTCCTGAACCTCCTGTACCTGGTCCTGATGATCCATGACTGGGCCGAGCAGGGACAGAACGCGATGATGGCCCTCATCTCGCTCGTGGCGCTCTTCGCCATGTCCTGGCAGGCCTGGTCCCTCGACGCGGCGATCGGACTCTTCCAGTGACTTCTCCCGCGACCGTACGGTTCGACCTCCCCGAGCCCGACGCCTTCACCCGCCCCTACTGGGACGCGGCCGCCGACGGGACGCTGCTGCTGCGCCGCTGCCGCGCGTGCGAGCGGGCCCATCACTATCCGCGCGAGTTCTGCCCGCACTGCTGGAGCGAGGACGTGACGTGGGAACCGGCGTCCGGGACGGCCGTCCTCTACACATGGTCCGTCGTCCACCGGAACGACCTGCCGCCCTTCGGCACCCGCACCCCGTACATCGCTGCCGTCGTCGACCTCGCGGAGGGCCCGCGGATGATGACGGAGATCGTGGACGCCGACGGCGCCGAGCTGCGCGTGGGAATGCCCCTGGAGGTCACCTTCCGGCAGGTGGAGGACTTCTCCGTCCCGGTATTTCGCTCGCGGAGGTGAGGGGACGGGCGGCACCATGCGGTCATGACAGAGAGCCCCGCTCCCGTGCCCGGCTGGCACGTCACCGCTGACGTCGACGACTTCCTCGCCCGCGCGGGCGCCTACCTGCGCGCCGAGCCCGCCCTGCACACCGTGGCCCTGAGCGTCACCGCGAGCCTGCGGGAACGGGGGCCGGCGGTGTACGGGGCGAGGAGTCAGCTCTTCGGGGTGCTGTACGGGCCGGACGGCCGCGTGGCGGGGTCGTTCGTGTGGACCCCGCCCTACGGGATCAGCGTCAGCCCCCTGGACAGGGAGCAGGCGGACGCGCTCGCCGTCGTGCTCCAAGGGCGGGCGGTGACCGGCGTGTTCGGGGTCGACGCGGCCTCGGCCGCCTTCGCCGACGCCTGGCAGGCCCGTACGGGAGCACCGGCCCACCGCGCGGTCGAGCAGCGCCTCTACCGGCTCGGCGACCTCACCCCGCCCCTGCCCGCGCCCGCCGGGCGGCCCCGCGTCGCCACCGCGGGCGACCGGGAGCTGCTGGCCCGGTGGCGCGACGCGTTCGCCGCGGACACCCGCGCTCCGGGTGGCGCAGCGGGCTCGCGGGAGTGGGCCGACGAGCGGATCTCGTACGGTGGCGTCACCCTCTGGGAGACCGAGGACGGTGTGCCCGTCTCCATGGCCGGAGTGACCCGCGAGGCCGCCGGAGCGGTCCGGGTCGCCCCCGTCTACACACCGAAGGAACTGCGCGGCCGGGGGTACGCGGGAGCGGTCACCGCCGAGGTCAGCCGCGCGGCGCGGGCCGCGGGCGCGCACGAGGTGGTCCTCTTCACCGACCTCGCCAACGCGACCAGCAACGGCCTCTACCTGCGCATCGGTTTCCGTCCCGTGCGGGACTTCGCCGTCCACACCTTCACCGCCCCCGAGAAGGGCTGACAGCTCATGACCGACAACCCTGAGATACGTGGCCACGGACTGTTCCTGCGGGCCTGGCGGGCCGGGGACGAGGGGGACGCCGCCGCCGTGCTGCGCGGCCTCGGCGACCCCGAGTTCCTGCGCTGGAACACCCCGCTCACCCCGGTCGACGACCTCGCCGGCGCCCACGCGTACCTGCGCTCACGCGAGGAGGCGCTCAAGAGCGGCGAATCCGTGTCCTGCTGCGTCACCGACGAGAGCACGGGTGAGGTGCTCGGGCACATCGGCGTCAACGCGATCATGCACGAGTTCAGCACCGCCCACGTCGGCTACTGGGTGCTGCCCGAGGCCCGCGGGCGCGGCGTCGCGACGCGTGCGCTGAGGCTCGCGTCGCGGCTGGCCTTCGGCGAACTCGGCCTCCACCGACTCGAACTGGGGCACGCCCTCGGGCACGAGGTGTCCTGCCGGGTCGCCGAGCGCGGCGGATACCGGTACGAGGGCACACTGCGGGGCGCGATGTTCGAGGCGGGGCGGCAGGACGCCTTCCGTGACGCGCACCTGCACGCCCGCCTCGCCTCGGACCCCGAGCCGCAGGTGGCGTGAGCCGCCCGCGTCACGGCCAGAGCAGCTCCCGTACCCAGCCCGCCTGTGCGGCGCGGTACCTGAGGCGGATGTGGCGGCGGCGGGCGTCGCCCTGGAAGAACTCCACCTCGCGTGGCGCCAGCGCGTAGGCCGTCCACGTGGGGGCGGGGGCCTTCGGGTCGGCCTGCGCGCGCTCCCAGGCCGCGACCGAGACCTCCTCCAACTCCCTTTGTGAGCCGAGGACTTCGCTCTGGTGGCCGACCAGTGCCGCCGCCAGCGCTCCGGTCGAGCGGACGTGGAGATCGGCCTGGCTCACCTCGGGAGACTCCGTGGTGACCTCGCCGCGTACACGGATCTGGCGGCCCTGCGACGGCCAGTAGAACCCGAGCGCGGCCTGCGGGTGCGCGGCGAGCTGGCGGCCCTTGGCGCTGCCCGCGTGGGAGGCGAAGTGGAAGCCGTCCTCGTCGGCGCCGTGCAGCATCACCGTACGGACGTCGGGCAGGCCGTCCGCGTCCACCGTCGCGAGCGACATGGTGTGCGGCTCGCTCTGGCCTGCGGCGGCCGCCTGCGCGAACCAGTCGACGAAGAGCGGCAGCGGCGAGGACGGGGCCGCGGACGGGTCGAACGCGGGCAGTTCGGTGTCCCAGACGCGCAGGGACTTCAGGATCTCTTGCAGTTCCGGCATGCACCGATTCTGGCGGTGAACGCGATCGCCCCGCCGACCGGTCCGTCCGGAAGGCGGGGCGACGTACGCCGGATGGAGCCCGTCAGATCAGGTCCATCGCCGCGACCTCGTCCGGGCTGCCGTAACTGACCGGGCCCTGGAAGCGGCGGCGGGCCGTCGCGAACCACCACACCGTCGCGATCACGAGTACGGCGACCAGGGCGATCGGCGCGTAGTTGAACGACGTCGCGTTGATCGGGGACGCCTGCGGCAGCATGAACAGGACGCTGCTCGCCACGATCCAGACCACCGCGATCGCGGCGACGGGCTTGCCCCAGCGGCCCAGGTTCCACGGCCCCTGCTGGAAGTCGTCGTGGCGCAGACGCAGATAGATCGGGACGGCGTACGCGAGGTAGAGCCCCACGACGTTGACGCTCACGATCGCGGTGAACGCCGTGTGCGACCACCAGCCCGGCACCACGAGGACCAGCGAGCAGGCCGCCGCGAGCCACACGGCCTTCACGGGCGTGCGCGTGCGCGAGGAGACCGAGTGCCACCAGCGCGAGCCCGGCATGGCGCCGTCACGCGAGAAGGCGAAGATCTGACGGGTGTTGCTCGTCATGTTGGCCAGACCGCAGAAAAGCATCGAGCCGATCACGACCAGCAGCAGGAGCTTCGCCGTCGTCATCCCGAGCGCGTCGATGAGGATCTGCACGGGCGGCGCCGACGCGCTGGCCTGCGCCTTGTAGTCGCCGATCGCGAAGACGAGGGCCAGCATCAGGATCAGGCCGGTGACGGCGGAGTAGCCGATCGCCCGCATGATGCCCTTGGGCGCGTTGACCGTCGCCTGGACCGTCTCCTCCGACATGTGGAAGCTGCCGTCGAAGCCGGTGAACGTCCAGCTGGTCACGAGAAGGCCGAGCAAAGCCGCGTAAATCCCGTTGGAGAAGCCGGTGTTGTTGGTGAACTGCGTGACGACCGACGCCGACTGGTGGTGGTCGGGTACGGCGATCAGCGCGACGACGATGACCACCATGCCGATGAGCAGCCACCACACGGAGATGCGGTTCACCAGCGCCACCAGCTGCACCGTGTACGTGTTGGCAAGCGCCTGGAGCAGCAGGATCACCGCCGTGATCAGGACCGTCTGCTGCGCCGTCGCCTGGTACGACGGCCACTGCATGACGAGGAACGCCTGGATGAACGTCGCCGCCGCGTAGCCCGTCGCCGCCGTGCCGCCGACCTGCCCCACGAAATTCAGCCAGCCCGTGTACCAGGACCAGGCGCCCTTGTGCCGTTTCGCCAGCTTTCCCGCCGAGAAATAGAGCGCCCCGCTCGTCGGATAGGCCGATGCGATTTCGGCCATCGACGCTCCGACGAATAGCACCATGGCCGCGACGGCTATCCAGCCGAACACGAGAATGCGTGGCCCGCCGGCGTTCATTCCGAACCCGAAGGAGGAGAAGATGCCGGAGATGATGTTGATGATCGTGAAGGAAATCGCGAAATTGTCGAACGCCTTGAAGCGCCGGGTCAGCTTCCGCGGGTAGCCCATCGCGTGCAGCGTCGCGTCGTCGTCGAGCGCGGCGGCGGGCCGCCCGGATCTGCTGGGGGACGTGGGGGGAGTGGTTGCGGTGGTCAGGGGGTCGGACACAACCTCGGCCTTCCGTTGTGGGGGGAATTTCCGAAACCTGTGGGGCGGGCGGGGTCAGGTGCTGTGCGGGACCGGCAGGCCGCACGCGCGCCGCGCCCTGCTGAGCTGTTCCTCGGGTTCGCCGAAGACGCTCCACGGCATCCGCGACGCGTACGGGCCCATGGCGGTGAACACCGCACGCGCCTCGAAGGCGCACTGCGCCATGTGCAGGGCGTGCGCCAGATACGCCAGGTCGAGGACCGGTGTGAAGCGGTAACCGGCCACCTGCGGCAGCCAGTTCCGGTATGCGCCGAGCGCCGTCGCCTTCCACTGCGGCTGGTCCCAGGTGTGTTCGGCGAGGAGGTGCGCGGGGTTGTGGCCCTCGACGAGGGTGACCAGAGGCAGCAGGCGCAGCGGGGACGAGGCCGGGGCGCGCTGGCTCAGATACGCGGCGACGTCCCAGGCCGCGTTCGCGGTGCCGCCGTGCCGGGTGAAGAAGAACGCCAGGAACTGGTGGTGGGCCTCGCGGTGCCAGGGGTCGAGACGCGTGATGTGCTCGAACTGGGCCCAGGGGCCGCGGGGTTCGGTGAGCAGGCCCTGCGGGGCGCGGTCGCGGGGCCGCTGGAGCCGGGCCATGGAGAGGCGGGCGGCCCACGGCGTGGGGTCACGGGGCGCCAGGTCGGAGGCCCGGTCGCAGGCGGACAGCGCTATCCGGCCCAGCGCCCCGATGCGCCGGTCGTGCGACTGGGCGGCGCGCAGGGTGCGGAACACGGCGACGCGCGCCCACAGCAGGGCGGCGTCGGGGCCGGGCTCTTCCTCCAGCCAGCGTTCCGCCAGGTCGGATTCGGCGGCCACCGAGGCGAGGACGAGGGAGCGGTGGGCGCGCAGTCCGAAGTCGTCGTGCGTCTCCTCGAGGACCGAGCGCGCGCCGAAGTAGCGGCCCGCCCGTAAATCCGTGCAGGCCCTGGCCAGCTCTCGGTCGTCGGCGGCGGGATGCCAGACGTACTGTCCTTCGAACGAGCCGGCGGTCATGCTCCCCTGCCACTGTTCTGCTTTTCCGTACGGACGACGGGGAGCACCCTACTAAGGATCAAGCCCTACGGACACTGTGCTTCCGAAATAACAGGTTCCGGGTTGTTTATGACGCGGCTCGCGATCCGGTATCGGGTTCGCGATCGGTTTATTGAAATTGCAAATTTATTGTGCCGATTCCGGGTTTCTCATGGCGCGGCCTCAGGACGTGCCGAGCACCACCGTCCCCGACGAGCAGAACCATCCGCCCGTACCGGACGCCACCGCGAGCCGCGGCAGCCGGTCGCCCGCCTTGCGCACCTGACGCTCCCCGGCCTCGCCCCGCAGCTGCCGCACGGCCTCCACCAGCAGGAACAGGCCCCGCATTCCCGGGTGTTGGGCCGACAGGCCGCCGCCGTCGGTGTTCGTGGGGAGCCCGCCGTCCCGCAGCAGCCGCCCCTTCTCCACGAACGGCCCGCCCTCGCCCTTCGCGCAGAATCCCAGATCCTCCAGCGTCACCAGCGTCATGTACGTGAAGGCGTCGTAGATCTCCGCGAGGTCGATCTCGTCGGGCGTGACGCCCGCCCGCTCGAAGGCGAGCTTCCCGCTGACGGCCGCCGGGGACACGGTGAAGTCGTCCCACTCGGACATCGTCGTGTGCGACACGTACTCGCCCGAACCGAGCACCCACACGGGCGATTTGGCGCAGTCGGGCAACAGGTCCTCGGCGACGAGCAGCACGGCGGCGCCGCCGTCCGAGCGTATGCAGCAGTGCAGTTTCGTGAACGGGTCCGCGATCATCGGGCCGTCGAGCACGTCGTCCACGGTGACCGGGTCGCGGAACATGGCCTCCGGGTTCAGCGCCGCGTTCGCCCGCGCCTGCACGGCGACCTCGGCGAGCTGCTCGAGCGTGGTGCCGTACTCGTGCATGTGGCGGCGCGCCGCCATCGCGTACTTGGCGATCAGCGAGTGCCCGTACGGCACCTCGAACTGGAGCGGGCCGCGGGCGCCGAAGCTCAGGTTCGACGTGCGCCGCCCGGCCTTGATGTCGGCGCGGGCCGTCGAGCCGTACACGAGCAGGACCGCGCGCGCGTGGCCCTGGGCGATGGCGTCCGCCGCGTGCGCCGCCATCACCTCCCAGGTGGAGCCGCCGACCGAGGTCGAGTCCACCCAGCGGGGTTTGAGGCCCAGGTACTCGGCGACCTCGACCGGCGCGAGGATGCCGAGGCCCGCGCTCGCGAACCCGTCGATCACGTCGGGGGTGAGCCCGGCGTCGGCGACGGCGCGGCGGGCGGCCTGGGCGTGCAGGGTGAATGGGGTCTCCCCTGCTCGGGCGGAGCCGAGAGCTTGGGGATGGGTGGCCTCGTCCACGCGGCCGCAGTCGGAGAGGGCGATGCCGGCGATGGCGACCCGGCGGGAACCGTGAAGGGCGGCAGTCATAAATCTGACGGTACATCAGATCGGGCGGATGGGTCGGCCGGTCCGTCGGAAGCTCTCTCCGTGCGTATCTCTGTGCATCCCGGCCCCGCCGCCCTAACATGACGCCCCGTCAGAACAGGGGGTCCGGGGTCGCCGGCCCTCGGGGAGGAGCCCGTATGGACGCCACCTTCACCGCGGAACAGGACGAGATCCGCCGCACCCTGCACGAACTCATGAACAAGCGCTGCGGCCCCGAAGACGTCAAGGCCGCCGTCGGCACCCCCGCCGGCTACGACCCGGCCCTGTGGTCGGCCCTCGGCGGCGAGCTCGGCCTGCCCGGCCTGGCCCTCCCGGAGCAGTACGGCGGAGTCGGCTGCGGGGTCACCGAACTCGCCCTCGCCTGCGAGGAGTCGGGCCGCGCCCTCGCCCCGTCACCGCTCCTGGCCACGGCGGCGCTCGCCGCTCCGCTCGTCCTCGCCCTCGGCACCGAGGCGCAGCGCGCCGAACTGCTGCCCCGTATCGCCTCCGGCGCCCTGACCGCCACGCTCGCCGTGCCCGGCCAAGGCCTCGCCACCGCGCTCGGCCTGACCGGCGACAACCGCGGCGACTGGTCGGGCGGCGGCCGAGCGGGCGGCGTCCAGGCCAGGCAGGGTGATCAGGGGAGCTGGCGTCTGTACGGGCAGGCCGACCAGGTCCTCGACGGGCACAGCGCCGGCCTTCTGATCGTCGCCGCCCACACCGGCGGCTTCGCCCGCTCACGGACCCTGCTCTTCCTCGTGCGCGGCGACGCGCAGGGAATCGCCAGGACCCGGCAGACGTCCCTAGACGAGACGCGGCCCCGCGCGCGGGTCGAACTGCGCGACGTGGACGCAGAGTTGCTCGGGTCCGGCGAGGGCGGCGAAGTGGCGGGCGCCCTGGCGGCCGTGGGCGACGCGGCCGCGACGGTCCTCGCCGCGGAAGCCGTCGGCGCCGCCGAGCGTGCCCTGGAGCGGACCGTCGAGCATGTGCGTCAGCGTGAGCAGTTCGGGCGCCCCATCGGCTCCTTCCAGGCGGTCAAGCACCGCCTCGCGGACGTCTACGTCCAGGTGCAGGCGGCGCGCTCCGCGGCGTACTACGCGGCCTGGGCCGCGGGCTCGGGGAGCGGGGAACGAGCGGGCGGCCTCGCCCTCGCCCAGGCCCTGGAAGCGCTGCGCACCGCGGCGTCCGAGGCCGTGCAGCTGCATGGCGGCATCGGCTTCACCTGGGAGCACGACGCCCACCTCTACCTCAAGCGGGCGACCGGCGACGAACTCCTCTTCGGCCCCGTCCACCTCCTGCGCGCACGCGCCGCGGAATCCGCCGGACTCTTCAGCCGCCAGGAGGCGACGGTCTGATGGCACCCCCCGGAACAAGACTCCTGCAGAAGGTCTCCTCGACCCGCGCCTTCGCCCGCGTCGCCCCGCACTTCATCCCCGCGATGGACCGCACCGTGCACCGGCTCACGCGGGGAAAGGTGCTGCTCAGCGCGCAGATGCTGCCCGGGGTCATCCTGACCGCGCGCGGCGCGAAGAGCGGACTGCCACGGCGTACACCGCTCGCGTGCATGCCCGAGGAGGAGGCGGACACGTGGCTCCTGATCGGGTCCAACTTCGGGCGTCCAGGACACCCGGCCTGGACGGCGAACCTGCTGGCCCACCCGGACGCCGACATCAACTGGAAGGGCGAGGACATCCCGGTCACCGCGCGGCTGCTCGACTCCGGCGAGCGGGAGGAGGCCTGGGCCGCGGCGCTGACGTTCTGGCCGCCGTACGCGAAGTACCAGGCGAGGGTGGAGCGGGAGATCAGGCTCTTCCGGCTGGCGCGCCGGTGAGGCGGACAATTGGCGGAAACTGCACAGCGGCGGTTCACGTGACACGCGAACCGCCGCTGCTCGACAGGAACTGGGAAACCCCGAAGGACCGCTCCAGGGCTACTTCGCCGGCTTCTTGCCGGTGACGCCCAGGTGCACCAACAGGGCGAGATTGGGCTTGAGTTCGGCCTGCTTCACGCCCCAGGTCTGGAAGCCCTTCTGGTGCGAGGCCACCGCCGCGAGCATCGCGACGAGCGAACCGGCCATCGCGGCGGGGCTCACGTCCTTGTCGACCTTGCCCTTGGCCTGGAGCTCCTTGACCGTGTCCGTAAGGGAGTTGTTCACGGAGTTGAGGATCTTCATGCGGATCTTGTAGAAGCGCTTGTCGCCCTCGGCCGCGCCGAGGTCGACGACGCGCAGGATCGCGTCGTTCTTACGCCAGAACTCGAGGAAACCGTCGACGAGTTCCTGCGAGGTCTGCCAGCCGGCCTTGCCGACCCACGAGCGCCCCTCGAGGAGCTGGGTCAACCCGGCGCCCTCCGTGGCCATTTGCTCGGCGATCTCCAGGACGGCGCCCTCGACGTCCGGGAAATACTGGTAGAAGGTCGCCGGCGAGGTGCCTGCCTTCCGGGCCACATCAATGACTTTGACGTCCCGGTACGGCGAGGAGCTGAGCATCTCGCCGAGGCACTCCAGCAGCTTCTGACGCGTGGCTTGACCACGCCGTCCGGCCACGCGGCCGTCGACGGTACGTACTTGTCCTGTCATGCCGTCAGCTTACCGAGGGGTGATCGGAGCGCGATTCGGCCGACTGCAAATGGGGTTGAGGGCTCCGGCACATGGGTTGATGCGGGGTCGTCCGGGGCTTTTGCGCATGTGGGGGCCGGTGGGATCGCGCACGTTATCAACAGGCTGTGGAAAACCCCGTGGATAAAATTGGCCAAGTGTTCGAATCGCCTGTGTCGCCGACCCGCGGACGAGGCACCCTGCCACCCAGGAGACACCTCTCCCCATTGTGACGTACGGCACACCCGCGTACGGCAGGTGAACAGGAAGGACGCACGCCGATGGAGTTCGCCGAGGGAGCCCCCTGCTGGGCCGACGCCGCGCTCCCCGACGTGGAGGCGGGCAAGCGCTTCTACGGCGACCTCTTCGGCTGGACCTTCGACGAGGGTGCGGGCGCGGAGTACGGCTACTACACCCAGGCCTACAGCGACGGCAGGACCGTCGCGGCCCTCGCCCCGGACCGTGACGGCCGCACCCCCACCGGCTGGACCGTCCACTTCAGGGCCCGCGACGCCGAGACCGTCGCCTCCGCCGTCCAGGACTCCGGCGGACGGCTCCTCGTCGAACCCCTCTCCATCGGCCCCTTCGGCACGATGGCGCTCGCCGCCGACCCCGAAGGCACCGTCTTCGGCCTCTGGCAGGCCGGCACCCACGGCGGCTTCGAGACGCGAGGGGAACCCGGGACGTTCCGCCGGGCCGAACTCCGCGCACACGACACGACGGCCGTCGCCCCCTTCTATGCGTCGGTCCTCGGCCACGGAGTCGCTGACCTCGGTATATCCAGCGCCGGCGGGGGTGCGCCCGCCCGCTTCCTCGTCCACTTCGCCGTCACCGACTGCGCGGCCACGGCCGAGGCCGCCACCCGCCTCGGAGGCCGCGTCAAGGAAGAACCGTCCGACACCCCGTGCGGACGCGTGGCCGTCCTCGCCGACAACCAAGGCGCCGCCTTCGCCGTCCACCAGGGCTGAACCGACACCTGCCGCCCTGCTCCCGCCCCGTCCGGCCCGGCGGAAGCCACCCGTAATGCGGCACCTCTCCCGTGACACCCCGATTTGCCCCAGGGTTCGCAACCGGAGCCCCGTACAGGAAGAATCGGGGTGCGTGCCGCCGTAGCGCTTCGGTGGTGAGACGCTGACCGGGGACTGTGCACAGCGACCCGGTCCCGTACGGGGAGGCAGGCAAGTGGTGGATCAGCTGACGCAGCACGATCCGAGGCGGATCGGCCCGTTCGAGGTCCTGGGACGGCTCGGCGCCGGCGGCATGGGACTCGTCTATCTCGCGCGCTCGGCATCCGGCCGGCGCGTGGCGATCAAGACCGTGCGGACCGAACTCGCCGAGGACCAGCTCTTCCGCGTCCGCTTCACCCGCGAGGTCGAGGCGGCCCGCGCCGTATCGGGCTTCTACACGGCCGCCGTCGTCGACGCCGACCCGCGCGCCGCCGTGCCGTGGCTCGCCACCGCCTACGTCCCCGCACCCTCCCTCGAAGAAATAGTGAACGAGTGCGGGCCCCTGCCGGCCCAGGCGGTGCGCTGGCTCGCCGCCGGAATCGCCGAAGCCCTCCAGTCGATCCACGGCGCGGGCCTCGTCCACCGCGACCTGAAGCCGTCGAACGTGCTCGTCGTCGAGGACGGCCCCCGCGTCATCGACTTCGGCATCGCGTCCGGCGTCTCCAACACCCGCCTGACCATGACGAACGTCGCCGTCGGTACCCCCGCCTACATGTCGCCCGAGCAGGCCAAGGACTCCCGGAGCGTCACCGGGGCCTCCGACGTCTTCTCCCTCGGCTCCACCCTCGTCTTCGCCGCCACCGGACACGCCCCCTTCCACGGCGCCAACCCCGTCGAGACCGTCTTCATGCTGCTGCGCGAAGGCCCCGACATCGAAGGCCTGCCCGCCGAACTGCGGCCCCTCATCGAGTCCTGCATGAAGATGGAGGCACCGCTGCGGCCCTCGCCCGCGGACCTCCAGGCCCAGCTCGCCCCACACCTGTTCGGCTCCGGCAGCGACGACAGCGGCACCGCGTCCGCCTGGCTCCCCGAGCGCTCCGTCGCCCTCATCGAGGAGCGCAGGGGTGGGCGGCCCCCGGTCAGGAGCAGCGGTCCCGGCCGCGGCGGCAGCGGCGGACGGGGTGTGCACGGCGGCGGCCCCGGCCCCATGCCGGTCATGCCCGCACAGCCCCCCGGCCCGCCCCCGTCCCACGCCCCCGGCACCGGCGGCTGGCGCCCCACGCCCGCGCCCGTCGGTACCTCGGGCCTCGCACCCGACGCCGGGCCCGTGCGCCTGGCCGGGGCGAAGGTCCCGATCGGGCCCGGCCCGCGCGTCGCCGACGCCCGCGCCGCCGCGGTGAAGGCACCGCCCGCCGACGCGGGCCTCGCCGCGTCCTGGTCCCGCCCCAAGCCGGGAGCCAACGGCGCCCCCGACCCCGTGATCCCCGCCCCGGCCCCCGAGGCGGGCGCCGCCTGGCGGCCCTGGCGCTTCCGTATGTCGAACGACGTGTGGGGCACCCCGTCCGTGGCCGGAGACCTCGTCTACGTGACCTCTTTCGAGGTACACGCACTCGACGTCTCCACGGGCCGGCGCCGCTTCAAGACCCGCGACGTCGCCTGGTCCATGGCCGTCGCCGACGGCCGTATCCACGCCTCCGACGGCCCCACCCTCTACGCGCTCGACGCCCGCGAAGGGCACGACCTGTGGCGGCTGCAGACCGACGCCTGGGTGTACTCCCTCAAGGCCGACCGCGGCACCGTCGTCACCGGCACCCGCGGCGGTGGCGTACAGGCCTGGGAAGCCGCCAACGGCGACAAGCTGTGGGAGATCACCGGCGCCCAGACCGACTTCGAGTCCCCCGAGGCCGGACCCGTCATCCACGACGGGACCGTCTACGTCTGGCAGGACGCCCGGCTGCGCGCGCTGGATGCCCGTACCGGCGAGGAGCGCTGGTCGTACCCGATCGGTGACGCGGCCTCCTGCGGCGGCGTCCCCGTCCGCCTCACCCAGGCCCCCGACGGCTACGTCTACGTGGCCGCCGGCACCCGCGTCCTGGCCGTCGACATCGCGAGCGGTCACGTCCGCTGGCACTTCGAGGCGCCCGCCGTGTTCCTCTGTCCGCCCGCGTTCGCCCCCGGCCCGGCCGTCACCGGCGGCGGCGTCTACCTCGCCGACCACCTCGGCACCGTCTACGCCCTCGACGCCACCGACGGCCGCGACCGCTGGCGCATCGCGACGGAACCCCGCCCCTCCTCCGTCGAACCGGTCCTCGTCTCGCACGGCCACGTCCACGTCGGCAGCGGCCAGGGCCTCTACACCCTCGACGCCGTCACCGGCACCCCCAAGTGGCGCTTCCAGGCGGGCGGCGAGGTCGTCGGCTCACCCGTGGTCGCCGACAACCGCATCCACTTCGGCGCCACCGACCACCTCCTCTACACCCTCAAGGCCGACGACGGCCGCCTGCGCTGGAAGCTCGCCACGGGCGGCGAGATCACCGGCGCACCCGTGGTCAAGGACGGCGTGGTGTACGCGTGCAGCAAGGACCGCTGCGTGTACGCACTCGACGCGGAAAAGGGCACGGGGACGGCTTCGGCGCGCTAGGGGGTATCCCCTTAGGGCTTGTCGGTCGGCTCCCCGCCCGGGTGTCCCCGCTGCCCCTCCTCGTACGGCGGCTCCTCGTAAGGGGGGTCCGGGTACGGAGGCTGCTCGCCGTACGGCTGCATCGGGCCCTCCAGCGTGTGCTGGGGCCCGTCGAGCGTGGGCGCCGGCGGCGGGACCGGGTCGGTGAAGTGCGTGGGCTCCGGGCCCGTGTCACCGGCGTACCCCTGGTCCGCGTACTCGGGGAGCCGTGGCTGCCGTTTCTGACGCCCGCTCATCACGGCCGCGGCGAGCAGCAGCACCACACCGCCGACGCCCGCGCCGGCCACTCCGAGACCGAGTCCGGAACCGTCACCGGCCACCACCATCCGCCCCTCGGCCTGCCCCACTCGCACCATCCACAGCACGGTGAACGCGAGCACCACCACGCCCGCGCACGCTACGAGCAGCCGCGACCGCAGCGCGACGCCGATCAGCGCAGCGGCGGCGGCCACCACGCACGGCAGGAAGAGGGAACCGAACAACTGCGCGCGGGCGTCCGTCACTCCGGCACCCGAGAACAGGTCACCGAGGCGGTAATAGCGCCCATGACGGCCGTCGTACCACGCACGGAAGGGACTGGAGACGGCGGCCGCCGCGCCTAGGAGAGCGAGGATCGACCCAAGGACGTTGCGGACCATCGCAGCCTCCTGAATGCTGCCCGGTTCGGCTCTCGGTCCCGACGCTACGCCTGGAGGAGACCCCTCGCCACGCGGCGCTGCTACGGTGTCGGGTCGCCGGAGGAATGCGATGATCACCATATTTTCGGGGGAGCGCAAGGATGCTGCGACGAGGGCTGAAGCTCACGGCACTGGCGGCCGTGGTCGTACTCGCACTGACCGGATTCTCGACGGGCCACGGCCACGGCGGGTCCGGCAAGAGCAAGAGCAGGGGGAGCAGTAGCAGCAGCGGTGGCGGCTGCTCCAGCTCGAAGCAGAACCACGGCTCGAGCTACAACGGCTCACACCACAGCGACTACGACGATGACGACTACTACGACGACGACTCGTACGGGTCGTCGGGCGGGAGCGACACCACGCCGACCCCGACGTCCACGGCCCCCAACACCGGTGACGCCACGTTCGTGATCGTCGACTGCGCGGGACCCGATCGCAGGGCCGGCAAGCGGAGCCGCGCCTCGAGGAAGGCCGACTCGACAGTGACCGTACGCGTCACCTCCCTCAAGGCGAGCACGTACGACTTCGGCATCTCGGTCGATCTCCTGGACGCCCGCGGCAACCTCGTCGAGAACGTCAACGACGACGTGAACCTCGACGCGGGCGAGACCAAGACCGTCACGCTCAGGATGACGGCTGCCGGCAAGGCGTCGAAGGTGAGCAAGTGCGCCAACCCGTGGGCGACCACGCTCTGACCTATTGGTCACCTGCCGACCTGTCCACTTACTCACCTGCCCGCCTGCTCACCGCACCCGGAAGTCGCCCGAGCGCCTTGTGGTGAACAGCTCCGTCTGCCGCTCCGGGGGCAGATTTCCCAGGGCGATCAGCTGCGGCGCGTGCGCGAAGGCCTGCGTGCGCGCCGCCTCCTTGGCCGCCCACACCGCCCGCACCGTGCCCTGCACGGCCTCGGTCGGATACGACGCGATGGTCTCGGCGCAGGCCACCGACGCCGCCAACGCATCGCCGGGCGCGGTGAGTTCGGACACGAGCCCGGTCTCGTACGCGCGCCGGGCCGAGATCCGCTCCGCGGTCCCCATGAGCGCCATCCGTGCCACCTCGCCGAACGGCATGCGCTGGGCGAGATGGATGGTCTCGTAGGCGCTGACCATGCCGTAGGTCGTGTGCGGGTCGAAGAACGTGGCGCTCTCGTCGGCGACGACGAACTCGCTCTCGCCGATGAGATAGAAGGCCCCGCCGCACGCCATCCCGTTGACGGCGGCGATGACGGGCTTCCACAGGTCGTTCGCCTTCGGCCCGACCGCGACGAGCGGATCGTCGATGCTGTACGGGGACCGCGGCTGCGGCACCTCGGCATCGCGGTCGATCCCCGTACAGAACGCCCGCTCGCCGGCCCCGGTGATGACGACGGCGCGCACCGAGTCGTCGAACCGGAACTCCCGCCAGATGGCGGCGAGTTCGGCGGCGGTGGTGAGGTCGATGGCGTTGTGGCGCTCGGGCCGGTCGAGGGTGACGACGGCGACAGCGGACCGTTTGTCGGTCTCGACGCGCAGAGTCATGGCCGCTCCAGGACCCAGCGGGGCATCGTCACGCCGTCGACGTCGGTGAAGACGACCTGCACCTTGGCGCCGATGCGCAGACGCGCGGGATCGACGGAGTCGAGGGGCGCGTCGGCGGAGGTGACGAGATTCCCGACGAGGCGGATCCGCGGAGCGTCCGCCAGTTCGACGACGATCGCGTTGTACGGGGCGACGGCGGCGTACGCGGGAAGCAGCGGCGGATGCGGGACGACGTAGGACCAGATCCGCCCGCGCCCGCTCATGAGCCGCCACTCGCTCTCGAACGACCCGCAGTGCGGGCAGCAGGGGCGGGGCGGGAAGCGCAGCTCGCCGCAGGCGGGGGAGGCGCAGGCCTGGATGCGGAGCTCGGATTGGGCGGCGTAGTGCCAGAAGGGTGCACCGTCGTCATCGATGACAGGTGACAGATAACCGGTTCCAGAGTCTGCCATTGATCAGTCCAACTTCCCTGTTGTCATGGGTCGGTACGGCTCTGCCGGGCGTGCGGCGCCGCTCACGCCCCCCGCAGCAGCAGAGCCGACGTGGGTACGCCCTCGCCCGCCGTCACCAGGCAGGTCCCCGCGCCCGGCACCTGCGCGGTGCTCGTCCCGCGCAGTTGCTTCACGCCTTCGTTGATCAGGTTGAAGCCGTGGACGTACGCCTCGCTGAGGCCGCCGCCGCCGGTGTTCAGGGGCAGCCGCCCGCCGATCTCCAGGGCCCCGCCCTCCGTGAACGCGCCGCCCTCGCCCCGCCCGCAGAACCCGTACCCCTCCAGGGACAGCGGGATCAGCGGCGTGAACGCGTCGTAGATCTGCGCCACATCCACGTCCTCCGGCCCGAAGTCGGCCTGCTTCCACAGGTGCCGGGCCGCCGTCCACGCCGGTCCTGTCAGCGGATCGTCGTTCCAGTAGTTGACCATCCCGTGGTGCTGCGAAGGCAGCCCCTGCGCCACCGAATGCACGTACACGGGCGTCTGCCGGCAGTCACGCGCGCGCTCGGCGGAGACGATGACGCACGCCAGCGCACCGTCTGTCTCCAGGCAGTTGTCGAAGAGGCAGAGCGGTTCGCTGATCATGCGGGCCGTCATATACATGTCGCGCGTCAGCGGCCGCTCGTACATCATCGCGGCCGGGTTCTGGTTGGCGCGGTTGCGGCAGGCGAGGGCGACGTTGAACAGGTGGTCCCTGGTCGCCCCGTACTCGTGCATGTAGCGGCGCGCGAGCATCGCGATCTCGTCGGCGGGGCGCAGCAGGCCGTACGGGCGGGTCCACTGCGCGGGTGTCGGCAGCTGGACCGCCGTGTTCTTCCACGGGCGCGGCCCGGACCCCCGTTTCCTCGACCGCCAGGCGACCCCGACGCTCGCCTGTCCGGTCGCGACGGCCGCGGCGAGATGCGCGACGGTCGCGCACGATCCGCCGCCCCCGAACCCCACCTTGCTGAAGAAGGTCACGTCCCCCGCGCCGACGGCCTTGGCGACCTCGACCTCGTCGGTCTCCTCCATCGTGTACGAGGCGAAGGCGTCGACCTCGGACGGCGCGATCCCGGCGTCTTCGAGAGCCCCGAGAATGGCCCGGCAGGCCAACGTCTTCTCACTCTCGGGCAGTTGCTTGCCGAAAGCCGTCTGCCCGATCCCCACTATGGCCGTCGCGTCCTTGAGCCCCGCCATCGCAAGCCACCTCCGCGCGTCGTGATGCCACCACGATCGTCCCGTCTGCTGACAGCGCGTCAGGCTACAGCTAATCTGACGGATAGTCAGCTACGGGTCGGCTACGGGTGTGGAGGTCGTGCGATGCGCGAGGACCTGGAGTGGGGCACCGTTCCCCAACTGGTGCGTGCGGCAGCCGAACGGTACGGGGAGCACGAGGCCGTCGTCGAGGGCCGTACGCGCATCTCCTACGCGGAACTCGGCGACCGCGTCGAACGGGCGGCCGCCGCGTGCATCGCGAGCGGCGTCGAAACGGGTGACCGGGTGGCGATCTGGGCGCCCAACACCCTCGACTGGATCGTCTCGGCGCTCGGCGCGGTGAGCGCGGGCGCCGTCCTCGTCCCCCTCAACACGCGCTTCAAGGGCACGGAGGCGGCCTACGTCCTGGACCGCTCCCGCGCGAAGCTGCTCTTCGTCACCGGCACCTTCCTGGGCACGTCGTACGTGGCGTCCCTGCGCCGGGCGAACGCCGAACTCCCTTATCTGGAACAGGTCGTCGTCCTCGCGGAATCGGCTCCCGACACCTCACCCGACGACGCGGACCCGCGCGTATGGCGGACCTGGAAGGACTTCCTCGCGGGCGGCGAGGGGATTTCGGGCGAGACGGTACGGGCCCGTTCGGCCGCGATAGACCCCTCATGGGCATCCGACATCATCTTCACCTCGGGCACCACGGGCCGACCCAAGGGCGCCGTGATCACCCACGCGCAGACCCTGCGCGGCTACGCGATCTGGTCCGACCTGGCCGGCCTACGCGAAGGCGACCGCTACCTGATCGTCAACCCCTTCTTCCACACCTTCGGCTACAAGGCCGGCATCATCGCCTGCCTGATGCGCGGCGCGACCATGGTCCCGCAGCCGGTCTTCAACGTGGACACGGTCCTCGCCAACATCGCCGCCGAACGCATCTCCGTACTCCCTGGCCCGCCCACCCTCCACCAGTCACTCCTGGACCACCCGAACCGCACCGCCCACGACCTGTCGGCGCTACGACTGGTGGTGACAGGAGCGGCAGTGGTCCCCCTGCAACTGGTGGAACGCCTGCGCGGTGAACTCGGCGTGGGCACCGTCCTCACGGCATACGGCCTCTCCGAGGCCAGCGGCATCGTCACGATGTGCCGCCGCGGCGACGAGGCCGAGGTGATCGCGTCGACGTCGGGCCGGGCGATACCCGGCACGGAAGTACGGGTGGACTCACCCGCCCCCGGCGAACCGGGCGAAGTCCTGGTCCGCGGCTTCAACGTCATGAGCGGCTACTTCGAGGACGACGAATCGACGCGCGAGGCGTTCACGCAGGACGGCGGCTGGCTGCGCACCGGTGACGTGGGCGTCCTGGACCGATCCGGCAACCTCCGCATCACCGACCGCATCAAGGACATGTTCATCGTCGGCGGCTTCAACGCGTACCCGGCCGAGATAGAACAGCTCCTCGGCCTCCACTCGCACGTGGCCGACGTCGCGGTGATCGGCGTACCGGACGGCCGCCTGGGCGAGGTCGGCAAGGCGTACGTCGTACGGCGCCCGGGTTCCGTCCTCACGGCCGACGACCTGATCGCCTGGTCCCGCCGCGAGATGGCGAACTACAAGGTCCCGAGGACGGTGGAATTCGTGGGGGAACTGCCGCGGAACGCGAGCGGGAAAGTGGTGAAGGGGGAGCTGCGGGGGCGGTGAGCCCCCGTAGTCGGTAGCTGTCCGAGGGCGGCACGGATCTCCTCGATCATCCGACGCCGACGAGAAGACCGTGCGGGAACTCCACGCGGACGTCTCCTCCCTCGTGCAGGTCACCCTGCGGTTCCAGCGCCTGCTCGAGGAGTTCGCCTTCGGCGGCGAAGACGCGGACGAGGAAGCCGACTTCGAGCGTCTGGAGGGCGAGGTCGGGCGGATTGGTCAGGAGACGAGCAGCGTCGACCCGCTTCCCTTCCAGGACGACGAAACCGTCTGGTCGGTGGTCGGCGAGGAAATCGCCATGGGCCGGCGCTTCAAGGGGAACAGTCCGGGAGCGCGCTCGCTCTACGGGTGACCGCCGTCGGCCTCTCAGGGGCCGGGCTGCCACGCCCGGACACGCCTCGGCCGCGACGGCTCCCCCTCCGCGCCGTCGCGGCCGATCCCCGTCGGGAAGAAAGTCTTAGGCGTCCTTGGGCGGTGCCGGCATGGAGTTGTCCATCGTGGTGATGGTCTCGTCCTTGGGCGGCGCCGGCATGGAGTTGTCCATCGTGGTGATGGTCTCGTCCTTGGGCGGCGCCGGCATGGAGTTGTCCTGCGTCGTGAACTGCGGGTCCTTCTTCTTCTCGGTCATGAGCTTCTGTCCTCTGCTGTTTTGACGAGTGAGGAACGCCCGCCCAGAAGCTCCCCCGAGGGCTGCTGGACGGGCGTTTCGGAGCCGCACACACTAGCGGTTGGGCTCCTGGCCAGACCGTCTGCCCCCCGACGCGACGGTGTGACACGTATGAGAGTGCCGGGCAGCGATAAACGAATGCTGAACGCCCGCAACTGCCCCGTGGTGGTGCCGTCGTTCACGCTGCCGTGGCGGGCCTGAGCAAGCTGCGTGCCTCATCGGCTTCGGGGGCCCCGTTCTGTTCGTAGAGGCCGAGCGCCTCCTGCCAGCAGACCCTCGCCCGGTCTGCCTGCCCCAGGGCAGAGAGTGCCCGTCCCAGGAGTGTCAGGACATTCCCCCGCATTCGGTCACCGCCGATACAACCCAGGGCGAGGGCTTGTTCGGCGTGCTGAGCTGCTTGTGGCGGGTGCTGGGCGGCGAGGTGAGCAGCGGCGATCCGGAAGTGGGTTGCCCCCTCCCAAAGACGCTGGCGATGCTCGGTAAAGATGCCCAGAGCGTCGGAGAACTGGCCGAGAGCCTCGGCGTGACGGCCGGCGTGGGTCAGGGCCACGCCGAGGGCGTAGTGCCCACTGGCACGACGCATCGGCTTGCCCAGCTCGGCGTGTACCGCCAGTGAGTGCTGTGCGATCTCGACCGCCCTCGCGACGTCGCCCATACCGAGATAGGCGCGCGAGAGATTGGCCAGCGTGACGGCTTCGCCGAGTCTGTTGCTCGCCGCGCGGTGGCCCTCGATTGCCTGGTCGAAACAGGCCTTCCCGTCCGCGTACTGGTGCTGGTGCAGCGAGACGAGGCCCCGGTCGTTGGCCACCCAGCTGATCGCGGTCGTGTCTTCCGCGCTGGTTGCGTACTCCATGGCGAGCTGTGCCTGCTCCGCTGCCTGCTGGATACGCCCAGAGACAAGGAGGACGTTGGTGAGTGTTGTCCGCGCCCTCCCCTCGGCGCGAGCGTCTCCCGCAGAGCGCGTGGCGTCACACATCGCTCTGGCCGTCGTCTCGTACTGGTGGGAGTTGGCCCCAGACTCGGTCAGGTCCTTCGCCGCCCACAGCAGATCCACGGCCCGCCGCAACCTGCCCGTGCCCGCGGCCTGCCGCACGCAGGCCAGCAGAGCGGCAGCCTCGGTATAGAGCCAATCCAAAGCAGCGGCCCCTTCGGTGAACCGCAATCCCGCGTACTGCGTCGCCTCCAAGTGATCCACCAGCCGATCCCCCGGCCGCTCAATCGCATAGACCCGAGCCGCCGTAGCCAGATAAAAGTCCAGCAGCCGCGACATCGCCGCCCCCCGCTCCTCCGGAGGCAGCTCGTCCCGTTCCGCGCACGCACGCGCGTAGAGCCGGACCAGGTCGTGGTAGCGGTAGCGGCCGGGGGCCGCGGACTCCAGTAGGGACGTGTCGACCAGTGACTCCAGGAGGTCCTCCGTCGACTCGACCGGGAGGTCCAGGACCGCTGCTGCCGCCGCCAGGGAGACGTCCGGGCCGTCCGCGAGCCCCAGCAGCCGGAATGCCCTGGCCTGCGCGGGCTCCAGCTGGCCGTAGCCCAGTTCGAACGTCGCCTTGACCGCCAGGTCGCCCGCCTGGAGTTCGTCCAGGCGGCGGCGTTCGTCGGCGAGCTTCGCCGCGAGGACCGAGACCGTCCACGTGCGCCGCGCCGCCAGGCGCGACGCCGCGATGCGGATGGCCAGAGGGAGGAAGCCGCACGCGGCGACGACGTCGAGGGCCGCCTCCCGCTCGGAGGCCACCCGTTCCGCGCCCACGATCTTCGTGAAGAGCTGGAGCGCTTCCTCCGGCGACATCACGTCCAGGTCCACGAGGTGCGCGCCCACCAGGTCGACCATCCGTACGCGGCCCGTGATGAGCGCCGCGCAGCCCTCCGTGCCGGGGAGCAGGGGGCGGACCTGGGCCGCGTCGCGGGCGTTGTCCAGGAGGATCAGGACGCGGCGGCCGTCGAGTGTGGAGCGGTAGAGCGCCGAGCGTTCTTCGAGGGAGTCCGGGATCGCGGAATCCGCGGTTCCCAGAGCGCGCAGGAACGAGCCGAGGACCGTCTCCGGTTCCGCCGCGCGTGAGCCCGCGCCCTGTAGGTCGACGTACAGCTGGCCGTCGGGGAACGAGGGGCGGGCGGCGTGGGCCACGTGGACGGCGAGCGTTGTCTTTCCTACGCCGCCGATGCCCGCGACCGCGGAGACGGCCATGACCTGGCCCGAGCCGTCGGGGGAGGAGGCGGAGGACAGGATGTCGCGCAGTTCGGTCACGAACGATGCCCGGCCCGTGAAGTCGGGGACCGTGGCAGGGAGTTGGGCGGGGCGGAGTGGCGCCGCCGAAGGCTCCGTCGTCGGGGCGGACGGTTCCGCGAGGGCCGGGTCCGCCTGGAGGATGCGCTGCTGGAGTTCGGCGAGTCCGGGGCGCGGGTCGACGCCGAGTTCGTCGGCGAGGAGGCGGCGCGTGTCGGCGTAGACGGCGAGGGCCTCGGCCTGGCGGCCGGAGCGGTAGAGGGCGAGCATGAGGAGCTCGCGCAGGCGCTCGCGCAGCGGGTGCGCGGCGGTGAGGGCGGTGAGTTCGGAGACCGCCTCCGCGTGGCAGCCCTGTTCGAGGTCCATGTCGAGGCGGGATTCGAGCAGGCCGAGGCGCCATTCCTCCAGGCGGGCGCGCTGGGTCTCGGCGTAGGGGCCGGGAATGTTGGCGAGCGGCTCGCCGTCCCACAGGGCCAGCGCCCGGTTGACCAGCTCGCGCGCCTTGCACAGGTCGCCGGCGCTCCGTGCCTTCTCGGCGTCGGAGCGCAGCGCCTCCGCCGCGGCGAGGTCGAGCGCGTCGGCGCTGACGGAGCGGATCGCGTAGCCGCCGGACTCGCTGACCAGGACGCCGGGGTCGAGGATCTTGCGCAGGCGGGAGGCGTACGTGCGAACCGCGGCGAGGGCTTGCGAGGGGGGCTCGTCGCCCCACAGCGCGTCGATCAGTTCGGCGGCCGTCGCCGTGCGGCCCTCACGCAGCAGGAGCGCCGCGAGCAGGGCGCGCTGCTGCGGTGAGCCCGTGGTCAGGAGCTCGTCGCCGCGCCAGGCGCGTACCGGTCCGAGCACGCTGAACCGCAGGCCCGCCGGGGTCTCCTGGGGCTCGGGAGATTCACAGCTCCCGGTGGCCCCGGAGGTCCCGGCGCGTCGCTGCTCCGGTACTCGCGGTACACCGTCCATCGTCGCCCCCTGCCGCATGGTCACGTCTCGCGGTCAACCCGAGACACCGAGGCCAGTTTGCCTTGTTCATGGCGGATGCGTCAGCCGCGCGAGACAGCCATCACACACACCTCACCTCATGTCCCCGCCGTCCGGAGAGCTGACGGGTCGTCAGATCAGCGCTACCGTGGTCGACATGGAGACCAATGAGAGCAAGGAGAGCCCCCGGGGCTTCCCGCGGATCATTTCCGTGGACGACCACACTGTGGAACCGCCCGGCGTCTGGCAGGACCGCCTTCCGGCCAGATACCGGGACGAAGGCCCCCGCATCGTGCGCGCGCCCCTGAAGGAAATGACGTTCCTGGGCGGCAAGTTCGCGCCCGTCATGGGTGCACCCGGGGACGAGGGGCCGATAGGCGACTGGTGGGTCTACGAGGACCTGCACCGGCCCCTCACCCGCCTCGACACCGCCGTCGGCTACGACCGCGACGAGATCAAACTCGAGGTCATCACGTACGAGCAGATGCGCAAGGGCTCGTACGACGTGCCCGCCCGGCTCGCCGACATGGACGTCAACCACGTCCAGTCCGCCCTCTGTTTCCCCACCTTCCCGCGCTTTTGCGGGCAGACGTTCACCGAGGCCAAGAACCGTGAACTCGGGCTGCTCGGCGTGCGCGCGTACAACGACTGGATGGTGGAGGAGTGGTGCGGGCCGCAGGCGCAGGGGCGGCTCATACCGCTCACCCTCGTCCCCCTGTGGGACGCCGAGCTGGCCGCGGCGGAGGTGCGGCGTAACGCCGCCCGGGGTGTCCGCGCCGTCGCCTTCTCCGAGATACCGCCCCACCTGGGCCTGCCCTCCGTCCACACGGACGAGTGGGACCCCTTCCTGCGGGCCTGCGACGAGACCGGCACCGTCATCGCGATGCACATCGGCTCGTCCAGCAAGATGCCGTCGACCTCGCCCGACGCGCCGCCCGCCGTCGGTTCGACCATCACCTTCGCCAACTGCTGCTTCTCGATGGTCGACTGGCTGATGAGCGGCAAGTTCGAGCGTTTCCCGAACCTGAAGATCATGTACGCCGAGGGCCAGATCGGCTGGATCCCGTACATCCTGGAGCGCGCGGACGTGGTCTGGGAGGAGAACCGCGGCTGGGGCGGCGTCGCCGACAAGGTCCGCAAGCGGCCCTCCGAATACTTCGCCGACCACGTCTACGGCTGCTTCTTCGACGACGCGTTCGGGCTCAGGAATCTCGACGCGATCGGCGTCGCGAACGTGCTGTACGAGACCGACTACCCGCACTCCGACTCCACCTGGCCGAAGTCCAAGGAGGTCGGCGAGGCGCAGATGGGCCACCTGGCGCCGGACGTCGTCGACCGCATCGTGCGCGGCAACGCCATCGACCTGCTGGGGCTGACCGACGACGGGCTCTGGGCGGGGCAGGGTGGTGAGTGACCCCATGAAGTCCGGGACGTCGCACCTCGCCTACGGCATCCAGCTCCCCGTCCAGTCCCAGTCCACGATGTACGCCGAGGGCTGGGAGGCCGGGGCCGGGGCCGCCGACCTCGCCGAGATCGCCCGCACCGCCGACCGCACGGGCTTCGACTACATCGCCTGCTGCGACCACGTCGCCATCCCGCGCCGGCTCGCCGACGCGATGAGCACCGTCTGGTACGACCCGGTGGCCACGCTCGCCTACCTCGCGGGCATCACCGAGCACGTGCGCCTCATGAGCCACGTCGCGATCGTCGGCCTGCGCCATCCGCTGGCCGCCGCCAAGCAGTACGCCACCCTCGACCACCTCTCCAGGGGCCGGCTGATCCTCGGGGTCGGGGCAGGGCACGTACAGGAGGAGTTCGAGGCGCTCGGGGTCGACTTCGCGCGGCGCGGGGCCGTGCTCGACGAGTCCCTGGACGCGCTGAAGGCGGCGCTCGGGCCGGAGGAGTATCCGTCGTTCAAGGGGGAGCGGTTCACCTTCGAGGGGCTCGGGCAGCGGCCGCGTCCCGCGCAGAGCCGCGTCCCCGTGTGGGTGGGCGGGTCCTCGGCCCCCGCAGTGCGCCGTGCCGCCCTGAAGGGGGACGGGTGGCTGCCGCAGGGGGACAGCCGCGATCAACTCCCGGGCCAGATCGCCAGGTTGAGGCGGCTGCGGGAGGAGGCGGGTATCGAGGCCCCCGTCACCGTGGGCGCGATCGCAGAGCCCCTGTACGTGGGCGAGCCCGCGTGGCACGTCGGGCGGCGCACCCTGTCCGGCGCCCCGCAGGCCCTCGCCGAGTCACTGCGCGCGTACGGCGCGATGGGCGTGGACCAGATCCAGGTCCGGTTCCGGTCCCGGGGTCTCGGTGAACTCACCGACCAGATGGCGGCGTTCGCCGCCGATGTCGCTCCGCACCTGAACGACTAGGTGGCTCAAGACGACCAGGTACGTGAACGACTGACTACCTGAACGACTGAGTACCTACCTGAACGACCAGGCAACGACCAGGCACCTCACCGACTAGGAGTACCGGCATGGGCAAGCTGGACGGGCGCGTCGTCGTCATCACGGGCGCGGCACGCGGGCAGGGCGAGCAGGAGGCGCGGCTGTTCGCCGCGGAGGGTGCCAAGGTGGTGCTCGGGGATGTCCTCGACGACCAGGGCGAGGCGCTCGCCAAGGAGATAGGCGGGCTGTACGTCCATCTGGACGTGAGCCGCGAGGACGACTGGGCGGCCGCCGTCGCTGCCGCGAAGAAGGCGTACGGGAAGATCGACGGGCTCGTGAACAACGCGGGGATCCTGCGGTTCAACGAGCTGGTCAGCACGCCTCTGGACGAGTTCCAGCAGATCATCCAGGTCAATCAGGTGGGCGCGTTCCTCGGGATCAAGACGGTCGCGCCCGAGATCGGGGCGGCCGGCGGGGGCACGATCGTGAACACGGCCTCCTACACGGGGGTGACGGGCATGGCGTACGTCGGCGCGTACACCGCCACCAAGCACGCCATCGTGGGGCTGACGAAGGTGGCGGCGCTTGAGCTGGCCGCGAAGAAGATCCGCGTGAACGCCGTCTGTCCTGGCGCGATCGACACCGCGATGAGCAATCCGTCGCAGCTCGATCCGGGCGCGGACACCGAGGAGGCCTCGCAGGCGCTCGACGAGCTGTACCGCAAGCTCGTGCCGCTGGGGCGGGTGGGGCAGCCCGAGGAGGTGGCGCGGCTCGCGCTGTTCCTGACCTCGCAGGAGGACTCCGCGTACATCACGGGCCAGCCGTTCGTCATCGACGGCGGGTGGCTGGCGGGCGTCAGCGTGCTCTGACGCCACGCTCCATGTTCCATGGTCTGACGCTGCATCAGGTATTGACGCTGTACGGGCACGGTGAAACAGTCGGCACATCGAATCTGACGGTACGTCAGAAAGAGCGCAGGAGCTTCTGACGCAGCCGCCGGTCACAGACAGGGGACGGTGAACCTCCTTGGAATTCGGGCTCTTTGTACAGGGATATGTGGGCAAGCGGGCCGAGACCGACCCGCTCGCCGAGCACAAGGCGCTGATGGAGGAGACCGAGTACGTCATCCAGGCGGACAAGTCGGGCTTCAAGTACGCCTGGGCGTCCGAACATCACTTCCTGGAGGAGTATTCGCACCTCTCCGCCAACGACGTCTTCCTCGGCTACCTCGCCCACGCCACCGAGCGCATCCACCTCGGCTCCGGCATCTTCAACCCGCTCGCCCAGGTCAACCACCCGGTGAAGGTCGCCGAGAAGGTCGCGATGCTCGACCATCTCAGCGAGGGACGGCACGAGTTCGGCAGCGGGCGCGGCGCCGGAAGCCACGAGATCCTCGGCTTCATCCCCGGCGTCACCGACATGAACTACACCAAGGAGATCTGGGAAGAGACCATCGCCGAGTTCCCGAAGATGTGGCTCCAGGAGGAGTACGTCGGGTTCAAGGGCAAGCACTGGCAGCTGCCGCCGCGCAAGATCTTCCCCAAGCCGTACGGGAAGGCGCACCCGGCCATGTGGTACGCGGCCGGCTCCCCGCCCTCGTACGCGATGGCCGCCAGGAAGGGCCTCGGCGTCCTGGGCTTCAGCGTGCAGAAGGTCTCCGACATGGAGTGGGTGCTGGAGCAGTACAAGTCGAACATAGGCAAGGCGGAGCCCGTCGGGGCCTTCGTCAACGACAACGTCATGGTGACGTCGACCGCGATCTGCGCGCCGACGCACGCGGAGGCCGTACGGATCGCCGCCACCGGCGGGCTGCACTACCTCCAGTCGCTGGTCTTCCGCTACCACGACACGTTCCCGCGCCCCGAGGGCTTCCCCGTGTGGCCCGAGACGCTGCCCGAGTTCAACGAGGAGATCATCGAACTCCTCATCGCCGAGGAGCTGTTGATCTGCGGCGACCCGGACGAGGTGCTCACGCAGTGCAAGCGGTGGGAGCAGGCGGGCGCCGACCAGCTGTCGTTCGGCATGCCGATCGGCATCTCCAAGGAGGACACGCTCCAGTCGATCAAGCTGATCGGCGAGCACGTCATTCCGAAGATCGATACGGATCCGGTGCACCGGACGACGCGCTTCCGTGAGGCCGTCTGATCCGGCCTCGCCCCTCGACCGCCCCGGCCCCTCCTTTCCCGGACGGGGGCCGGGGCCCTCCGGGGTGCGGGTTCCATGGGTGACCGTCTCGGGGCCGTGCCCCGGACCCCCTGTCGCCCTTCGGGCTCGTCCTCGAACGCCGGACGGGCCGGACGGGGCCCGAGTCCCCGCCACCCCCGCTACCACTCACCCTTCAGGAGGGGGACGACCTCGTGCTCGACCATCTGATCAAAAACGCGACCGTAGTCGACGGGACGGGAGCCCCCGCCTACGTCGCCGACGTGGGGATACGTGACGGGCGTATCGCCGTCATCGCCGAGCCGGGGCGCGTGACCGAGCCCGCGGCGGGCGGTGAGGACGCGCGCGGCCGGATTCTCGCCCCCGGTTTCGTCGACCCGCACACCCACTACGACGCCCAGCTGTTCTGGGACCCGTACGCGACACCCTCCCTGAACCACGGCGTGACGACCGTCGCGGGCGGCAACTGCGGCTTCACGCTGGCCCCGCTGCACCCCGAGCGGCCCGAGGACGCCGACTACACGCGGCGGATGATGTCCAAGGTCGAGGGGATGTCGCTCGTCGCGCTCGAACAGGGCGCGCCCTGGACCTGGAACTCGTTCGGTGAGTATCTCGACGCTCTCGACGGGCGGATCGCCGTCAACGCCGGCTTCATGGTGGGGCACTGCGCGCTGCGCCGGTACGTGATGGGCGCGGACGCGGTCGGCGGGCAGCCGACGCCCGAGCAGCTGGAGCAGATGCTCGCCCTGTTCCACGAGGCGATGGACGCGGGCGCCTGGGGGTTCTCCACGACGCAGTCGTCCACGCACTCGGACGGCGACGGGCGGCCCGTCGCCTCACGGCACGCGCTCCCCGAGGAGCTGATCGCGCTGAGCCGGGCCGTCGCCGAGCACGAGGGCACCCAGATCGAGGCGATCGTCGCCGGGTGCCTGGACCAGTTCAGCGACGACGAGATCGATCTGTTCGTCGAGATGAGCGTGGCCGCCGGGCGGCCCCTGAACTGGAACGTCCTGACCATCGATGCCGCTGTTCCGGAGCGCGTGCCGCGTCAGCTGATCCCGAGCGAGCGCGCCCGCAAGGCCGGCGGCCGGATCGTCGCGCTGACCATGCCGATCCTCACCCCCATGAACATGTCGCTCGGCACGTTCTGCGCCCTGAACCTCATCCCCGGCTGGGGCGAGATCCTCGCCCTGCCCGTCGACGAGCGGATCGCGAAGCTGCGCGACCCGGACGTGCGCGCCGAGATGCTGCGGCGTGCGGACAGCAAGGAGGCCGGCGTCTTCCGGCGGCTCGCCCACTTCGGGCGGTACGTCATCGGGGACACGTACTCGGAGGCGAACGAGGGCCTGACCGGGCGGGTGGTGAACGACATCGCGGCCGAGCGCGGCCAGGAGCCCTTCGAGTGCCTCGTCGAGATCTGCGCCAACGACCGTCTGCGGACGGTCCTCTGGCCCATGCCCAGCGACAACGACCCGGACTCGTGGGCCCTGCGCGCCGAGACCTGGAGCCACGAGGACGTGCTCCTCGGCGGGTCCGACGCGGGGGCGCACCTGGACCGGATGTGCGGAGCGCCGTACACGACGCGCTTCCTCGGGGACTGTCTGCGCGGGCGGAAGCTCGCCGGGATCGAGGAGGCGGTGAAGATGCTCACCGATGATCCGGCGCGGCTCTTCGGGCTGCGTGAGCGCGGCCGGATCGAGGAGGGCTGGCACGCGGACCTCGTCCTGTTCGACCCGGAGCGGATCGACGCGGGCAAGGCCACCCTCGTCCACGACCTGCCCGGCGACAGCCCGCGCCTCGACTCGAAGGCGATCGGCATCAACGCCGTGTGGGTCAACGGCGTCGAGGTCATCCGCGAGGACGTCGTGACCGGTGCCGTGCCCGGGACGGTGCTGCGGTCGGGGCGCGACACGAGGACGGTGTCCACCAAGTGACGCGTCAAGTGAACGATTCCCAGCGGCTGTTCATCGGCGGCGAGTGGACCGAGCCGGACGGCGGGCACTACGAGGTCGTCGATCCGGCGTCGGAGGCTGTCGTCGGGCTCGCGCCCGAGGCGTCCCGCGCGCAGGTCCACGACGCGGCGTCGGCGGCCCGCGAGGCCTTCGACTCGTGGTCGCGCACGAAGCCGGAGGAGCGCGCAGCGATCCTGGACCGGGCCGCCGACGTGATGCAGCGCGACTTCGCGGCGAACGCGGAGCTCGCGCAGGCGGAGAGCGGCGCGACGAGCGCGACCGCGCGCGGCATGCAGGTCGCGGTGGGGGTGGCCCGGTTCCGGCGCTATGCGAAGGGCGCGCTCGAACCGGTCGAGCAGGGGCTTCCGCCGCAGGTCAGCGAGGCGGGGCCGATGGGGAAGGCGGGTGTGCTCGGCGCGCTCGCCGTACGGCAGCCCGTCGGCGTCGTCACCTGCATCACCTCGTACAACAACCCGTGGGCGAACCCGGCGGGCAAGGTCGCCCCGGCGCTCGCCATGGGGAACACGGTCGTCGTGAAGCCGGCCCCGCAGGACCCCCTGTCGGTGTACCGGATGGCGGCCGCTCTGGAGGAGGCGGGGGCGCCGCCCGGCGTGGTGAACGTGGTCAGCGGGACGGCTGTGGACGTAGGGGAGGCGGCCGTCGACTCGCCGGACGTCGACATGGTCAGCTTCACCGGCTCCACCGCGGTAGGCCGCCGCATCGGCGAGGTGTGCGGGCGCGGCATGAAACGGCAGCTGATGGAGCTGGGCGGGAAGGGCGCGGCGCTCGTCTTCGACGACCTGGACGAGGCGGGCCTCGCCTCTGCGGTCGCCGGGATCGGGACGACGTACGCCTTCTACAGCGGCCAGATCTGCACCGCGCCGACCCGGGTGATCGCCCAGCGGGGGATCTACGACGCGCTCGTCTCGAAGCTGAGCGACTACATCGGGTACATGAAGGTCGGCGATCCGCGGGAGCGCGGGACGGTCGTCGGGCCGGTGATCTCGGCGGCGCACCGTGACCGTGTCGAGTCGTACGTCGAGCTGGGCCGCAAGGAGGGTGCGCGGGTCGTCGCGGGCGGCGAGCGCCCCGCCCTCGACCGGGGCTTCTACGTCGCCCCGACGCTCCTCGCGGACTGCACGAACGACATGCGGGTCGTGCGGGAGGAGATCTTCGGCCCGGTCGTGGCGGTGGTGCCCTTCGACGACGAGGAGGAGGGGGTGGCCCTGGCCGACGACAGTGAGTACGGGCTCATCGACTACGTGTGGTCGGGCGATGTGGCGCGGGCGTTCCGGGTGGCGCGGCGGCTGCGGGCCGGCGGGGTCGGTGTGAACACGGTCGGCCGGAACATGGAGGCCCCGTTCGGCGGGTTCAAGCAGAGCGGGGTGGGCCGGGACGTGGGCTCGTACGCCCTGCACGCGTACAGCGAGCTCCAGTCGATCGTCTGGCAGGGATGACGGCGGGTGTGACAGCCGGGGCTGCGTGACGGCTGGGGTAACCGGCGGAAACATCACACGGAAAATTTTGAACCCGGCAAAACGGGCGCCGCTGCGATTACCGAATACCGGACGCTGCTGGTTATTCCTTCCGATGAATGGGGTTAACCTGAAGCTGCCTTGAGGGCGCGGGATGGATACGTGAATCGGCCATCGATTCAAAGGTGGCCGGTTTCAGTCCTTGTCCCCCTTATGCGGAAACCGCAGCATTTAACGTCTTGTTCATGACTGAGCTGGACGCGCGGCCGACACAGGCTGCCCACGACACGGCAGGCGGCGCCCCCGACGGGGGCGTCCGCAGCAAGGGCCTCGGCGGTAACTCCGTCGGGCTGGTCGGCAGCGCGGTCATCGGCATCTCGACCGTGGCGCCCGTCTACTGCCTGACCTCGACCCTCGGCTCCACGTCCGGCGAGGTCGGTCTCCAGATGCCCGCCGTGTTCCTGGCCGGGTTCCTGCCGATGCTGCTCGTCGCCTTCGCGTACCGCGAGCTGAACAAGGCCATGCCGGACTGCGGCACGTCGTTCACCTGGACGGTGAAGGCCTTCGGCCCGCGCGTGGGCTGGATGTGCGGCTGGGGCCTGGTCATCGCGACGATCATCGTGCTGTCCAACCTGGCGGGCGTCGCCACGTCGTACTTCTGGCTCCTCGCGGGCGAGATCACCGGCAGCACGTCCATCGGCGCCCTGGACGACAACAAGGCCGTCCACATCGTCACCTGCCTCGCCCTGATCGCCGCCGCGACCGCGATCAGCTACCGCGGCATGACCGCGACGAAGGGCGTCCAGTTCACTCTGGTCGGCCTCCAGCTCGTCGTCCTCGCCGTGTTCGTCGTGATGGCCGTGGTGAAGGCGGGATCGGCGGACTTCCCCACGTCCGTGCCGTTCTCGTGGACGTGGCTCGACCCGTTCTCGGTGAAGTCGTTCGGCGCGTTCACCGCGGGCCTGTCCCTGTCGATCTTCATGTACTGGGGCTGGGACACCTGCCTCACCGCGAACGAGGAGACCATCGGCAGCGAGAAGACGCCCGGCCGCGCCGCCCTCATCGCGATGGTCGTCCTCGTAGGCTCCTACCTCGCCACCGGCGTCGCCGCCCAGATGGTCGTCGGCTCCGGCGGCAAGGGCCTCGGCCTCGCCAACCCCGCGACGTCCGACAACGTCTTCGCCGCCCTCGCGGGCCCCGTCATGGGCCCCGGCCTCGGCATCCTGCTCTTCGTCGCCGTCCTCGCCTCGGCCGCGGCCAGCCTGCAGACCACGTTCATCCCCGTCGCCCGCACGGTCCTCGCCATGGCGACGTACGAGGCGCTGCCCGCCTCCTACGCCCGCGTCCACCCGCGCTTCAAGACGCCGGGCCGCGCCACGGTCACCGCGGGCGTCGCCACCGGCGTGTTCTACACCGTCATGACGCTGGTCTCCGAGCACGTACTCGTCGACACGATCTACGCGCTCGGCCTCATGATCTGCTTCTACTACGCGCTCACGGCGTTCGCCTGCGCCTGGTACTTCCGCACCGAACTGCTGCGCTCGCCCAGGGACTTCTTCTTCAAGGCGTTCTTCCCGGTCCTGGGCGGCGTCCTGCTGTCCGCCGTGTTCGTGAAGACCCTCGTCGACATGTGGAACCCGGCGTACGGCAGCGGCTCCTCCGTCCTCGGCGTCGGCTCCGTCTTCGTGATCGGCGTCGGTCTGCTGCTCGTCGGCTTCGTGATCATGCTGGTGATGGGACGGCGCAGCCCGGCGTTCTTCCGCGGCGAGGTGCTGACGCGGGAGACGCCGGTGCTGGTCGTCGAGGACTGAGACTCGCTGGGGCCTACTTGCCCAGGAACACCGGGTTCGTGAACGCCGCGAGTGCGCCCGGCAGGACCGGGACCGTCGCCGGGTGCCGGACCTCGGCCCGTACGTAGGCCGCGTACGAGGCGGTCGTGCGCCACTCGGCCGTGCCCGTCCCGGACTCGGGGAGCGCCGGCGCCGTGAACAGCGTGCCCTGGTCCGTGACCACGTGGAGCGTGCAGCCCGGGGCGCCCTTGACCTCCAGGCGGACGGTGACCGGCGCGTCGGGGTCCACGTGGAGGCGCTCGCCGATGCCCGCGTGCTCGCCGCGCGAGCCGGACGCCGTGAACGCCAGCTCCACGGACTTCGACTCGGCGACGTAACTGCGGCCCGCCCTGATGCCCGCCTGGATGGCCTCGCGGGTCAGGTCGTCGGCGAGGACCACCGTCTGCGGGCCGCCGACGCGGTCCGGGTCGCGGTGGGCGTCGCTGTTGCCCATCGCCGGGATCCACTGACGCGAACCCCGCACGGACGCCACCAGCGTGTTGTCCCAGTCGGCCAGGGAGACCTCGTCCTCCGCGGTGTACGTGCCGTTCCACACCTCGACCGCGTCCGCCTCGCCGAAGCCGAACTTCCAGTTGCAGCCGATGCAGGTGGCGTGCGGATGCGCCGGCACGACCAGGCCGCCGGCCCGGCGGACCTCGCGCGCGTACTTGCCGAAGCGGTTGTCGCGGGCACGGTAGCGCCAGTCGACGAACGTGCCCGGGTCCGTGCCGAGCGCCAGCACGTGCCCGTTACGGGTCGTGATCTCCTCGCCGACCATGATCAGCAGGTCGTCGCCCGCCTGGTCGGCCCAGTGGGCGTGCGAGGAGTACGTGTTGTGGTCGGACGAGTTGATGAAGTCCAGGCCCGCCTCGCGCGCGAGCGCCGCGATCTCGGCGGGGGTGCGCCTGCCGTCCGAGTACCACGTGTGCAGATGGCAGTCCCCGCGGTACCAGGCGCGGCCCCGGCCCTTGGCGCGCGTGGGCGGGTAGACGGGCTTCGGGGTCTCGCCCTGCTCGCCGTACGTGAGCGTGATGGTCAGCTCGTACGGGAGGCCCTCGGGCGCCACCGTGTACGGGCCGAGCGCGATGTGCCAGGTGCCCGCGCGGACCGGGCCCGGGATGTAGCCCGGCGTCGCGTCGTCGGCCCGTACGAAGAACTCGGTGCGCGCGCCGCCCGACCAGCCACGGAAGCCCTGCCCGCCGAGCGCGGTGCCCCGCTCGTCGAACACCCCGATGTCCAGGGCGTTGTTCTGCGTGCCGGCCGGGACGGTCGCCTTCGTGTAGGTGTACGCGACGTGGATCTCGCGGACCCCGCGCGGCACCTCGACCGGCACATACACGAAGTCGGGCGCGCCGGGCGGCAGCGTCCCCTTCACCGTCTTCGTCGTCTTCGTTCCGTCCGCCGGTGTGCGGCCGTCGGCCGCGCTCGCGAAGCTCACACTGCTCAACGTAAGCGCGGTGGCCGCTCCCGTCACGAACAGCGCGCGTCTTCCCATGCCGGTCGTGGTGTGGTCGTCCTCGCACATGCTGCGGCTCCCAGGGTCTCGTGACGTTCCGTCTGTGACGTGGGTGGTGCAGGCAACTCTGGTATTGAGCCGTGAACTCTCAAGTAAGGGAAGGGGATCGGAGTCTTACGACTGTCCCTGCCGGGGAGTCCATGGACTCCTGAGGGGCGGGCCGGTAGTAATGCCCCATGCGGATCTCGACCACGATCTTCCTGACCGACGAGACCATCACGCCGGTGCGGCTCGCACGCGCACTGGAGCAACGCGGGTTCGCCGGGCTGTATCTGCCCGAGCACACGCACATCCCGGTGGAGCGGGCGACGCCGTGGCCGGTCGGCGGTGAACTGCCCGCCGAGTACGGCCGCACCCTCGACCCGTTCGTCGCGCTCGGCCAGGCCGCCGCCGTCACCGAGCGGCTCGGGCTCGGCACCGGCATCACGCTGATCGCCCAGCACGACCCCATCGGCCTGGCCAAGCAGATCGCCACCCTCGACCACCTCTCCGGCGGCCGCTTCACGCTCGGCATCGGCTTCGGCTGGAACGTCGAGGAGGCCGCGGACCACGGCGTCGAATGGCGCACGCGGCGCGAGCTCGGCCGGGAGCGCATGGCCCTCATGCGGGCCCTGTGGGCGCAGGAACCCACCGCGTACGAAGGCGAGTTCGGGGTGTCGGTGCGGGCCAGCCACGCCTACCCGAAGCCGGCGGGCGGCGCGCCCCGCACGCTGATCGGGGGAGCGGCGGGCCCGAAGCTGTTCGCGCACATCACCGAGTACGCGGACGGCTGGATGCCCATCGGCGGGCGCGGCCTGACCGAGTCGATGCCCGTCCTGCGAGCCGGCTGGGAGGACGCCGGCCGCGACCCGGCGGACCTGCACGTCGTCCCGTTCGCGGTCCTGCCGACTCCGGGCAAGCTCGCGCACTACGCGGAGCTCGGCATCGACGAGGTCGTCCTCCAACTCCCCCCGGCGGACGAGACTTCGGTCCTCAAGATTCTCGACGAGTGCGAGCAGTACCTGTAAGGGCGGCCCGGCCGGCAGGTGAAACGTGTACGTCGCGTGATCCCGCGCACGTCAGCGCGGCGCAGACGTGGTCGGCGGGCGCTCGTATCCTCGGGAGCATGAGTGATCCGGAGGCTGTACGACCCACTGCCAACGCGATGCGCCGCGCGTTGAAGCGGTCCCGCGACGGCGTTGCCCTCGACCTGACGGAGGCGGCGGTCCTGCTCCAGGCCCGCGGCGACGACCTGCGGGACCTGACGGCGTCCGCCGCACGCGTGCGCGACGCGGGCCTGAAGGCCGCGGGCCGTCCGGGCGTCATCACGTATTCGAAGAAGGTCTTCATCCCGCTGACCCGGCTGTGCCGGGACAAGTGCCACTACTGCACGTTCGTGACCGTCCCCGGCAAGCTGCGCCGGGAGGGCCACGGTATGTACCTGTCGCCGGACGAGGTCCTCGACATCGCCCGCCGCGGCGCCGAGATGGGCTGCAAGGAAGCCCTGTTCACGCTCGGCGACCGGCCCGAGGACCGCTGGCCCGAGGCCCGTGAGTGGCTGGACGCGCACGGGTACGACGACACGCTGGCCTATGTGCGCGCCATGGCGATCCGCGTCCTCGAGGAGACGGGCCTGCTCCCGCACCTCAACCCCGGCGTCATGACGTGGACCGACCTCCAGCGCCTCAAGCCGGTCGCGCCGTCCATGGGCATGATGCTGGAGACGACGGCGACGCGCCTGTGGTCCGAGCCCGGCGGCCCGCACCACGGCTCGCCCGACAAGGAACCCGCCGTCCGGCTGCGGGTCCTGGAGGACGCGGGCCGCTCGAACGTCCCGTTCACCACCGGCATCCTCATCGGCATCGGCGAGTCGTACGAGGAGCGCGCCGACTCCCTCTTCCAGCTGCGCCGCATCCAGCGCAGCTACCACGGCATCCAGGAAGTCATCGTCCAGAACTTCCGCGCCAAGCCGGACACGGCGATGCGCGGCATGCCGGACGCGGAGCTGGAGGAGCTGGCCGCGTGCATCGCGGTCGCCCGCCACGTCCTCGGCCCCTCCGCCCGCATCCAGGCCCCGCCGAACCTGGTCGACGAGGAGTACGCGCTCCTGATCGGCGCGGGCATCGACGACTGGGGCGGGGTGTCCCCGCTGACCCCGGACCATGTGAACCCCGAGCGCCCCTGGCCGCACATCGACGAACTCGCCGCGAAGACCGGCGAGGCGGGCTTCGAGCTGCGCGAACGCCTCACGATCTACCCGGAGTTCATCGAGCGCGGCGAACCGTGGCTCGACCCGCGCCTCCTGCCGCACGTACGGGCCCTCGCCTGTGCCGACACGGGCCTCGCCGACGAGGGCGCGCGCCCCGAGGGCCTGCCCTGGCAGGAGCCCGACGAGGGGTTCACCGCCACCGGCCGCACGGACCTGCACCGCACCATCGACACGACGGGCCGCACGTCCGACCGGCGCGACGACTTCGACGACGTGTACGGCGACTGGGAGGCGCTGCGCGAGCAGGCCGCGCCCGGCATGGTCCCGCAGCGCCTCGACGGCGATGTCCGCGCCGCGCTCGCGACGGCGGCCGACGACCCGACGAAGCTCACCGACGACGAGGCGCTCGCCCTCCTGCACGCGGACGGGCCCGCGCTCGACGCGCTGTGCCGCATCGCGGACGACATCCGCAAGACGGTGAACGGCGACGACGTCACGTACATCGTCACGAGGAACATCAACTTCACGAACGTCTGCTACACCGGCTGCCGCTTCTGCGCCTTCGCGCAGCGCCGCACCGACGCGGACGCGTACACGCTCTCGCTCTCCCAGGTCGCCGACCGGGCCGAGCAGGCGTGGGACGTGGGCGCGGTCGAGGTGTGCATGCAGGGCGGCATCCACCCCGACCTGCCGGGCACGGCCTACTTCGACATCGCGAAGGCGGTGAAGGAGCGCGTCCCCGGCATGCACGTGCACGCCTTCTCCCCGATGGAGGTCGTGAACGGCGCGACGCGCACGGGCATGTCGATACGGGACTGGCTGACCGCGGCGAAGGAGGCCGGCCTCGACTCGATCCCCGGCACTGCGGCCGAGATCCTCGACGACGAGGTCCGCTGGATCCTCACCAAGGGCAAGCTGCCCACGGCGACCTGGATCGAGGTCATCAAGACGGCTCACGAGCTGGGCATCCGCTCGTCGTCGACGATGATGTACGGCCATGTGGACCAGCCCCGCCACTGGCTCGGCCACTTCCGCACGCTGGCCGGGATCCAGCAGGAGACCGGCGGCTTCACGGAGTTCGTGACGCTCCCGTTCATCCACACCAACGCGCCGGTCTACCTGGCGGGCATCGCCCGGCCGGGCCCGACGACCCGCGACAACAGGGCCGTCACCGCCATGGCGCGTGTCCTCCTGCACCCCCACATCCCCAACATCCAGACGAGCTGGGTGAAGCTGGGCACGGAGGGCGCCGCGGAGATGCTGCGCTCGGGGGCGAACGACCTGGGCGGCACGCTGATGGAGGAGACCATCTCCCGTATGGCGGGCTCCGGTTACGGCTCGTACCGCTCCATCAAGGACCTCATCACGATCGCGGACGAAGCGGGCCGCCCGGCGAAGCCGCGCACGACGCTGTACGGGGAGGTCTCCGAGGAGCGGCAGCGCGCGGCGACGGCCTCGGACGGCCACCTGCCGGAACTGCTGCCGGTGCTGGGGGACTGAGCGGGACCACGCATGGCGGGGGTGGGTGGACCCACGGGCTCACCCACCCCCCCGTGTGACCGTCAGCGCCCGCCGAGGTCCTGCCCCAGCTGGGCGTTCTTCTCGGGGACATGGACGGCGGCGGCGCCGAACGACGTGATGCCGCTCGTGGTGAGCCCGCCGGTCGCCCCGCGCAGCACCCACGCGGCGCCGGAGTCGGTGTACGTGCCGTCCTCCAGGGGCGCGGCGGCGGTCAGGTCGGCCTTGCCGTCGCCGTTCAGGTCGTTCAGGACGACCTGCTGACCGAAGCCGTCACCGGTCTCCGAGGCGCCGGGCACGGCGGCCGTCGACTGGTTGAAGGCCTGGGAGCCCGTGCCGGACAGACCGCCGCTGCCGCCCTTGAGCAGGACGACGCTGCCGGCGTCCTTGATGTTGCCGATGGCCTCGCCGGGCACGCCGACGGCGATGTCCGCGAAGCCGTCGCCGTTCACGTCACCGGCGGAGATGTCGGTGCCGAACATGTCGCCGCTCTCGCCGACCCCGGGCACGCCGGTCGTGTCCTGCGTGATGGTCTTCGTGCGGGTCGTGGAGGGTCCGTCGGCGGTGCCGTACATGACGAGGACGGTGCCCTTCTCGTACGGGATGTCCTCGTAGTTGTCGCCGATGTCGTGGACCACGAGGTCGCCGTAGCCGTCACCGTCGACGTCACCGACGGCGCCGCGGAACGACGAGGTCAGCGACTTCGCGGTGTGCGAGACGCCGCCCTTCCCGCCCTTCCAGAACTTGCTGGCGTACGCCATCTCCTCGAAGCCGTGGCTCGTCACGATGTCGTCGGCGCCGTCCCCGGTCATGTCGCCGACCACGATGTCGGCGGGCCCGAAGGTCTGGCTGGTGGCGATGGTGTCCTGGCCGGCCGGCTTGGCGCTCGCGCGGTCGAAGGGGCCGTAGGAGATGGTCATCCCGGCGGCGTCGTCGTTCGGGTCGTCGCTGCGCGGGTAGTCGTCGGTGACGAGGTCGCGGTGCCCGTCCCCGTTGAAGTCGCCGACGGCGAACATCCCGGTCGACGTGGGCAGCGAGACACTGCCCTGCCCGCTCAGCCCGGCGGCCGAACCCCACAGCACGACGCTCGGCGAGCCGCCGAGACCGGCGACGACGAGGTCGGTGTACGAGTCCCCGTCGAGGTCGCCGCTGGTGACGCGCTCCCCGAAGTAGCCGCCCTCCTCGGCGGCCCCGGGTATCCCGGCGGTGGAGCGGGTGAAGACCTTGGCGTTCGCGGTGTCCGGCCCGTTCTTCCCGCCGTAGACCACGGAGACGGCCCCGGCGGTCTCCTGCCCGGACACGGTCGCGCCCGGCGCCCCGAGCACGAGGTCCCCGTACCCGTCGTGGTTGAAGTCGGTGGCGGGGACGCGAGGCGGAACGGGGGTGGCGGCGGCGGCCGTTCCGGCGGCGGCGGTGAGGCCGAGCGGCACGGCGAGCGCGGTGACGGCAAGGGCTGTGACGAGAGTGCGGCGCACTGTTCCCATCCTTCTTGGTGTCCTGTGGGGGTGCTTTTGGTTACGTGAAGAAAGACGGGCCACCCAAGGAAAACGTTGTACTCGCCGGCGGGTGTGTACGTCGCAAGCCTGTAACAGCGCATGCGGAGGCCCCCGTTCGGGACGTGTGTCCCGGACGGGGGCCTGAGCGCAGAGGAGCGGGAGCGTCAGCCGACCAGCAGGTCCTCGCGCAGGTCGCGTACGTCACGGTGGCTGAGGCCCAGGGCCTTGTCCAGGTAGCGGTCGAACGCGCCGTAGCGGCTCGTCACTTCCTGGAAGCCCGAGTTCAGGTACTCGGGGCGGACGTCCAGCATCGGCTTGTACACGGCGGCCTGCGCGGGCGGCATCGCGGCGAGCGTGGCCGCGTTCTCCTTCGCGCGGTACGTGTTGCTGGCCAGGTAGTCGTCCATCACCGTCTCGCGGGGCACGCCGAGCGCGGTCAGGAGCGTGGCGTTCGCCCAGCCCGTGCGGTCCTTGCCGGCCGTGCAGTGGAACAGCGTGTTCGCGCCGTCGGCGTCCGCGATGCCGTGGAAGACCGTGGAGTAGGCCTTCTGCGCGGTCGGGGTGGAGACCATGGTCTTCTCCGCGTCCACCATCAGCTGGGCGGAGGCCTCCGGCGACGCGGGCAGGCCGGACAGGCCCCCGAGGTCGCCGAGCACGTCCGCGACGACGTAGCGGGAACCGGCGGGGACGCGGTCGGGCCCGGCGGCGCGCTCCTGCTGCGTGCGCAGGTCGTAGTCCACGGAGATCCCGAGGCGCTTCAGCTTCGCCAGGTCCCGGTCACTGAGCTTGTCCAGGGCGGCGGTGCGGTAGATCTCGCCCATCCGCACCCAGTGTCCGTCGGTGGTGCGGTAGCCGCCCGCGTCACGGAAGTTGACCGCGCCGTCGAGGCGTATCTCGCGGTCGGCGAGGTGCAGGCCCTGGCCGCGGTCGGGGACCAGGTCGAACCACTGGCGGTCGGCGGCGGGCAGGCCGCGCACGGTGACCTTGCCGGAAGCGCCGCCCGAGGCGACGGTGCGCCCGCCCGCGCGGACCGCCACGTGCCGGACGCCGGGCGCCTTCCACTCGATGGTGAAGGAGGAGCCGTCCTCGGACGCCGTCACGGTCGCCGCCGTGAACGGGATGCGGTGGTGCGAGGTGTGCCCGTGGGAAGCGGGGTGCGCGGCGGCGACGGGTGCGGAAAGGCCCACGAGGAGCGCGGCGGCCAGGGCGTACGAGGAAGCCCTGACACGAGTCATCTGCGTCATGGTGCGGATGTTCCGGGTGCCCGGCGAGGTATACGCCAACGCACGGTGAACACCTCACGTCGGACGGCGGTCGAGCGGCGGCGCGGCGCCTGCCTCCAGGCCGCACCCCGGGACATCGCCCGGTTTGCGGAAGAAAAGTGGGTGAAGTGGTCTCAAGGGCGACTTGGCCTGTGCCGCTTCGGCTCTCAACCGGGTGCGGCCCGTCGATTACAGTGCTGCGCAGTCGTCGCACGCGTAACGAGACCCGGAGGGGAGAGCTCCCCGTGGCAGCCCCACTGACCCCCGAGCAGGGGGGACCCGCATCGGCCATCTGGGGCCGCGCCGAGCAGCAGGATTTTCGCAGCCGGGTCCGCGGCACGCTCATCGGGGCCGCCCTCGGCGACGCCCTCGGGGCGCCGCTCGCCGGGCTCTCCCTGGAGGAGGTCAGGGCCGCGCACGGGCCGCAGGGACTGACGGACCTCGCGCCCGCGTACGGGCGCCGCGGCGCCGTCACGGCCGCCACACAGCAGGCGCTCTTCACCGTGGACGGCCTGATAAGGGCGCAGGTGCGGCGCGACACGGGCGCCTGGCATCCGCCGACCGACGTGCACCGCGCCTACCTTCGCTGGGCCGCGACCCAGCGCGACTGGGGCCCGGACGAGCGGCGCAAGGAGGACGGCTGGCTCGCCCGCGAGGAGTGGCTGTACTCACGCCGCGGCCCGTCCCGCGACTGCCTCCTCGGCCTCGGCAACGACGTCATGGGGACCCTGGAGAAGCCCAAGAACGTGGCAGCGGCCGGGTCCGCGCCGGCCGCCCGGTCGGCCCCGTTCGGGCTGCTCGTCGGCTGGGAGCCGCAGCTCGTCTTCCAGCTGGCCGCCGAGTGCGCGGTCCAGACGCACGGTGCACCCGTGGCCTACCTCTGTGCGGGCGCGTACGCGGTCGTGGTGCACGGACTCGCGCGCGGCGAGAGCCTCGACGGCGCCGTGCAGCGCGCTCTCGTCGTCCTGGCCGCGCGCCCGGGGCACCAGCCCGTGACGGACGCGCTCAAGCACGCGCTCGGCGCGGTGCGCCAGGGCATGCCGTCGGCCGCCCGCGTCGACGAACTCGTGGGCGACGGGCTCGCGGAGGGGGTCCTCGCCGTGGCGGTGTACTGCGCCCTGGTCGGCGAGGACATACGGCACGGCCTGTGTCTCGCGGTCAACCACGGCGGCCCGTCCGAGGCGACCGGCGCGCTGTGCGGGGGCCTGCTCGGCGCCCTGCACGGGGAGACCGCGCTGCCGCCCGGCTGGGTGACCGAGCTGGAGGGCCGCCCCACCGTCCTGGAGCTCGCCGACGACTTCGCGATGGAGATGACGCAGGGGCCCGCCCTGCACAGCCCCGCGTCGTCGTCGCCGGGGTGGCTGGCCAGGTACCCCAGGGCGTGAACGCCGAAGCGCCGGACCGGCTGTGATCAGCCCGCCCGGCGCCCGGTGAGGAACAGTCGTTACGACAGCCGGCCGGGCGGCTGCGAGCCGACCGCCCCGTCCTGCGGCTCCGCGGGCGCGGGAACCGCCGCCGCCCCGGTGGACCCGTCGTCGTCCGTGTTGATGCGCTCGATGAGCGCGTCCCGCTCCGGGGTGTCCTCCGGCTTGATGTAGCCGATGACGATGTAGAGCACGAGCGAGACGGCGAGCGGGATCGACACCTGGTACTGGAGCGGGACGCCGCCCTCGACGTTCCAGCTGATCGGGTAGTTGACCAGCCAGAACGCGAGCAGACCCGCGGCCCAGCTGGTGAGCGCCGCCGTGGGACCGGACTTGCGGAAGGTACGCAGCAGACCCAGCATCATCGGGATCGCGATCGGGCCCATCAGACCGGCGACCCACTTGATGACGACGGTGATGATGTCCTTGAACGTGGGCGAGTTGACCTGCGTGGCGACCGCCATGGACAGACCGAGGAAGACCACCGTGGTGAGGCGGGCGGCGAGCAGTCCCTTGTTCCCGATCCACTGCTCCTTCGCCCTCTTCGAGACCGCGGGCGCCACGTCACGGGTGAAGACGGCGGCGATGGCGTTCGCGTCGGAGGAGCACATGGCCATCGTGTGCGAGAAGAAGCCGACGATGACCAGGCCCAACAGGCCGTGCGGCAGAAGCTGTTCGGTCATCAGGCCGTAACTGTCCGAACCGTCCGGCTTCTGCGCGTGCACCAGGAGCGGCGACACCCACATGGGGAAGAAGAGGACGACCGGCCAGACCAGCCACAGGACCGCCGAGAGGCGGGCCGAGCGGGTGGCCTCGCGGGCGGAGCCGGTGGCCATGTAGCGCTGGGCCTGGTTGAGCATGCCGCCGTTGTACTCGAAGAGCTTGATGAAGAGGAACGCCAGCAGGAACACCGTGCCGTACGGGCCGACGAGCGGCTTGCCGTGTCCGGCGAGCTCGGGCTCGTCCCAGACCCCGAAGATGCCGCCGAACGGGCCGAGCTTGGAGACGACGGCGACGAACATGGCGACACCGGCGATGAGCTGGATGATGAACTGCCCCAGCTCGGTCAGCGCGTCGGCCCACAGGCCGCCGATGGTGCAGTAGATCGCCGTGATGGCACCGGTGATCAGGATGCCCTGGTTGATCGAGATGCCCGTGAAGACGGACAACAGGGTGGCGATGGCGGCCCACTTGGCGGCCACGTCCACGATCTTCAGGAGCATGCCGGACCAGGCGAGCGCCTGCTGGGTGCCCAGGTTGTAGCGGTTCTTGAGGTATTCGAGCGGTGACGCCACATGCAGGCGCGACCGCAGCCGGTTGATGCGCGGGGCGAACAGCTTGGAGCCGATGGCGATGCCGAGCGCGATGGGGAACGACCAGGTGACGAAGGACGTCACGCCGTAGGTGTAGGCGATGCCGGCGTATCCGGTGAACATGACGGCGCTGTAGCCGGACATGTGGTGCGAGATGCCGGACAGCCACCAGGGCATCTTGCCGCCGGCCGTGAAGAAGTCGGAGACGTCGTCCACACGCTTGTGGGACCAGACGCCGATCGCGACCATGATGCCGAAATAGCCGATGAGCACGGCCCAGTCGAGACTGTTCATTGAGCCCCCTCCAGGGGTCTGGTCCTACTTGTGAACGCCGTTCATGGTGTGGGGAGCCGAAGGGCCAGGACAACGCACTGGAGGGTCAAGGGACAGTAAAATCGTTCTACTTATTGACCTGTGTTCACGTCCATGAATCGAGATGGGGGCAAAAAGGACCGCACGGCAGTGAGTGCCGTGCGGTCGGGTCCTGGCTGACGGTTCGGAACTACCGCATCAGCTCACCGGCGTTGACCAGAAGCGACTGCCCGGTGATGGCCCGCGCCCGGTCGGACGCGAGGAACACGGCGGCGTCCGCCACGTCCCCGTCCGTGGCCAGTTCGGGCAGCGCCATCCGCTCGGTGAGCCGCGCGAGGACCTCGTCCTGAGGTACGCCCTCGGTGTGCGCCGTGAACTGGACGTACGCCTCGACCGGCGGCCCCCACATCCAGCCGGGCAGCACGGTGTTGACCCGGACGCGGTGCGGGCCGAGCTCGCGCGCCATGGAGTACATCGCGGAGGTCAGCGCGCCCTTCGAGGCCGCGTACGCCGCCTGCCACACCTGGGAGGGCGCGGCCACGGCCGACTGCGTGCCGATGACGACGACGGAGCCGCCCCGCTCCTTGAGGGCGGGCAGGCAGGCCCGGGTCATGCGCAGGGTGCCGAGCAGGTTCACGTCGATGACCTGCTGCCAGGTCGCGAAGTCCGCGTCCTCCAGGCCGCCGAAGTAGCTGTCCCAGGCGGCGACATGGACCACGGCGTCGACCGAGCCGAACCGCTCGCGCGCGAGCCCCGCGAGCGCCTCGCACTGGCTCTCGTCGGTGATGTCCGTCGCCGCGTACGCGGTGTGCGTACCGTCCGGGTCGATCTCCGCGGCCGACTTGGCGAGGTTCGCCTCCGTGCGCGCGCCGAGCACGGCGTTGCCGCCGTCGCGCACCACGGCCGCGGCGACCTGGTGGCCGAGCCCGGCCCCGACCCCCGACACGACCACTGTCTTTCCGTTCAGGAGCATCCGGTCGCCTCCCGGCTATGGCAGTTCTTCTGACGGGGCGTCAGAGTAGGCCCGTCCGGTGGAGGAAGGAAGGGGATCGCCGTGAGCGAGGACGCGAGGAGCGAGGTGTACGCGGAGCTGGCATCGGTCGGCCCGTACGGGGTACGCCCCGGGCACGCCCTGATCACCATGGTCGAGCCGCACCCGGGCCATGAGTACGCGTACAACCGCTGGTACGAGGACGACCACTACTACGCCGGCGCGATGGCCATGCCCTGGATGAACTCGGGGCGCCGCTGGGTGGCCACGCGCGAACTGCAACTCCTGCGCTACCCCGAGAAGTCGGCGGTCGCGCAGCCGGTCACCGCGGGCTGCTACATCTCCACGTACTGGATCACCGACGGCCGCTACGACGACCACATGAAGTGGACCGTCGGCATCAACAAACGGCTCAACCGGGACGGGCGCGTCTATCAGGACCGCACGCACGTCTTCACCGCGTTCCAGGACCACGCGGCGACCGTGTACCGCGACGGGGCCGCCGGACCGCGCGACTACCACGCACTCGACCACCCCTACCGGGGTCTGGTCGTGGAGGTCATCGACGCCGAAGGGACCGAGCAGCGCGAGGAATTGCTGGAGTGGCTGCGCTCACGCCACCTGCCGAAGCGGCTCGCGGGCTCACCGGCGGCGATGGTCACGGTCTTCCGCCCGACGCCACTGCCGGGCGACCGGATGTCGTACGTGAAACAGGTCGAGGGCGTCGGCACCCGCCTCACCCTCCTGTGGTTCCTGGAGGCGGACCCGGCGGACTGCTGGGAGGACCACTTCACGGGCCTGGACACGGCCGTTCACGAGTCGGGCCTCGGCCGCGTGGAGCTGGTGGCGCCGTTCATCCCGACGATCCCCGGCACGGATCGGTATGTGGACCAGCTGCGGGGGTGAGCGGAAAAAGCCGAGCCCCCTCGGCCAGGACGGCGGGCCAGTCGAGAGGGCTCTTTCAGTACCGCAGTGGTGCTCTTTTGGTGACGAAATCCTGCTGTGGTGCTGAGTTGGTGCTGTGTCGCGATGGGTGCGCTCCGATGCCTCAGGCGGCGTCGAAGGCGCCCCGGCCGACCTCGGTCACGAAGGAGTTCCACGAATCGGGGGCGAAGCCGATCGAGGGCCCCTCGGGGGCCTTCGAGTCCCGCACCGCGATCGCGTGCAGGAGGGGGGACTTGACCTCGACGCACGCGCCGTTCCCCGTCGAATAGGAGGACTTGGTCCAGGAATTCGTGCCGCCCTGCTGAATTGCCATTTTTGCTCCGGTTTAGCCAGTGGTCGAATTGCTGCCACCGCTCCTGTGAAGCGGTTTGCGCCAACGTGGTGCTTGATGGCGTGATCGACGCTACTAGCCAACATCGGTGCGCGAAGGGGCCATTCACTCGACCGGATGGCATATTCCAGTGGGGTCTTCCGCCCCGCCGCGGCGAAGGTGTACCGTGCGGCACTTTGCTCGCGCGGGGCGGATTCTGTCCCTCTGGACTACCCCTGGACTACCCCTGGACTTCCTCTGGACGGCCTCTGGGCTGCCTTTGGATCTCCCTAGACCGTTTCCTGGAGCGCGTATTCCTGCGCGATCTTCGCAATGAACTGTCGGGATTGCTCCACATTCAGTGCCTGTGCCCGCAGATGCTCGTACATCACGCTGTACTTCTGCACATCGTTGGCCTTCTCCAGATAGAGATCACTGGTGACGCCCTCGATGTAGACGACGCTCGAATCCGCGGCGTCCGGGAACTCCAGAATCGCGTACTGGCCGTTCAGGCCCGGATGTGCGCCCATGTCGAACGGAATGACCTGCACGGTCACATGCGGGAGCTGGGACTGCTCGACCAGGTGCTCCAGCTGCTCGCGCATGACGGTCCGGCTGCCGACGACGCGGCGCAGCGCCGACTCGTCGAGCACGGTCCACAGGCGCAGCGGGTTGTCCGGGGCCGCGATGCGCTCCTGGCGGCGGACGCGGACCTGGACGCGCTTGTCGATGTCGGTCGGCGTGGTCTCCGGGAGCGCGCCGGTGATCAGCGTCTCCGCGTACGCCCGGGTCTGCAGCAGGCCCGGCACGACCTGCGGATCGTAGACGCGCAGACTGGCCGCGTCCGTCTCCAGACCGATGTAGACGCTGTACGGGATGTCGCCGAAGGAGTGCCACCAGCCCTGCTGGCGGGAGTCCTTGGCCATCTGCATGAGCGAGTCGACGATGCGGTGGTCCTCGACCTCGTAGACCCCGCACAGGTCGCGGACGTCGCGCTGGCTGATGCTGCGCCGCCCGTTCTCGAGCCTGCTGATCTTCGACTGTGAGACCAGGAGCCGCTCGGCCACCTCTTCGGCGGTCATGCCTTTGAGCTCGCGGAGCCGGCGCAGCTCCTGGCCCAACCGGCGCCGCCTGACGGTGGGATTGACGTTGGACGCCACGGGACGTGCACCTCCGGCTGCGTGCCTCTGTGATTTTTTGCGTATCTTGCGAATCTGCTGCTCAGCAGATTGCCACCCTGGGCTTCATACCGCTGGGAAACAGCGGATATGCGCAGCGGACACGACAGTTGGGCCCGCGGCGGGGCGTACTGCCGTGCCGGGGCGTACGGCTGGGGCTGTCGCCGGACATGCGGCCGCGCGGGGCGCCGGTCCGTGTCGTCGTCCCGACGTCCGGATCCGGCACCCCGCGCGGCTCAGCGGCTCCCGGACCGGTCTTTGGGGACTGCGGTGCGGCGCTGTTGCGGTGCGGGCCGTTCAGATGGTGCTGGTGCGGTGCTCAGTGCGCCACGGCACGGGCCATCGCCCCGTGGTGCGGCTGCATCGGAACCCTGCCGGGCTCCGGCGCTCCCCTGCCCGGCGGGGCCGGGCTGCGGCGTGGCTGAGCGGCCACACCGTTCTGGACGTCCATCACGGCGTGCGCCACGAGTCCGCCCATGGGGTCGTGCCTGATCAGGTCCCGCAGCCGGGAGCGGGACGATCGTCCCTCGTTCCCCGGATACAGGTGCTTGCCGAGTCCGACCGCGTGGGCCAGTGCGGCGAGCGCCGCGGTCCGTGGGTCCGGCGGTACGCCGGTACGGATCGCACTGTCCAGCCGGTTCTTGATCTCCCGGCTGATCGCCGTGTCCGTCGCCTGGTAGCGAGTCGTCGGCAGCACCCCGCACATCTGGCCGGCCACGGCATGAACCATGCCGCACCTCTCCAGATGCGAGAGATAGGTCTGGCGCAGCCCCAGTCGGGGCCCGCCGATCCAGTGGACCGCACGTACCGGGGCGCCGCGCCTTCGCAGCAACTCCAGTGCGCAGTCCAAAGTCGGATCTCCGGTCGGCCGTGGTGCCACCACGGCGATACGATCCCCATCTGGGGCTATCCGTCCGGCCAACGCCAGCTCTACTAGCTGTGCTCCGGCCAGACCTAGGTCGAGCGACTGCGGCTGCGCTGTGGTACCCGTGGCCGGGTCCAGAGCGAGCAGCAGAAGCTCTTCCGGAATGGTTCTGCGGCTCCTGCCCATCCATGCCTCCCCGCGTGGATGAATGACAGGGTGACCCCTCTCACATTGGTCTGTCGAGAGTGCGTGGGTGCTATGTACGGGAACCAGTAGGTATGTCGTTCTCGTCTATCACGGGGGTGAAGCCCCCACACAGGACACTGGTACATGGTTCGGACAGCAGCGGCGTAGCGCGTGGCGCGTAGCGAGGAGGCATCGGTGGCGGGGACCCCCGACAGGTCGAAGCAGCAGGAGTCGTCGGGAGGACCGACCTCGGAGGAACGGGACCCCAGGCTCGCGATGGCCAGGCAGTCGCCGGAGCGGGTCGATCAGGCGACTGCGGTGTTCTCCGTAAGGGACGTTCCGGGGGCGGGCGCGGTTGCGGACGCCTCCGGCGCGCAGGACGCGGACGCGGACCCGGCTCCCGGTTCGGCATCGACATCGGCATCGGCATCGGATTCAGGGGCGGACGCGGAGCCCGAGGCGGGTTCGGCGGACGGTACGGCGCCGGGTTCCGGCGACGAGCCGGGCGACGCACGCCTGCGTGCCGCGGTGGCGGCCTGGGTGGGCGCTCCGCGGGACGGCTCCGCCGACGAGCCTGACGAGCCGGAGACGGCCGGTACGGACGCCTCCGGCGCGGAGAGCCCGTCTGAGGGCGACAGCGCCCCTGACGCGGGCGAGCCCGAGAGGGACGAGCCTGAGGCGGCAGACGCCGCCGCTGAGGGCGACGGTGCCGATTCCGGGGCGGACTCCAGCGCGGACTCCGGTGACGACGAGGCGGGCGCCCCCGAGGACTCGGCCGACGCCGAGGCCACGGATGCCCCCGAGGAGTCCGGCGACGACGCCGATTCGGCTGACGCCCGCGCGGCGGCCGCCGAGGACGCGGAGCCGTCCGACGAGGACGAGCAGTCGTCCTCCGGTGACGCCAAGCTGTCCGACGAGGACGAGCAGTCGTCCTCCGGTGACGCCAAGCTGTCCGACGAGGCCAAGTCCTCCGATGACGCGAAGGCTGACGCCGAGCCGGCTGACGAGGCCAAGACGCCGTCCGGCGAGACCAAGCCGGCCGACGAGACGAAGGCCGAAGCCAAGCCGACCGACGACGCCAAGGCACCGGCCGACGCGAAGCCGACCGACGACGAGCCGTCCGCCGAGACCAAGCCGGCCGACGAGACGAAGGCCGAAGCCAAGCCGACCGACGACGCCAAGGCACCGGCCGACGCGAAGCCGACCGACGACGCCAAGGCCGACGCCGAGCCGACCGGCGACGACGCCAAGCCCGACGACGCCAAGCCGGCCAAGGATGCCCAGCCGTCGGACGGCGCCCAGTCGTCGGACGACGCCAAGGCCTCCACCCCCGCCGTCGACCAGGCCACCGCCGTCTTCAAGGCCGTCAAGCCGCCCGTCGATCAGCCGACCCAGATGCTCAAGTCGCTCGGGTCCAAGCCCGCCGGTGCGGGCAAGGCCGAGTCCGATGCCGAGCGCACCAGCAAGTTCGTGCCGCTCAGGCTCGACTCGGGCGCCCCGGCCAAGCCCAAGGCGCAGCCCGGTGCTCAGTCTGGTGCGCAGCCCGGTGCACAGCCCGAGGCGGAGCCCACCGCGGCCCCGCAGGCGAAGCCGTACGTCGGGCCCGAGCGCACCAGCCAGCAGCCGCTCCCGCCGCTGCCCCCGCTCGACCTCCTGGCCGAGCTCACCAACACGCCGCCGCCCGCGGAGACCCGGGTTCGCACGACTGTGCGCAGGGTCAAGATCTGGACGCCGCTCGTCCTGCTGCTCGCCGTGGTATTTGCAGTCGTACAGGCCGTACGACCGCTGCCCGCGCCTACGCTGGCGCTGACCGCCAAGTCGACGTTCACGTTCGACGGCGACAAGGTCTCGCTGCCGTGGCCCGCCGAGGGTCAGGGTTCGATGGACGCCAGCGGCATCGGCTCGATGGATCAGTTCGGCGAGCAGAAGCCCGTACCGATCGGGTCCGTGGCCAAGGCCATGACGGCGTACGTCGTGCTCAAGGACCACCCGCTGCAGGCGGGCAAGAACGGGCCGTCCATCGACGTGGACGCCAAGGCGGAGACGGAGGGCGGCTACGACTCGGAGGGCGAGTCGACGCTGAACACCGTCAAGGAGGGCGACAAGCTCAGCCAGAAGGACGCCCTTGCGGCCATCATGATTCCGTCTGCGAACAACATCGCGCGGCTCCTTGCGCGTTGGGACGCCGGTTCCGAGGAGGCGTTCGTCAAGAAGATGAACGCCGCCGCGAAGGACCTCGGCATGACCGGCACCACGTACACGGACCCGTCCGGGCTGAAGGGGACGACCGTCTCCACCGCTCAGGACCAGGTCAAGCTCGGCAACGAGCTGGTGAAGATCCAGGCCCTGATGGACATCACCAAGCTGCCGACGTGGACGGACCCGTCGGGCAAGACGTGGCAGAACTACAACCGCCTCGTCCCGTACAACAACGCGATCGGCGTGAAGACCGGTTCGACCACGAAGGCCGGCGGCAACCTGCTCTTCGCCGCGACGAAGGACGCCGGCGGCGAGACCGTGACGGTCGTCGGCGCGATCCTCGGGCAGCACAAGGTGCCGATCATCGACACCGTGAACGCCGTCAGCAAGACGGCGATGCTCGCGGCGCAGGACGCGGTGAAGGCGTCGACGATCCTGAAGAAGGGCGACGTCGTCGGGTACGTGGACGACGGGCTCGGCGGGCACACCCCGGTCGTGGTGACGAAGAACGTCTCGGCGGTCGGCTGGGCGGGCCTGACGGTGAAGCTGGAGCTGGCGGACGGTGCCAAGGGTGCCGTCATCCCGCACTCCGCGAAGGCCGGTACGAAGGTCGGCGAGCTGAAGGTCGGCGACGGTTCGGGCGGCGCGGTCGCCGTCCCGGTCGCCCTCCAGAAGGATCTCGCCGAACCGGACTTCAGCGCCAAGCTGACCCGCGTCGGCTGACCTTCAGGTCGGCCTCACACAGCAGCGCAGCGCCCCCACGGCACACAGCCGCGGGGGCGCTTCCGTCGCCCGCCCCCCCCCGAAGGGGACCGCTCACTTCGTCTTCGGCGGTACGCACTTGGGTGCCGTCTTGCCGGACGGCCCCCCGTACTGCGAGCTGATCCGGACGTCGCCCGGCTCCTTCACGGTCAGGCGTGTGAACTCGCCGTCCTCGCGCAGGCAGCCGTTGTCCGCCCACAGCCACGGCGAGTACGCGATGCGCACGGTGATCGAGCCGGACTTCGGCATCCGTACGACGAGGTTGGCGCCGTCGGAGCGGACCACCGAGCCGGGCGAGTCCACCAGCGGTACGGCGTTCTTCACGCGGTAGATCCGCCAGTTGGCGTCCTTCCACACCGGTTCGAGGTAGTCCGGCTCGGTGGACACCAGCTTGTGCTCCAGCTCCGCGGGGCCGTCGGGCTCGCCGTTGTAGACGACGACGAAGCCGACCGCCCACTCGGAGAGCCAGGCGTGGTACGAGGCGGAGGAGAAGGCGCCCTCGGGTACGTCGGTGCCACCGTGACCCTCGTAGAAGAGCCGTCCGCGCTCGACGTCGGCCTGCCGGTTCCAGCCGCGCGCCATGTTGATGTAGGGCGCGAGGACGGCCGCCTCTCGGTGGTCGCGGGCGGGGACGACCTCGACGCGGGTGCGTTCGGCGCCGAGTTTCTTCAGCTTGGAGACGACGCCGTCCGTCTTGATGGCCCACTCGGGGACCTCGGTGTTGGCGACGACGTCGGCGATGGTCTTGCCGGACAGCCAGCCCAGGGAGAGGACGATCGCGACGATGCACATGACGCGCTGGCGGTGGAGCGGGAAGTACCGGCCGCGCCGGCCCTCGTAGCGGGGCCCGCGGTCCCGGTCCATCACGGCGGCGAGGATCAGCGCGGGCGCCACGATCTCCGTGAGCCGCTCCACGTTCGTGCCGATCGGAGTGGCGATCAGATAGGTGAGGACCACGCCGAGCGCGTACACGGCGGTGCCGAGGCGGACCACGCGCCAGGCGCGCGGCGCGCACACCAGGACGACCGCGCACAGGACGACGGGCGGGAAGATCCGGTCGAACGGCATGGGCTGTTCGCCCTTGAAGGGGAACAGCCAGGTCGTCACGGCGACGATGAGGACGGGCGGCAGGAGCAGCGACAGGGCCTTGCCCCACTGCTTGTTCAGGAGCCAGGCGGCGCCGGCGACGACGAGGAAGAGCCCGGCGACGGGGCTGGCCATCGTGGACAGCGCGGCGCACACCGTCGCGATGACGATGCGCCGGCCGTTCATGTGCGCGAGGACGGCGCCGAGCCCGAAGGCCACCCCCAGCATGAACGTCGAGCGCCCCGACACGACCTGGCACCACAGCGAGAACCCCACCACGAGGGCCGGCCACAGCGGTCTTCGGATGCCGCTGCGCTCGACGATCGACGCGGCCAGCCAGGTGGACGAGACGCCGGACAGGAGGGTGACGGGGACGACGCCGAACATCGCCATCAGATAGGGCGAGATGAGGCTGTAGTTGGCGATGTGGAGGCCGCCGTACCAGAACAGGTTGTACGCGGAGCCCGGGTACATCCTGGCGAACTCGGCCCACGCCACCTGTGCCGCGAGGTCGCCGCCGCCGGTCGCCAGGAACGCCAGCCACAGGACGTGGAGCGGAAGTATGCAGGCGGTGACGAGCAGTGCGGTCCGGTACCGGCCGTGCCAGGGCTCGGGGACGTCCGGGGGGCGGCGCGCGCGTGCGGCAGAGGGTGGAGACAGTTCGGCAGAGGCCACTGCGGCGTTCCGTTCCGGTCGGACGGGCGATTGAGTACGGGCAATTGCGTACGGGCAATTGTGTTCGGATAGACGCTAGCCGTGGCCGCAGAGTTGGTTGACGCGCCCCTGATGTCTGCGGCAAATCTACGCAGGGTCCCTCGTGTCCGGCACGGCCCCGTGTCCGGCGCGGCTATCCGCCCGGCGGCGCGCAGATGTCGTCGGGCGTGCGCGGCTGTCCCGACCGGCCCGACGGTGTTCCGGCGATCTGGCTGCGGACGGTCTCCAGCTGCCCGAGGAGCGTGTCCAGCGTCCCCGTACGCGGATCCTGGAAGTACGTGAGGACGGCCCGGTAGAACGCGTCGCGCAGCACGGGCGGCATCACGTCCGACGCGTCGAAGCACAGGGTGTCCGCCTCGCGGGTCAGATACGAGGCGACGGTCTGGCCGGTCGGGTCGTCGGGCTGGGGGTCGCTGGCGTCGGGGAAGAAGGGCCGCAGCTGCTCGGGCGCCGCCCGCGACCAGCTCGCGCGGCCGCTCTCGCTCGTCAGCAGCGTGACGAGTTCCTGCGCCGCCGGGTTGTCGGTGAGCACGGCGGCCATGTCGCCCGACACCTCGTACGCGCCCTTGTACGCGGCCTGCCCGTGCAGGAACCGGGCGGCCGGCTCCACGCGCAGGGCGTCGCCGGCGGCGCCGGGGTAGAGGTAGCGGATGAAGGAGCCCTGGTGTTCGTGGGTGCAGCCGGGCAGTGAGCCGCCGAGCAGCCCGCGCCGGGCGCCCGAAGGGTCTGCGGGGGCGGGCGTGCCCTCGAACGACATGGTCAGGGAGCGTTCGACGGCCTCCGGCGACCGTGGGCCGAGGATTCCGGCCCAGGTCGTGAAGGCGCGGCGCACGGCCGGGTCCTTCTTCCAGTCGAGGCGGCCGGTGGCCCACCGCGTGTACGTGTCGGGGCCCGCCTGGTGGAGGAGTATGTCCTCGATCCAGTCGGTGCCGGGCCACCCGGAGGTGGCTTCCGCGGCCATGCCCACGCACCAGTCGGGCGCCTTGGCCGGGGTGCCGCGCTTGCTCCACACGAGGCTCTTGAGGTTGACGCGCAGCGGCACCCAGTAGGTGCGGCGCCTGCCGTCGAGCGTGAGGGTGGGGGACCAGGGCGGGTAGCCGCGTTCGGCGGCCTTCTGGGACAGCGGCTGGAGTTTGCCGTCGGCCGCGTACTCGGTGAGTTCGCCGATGCTGTTGAGGATCGCGACGTCGGGCGGGGCGCCGGCCTCCAGTTGCGCGACGAGGGTCTCGCGCAGGGAGCGGGTGCCCTTGTAGACGTAACTGTGGCCGCTGCGGTCCGACAGGCGGGACAGGGCGGCCTCGAACGCGGCGCCTTCCGGTCCCGTCCACGGCCCGAGCACGACGACGGTCCGGTCTGCGTCGCCGCCCGCGCAGCCGCCGGTGAGCGCGGCGAGGGCGAGCAGGCAGGCGGCGAGGGCGAGCCGCAGCATCCCGTTCCGGCGCCTCATACGGCGGTCCCGGGGCGCCCCACGAGCAGGTATTCGCGCCGGTAGGCGTGGAGGGTGGCACCGGTGACGGCGGCGACGAGCAGGCCCGCGGGCGCCACCCAGGGGGCGGCCCCGTCGACGGCGGCGAGCCTGCCGCGGTCCAGGACGTCGTCCATCGAAGCGGCGAGTGTGACGATGGCGGTGTCGCCGGGCGGGTCGATGCGGTGCTCCTCGACGGCGACCTCGGTGGACGGCGAGGCCACTTGGGACAGGCGGCGGGCGATCGGCACGGTGTCCTCCTGGGCGGCGTACGCGCGCAGCCCGTCCACGGCGAGCAGGGGCACGGCGAGCAGCGGCAGCGCGGCGGCGAGCAGCGCCACGCTGGCCCGGATGCGGAAGCGGATCCGCAGGAAGCGCAGGGTGCGCCACAGACCGACGGCCAGCAGCACGAACGCGACGGCCGACACGGCGGCGGCGGTGACGGCGGCGGGGCCGAGCGTGGCGCGCGCTTCGAGGCGGTGGCGCAGGGCGCTTTCGAGGGCCGAGATGCGGTCGACGACGGCCGTCGCCTCGCTGCCGGTGACGGTCTTGCATCTGAGGTAGGGCGCGTAGCGGTTGGTGGCGGGTTCGTAGGGGGCGTCGGCGTCGATGGCGTGTCGGTCGGGTTCGGTCGAGCAGAGCATGCTCTGGGCGTAGGAGAGTCCGGCCTTGCGCAGGGGCTTGTCGGAGACGTTGGTCTGGGCCCAGGCGATCCAGCGCTCGTAGCCGTCGACGAGGCCCGAGACGACGTCGAGTTCCTGGCGTTCGGCCGCGGTCAGGGCGCCGCCGCGCGCGACCTGGCTGAGGTCCTGGGCGGCACCGGTGATCCGGGAGCCGTAGCGGGGGCTGAGCCCGCTCAGTTCCACGGCGTCCCCCGCGTCGAGGCTCACCTCGGCCTCCCGCTGGGCGATCCGCAGGGAGGTCCGCGCGTCCGTCAGGTCGCGCAGCGCGGGCGCGATATGGGTGCGGATCGCGGCGGAGTCGTCGCGCAGGGAGGTGGCGGTGAAGCCGAGTCCGGCGAAGGCGACGGCGGCGAGGAGAGGCAGCGCGACGAGCCGGTCGTGGAGATAGGCGCGGTTACGGGGAGGGGTTGCTGTCGCACGGTTGCTCGGCCGCTCCGTGGCGCGGGGGGAGGCCCCCGCCCGGGCGCCCGGCCGTTCCACGCCCCGCACCGGCGGGGCCCACGCGTACCGCCACAGCACCCGCGCGTACTGCCACAGCACCTGTACGTACCACCACAGCACCCGCGCGTACGACCACAGCGCCCGCCCGCCCTCGACCACCCCACCCGCGCAACGCCTCGCGAGCCCGCCTCCCGTTCCCCGCGGCGCAGGGCTCATCGGTCCGCCGCCGGACGCCGTCCGGTGAGCCGGGGCCGCCGGCGGGGCGGCCAGGTGCGGTCGCGGCGGTGCCACATTTCGAGCGGACGCACCAAGTAGGCGCGGTCCAGGAGGCGTTCGGCGACCACGTCGCCGTGCGGGCTGTCGGAGCGGGCGGCCTGCCGGGCGAGCGCCCGGTAGAACTGCGAGAGCTGACGCCTCAACTCGACGTCCCCCGAAGGGAATTCCAGCCGCCCGCCCGCGTCCCGCGCGTCCTGGTCGCGCCGGGCCGCCGCCTCCGAGAGCCGCCCGAGCGCGTCCGCCCCCACCTTGCCGTCCGCCACGAGGCGCTGCGCGGCCTCCCACACCTCGGCCTTCATCCGTACGCGGGCCTGCTCGTCGGTGAGCCCGTGCTCGTTGAAGAGGCGCGCGAGCCGGGTGAGCGCGCTGCGCAGCCCGTCGGCCGTCGTCGCGTACTCGACGGCGATGCGCACGGTCGCGGTCCGCGCGCCGGTGCGGTGCCGCGAGTGCTGCGGCACGGCGTCGAGCGCCTCGATGGCCGCGCGCTCGGGGGTGGCGCCCCCGAGCGCGAGGCGCGCCCGGGCCGCGCCGAACGCCGCGCTGCCGAGCGACGGGTTGCGCAGCCGTACGGCCTCGTAGAAGGTCAGCGCCTCGTGCCAGTGGCCGAGCCGCTCGGCGCAGTGGCCGAGCGCCAGTTTGGGCGCGTACTCGCCGGGGATCGCGCCGTAGACCTGGTCGAAGTAGTCGCGCGCGGACGCCACGTCGTCCTCGGCGAGGTTCAGGAGGCCGCGGTGCCAGTCGATGCGCCAGTCGTTCCGGGACAGTTCGGGCCCGATGCCGTCGACGGCGCCGCGCAGCTCCTCGGCGGCGGGTTCCAGGTCCGGCCGTTCGCCCTCGGCCCGTTCGGCCAGTACGGCGACGCGCAGCCGGAGCCTGCACCGCAGGAGCCGTACCTCGGGAGAGTCCCGCCAGTCCCCGGTGTGCTGGAGGAGCGCGGCGGGATCCGCGTCGGCGAGGCGGCTGAGGCCGTCGTGGTGGGCGTCGTGCGGGTCGGGGCGCGGCACGGGCAGGCGGGCCGCTACGTCTGCGGCGGACGGCGGCTCGTGCAGCGGGGCGGGCGGGGCGCCCCCGGCCGGAGTCGCCCACCGGGGCAGGACCGGCGCGACGCCGAGCGCTCCGTCCAGGGCGTACGGCGACTGCAGGAACAGCGGCGACGGCTCGAAGGTCTCCTGACCGGTCCGCAGAGACCTCAACTCACGGAACACACCCCGCAGTTGATCGGCCATCTCGTCCGCGTCCGCGTACCGCTCGGCGGACTCGGGGCGGGTGGCGCGGCGCAGGGCGCGGGCCAGCGAGACGAGGCCGAGGCCTTCGGGGGCCGGGGTGGTGGTCAGCGCGGCGGCCTGCGCCGTCACCGGGTCGCCGTCGAGCAGCCGGTCCAGGGCGCCGAGTTCGGCCAGCGAGTGGGTCCCGATGCCGAGACCGCTCAGGGTGCGCAGCGTCTCGCCCAGGCTGAACAGGTCGTCGCGCGGCGCGGACGCGCCGTTCAGGGCGGGCGGGGCGAGCGGCACGTTCGGCGCGCGGAACCCGTCGGTGGTCAGTCCGGGCGCGCCCTCCACGCGGATCGACCCCACGTCGATGACCTTGGTGGTGGCGCCGTCGTGCATCACGTTCTCCGGCTTCAGATCGCCGTACACCTTGCGGGGCCGGGGCCGCGCGTGCAGATGGTCGAGGGCGGACAGCACGCGCAGCCCGTACGCGAGCACGAACTCGTGGAAGCGGGCGCCACCGAACCGGTCCGGGTCGTGCCGGGCGAGGGCGCGGATCTCGTCGAGGTTGAGCCCGTCGACGTACGGCAGGACGAGGAAGGGGCCGACGCGGGGGTGCCGGCCGTAGTTGAAGACGGGGATGATCCCGTCGTGGTGCAGGTCCGCGAACGCCTGTCGCTCGTCCTCCAACGAGCCGAGGCGCGCGGCGAGTTGCTCCGGCCGCAGCGTCTTCACGGCGACCTCGCGGTCGTCGACCTTCCTGTCGAGCGCGAGATACACGTCGCCCATGCCGCCGCGCCCGAGACGCCGTACGACCTGATACTGCTCCGCCAGCAACTCACCCTGGAACAAGGCGGATTCACCGGGACCCTCGGCCCGTCCCCGGTCGTCGCGCGGCCTGACCTCGGGCAGCGCCGTCGGATCGGGCCCCTCGTCGGGCAGCGTCACCCAGGCGTCCCGCGGCCCGTCCGGAGGCGGCATCACGAACAGCGGACCGGAGGACGTCGTCATCGGCCGCCCCTGAATTCTCCGGTTGCTCCCGCGTCCCCCCTCATGCTGCCCCAGGATAGGGGCGCGGGGTCCGGATGGCGCCCGTCCGTAGGCCTCCGGCCTGACCGTGGAATCGAGGCCCCGCCCAGTGACGACGACTACCGGCGCGAGACCGTACGCCGCCCTGAACCCCGCCCTGATCCGCTCCAGCCTCGCCGTCGTGGAACGCCGCGCGGAGGCGGTGACGAAGTATTTCTACGCCCACCTGTTCAAGCACAATCCCGGCGTACGGGCCATGTTCCCGGAGCGGATGGAGGAGCAGCGCGACCGCCTCTTCGCCGCGCTGACCACGGCGATCCTCAACCTGGAGGACACCGGCGCGCTCGTCGGCCACCTGCGCACGCTCGGCTTCGACCACCGTAAGTTCGGCGCCCGCACCGAGCACTACCCGGCCGTCGGGGACAGCCTGATAGCGACCCTGAAGTTCTTCTCGGGCAGCTCCTGGACGCCGAAGACGGAGGCCGCGTGGCGCGCGGCGTACGAACTCATCTCCAAAATCATGATCGCCGGAGCGGGGTCCGTCCCGGCGTCGGAACCGGCCTGGTGGGACGCGGAGGTGCTCCGCCACGAGCGCCGCACGGACGACATCGCCGTGCTCACCGTCCGCCCCGACCGCCCGTACCGGTACCTGCCGGGCCAGTACGCGACCCTGACCGCCCCCGAGGCGCCGCAGGTCTGGCGCCCGTACTCGATCGCGAACGCCCCGCGCGCCGGCGGCTCCCTCGACTTCCACATACGCCGCGTCGACGGAGGCCTCCTGAGCAGCGCCCTCGTCGACGACGTCACCCCGGGCGGCACCGTCCGCCTCGGCCCGGCACTCGGCACGACGACGCTGCCCGAGGCCCCGGAGGGGGAGCTGCTCTTCGTCGCCGGGGGGACAGGCTGGGCGCAGATCAAGGCGCTCATCGAGCAGTTCGCCGTCTGCCGGGGCGACGCGACCGCCACCCTGCTGATCGGCGCCCGCACGGAGGACGACGTGTACGACGCCGGCGTCCTGCAACTCCTCGCCGGCGCGCACCCCTGGTTACGCCTCGTCGGCGCGCTGCCCCCACACGACGGAACGCCGCACGACGCGGACGGGGCGCTCGTACGGGAACTGACCCGATACGCCTCCGCGCAGAGCCTGCGCCACGCGCCCGCCGAGTGGCCGCACGTGTACGTCAGCGGCCCCTCGGCCATGGTCGAGACGGTGGAGACCCAACTGTCCACGCTGCACCGGGTACCGCCCGGCCGCATCCACCACGACCCGGTGGTCCACCACGCCACGGGGGACCGTCCGGAGACGGCGGCGGAGTGGTTCCTGATGAAGCGCGAGATCCCCTGGATCCGGCCTCGCCCGTAGCGTCAGCGCTGCGACGGGCGAGGGGGAGGAAGGCGACCCAGGTCGGTGTGGTGCACGTTTTCCCGGCGGGGCTAGACGCAGTGGACGGGGATGCGCTGGACGAGGTTGTTGCCGAAGCCGCCGCGGTTCCACGGCTGGGTGAGCGGCTGGGTGCGGCCGGTGGCGTCGGTGGCGCGGGCGCCGAGGACGTGGGTGCCGGGTGCGGCGGTCCACGGGGCCTGCCAGCGCCGCCAGGCCGCCCCGTCCGGTGGGTGTCCGCCCGGAGGGTCCAGCGTGGCGTCGCTCCACGTGGCGCCGTCGTCCGTGGTCACCTCGACCCGGGTCACAGGGCCGTGGCCGGACCAGGCCCGGCCTTCGAGGAGTACGGGCTCGGGGCGGACGACGCGGGCGCGGGACATGAAGTCGGGGAATCCGGGCGGGATCATCAGGGCGCGCGGCAGGATCTTGGTGACGGGCTCGCCGGGATCGTCGGCGTTCCAGCGGAAGCGGTACGCGACGGCCTGCTGGAACCCGTCGAACGGGGCGTCGACCAGCGTGATCTCGCGCAGCCACTTCACGTGCGCCATGCCGTACCAGCCGGGGACGACGAGCCGCAGTGGGTAGCCGTGCTGCGGGGGCAGGGGCGCGCCGTTCATGCCGTACGCGACGAGGACGTCACCGAAGGCCACCGCGACGGGCAGGCTCCGCCGGTAGTCCTGCTCGACGCCGCGTTCGACGCCGTGGTCGGCGCCGGTGAAGACGGCCTCGGCGGCGTCCTCGGCCACCCCGGCCTCGTCGAGGAGGACACGCAGCGGCACGCCGGTCCAGTCCGCGGTGCCGACGGCCTCGACCAGCCAGGGCTGGCTGACGGGCCGGGGTGTGAGCAGGGCGCGGCCGTTGCCCGCGCACTCCAGGGTGACGCGGCGGGTGACGGCGGGCAGGGAGCGCAGAGCCGCCATGTCGAGGGCCAGCGGCGTCCTGACCAGGCCATCTACCGTGAGCTGCCAGTTGTCGGCGCTCGTGGCCGGGATGTCGTAGTGGACGAGGACGTAGTGCAGGCCCGGCGGGGTGACGTCGTAGCGGAGGGCTTCGAGGGGGAGGCCGTGATTACGCGCGGCGAGCGCCAGTTCATCGGGGGTGATGCCTTCGCCGGGGGCGGCGAGCCGGGCGGGACGGCTGACGCCGCCGAGGCCGTCAGGTCCGTTCGTGACCTGGTCCGCTCCGTCCATGTCTTCATCGTCCTCCGCGATTGCGGGGCCTGCCGGGCGGGCGGATCCTTGAAGAGTCAGCCGGCGCTCGATTCGGTGTGTCGGTGGCTGACGGGGGCGTCCGCACGCCGGCGCACGAACCGCTCACCGACGCCGCCGAGAGGTGGGAAGACGGGACGGACGGGGGACAGCGGTCCGCGGAGCGACGCGTCCGGTCGAGGAGAGCGCGATGAACGACACCGACACCGACACCACAGCCGCGGTTCCCACCGGGGTGGACGTCGTCGATCTGATGCGAACTGAGCTTCGTGGCCCGGTCATTGCGCGGGGCGACCCGGAGTACGACGAGGCCCGCAAGATCTACAACGCGATGATCGACCGGCAGCCGACCGCGATGGTGCGCTGCTCGGACGCGGCGGATGTCATGTCGGCGGTCGACTTCGTCCGCGACCACGGACTGGAGCTCGCCGTCCGCAGCGGCGGCCACAGCGGCGGCGGCCTGTGCCTCCTCGACGACGCGATCACGATCGACCTGTCACCGATGCGCTGGGTGCGGGTGGACCCCGCGCAGGAGACGGCGTGGGTGGGCGGCGGCAGCCTGCTCTCCGACCTGGACCACGCGGCGCACACTTTCGGCCTCGCGATACCCGCCGGAATCATCTCGACGACCGGCATCGCGGGCCTGACGCTCGGCGGCGGTCACGGTTACCTCACGCGCAAGTACGGCCTGACGATCGACAGCCTCCTCAGCGCGGACATGGTCCTCGCGGACGGCAGCTTCGTCACGGCGAGCGAGACCGAACACTCCGATCTGTTCTGGGCGTTGAGGGGCGGTGGCGGAAACTTCGGGATCGTCACGGCGTTCAGGTTCCAGCTGCATCCGGTGCACACGGTGGGCGTCGCGCTGACGCTGTGGCCGGTCGAGAAGACACGTGAAGTCCTGGAGTGGTACCGCGTGTTCCTGCCGCAGGCACCGGAGGACCTGAACGGCTTCTTCGCCGCGCTGACTGTGCCGCCGGGACCGCCCTTCCCCGAGGAGATCCACGGCAAGAAGATGTGCGGGGTGGTGTGGTGCTGGACCGGAGACCTGGCGCGGACGGGCGAAGCGATCGCGGCGGCGACGGAAGTGGGGCCGCCCGCCTTCCAGTTCACGGCACCGATGCCGTACCCGGCGCTGCAGAGCATGTTCGACGAGCTGTTGCCCACGGGCCTGCAGTGGTACTGGCGCGGTGACTTCTTCGACCGCGTCACGGACGAAGCGATCGACGTCCACAGCAAGTTCGCCGAGAACCTCCCGACGCCGCTGTCGACGATGCACCTCTACCCCGTGGACGCGGCGGCGTCCCGGGTCTCCGAGGACGCGACGGCCTGGGGGTACCGGGAAGCGGTCTGGTCGGGCGTCATAGCGGGCATCGACCCGGACCCGGCGAACGCGGAGGCGGTCAAACGGTGGGCGACCGCGTACTGGCACGACCTGCACCCGTACTCGATGGGCGGCGCCTACGTGAACTTCATCGGCGAGGACGAGCACGATGACCGCGTCCATGCGACGTACCGCCACAACTACGACCGCCTGGCGGAGGTCAAGCGCCGGTACGACCCGAAGAACCTGTTCCACGCGAACCAGAACATCGAGCCGGCGGCGTAAGCAGGGGGCGTCCGTCATCAGTGACGGAGGTGCCCCGTCACCGGTGACGGCTGGCGAACTCCCGGTCGAGCATGCCCAGTAGGACGAGATCGTGATGTCGGCCGCTGTGGAACATGTGATCGCGCAGCCGCCCCTCCTCGACGAAACCGAGCTGCCGCTGGAGGGCGAGCGAGGGCTCGTTGTGCGCGAAGACGCGGGCCTCGGCCTTGTGGTAGCGCCGCTCGTCGAACATGTAGCGCAGCAGCAACACGACGGCCTCGGCCGCGTACCCCTTGCGCCGGTGTCCGTCCCCGATGGTGACGCCGTACTCGAACGACCCGGACCGCGGGTCGGCGCGGTGCACCCCGAGGGACCCGACGGCATCTCCCGTCACCACGTCCTCGACGACAAGCCGAAAGCGGTCCCCGTCCCCGGACGCCCCGGCTTCCTCACCGGCCCAGGCCCGGAACCGCTCGGCAGACCGAGGCACCTGCACAAGGTCCCCCGACAACTCCTCTTCCTCGGCAAGCCGCATGAACACCCCCCAGTCCCCGGGCTCAACCCCACGCAACCGAACCCGCTCCCCGACCCAGAAGGCACCCATGGGGCTATTCGATCAAGCGGGGGGACTGCCGTCCAGGGGTTCCCAGGGGCTCCATGAGGCGGGGCAGGTGTGTGCAACCGGGGCGATGGAGGTGCGTCAGTAGCCGGTGCCGCGCTTGACCTGGGCCCGCTCGATCTGGTGGACCGCCCCCTTGTTGTCCAGAGTGCGACACGCGTCGTGGATGTCCTGGCTAAGGCGATCGATCTGCTCGCGGCTCAGGGTCTCCTTGACCAGGGCCCGCATGATCTTCACCCGCTCCGCGTTGGGCGGGAGCGTGTACGCCGGGACCATCCAGCCGCGCTCGGCGGAGAGCTGCCAGGCGACGTCGGTCTCGTCGTAGGCGTTCTCGCCGGCGAGACGGAAAGCGACCAGCGGCAGCTGCTCAAGACCACTCCCGATGATTTCGAAGCGGCCGCCGCTGCGCAGGTTGTCCTCCAGCGCGTGGGCGTTCTTCTGCATCATCTTCATGACGTACGTGTAGCCCTGGCGACCGAGCCGGACGAAGTTGTAGTACTGCGCGAGCACCATCGCCGCGCCGGTGGAGAAGTTCAGCGTGAACGTCGAGTCGGTCCTGCCGAGGTAGTTCTCGTGGAACACGAGATCCGTGGGCAGGTCGGACTCCTCGCGGAAGATCAGCCAGCCGATGCCGGGGTAGACCAGGCCGTACTTGTGCCCCGAGACGTTGATCGAACGGACCTGCTCCAGCTGGAAGTCCCATTTCGCGTCGGGGTAGAGGAAGGGCCATACGAAGGCGCCGCTGGCTCCGTCGACGTGGATCGGGATGTCGAGGTCGCGCTCCTTGCGGACGTCCCGCAGAAGCTTGTCGATCCCGACGACGTCGTCCTTGTGGCCGGTGAACGTGGTGCCGAGCACGGCGACGACGCCGATCGTGTTCTCGTCGAGAAGGGGCTCCACGTCCTGAGGCCCGATCGTGTACTTGCCCTCGGCGAGCGGCACGATCCGCGGCTCGACGTCGAAGTAGCGGCAGAACTTCTCCCACACGACGTGGACGTCCCCGCCGAAGATCAAGTTGGGTCGGTCGACCGGCAGATTGGCCGCCTGGCGGCGCTGCCGCCACTTCCACTTCAGCGACAGCGCCCCGAGCATGATCGCCTCGGACGAGCCCTGGGTCCGGCATCCGGTCGTCTTGCCCGGCGCGTGGAACAGGTCGGCGAGCATGCGCACGCAACGCTGCTCGATCTCGGCGGAGATGGGGTACTCCGCGTGGTCGATGAAGTTGCGGTGGAGGTTCTCGGCGATGATCCGCTGCGCCTCCGGCTCCATCCACGTGGTGACGAACGTGGCGAGGTTGCGCTGCGGGTCACCCTCCATGACGAGGTCCACGTCCAGCAGCCGCATCGCGTCCCTCGCGGCCATGCCTTCCTCGGGGAAGGTCTCCGAGGGAGCGGGCACGGTCAGGAACCGGTTGCCGAACAGTTCCGCTTCGTCACGCTTAGTCATTCGGCGATTCAAACAGCGCCGGATCCCGCCTCGTCCGGGGACACGCCGAGTCGGAACCGATAGACCCACCTTGCCGGACGGCTACACCTTCGCCGGCCAAAGGCGGGGGTGGGGGTGCCTGGCGCAGCTGTGGCCGGTGTGCGGGCGGCTGGGCTCTTTGGTCCGCCCGCCGGCAAGGCTCACGTGGTCGTGCGCCGCTGGTGCTCGTCGCCGCCGAGGTCCGCGGTGGGCACGGGTGTCCGGGTCTGCTTCGGCTGCGTGGCCATGGATCTCAGTGTCTCGAAAGCGGCTGCCGTCGGGCCGGCCGGTTCCGCTTGGTAGACCACCAGTTGCTGGTGCGGGGCCCCGTTGACCGTGAAGGCCGCGAATTTGATGTGCAGGTCTCCGACCTGGGGGTGTTGGAGATGCTTGCCTTCTTGGGACTTGCCCTTCACATCGTGCAGCTGCCAGATTCCGGCGAACTCCTCGCTCTGGGCGGACAGTTCCGCCACGACCTCGGCGATGCGGGCCGATTCGGGGTCGTGGCCGTACGCGGCCCTGATTTCGGCGACACAGGAGTGCGCGGCTCGCTCCCATTCCTGGTAGAACGTGCGCCCTGCCGGGTCGACGAACACCATGCGGGCGAGGTTGTCGAACTTCTCGAACCCGCTGTGGAGGGCCGTGGCGAGGGAGTTGCCCGCCATGATGTCGAGGGCCGGGCCGACGATGAAGGCCGGAGTGTGGTCCCAGCTGTCCATCAACTGCAACAGCTGCCGGCTGACGCCCGTCTCGCCCCGGTCGCGCGGCCGTTGCGAGGCGGTGAGACAGAGGCGGTTGAGGTGGTCGGTGGCTTCCCCGTCCAGCTTCAGGGCCTGCGCCACGGCGTCGAGGACCTGCGGGGACGGACTGTTCTCGCGTCCCTGTTCCAGCCGGATGTAGTAGTCGGAGCTGACTCCGGCGAGCAGCGCGACTTCCTCTCTGCGCAGTCCCGGCACCCGGCGCCGCCCGTATTCGGGAAGGCCGACGTCGTGTGGCTTGAGAGCTTCCCGGCGGGCTCGGAGGAAATCACCCAAAGGCGTCCCATTGCTCATGCAGCAAGCCTAGATGGTTTGTGGCCGGGAGAAGTGTCAGTCGCGTGATTGGCGCCACGTGGTCCATGCACTCCATAGTTCACGCCACGTACTCCAATGTCCGCGGAGGGTATTCGCCTGCCCGGTTTGTGGATTCTCTGCCCGCGAGCCTCACTGCGGAGACTTGAGCTGCGGCGGGAGGCGCTGCGAGGCGATGGCGGCTCCGGCCGCAGCTCAGGAGCATCCATGACGATTCGCCGAGGTCCGTTACGTGCTTTCCCCTGGAAAGGGGGACCCGCGTTCCTGGGAGTAATACACCCACCACCGGCCCAACTTTGCCCGAGTTTCTCCGCCTAGCCTTGGCGGCATGGACAACGACACGCACCCTGACCCGGCGGGAGGGCTGGGTCAGTTCCTCCGCTCCCGCAGAGACCGGCTCAGCCCTGATGCGGCAGGTTTGTCCGGCGCGGGCCGGCGAAAGGTGCCCGGCCTGCGGCGTGACGAGGCCGCGACGCTCGCGGGTGTCAGCCTCAGCTACTACAGCCGACTCGAACAGGGCCGTGAACTCAGCCCGTCCCCCGGGGTGTTGGAGGCTCTTGCCCGCGCCCTGCGGCTCGGTGACGAGGACAAGGAGGAACTCTTCCGGCTGGCACGGCCGACAGCCCGCCGTACGAAGTCCCCGGCCCGGGTCGAGCGGGTCCGCCCGCATCTGGTGCAACTGATCGAAAGCTGGACCAGGACGCCCGCCTTCGTCATCGGGCACGCCCAGGACCTACTGGCCACCAACGCATTGGCCGACGCCCTCTACCGTGACTTCGCGCACCACGACAACGTGCTGCGCATGCTCTTCCTGGACCCGGCGGCGAGGTCCTTCTACCGGAATCCGGAGCGGGCCCGCCATCGCGCGGTCGCGGACCTCCAGCAGACCGCCGCGAGCACTCCGGAGGATCCCCGCGTCCTGGAGCTGGTCGGTGAACTGTCCGTGCGCAGCGGCGACTTCCGCTCCCTGTGGGCCCGCGAGTACACCCGGGTCCCGCCCTACGAAGTCAAACAGGTGTGTCACTCCGTGGTGGGAGACCTGGAGCTGCGGCACGAGGCCCTCGCCATCCGCAGCGCCCCGGGACAGCAGCTGATCATTCTCCAGGCCGAGCCGGGTTCCCCCTCCGCCGACGGACTGGCCCTGCTCGGCTCCCTCGACGCACCGGAAGCACGCCACCGGGAGAATCCCGCACACGGTTCCTGAAGCGCACGCGGTTCCTGGGCACGCACGGTTCCTGAAGCAGGAGACCGCCGGGAAATCGCCCCCCATCGGGAATTCCGTCCGCTTCGGTGAACGCGCCGTTCCGAGGGTGGGCCTCGGCCGGACCGGCGCTGCCGCGGCCGACGGCCCTTGCCTCCTCGTTGGAGCCGCTGCTCAGCCTGTGGTCGTGTCGCGCGGACGCACCACGCTCCGTCTTCCTGGGTGTGGGACTCCCAGGAAAAGCACGGCCTTCATAGCTCCGTACCGGACAGGCAGACTCGAATACGTCAAGAAGAAATCCCCGAAAAGGGAAGCGATGAAAGAGGTTTTCTGATGGCTACGTGGTTTATCACCGGCGCCTCCCGTGGAATTGGTGCGGAAATCGCCCGCGCCGCCCTGGCAGGCGGTAACGATGTCGTGGTCGCCGTACGGAATCCGGAGCGTGTGCCGGACGACCTGAAGAACTCGGACAAGGTTTTCGCGGTCGCCCTCGACGTGACGGACAACGACACCATCCCGCAGGCGGTCGAGGCCGCCGTGGACCGGTTCGGCGGCATCGACGTCCTGGTGAACAACGCCGGCCGCGGCTTGCTCGGCGCGCTGGAGGAGATCACCGACGCGGAGGCCCGGTCCCTGTTCGACCTCAACGTCTTCGGCCTGATCAACGTCACCCGCGCCGTGCTGCCCGTCATGCGCAAGCAGGGCTCGGGCCGGCTGGTGCACATCGGTTCGCGTTCCGGCTTCGAGGGCGAGCCCGGTGTCAGCCTGTACTCCGCGTCGAAGTTCGCCGTCGCCGGCATCAGTGAGGCGCTCTCCGTCGAGATGGCGCCGTTCGGGATCCAGTCGATGGTCGTCGAGCCGGGTGTGTTCCGCACCGACTTCCTCGACGCCAGCTCCCTGTCGGTCGCCGCGAACCGCATCACCGACTACGACGACACCCCCGCGCACGTCACGCTCGACTGGATCGACCGGGCCAACCACGCCCAGCTCGGCGACCCCGTCAAGGGCGCCGCCCTCATCGTCGAGGTCGCCTCCACCGAGAAGCCGCCCACGCACCTCTACCTCGGGCGCGACACCCTCGAGCGGCTCGACGTCAAGTACCAGCAGGTGCAGGACGACCTCGCCCCGTGGCGTGAGAAGTCCGCTGCCACCGGGCACGACGACGCCGCCTGACCCCCGCCGGGTGCCCTCGCCTTCGGGTGCCCTCGCCTTCGGGCGCATGCGGCCCTCTCCGACAGCCCGGCCGGGCAGGGACGATCCGGCCGGCCGGGCCCCCACCCCAGCTCTCCCCCTCCCCACCTCCCCTCTCCCCCCACCCTCCTCAGCTCTCCCCGTCTCCGCGAGCTGCTCTCCCCGCCTCCGGGCCTTCCGATCCGAATCAAAGAGATTGAGGTTTTGTGATGTCTGCTGCTCTGCTCACCGGCACCCCCCTCGCCGGCCGTGTCGCTGTCGTCTCCGGCGCCTCCAGCGGCATGGGCGCCGTCACCGCTCAGCGCCTCGCCGAACTCGGCGCCACCGTCGTCGTGCTGGCCCGGCGCAAGGAGCGCCTCGACAGCGTGGTCAAGGACATCGAGGCCGCAGGCGGCACCGCGCTCGCCCTGGCCGTCGACGTCACCGACCGTGCCGCCGTCCAGACCGCCGCCGACCAGGTCGCCGCACGGTTCGGCAAGGCCGACCTCGTGTTCAACAACGCCGGCGTCCAGCTCATCTCCGGCATCGAGGAACTCAAGGTCGACGACTGGCAGCGTCAGATCGACCTCAACATCAGCGGCCTGATGAACGTCATCGCCGCGTTCCTCCCGCACCTGACGGACTCCGCCGCCCAGGGCAAGCCCGCCGACCTGATCAACACCTCGTCCATCGCGGCCACCCGCATCCTGGCGAAGTTCTCCATCTACTCCGGGACCAAGGCGTACATCAGCCACCTCACCCGGCTGCTCCGCGTCGAACTCGGCCCCAAGATGGTCCGCGTCGCCACCATCGAGCCCGGCATGGTCGACACCGAACTCCCCGACCACGTCACCGACCCCGACGCCTCTCAGCTGATGGCCGACCTCATCCACGACATCGACTGCCTGCAGTCCGCCGACATCGCGGAAACCGTCGCCTTCATGGCGGCCGTCCCCCGCCACGTCAACCTCACCGAGATCACCATCATGCCCACCGCCCAGGCCATCTGAAGTCCGATGCGTCATGGCGGGGGAGGAACAGCGTCACGCTGTTCCTCCCCCGCCATGACGCATCGGAGGCCGGTGAGTGCCGGGCCTCGTCGAGCTCGCACCCGCGGGCCCTGCAGGGACGCAGGATTCTGGCCACGGGTGGTGGGAGGCGGCGTGGGACAGCTCCTCATCCAGCTGGCCGTCGCCGAGGGTGCGAAGATCACCGCCGTCGCCGCGCACGGCCGGCCGACCGAGCACATGGCCGCACTGGGCGCCGAGATCGCCCTCGACATCGAGACCCTCGCCGGCGACCCCTTCGACATCGTGCTGGAGTCCGTGGGCGGCGATGTGGGATCGAAGGCGGCCTACACGCTGCGCCCCGGCGGGCAGTACGTCTGGTTCGGCCAGGCCGGCGGCAACCCCATCAGCCTGGAACTCTTCCGGCTGCTCCAGGGCGGCACCTCGCTGATCCTGCGCCACTTCGTCTACAGCGACGGCGACGGAAGCCGCGAAGCCGAGGACATGGCGGCGCTGCCGGCCCTGGCGTCACACGGAAAGCTCCAGGTGGAGATCGGCCACCGCGGCGACTTCAGCAGCGCCGGGCCACTGCTGAAGGAGATGTCGACGGGCCGCCTGCGGGGCAAGGCGGTCGTGAGCATCGGATGACCGGTGCTGGGCCACGGCATTCGCTGGACCACGGTATTCGCTGGGCAACGGCATTCTCAGGAGCTGCGTTCCTCGGAGTCCGGATACGCCGCTGAGACGCCTCGCTCCGCGAAGACCTTCTTGGCCACGAAAGTGGCGTTGAGGGACCTGGGCATGCCGCAGTAGACGGTGGCATGCAGCAGCGCCTCGACGATCTCGTCAGGCTTCAGGCCGACGTTGAGCGAGGCGTTGACGTGGACGTCGAGCTGCGGCTCGCAGCCGCCCAGGGCGGTCAGGATGCCCAGGGTGACCAGTTGGCGGTCCCGCGGAGCCAGTTGCGGACGGTCGTACATCTCGCCGAATGCCCAGGCGACCACCTGGTGACCCAGCTCGGGGGAGATGTCGGCCAGCGAATCGATGACCTTCTGCCCGCCCTCGCCGTCGATGTTCGACAGTACGGCCATGCCGTGGTCGAACCGTTCCCGCCGGTCCTTCGCGCTGTCATTGGTGCTCATGGCTCCGCTCTCTTCCTGTCGTTCGACGGCCTGTGCGCCGAGGGGTGGGACATGGGAACTCCGGGAGGGGGCGTCCGGTTGTCGTCCCGTGGCTTGCGTGCGCCCGATCGGCCGAGGGGTGCCGTGCCACCGGGCTGCCAAGGGTTCCCCCCCCCGGCTGCAGGGGCTGCTCAGGCGGCCGGGGTGTTCGGGTCGTCGGGGATGTTCGGGATGTTGGGGTTGCTCGGGGTGTTCGGGTTGTTGGGGTTGTTCAGCACGTAGTCGCGCGAAGCGCGCACCTCGCTGCGCAGGGCTGCCAGGTCGACATCGAGGACCTGTCCGTCCCACTTGCGGGGTTCGCCGTTGATGAGGACGGCGCTGATGTTGCGGGCGTCGGAGCCCAGCACGATCGTGCCGATCGGGTCGTTGAGCGGCATGTTGTTGAGGTCCTCGGCCTGGATGACGAGGAGGTCGGCCTTCTTGCCCGGGGTGAGTGAGCCGGTGACGGCGGCCAGGCCGTTGGTACGTGCGCCCTGGAGGGTGGCGAAGTCGAGGACGTCGTGGGTGGTGATGCGGGAGGGCCGCTGGTCGGTGCCGTGGACGGCGTTGACCGCGCGCATCCGCTGGATGGCGTGCAAGGCCCGCATCTGCGTGAACATGTCGCTGGCCAGGGCGACTTCGACGTCGATGCTCAGTCCGGGGCGGATGCCGGCGGCGAGCGCCTCGTCGACGGCGGGGATCGCGGTCTCCAGACCGATCTGCGCGTCGGACGTGGGCGCGAGCGCCACGGTGGTGCCGGTCTCTCCCATCGCCTTCCATGCCTCAGGGGTCAGTCCGGTGGAGTGGATGAGGGTGACGTCGGGGCTGAGGATGCCGTCCTTGGCCCAGCGCAGGATCGCCTCGGACGAGGACGTACCGAAGACGGCGTCCACGCTGACTCCGACGCCCAACTCCTTTGCCATGAAGGCTAGTTCCGAACCGTAGGCGAGCGCCGGTCCGGCGATCTCGTCGGTGGCGAGGGTCGCCAGGCGCAGCGTGAGCAGCTGGTCGTCGCTGCTGAAGTACCGGTCCTTGAGACGGGTCAGGTCGCCGGGCCACTGCCGGTCCCACGCGCCGAAGTGAGGGCCCATGGAAGCGTGCACGCCACGGATGCCGGTGTCGCGGAGGGCCTCGACGGCGGCGTCGGAGTGCTCGCGGGTGCGGGAGTTGTGGGAGAAGTCGAGCATGGTCGTGATGCCGCTGTCGATCGCGGTCAGGGCGGCCAGGCGGGTGCCGACGTGCATGTCCTGGGGCCGGTAGAGCGGCGCGTAACCGGCCAGGGTGGCCATGACGTAGCCGCCGAGGTCGTCGACGTCCGGCATGATCCGGCGCAACTGGGCCTCCCAGGCGTGCCGGTGGGTGTCGACGAAGCCGGGGGTGAGGATCGTGCCGGTGGCGTCGACGACCACGGCATCGCCCGCGTCGAGGTGACGGCCGACAGCGGTGATCGTGTCGCCCTCGACGAGGAGGTCGCCGCCGTCGACTACGCCGAGGCCGGGGTCCATGGTGACGATGGTCGCGCCGGTGAACAGGATGCGTCGCCGGTCGGCGGGCCGGCGCCGGAGTTCTTCGAGCACGGCGGCGCCGGCGGTGTTGTTGACGTTCATGAGAGGTCTTCTTTCCGTACGGCGGAGAGGGCCCAGAGGATGGGCGGTCCGCCGGAGAGGGGCCCGGAGAGGGCTGGGAGGGGTGGGGTCGCCGGACCGGCCGAGGTTGCTCGAACACCGGCCTCGGTCGCGACCGTTACGGCAATCAGGCCGCGGTAGCGAAGCTCAGCTCAGGTCACTCAGCCCAGCCCAGCCCAGCTCAGGTCAGGTCGGCCCAGCTTCATGGCGTAGCCCGCGTGATGGAGTTCGTCGCCCTGGAACTCTCCGTAGGCCCAGAAGCCGAGGTCGTCGAGGTAGTCGATGCGGTCGCCGTCGATCCAGTACCGGCCCTGGTAGGCGTGCGGCCGGCCGCCGCGGGTTTCGTCGTAGCGGCCGTCGGCGGTGAGTTCCTGGTGCAGGAAGTCGTTCTTGTCGATCCAGACGCCGACGCGTGGGCTGCCGGTCAGGTCCGCGGCGGCCGGGACACCCGCCTCGGGGGCGGTGGCCCGGCCGGGGACGTCGCTGCCGGCCCACAGGACCGGCCGGCCCGCCGCGACAAGTGCGCGGACCAGCTCCGGCCGGGTCATGAGTGCGGCTACCGCGGCGGGCACGTCTGCGGCGAGCTCGTCGGGCACCACCAGGAAGTCGGGGGTGTTGCCCGGGGTCAGCGTCGCGACGTACTCCGAGCGGTGGCCGCGGCCACCGGCCAGCGCGACGGTGTCCACGACAGCGGGGGCGATGGTCATGCCGGTGCAGTTGACGACGATGGCGTTGTCGTCCTGAGCCGCGGTGACGATGGCGGGCCCGACGCCCACGACCAGGGAGCCGACGAACAGGAGGTCGGCACCCGTCATGGTCCCGATCAGCGGGTCCATCGTCAGAATGCGGGCGTTGGTGAACAGGACGGGTCGCCCCTCGTCGTTCGAGAGGATCCCGTCGAGGGCCTCGGGGTTCCAGCTCACGGTGCCGGTGACGTTCATTGCGACGCTCATGCCTGCTCCTCGGTGGAGTCGCCTCATCGGTGTCCCCGCTGCGCGAAACCAGCGCCGGGGCCGAACGGAGGCGGATGTCCGGCCGCCATGGCGGCTGCCTGACACCAGATTCGTCGCACGGTGAAACCGGAACCAGGCCGCGCTGTCCCCAGGTGCCGGGCACCCAGGATCAGCCCGGCCGTGTGTGACGAAGGGGAGCGGGGGGATTGGAGGCGGCTTCGGACAGCCCGCGCCACCGCTCTCCGGAGATGCTGGTGAGCCGCCGTACCCCGCCCCGCCCAGTGGCCGTAGAGCGGCTGTTTCCCGAGCCGGCGTCGAGCGGCTGGTGCGGGAGACGTGCTGTACCCGACACCCGAAGACTGGCCCGCCGAGCCCGCCGAGCCCGCCGGATCCCGGGACGTCAGGGCCGGCCGACCAGATCCCGACCGTTCACCGAACAGCCTGCACAGATCCGTATGCTCCGGCCATGAAATTCTTCCGACCGCGCGCCGGACGCACGACTGGATTCCCCGTGTCCCGGGCCAAGTCCCTGTACGAGGCCGGGCGTTACGCCGAGGCGGAGGCAGAGGCCCGCGCCGTGGCCCGGTCGCTGCCACGCGACGACGTGTACGCGCCGCTGGCGCTGAGTATCGCCGGGCTCGCCACGGGCGCCCAGGGCCGCCACGCCGAGGCTCTCGCCACATACGACGAAGCGCTGCCGGCCTTCGGCAGGGTCTTTGGAGGCGATCACTGGCAGACCCTGAAGCTGCGCTCGGACCGTACCCAGCAGCTGACCGCGCTCGGTCGGCACGCCGAGTGCGAGGCAGAGGGCACGGCCGTCGTCCAGGCCGCGACCCGCGGTACGGGCCCGGAGATGCAGGTCATAGCTGCGGCCGCCCGCAACGGACTGGTCTTCGCCCTCAACGCGCAGGGACGCCACCCGGAGGCCGAGGCGATCGCCCGCGAGGCCCTGGCAGCCCTTCGCGAACCGGACCGGCTGTCCCTGGTCCTGCGGCTCGGCCTGGCCCGCAGCCTCAACGGCCAGGCCCGCCACGAAGAGGCCCTCGGCGAGGCGGCGCGCGCCGACGAGCTGCACCGCGGTCTGCCCGAGGAGGAGCGCCACGCGGAGACGGGCGCCGTCGAGCTGGCCGTGGCCACCGCCCTCGTGGGGCTACGCCGCAATACCGAAGCCCGCCTCCAGGCCACGGCCGCTCACGACGCCTGCCTGGCCTCCTTCGGCCCGGACCATCGCCGCACCATCGAGGCTCGGGACCTGCTCGACCGTATCGACGGTGCCTGACAGGGTCGCAACGCCTCCCGCTTTGCTCAACGCGCACACCCGCTCAAAGCGCGCACAACCGCTTCAAGGAGTTCGGTCCGAGCGCAGTCCAGCCTGCTGCCGGCGGCTGATGCGATACCCGGAGGCAGACGCTGGTGCACGCCCCCGTCCGGCGTCGCCGATGTCAGCAGTGGATGTCAGCAGTGGATGTCAGACACGTGGCTGCGGGGCGGGTGACAGTGCGGTGCGGGCGGCGGAGAGGACCTGCTCGGACAGCGGGGAGTCCTTGGTGGCGCGGGCCAGGATAAGGGCGCCGAGCATGGTGCACAGCCGGGCGATGCCGTCCTCGTCGTCGGTGGCGAGCCACTGGGTGAAGTCCTGTACGCCCTCCGTGTAGGCGCGGTGTGCCCCGCGGTCGCCACTGTGCCGGGCCATGTCGGTGGCGAGCGCGGCGACGGGGCAGCCCGAGGCGGGGTTGTCCCGGTGCCGGACGGACAGGTATCCGTCGATCAGGGCCTGCTGGGCCTCGACGCGCTGCCCCTCGTGCTCCTCGAGCGTGGTGGCGTGGCGCTCGGCCAGTTCGTCGACCGCGTGGATGACCGCCTCGTCGATCAGAGCCTCCTTGGAGGCGAACTGCTTGTAGAAGCCGCCGTGCGTCAGGCCGGCCGCCTTCATCAGATCCGCGACGCTCACGCCCGTGCCCTGCTCGCGGAACAGCTGCGAGGCCCGCTCCACGACCCGCTGTCGGTTCGCCTGTGCCTGTGCTTGTGAGACGCGACCCATACGGCATCTCCTCTTTGGATGTCGGAAGACATCTATCGTACGCTGCTATTTAGATCGCCCGCATAATCTATTTTGGGCGCACACCTCCGCTCGTTCAAGGGTGCGCCCCCTCACTGGAGACATTTCATGGCCACTCGCCTCGGCGCGCCCGCCGAAGCCGACCTGACCACCACCACCGCCTCCTCCTCGGCCGCGCCACCGGTCCGGCTCTGGCTCCAGCCGGCCGTGATCGCCCTGGTCGTCGTGGCGGCCTTCGTCGGCTGCTACGTCGGTCTGCAGCGCAACCCCCAGCCGCACCGGGTGCCGGTGGCTGTCGCCGGGCAGGAGCTTTCGGGCGAGATACGCCAGGTCCTTGGTGACAGCGTCGATGTCCATCCGGTCGCCGACGCCGCCACGGGACGCGCTGAGCTGGAGCGCCGCGATGTCGTGGCCGCGCTCAGCGGCCGCGCGGACTCCGACCGGTTGCGCCTGGAGGTCGGCGGGGCCAACGGGCAGTCGACGACGACGGCCGTCAAGAGCCTGATCGGCGCCTATGCCCACGGGGCGAGCCGGCGCCTGACCACGGTGGACGTCGTCCCGTTCGCCCGTTTCGACTCCCGTGGACTGGCCGGGTTCTACGTGGCGTTCGGTGTCACGCTGGCCGGCTTCGTCCTCGCCCAGAACGCCCTCGGGCTCGCGAACCGTCTGCACCTGCGCCACCGGTTCTGGCTGCTGTCCGGCGCCTCCGTGGCCATCGGCATCGTCGCCACCGTCATCGCGGGACCCATCCTCGGGGCGGTGCCCGCGCCAGTGGTGCCGCTGGCCTTCGGCTTGACCCTGCTGGCCGCGGCAGCCGCGTTCACCACCAAGCTGCTGGGCACCTACCTGGGCCCGGTCGGCGTGCCGGTCGCCACCCTTTTGCTGCTCACGGTCGGCAACTCCACCAGCGGAGCCACCATCGGCCCGGACCTCCTGCCCTCCGCCGCCCGCGCTGTCTCCGCCCTGCTGCCGCCGGGCGCGGCCGTCCGCGCCGTGACCGACCTGAGCTACTTCCACGGCGCTCAGGCGGTGCAGCCGTTGGCCACCCTCGCGCTGTGGGCGGTGATCGCCGCGGTCCTGGTCAGCCTGCGCCCCCACCTGAGGCGACGGCGCACACGGGTGACCACCTGACCCGCGGTCAGGGCGAAGCCCGTGTCACGGACGTGCCACTGCGGGCCCGCAGCCATTCCCCGCCCATCTGGTCCGGCGCGCTCAGGTAAGGGCTTCCGAGTGCCCGTCGGGGAAGGTGCACCTGGGGCCGCCGCGGTAGGGGCCGCCCTGGTCGACCGTTCCGCCCTGGGCCGTGCACTGGTCGGCCGAGATGGCCGGATGCGTCACTGCCTGAGCGGCGGCGGCGCCGACAGCACTCACGCCGGCGAGGGTCGCTGTGGCGAGGGCGAGGCCTAGCAGTTGTCGTATACGCATGGCTTTCTCCTCCCGAGTGTCCCTGGTGATGTGCTTCGGGATGACCTGCCTCACGTCAGGGACGCCCTATTACTCAGAATGGGTGACGGCGAGCAGACCTGCGAGTCGTGGGCAGGCCCGCGTCATCCGGCTGCACGACGCCCGCCACGGCGCAGCAACCCTCCTCGCCGCTGCCGGAGTCGCGCCCCTCGGAAGCAGATGCCAAAGGCCACCTACCAAGATCGGTAGGTGGCCTTGTCGCTTGTGCCCCCGGCAGGATTCGAACCTGCGACACCCGCTTTAGGAGTTCGATCCGATCCTGCTCCCGCTGCTATCGGTGACTGGCACGACGTCCGGACAGGGATGCTGATTTACGCCGCCGTCCGGTGCCGTTGATGTCAGGCGTGGATGTCAGAGGCCTCGTCGACAGGGCAGGAGACGTGTCAGACCTGCGGTGAATGATCCCGGGTATGGGATACGAACTGCACATGACGCGCGCCTCGGACTGGTTGGACAGCGAGGAACGCCCCATCTCGCTGCGCGACTGGCCTTGAGTTTGCACGCAACAGCGCGGCACTTCGGCAAGAAGGCCACCTCGACCTGCACAGCGTAGGCCGGCAACCGGTGTTCACATGGGGCAGCCTGGACAGCGTCGCGTTCGGGCTCCATTGGTGCGAGGGACGAGTGATTCTGTCCGGGGCCCACGCACCTGGTGTGGACCTGGCCGGCTTGGCTGACCTCGCAGCCGAACTGTCCGCGAAGCTGATCGGCGACGAGGGGGAGCAGTACCCGGGATCTGTCCGCCGCGGCAACGAAGAGCCCTGAGCTTGGGAATCACCGGGCCGTCACGGAGGGGGTTGACGCTGACCAGCGCAAACCGTCTCTGGTGATTAATCGCGAGGCGTCGCGCTTGACTGCTCTTGACCGCTGGGATCCGCTCTTTCTGGCACGGATGTGGCACGGGCTTCCATCCGCTCTGACGGGTCGCGTCACCGACCCCGCACCCGACAGCAATGTCAACCGAACGGCCCGACATGACGTGTCGCCCACATGGATGAACAATTGGCTGAGTAGTTTCCCAACCGAGGCAATCTGTGAAAGGCGAACCAAATGCGCATTCGACGAATCCTCGCCGCAGTCTTCGCCACGGCAGCCCTCGCCGGACTCGGCCTCACAGGCGCCGCCACTGCCACCGCCACCGCCGGCAGCGTCACCCCGGCCAGCGTCACCCCGGGTGAGTGCACGGACAACGGCGGAACGATCGATCGGTCGACGCCCGTGCTCCCGACCTGCAGAGGCGGTATGCACGACGGGCAGACGGTCGACTGAACCCCACCAGGGCCCGTTGCGAAAGTGGATCGGCGCCCCGCAGCCACGCGTTGCGGGGCGCTCCCTCGCGAGCGTTCCCCCTCCCCGCTTCAGGAGTTCGATCCGAGCCCGCTCAAACTGCTGCCGTCGACTGGTGTGACGGCCGGACAGAGACGCTGGACGCCTTCGTCCGGCGTCGTTGATTTCAGCCGTGGATGTCAGAAGCCTTCTGATCCGTAGCTCTATGCAGATCGGTTGGTGAGGGTCGGACCAATCGCGCTACGGCCTTACGGAGTCATCGCCGACCGGGGCCAGTTGGTGTGGTTGCTGTACTTCGCTGCTGTACCGCCACAGGATTTGTCGGCCGACCACCGCTTTAGGAGCGAGGTTGGGGGACCCTAGGGGACCCTAGGCGTGACCTGGGAAGCCCGGCCGTGGGCAGCGTGGGGCGGTGCGCACCCTGGCGAACCTTGGTTCCCCGTGAGTCCCCGTCCGTTCTGGCACGGAAGTGGCACGCCTAGCGGCCCCCTCGATGCGAACTACGGGCGGGACGGTCGCTGAGGTCTGGTCGCTCGGCTCGTGAGGAGCGCAAGCGTGCCGCCCTCTGTGCCTGCCGCCGCGAGCCAGGAGGATGCGGAGAAGGAGCGCATGGTCGGCGTGTATGTCGACTACGAAGGCCATCGGACCCGCGGCAGCTATGACCGGGACACCAAGCGCATCGACATCACATCGGGGCCGCTTGCCGGGCAAAGTTTCAAATCGCCGACCGGGGCGGCGCGTGCGGTGGTGGCGCACTACAAGCCGGACGTGAATCCGAACCGCAACGGCTGATCGTTTTGGCTGCTTGATGGTGGGTCCGGTGGGTTGCTGCAGACCATCCGACACTCGGAATGAGTTCGGGGCGGGCGACCCGTTCTGCGGCTTCCTGCCCATGCGCGGAAGGGTCGCCCAGGCTGGGGGTGCAGACGTAGTGACACGTGTGTGACGCGGCGCCTGAAACGCCGAAGGGCCAGCCTGGGAGGAAACCCCTCCTGAGCTGGCCCTTCTGTCTGTGCCCCCGGCAGGATTCGAACCTGCGACACCCGCTTTAGGAGAGCGGTGCTCTATCCCCTGAGCTACGAAGGCGGGGATCTGTCGGAAAACGTGTCTGAAACCCTCCCTGAAGTGGGCGGATCCAGGCTGCTTGCTTCCCGGCAGTTCTGTGGTGGGCAGGCGCGAAGGTCTGCGCCACCGCAGACAGTGTAGCGGGTGGCGGTGCTGAGGAGCGGTGGCCCTTGGCCGGGGCCCAGTGTGTGTGCCGGGCGTGCTGGAGGTGGGGGCAGGGCCTGCGCCGGCCGAAGACGTGGGGGCATGGCCTCGGTCTGCTCCCGGCCTCGAGGCTCGGACTGGGGCGAGGTGGTGTACGGGAATCTCTTCGAGCGGAACGTTCAGCCGGACTGCCTTGGGGGCGGCGGTGGTGCGGTTACGGACCGCACGATCCCTGGGAAACCACAGGGAACTCACAGGCGATTCACAGGAAACGCGCGGATCCGAGTCCCGGCGACGCGGGTGATGTCGGCGAGGCAGCCGGCATCGTCGAGGCGGTGCGGGAGGCTTTATGGGGGGCGGATCCGGACGTCGGCGCTGGGCCGGTTCATGAACCGTTTGTGAACCGTGGACTGCGATTGACTTCGATACGCCCAAGCCTGCCGGGAGTTGGCGGCACGCATAGCCGCTGGTTAGCACATAAATGATCGCGGCAGACGGTTTCCCGGCAGGCGTGTCCTGAGTCACGTCGCCCTGTCTCTCCATATGGACACCGTGTGGTGAGCCTGAATCAAGTGTGCCAGGCTGATCTTGAGTTCATGCCGGGCGAGGGTTGAACAACGGGGTGTAAGAGTGCTTTCGTCGTACGCAGAAAAACTGCGATTACATGCTGCTTATATCGGGCCACTTGCGCAGAGCGACTACATGGGTTGGGCGACAGCAAGCCCTGTGAACCGGGCTGTTGTATGCACCTCCAGGCCGCGCGACCCGATTCTGGTTGAAAGACCAACTGGCGATCGGGTGTGGACCCGAGAGCCCCGAGAGTTGCGTAAGTCCCGAGAGCTGCCCTTCCGTCCACTCACGCAGCGACGGGCGGTCCACTGATGTATGTGGACGTGACGGTCGTGGCCTACGACGGTATGCAGGAACTGCAGTTGGCGGGCCCGCTCGAGGTGCTGAGTGCCGCGACGGGAATGCCCTCCGCCGCAGTGGCGTACCGGACTCGTATTGCATCGGCCGATGGTCGCCCCGCTCGTACGGCCGGTGGCTTGACGGTGGCGCCCGACGGCGCCCTCTGTGACGGCCCGGTGCCGGACCTTCTGATCGTCCCCGGCGCGGGCGAAGTGGCGCCGCACGGCAGTGAACTGGCGCGCGCACTCGCGGAGTTAGTTCATCGCGCCGTACGCGTCATGGCCCTGTGTACCGGCGTGTTCCTGCTGGCGGAGTCCGGTGTGCTGTCCGGGCGTCGGGTGACCACGCACTGGAAGTGGTGCGATCGCCTTGCCACTGCCCACCCGGATGCCCGTGTGGATACCTCGGCGTCCTTCGTCAAGGACGGGCCGGTGTTCACCTGCGGGGGCGGCACGGCCGGAATCGACCTGGCACTCTCGCTGTTGGAGGACGACGCGGGGCGCGACGTGGCCCGCGACGTGTCGCACCAGCTGCTCACACACACGCACCGGCCGGGCGGCCAGGCGCAGTTCGCGCCTCGGCCCGCGCCGTCGGTCGACCATCCCGCGGTGCGCGATGCCATCGAACTGATCACGAACGAGCCGGCGGGCGATCTGTCCCGCAGTCGGCTGGCTGCCCAAGTGGGCATGTCCGTACGTAACTTCGGCAGACTCTTCGCGGTGCAGACCGGCATGACGCCGGGCCGGTACGTCGAACGGGTCAGAGTGGAGACCGCACGCCGGATCCTGGAGAGACCTGAGCCGCCGGCGAGCCTCGACGAGGCCTCGGCGCGTGCGGGGTTCGGGACGGTGCAGTCGATGAGGCTCTCATTCGGGCGAGTGCTTCATGTCACACCGGCCGAGTATCAGAAGCGTTTCAACGGTTCTGCCCTACGCCCTATTGGGCGACAGCGCGCATCCCGATGATTGTCGGAATACTTCCAGGTCTCAGAATTTGAGATTCTCTTCGAAAGTGATTGAACGCCGAGGGCGAGTTGTGGATACGCTTGCCGGTGTCGCGGGATCATTCCTCCTGCCTGCAATTCTCCGCACTTGAAGGAAGAGGTTGACGTGGGGTCACACGAGCATGCCGCGGTGGGTTTTACGATCGATGAGGCGCGCAAAGAGATCGACGCGTTAGATGTTCAAATGTTGGACATCGTGCGACGCCGAAAGGCCATTTCTCATCAAATTCAGCAACAGCGCACGAGTGGCGGCGGAACGCGAACCGTACTCTCTCGTGAGAAGATCATCATCGATCGCTATGTGGCGGAGCTGGGGCCGGAAGGGGCCACTCTCGCCCTCAACGTTCTGAGCCTCTGCCGGGGTCGGCTCCCCAAGCCTGCGGCCGAGGCGGGTGGCGCGCCAGTGGGTAACTCGTGAAGACTTCCGAGACCCTTGTACTGCGCGTCGGCGATATCTCTTTCCTTAACTGTGCACCGATCCGTTGGGGCCTGAACGACAGCGGATCCGCGCGCGATGTCGATATGGTCTCCGCGCCACCTGAACGGCTTGCTTCGGAGCTTCTTTCGGGCAACCTCGATATCAGCCCGATCAGCCTTGCCAGGTATTTGCAGCACGCGGACGACCTGTGTCTGCTGCCTGGGATCGCGATCGGCAGCGATGGTCCTGTGCGCTCGTGCCACATCGTCTCTCGCGGTCCGCTCGAAGGCCTGGACGGACGCGTGGTCGCGCTCTCCGAGGCCAGCCGCAGTACCGCGCTGCTGGCCAGAATGCTGCTGGAGGACGCGGTCGGCGTACGCCCGACCTACCGCGCAGTGGGCCAGGACCTGGACGACATGCTGAGCGTGGCTGACGCCGCCGTCGTCATAGGTGACGACGCGCTGCGCCTGCAGGCGGACGTGCCGCGCGGCCTCACCGTTCACGACACGGGCGCGATGTGGCGGAGCTGGACGGGCCTGCCCATGGTCTTCGCGGTCTGGGCGGTGCGCCGCGAGTTCGCGGAGGCCTACCCGGACGCGGTGGACGCGGTGCAGGCGTCGCTCGTGGACGCGGTCCGGCGAGCTCGGTCGCGCCCCGTCGAGGTGGCGGTCGCGGCGGCTCGTGAGTCGCGGGAAAGCCGGGCCGGCGCCGTGGACGTACCCGTACTGCTCGACTACTACCGGGCTCTCGACTATTCGCTCGGCGAACGCCAGATGGCCGCGATCAACGAGTTCGCCGGACGCGCTTTCGCCCGCGGCGAGGCGCTCGTCCCGGCGGCCACCCGAATACCGATCCCCGAAGGACAGACATGATCCGTCACATAGTGCTCTTCAAGTTCAAGGACGGCATTTCCTGGGACGACCCCAGGGCGGAGGAAGCGGAGCGCGTCGCGGCCAAGGTGGGCGACGAGGTCCCGGAACTCCATGAGTGGACTGCCGGCCGCAACATATCCACGCGACCCATTGCGCATGACTTCGCAGTGATCGGTCTCCTGGATGACGAAGAAGCGCTGGAGCGCTATCTGGTGCACCCGTTCCACCAGGATGCGATCCGGCTCTGGCGCGAGATCAGTGACTGGGTCATCGCGGACCTCGAAGAACAGCACTGAGGAAATCGATGGCGAATTCCGTCGAGGCTACTCGCTGTCGCGAATGAAGAAGCAGTATGAAGAAGCGGTATAAGGGGCAGTAGTGAGTGCAAAATACGAGAAGTGTGCCTTCGTTGTCGACAAGGATCTCGCCGCCGGTCTGGCCATGAATGCGGTGGCGGCGCTCTCCATGTCTGTGGGGCGGTTCGTGGACGGAATCATCGGCGACGCGGTCAAGGATGCCGACGGGCGACCGCACACCGGAATCACCGCCATTCCGTTGCCCATCCTGAAGGGCGAGACGTCTGACCTGCAGGACATCGTTCTGAAGGCCGCCGACATGCCTGACGTCTTCGTGGTCGACTTCACCGCGGTGGCGCAGTCGTCGCGAAGCTACGACGAGTACATCCGCCGGACCTCCGAGCAGGGCACCTCCGAACTTCCCTATATCGGAGTCGCTGTCTGCGGCGGAAAGAGCGCGGTGAACAAGCTCACCGGCAGCCTGCCGTTGTACCGCTGACGCGACTGACAGGAGAGACACATGTTCACCGTTTTCAACGAAGAACTTGCCAAGACCGCGCGCGAGATACGTGACCGGCACCAGGAATTCGCGGCAGGCACCTGGGACGACGCCGCCCTGGCGGGGTACCAACTTCAGGAATTCCGCCGCACGCTGGCGTATGTGAAGGACAAGTCTCCTTTCTACGCGAAGCACTTGGCCTCGGTGGATCCCGAGGCCATCACTTCACTGGATCCCGAGCAGCTGGCTTCCGTACCGTTCACGACCAAGGACGATCTGCGTCGCGAGTTCGAGAACGTGCTCTCGCTCCCGCTGTCCAAGGCCTGGATCTTCTACGAGACCACCGGTACCACCGGCCGGAGTACGCCCTGCCCGCGGGACAATGTCGACTCGCTGCACAACAACACGGCGCTGACCGTCTATTACGACACGATTTTCCGGCAGTTCGGTGATGAGCAGGTGATCGGCGTCTCGGGGCCGACCGAACTGCACGCCTTCGGTGACACCTTCGGCGACGTCTGCCGCAATCTGGGGCACGCCGTCGCCAAGATGTGGCCGCATTCGCCGATGGTCGGTTACGACCGTGCGCTGGAGACGCTGCGGGTCCTTCCGGCCACCGGTCTCTTCAGCACACCGGGCATGGCGCTGTCCCTGGCGAAGAAGGTGTACGCGGCCGGCCTCGATCCGCGGCGGGACTTCAGCCTCGACGTACTCATGTGCACGGGAGAACTCGCTTCGCCGAGCCTGCTCGAGAACATCGGGCAGGTGTGGGGCGCCAAGGTGTACAACGCCCTCTACGCCTCGCAGGAGGCCTCGGTGATGGGCGCGGCCGGTGCCGACGGCGCCCTGTACACGGCTCCCCTGCTCAATCTGTACGAGGTGATCGACCCGGACACCGCGACAGCGGTCGAGCCGGGCCCCGACGGTGTGCGCACCGGCGAACTCGTCATCACCGCGCTGTACCGGGGCAGCAAGCCCCTGGTGCGCTACCGCACGGGAGACCTGGTCCGTCTCGGTCCCCAGAGCGCGGGCCACACCCTGCCCGCGCCCACCCTGGAGGTGCTCGGCAGGACCCGCGACATCCTTGTCATCGGCGGTCACCGGATCAGTGGCTACGACCTCGAGGAACTCCTGCTGACCCAGCCGCGGGGCTACCTCGACTACCAGATCGTGATCGACGCCGTGGAGGGCCGGGACGAGCTGACCCTTCGCCTGGAACTGCCGCCCGAGAGCGAGGGCGTGCGCATCGACGAGACCGCCATCGCGGAACTCGTTCGCGAGCGGCTCGAGGTCCCGGTCCGGTTCGAGTACGGCGTGCTCGGCAGCGTCACGACGACCGGGGCGATGGTCAGTTGGAAGGCCGCCCGGGTGGAGGACCGGCGCCAGTCCGCGTCGGACGACGAGCGTGCCGCCGCCCTTGCCGTGGCCAACGGGAGGGCCCAGTGACCAGCGCCGTAACGACCACCGCCGGCCGGACAACGCCCGCCATCGCGGCTCTGGCCTACCACGACGGGGAGTTCGTCACCCTGGCCGAGGCCACGGTGCCCGTCACCACCCAGGCACTCCAGTACGGCACAGGTGTCTTCGAGGGCATCCGCGCGTACGTTCAGGAGGACGGGGGCCTGGCGGTCTTCCGTGGGCACGACCACTACCGGCGCCTCCTCAAGAGCTCTCGGACCCTGCGCATCGAAGTGGGCCGGGACGTGGAGCAGTTGTCGGAGCTGACGGCGGAACTGCTGCGGCGGATCGGCCCGACCTCGGACATGTACATCCGCCCGCTGGCGTTCAAGAAGTCGCTGCTGCCCGGCACCCCGCCCGGCGTCCAACTCACGGGCGTTTCGGACGCGTTGACGATCAACGCGTTCCGGATGGGCTCGTACACCGATCGCGGCGGGATCCGCGTGGCGATCAGCTCGTGGCGCAGGCCGGAGTCCGGCGTGCTGCCGGTCCGCGCGAAGGTCACCGGTGGCTACGTCAACAACGCGCTCGCCGTGGACGAGGCGAGGGCCGCCGGGTACGACGACGCCATCCTGCTCAACAGCCGTGGCCAGGTCGCGGAGGCCAGCACGTCCAACGTGTTCGCCGTCATCCGTGGCCGACTGGTCACACCCCCGGTCACGGCCGATCTGCTCGAAGGCATCACGCGGGACACCGTGGTCACGCTGGCCACCGAACTGCTGGGCGTCGACACCGATTTCCACGACCTCGGCCGTGAGGATCTCTCCAATGCCGACGAGGTCTTCCTCACCGGCACGGGGGCGGAGATCGTTCCGGTGACCGAGATCGGTGGCCGTCCCGTCGGAGACGGCGTCCCGGGGCCGCTCACCACCGCGTTGATGACCGCGTACCACGACGTGGTCCGTGGCAAGGACCAGCGCTACCGCCACTGGCTGCAGACCGTCGGCTCCGACACGACCTGATCGTCAATTCCTAGGGGGAAGAAAATGAACCAGGCAACAGGATGGATAGACACCGCCCTGTCAGCGGGCCCGTCGGTCAAGACCATAGGCACCCTCGGCCCCGCTGGTACCAGCAGTGAGCAGGCGGCACTGTATCTCTGGGCGGACCACGGGCACGGTGGGCCGCCGGACATCCAGCTCTACGAGACATTCGAGAAGGCCGGCGAGGCGTTGCGTGAGGGCGTCGTCAGCCATGTCGTGATCGCGAACGCGTACGCCTCGGTGCACAACTTCTACATGGATCCGGCGCTGCGGTTCGCCGGCGCCTTCCTCTTCGACACCCCGCACTACGGCATCGCCGTCTCACGGGGGCACAGCATTCCCAAGGCGGCCCGGATCGCCACCCACCCGGCACCGGTCCCTCTCGTCGAGGAGCTGCTTCCGAAGGAGTACTCGGTGGCGGAGATCCGCCTCGCGACCTCCACCAGCGCGGCAGCCGGCCAGGCTCGCCGTGGGGAGGCCGACCTGGCGCTCACCACACTGCCGGCGGCCAAGGCCAACGAGTTGGAATTCATCTCCCGTACCCGGCCGATCCGCATGCTGTGGTCGATCTTCACCCTCGCCGGTACGGACTCCTGAAAGAAACAGGTCAACCCATGATTCTCCTCGACCGCGCCACGGTGCGTGAGATCTATCCGGTCAGGACCGCGCTGCCGGTGATGGCGGAGGCCATGCGCCGGTACAGCAGTGGCCAGGTGGATCTGCCGTTGCGGACCATCCTGCGGCCCGAGAAGGACACCGGTCTGCTGGGCACCATGCCGGGGTTCGTCGCCGGGGACGACCTGGCGGGGTACGGGCTCAAGGCCATGGTGCTCAAGCCCGAAAACCCTGCCCGTGGTCTCGAACTGCACATCGGGATCGTCATGGTCTTCGATCCGGAGACCGGCGCTCCACTGGCGCTGATGGACGCGGGCGCGGTGACCGCCGTACGAACGGCCGCCGTGTCCGCCGTCGCCACCGAAGCACTGGCACGGCCGGACGCCGGTGACCTCGCCGTGCTCGGCTCGGGTGTCCAGGCGCGCAGCCATCTGGAGGCCATGCACCTGGTCAGGCCGTTGCGCCGCGTCAGGGTGTGGAGCCGTACCAGCGAGAACGCGGAGGCCTACCGGGCGTGGGCGGCCGCGGAGCTGGACATCGAGGTGGAGACCGTCACCACGCCGGCGCAGGCATTGGCCGGGGCCGACCTCGTCTGCACCACGACATCGACCAAGGAGCCCGTCGTCCAGGCCGCGGACCTCGCACCCGGAGTGCATGTCAACGCCGTCGGGGCTTCCTTCGTCGACCACCGCGAACTGTCCGCCGAGGCTGTGGCGAAGGCGTCCTTCTTCGTCGACAGCCGGGAGTCGGCCCGCGCCGAGTCCGGTGACCTGCTGGCGCCGGTGACCGAGGGGCTGGTCGGCGCTGACCACATCCAGGCCGAGCTGGGCGAGGTGCTGCTCGGGGTGCATCCCGGACGCCGCGAGGGTTCGGAGATCACCGTCTTCAAGTCACTCGGCCTCGGCGTGCAGGACGTCATGTCCGGCTTCGCCGTCGCCAAGGAGGCGGCGGCCCGCGGGCTGGGCCAGACCTTCGAACTCGACTGACCGACACGCCAGGAAAACAGCAGAGGAGAACGAAAGAAGTGAGTCCGCACTCACCGTCGCCGCGAGCGATTCTCGACGGCATACCGGCCTACGTGCCCAAGCCGCCGCAACCACCTGCCGCAGGCGTGTCCCACCGGCTCTTCCTCAATGAGAACCCTTACCAGCCGCTGCCCTCGGCGCTCGCGACGATCTCCCGGGCTGCGGCGCAGACCAACTTCTACCCGGGCATCTTCCCGGACGAGCTGTCGGCCGCCCTGGCCGACAAGCTGGACGTCCCGCTCTCGCATGTGGTCACGGGTCCGGGGTCGGTCGGCATCTATCAGCAGATCGGCCAGGCGATGCTCTCGCCCGGTGACGAAGTGGTCTACGCCTGGCCCTCGTTCGAGGCTTTTCCCATCGTGGTGCGGATGGCCGGTGCCGTTCCGGTCGAGGTACCGCTCACCGACGAGACGCATGACCTGGAGGCGATGGCGGCGGCGATCACGCCGCGGACCTCCATGGTGCTGCTGTGCGAACCCAACAACCCCACGGGTACCGCCGTCGGCGCCGCCGAGCTCAAGCAGTTCCTGGACCGCGTGCCGGATCACGTCCTGGTGGTGCTTGACGAGGCCTACTTCGAGTTCTATCAGGCCCCGGGCGCGCCGGACGGAGTGGAACTCCACCGTGACCGGCCCAACCTGGTGGTGCTCCGCACCTTCTCGAAGGCCTATGGGCTCGCCGGCCTGCGCGTGGGCTACGGCGTGGCCCACCCCGAGATCGCTGAAGCACTCCGCAAGTGCGCCGTGCCGTGCGGAGTGGGCCGGATCGCGGAGCAGGCGGCCCTGGCCGCGCTGGACGCGGAGGACGAACTCTTCGAACAGGTGGGCCGGATCACCGCCGAGCGGGAGAGGCTGCGGAAGGCTCTTGGTGCGCAGGGCTGGGAAACCCCTGCGAGCGAGACGAACTTCCTCTGGATGCCGATCGGTGAGGAGTCCGACAGGGTCGCCGCGGCACTTGAGCAGCGTGGACTGCTGGTCCGCAACTTCTCCGGCATGGGGCTGCGGATCACGGTCGGCAGTCCGGAGGCGAACGATCTGCTGATCGCGTCACTGGGGACTCTCACACCTGCTTGATGACTACACCTGCTCGATGACGTTCTTGCGCAGATGCCCGTAGACCACCGAGGTGCGTACGTCCGAGAGTTCCTGTCGCTCTGTCAGCTTGTCCAGGACCACCGCGTGCAGATGGTCGGCGTCGCGAACAGCCACATGGAGGAGGAAGTCGTCGGTGCCCGTCAGCACGAAAACTGAGAGCACCTCAGGCATCCTCGCCACGAAGGCCTGGAACTGCTCGATCACCGCACGCGTCGGCGGACGCACTCGCACGGCGATCATCGCCTGGAGTCCGCGGCCGAGTGCGGTGAGGTCCACCTCGGCGTGGAATCCGAGGAGTACACCGCGCTCGCGCAAGGACCGCACCCGCTCCAGGCAGGTGGAGGGTGCGATCCCCAGTTCCGTCGCCAGGTCCCGGTTGGAGCGCCGACCGTCTTGCTGCAGGAGACGCAGCAGCGCCGAATCAAGTTCGTCCATGTTCCGTCACATCCAGATGTTCCCGAATTATGTTCGGCCAGCGTGCCATCTTCCCGGTGTAATTGCTAGTGTCCTCACGGTAGTTCCGTCCATGGCTCGATTCTCTACCGAGTGGTCGATGCGGAGTCGGGACGCGGAACGGAAGGGAAGTTCACGGGTGGACGGGCGGCAGGCGAGGCTCGGGGCAATGGGCGCGGTCGTGGCGGCGGCGCTGTTCTGGAGCAGTTCGTACGCGGTGACCAAGAAGGTGCTGGACGACGTCGGGCCGCTGAGCATCGGGGCCATCCGCTTCACGCTCGCCGCGGGCATACTCGCGATCATGGTGCGCACGCGTCGTAATCCGGGCGTGCGGCCCGATGCCCGGCAGCGGCGAATGATGTACCTGAGTGGTTTGCTCGGCATCACGGCCTATTTCGTGCTGGAGAATATCGGGGTCGAGCTTTCGACCGCCTCCGATGCCTCCCTTATCGTGGCCACCTATCCGCTGATGACCATGCTCCTGGAATTGGTGGCTTTTCGGGCCAGGATGCCGCTGCTCCGAGTCGCAGGCGTCCTGCTTGCCACCGTGGGGGCCTTTCTGGTCGTGCGTAACGGCGCGGAGGTGGGAGGCAGCGACCGCTGGCTCGGCGACATCCTGCTGCTGCTCGGCGGGCTGGTGTGGGCCGGGTACAACGTGCTGGGCAAGTACGCGGGCCGAGGGCAGGACGCGGTGAACCTGACCTATTACCAGACGGTGGCGGGCGCTGCCGGCTTCCTGCTCGCCTCGCTCCTGGAGGTCGGGGACTGGCGGGTGCCGGACGCATCGGCCTCGGCGCTGCTTGTCTACCTGGCCGTGGCGTGTTCCGTCGGCGGCTTCCTTCTCTACAACTACGGCCTGCGTCGCATGACGTCGAGCGTCGCGGTCAACATCCTGAACCTGGTCCCGGTGTTCGGCGTACTGGGCGCCGTGGTGATCAACGGGGAGACGATCCGTCTCCCGCAGGTGTTCGGGGGCGTGATCATCATCGCGGGTGTGGCGCTCGGACTGGTCGAGCGCCGGACGGCCGTCGAGCAGGCCGGAGTCGTCGGGGCGACTCCGATCGGTGAGCGAGCCTGAAGGGGCCCGTCCTGAGAGGGCCCGTCCTGAGGGGGCCCTGCGCCCGGAGTGCCTGACGGACAAAATTGCCCGAATTTCATTTTCTGCGCCCGGAGTCATTTGAAGACCGGGCGTAGAAGAATGCGCTGCGCGCTTTTGGCGCGGCGGCGTTCTTCTCCATGGGTGGGTACTTACTTGATCCATAGCTCCGGATCAGATAGCTCGGGATCAGATAGCTCCTGATCCGGATAGCTCCTGCAGATAGCTTCTGAGTCATTCGTTGGTCAATAGGGCAAAACGAAGGAAGATCGGCCCTAGGGGGGAATTGTCCACGTGGACGACGTGCTCGATTTGGTGTGCCGAAACACGGCCGAGGTGCTGGAGGAGGAGGCCGCAGACATTGATCCGGATCTCACCTTCCAGGATCTGGGCCTCGATTCACTGACAGCGGTCGAGCTGCGCGACCGGCTCGACGTGGCGACCGGCCTCAGGCTTCCCTCCTCCCTGGTCTTCGACTACCCCACGCCGGTGGCCCTGGCGGACTACCTGCGAAGCCGGCGGGAGTCCACGGAGGCGGGGAAAGCGGACTCTTCCGGCCCGTCCGGGGAGTTCCCCGCCCTGGACGACGACCCCGTCGTGATCGTGGGTATGGGCTGCCGGTTCCCCGGAGGGGTTCGCTCACCCGAAGGCCTGTGGAGCCTGGTGTCTTCCGGTGGCGAGGCGATATCGGAGATACCGAAGGACCGCGGCTGGGATCTTGAAGGGCTGTTCGATCCCGATCCGGACCGGCCGGGCACCATGTACGTGCAGGGCGGCGGATTCCTGGATCGTGTCGATGAGTTCGACGCGGAGTTCTTCGGCATCTCACCGCGTGAGGCACTCGCGATGGATCCGCAGCAGCGGCTGCTGCTTGAGGTCTCCTGGGAGGCGATCGAGCGGGCCGGGATCGATCCGTCGTCGTTGAAGGGTTCCGACACCGGTGTCTACACCGGCCTCGCTTCCTTCGACTATCCGTCAATTGTCCGCGACGTACCGGACGTTGATCACTTCTACACCACCGGTACCCAGGCCAGTGTCGCCTCGGGCCGGGTGGCTTATGCGCTGGGCCTCGAAGGGCCGGCCATGACGGTGGACACGGCGTGCTCCGCGTCTCTGGTGGCCGTTCATCTGGCGGTCCGGGCGCTGCTGGCCGGCGAGTGCACCATGGCCCTGGCCGGCGGGGCCACGGTGCTGGCAGGGCCCAGCGTGTACCTGGGGTTCTGCCGGCAGCGCGCCCTCTCGGTGGACGGCCGCTGCCGGGCGTTCGCCGAGGGGGCGGACGGGTTCGGGCCCGCCGAGGGCGTGGGCGTGCTGGTGCTGGAGCGGCTGTCGGATGCCCGGCGGCGGGGCCACGAGGTGTTGGCAGTGGTCAGGGGGTCGGCGGTCAATCAGGACGGGGCGTCGAACGGACTGACCGCTCCGAACGGACCCTCGCAACAGCGGGTGATTTCCCGGGCGTTGCGGGCGGCGGGGCTGGACGTCGCGGATGTGGACGTGGTGGAGGCGCATGGCACCGGCACGCCCCTGGGCGACCCGATCGAGGCGCAGGCGCTGCTGGCCACGTACGGGCAGCGCGGCGCCGAGGCCCCTGCGGTGCTCCTCGGCTCGGTGAAGTCGAACATCGGCCATGCGCAGGCGGCCGCCGGTGTGGCGGGTGTGATCAAGAGCGTGCTGGCGCTCCGGCACGCAGTGGTCCCGGCGACGCTGCACGTGGACCGGCCCACGTCCCATGTGGACTGGGAGTCGGGGGCGGTAAGGCTGGTGACCGAGGCGGTGCCGTGGCCACAGAGTGAACGGCCGCGTCGGGTCGGCGTGTCGGCCTTCGGTATGAGTGGCACCAACGCGCACGTGATTCTGGAGCAGGCACCCTCCGGTGAGAACGCCGGTGGAGGGCGCGGACAAACCCCGCGTACGACTTCGGCGGCGCGGGAGCCGGGCGTGGACCTTGCGGGAGTGGTGCCGCTGACGGTGTCGGGGCGCAGCGCGGAGACGTTGCGCGCGCAGGCGAATTCGCTGGCCGGATATCTGGCGGCCCGTCCCGGCGGCGATCTGCGGGCGGTCGCCAAAGGCCTGACACGGGGGCGTGCGGCCTTCGAGCACCGGGCCGTGGTGCTGGCGCGCGGCCACGGTGGCGGCCTGGCAGGCCTGCGGGCGGTGACAGCCGGCGAAGAGGTGGCCGGCGCCGTGACCGGCACGGCCCTGCGTGATCCCAGGCCGGTCTTCGTCTTCCCCGGCCAGGGTTCGCAGTGGGCGGGGATGGGGCGGGCACTGCTGGCGGGATCACCGGTGTTCGCACAGTGGATCGCCCGCTGTGAGGAGGCCTTCGCCCCGTTCGTGGACTGGTCGCTCCGAGAGGTGCTGCAAGGAGAGGCGAGCCTGGAGCGGGTGGATGTGGTGCAGCCGGCCCTGTTCGCCGTGCTGACCGGTATCGCACGAATGTGGGAGCACCACGGGGTGGCGCCGGCGGCCGTGGTGGGGCATTCGCAGGGGGAGATCGCCGCCGCGTGCGTGGCCGGGGCGCTGAGCCTTGAGGACGCCGCGCGGATCGTGGTGTTGCGCAGCCAGGCGTTGGCCGCACTCGCGGGGACCGGGGGCATGGCGACGGTGATGTCGTCGCGCGCCGCGGTCGAGGACATGCTCAGCCGGTGGGCCGGGCGGTTGTGGGTGGCTGCCGTCAACGGTCCCTCGGCGATGGTGGTGTCCGGAGACTCCGCCGCGATCGAGGAATTCCTTCGGCATGCGGACGCGACGGGGGTGTGGGCCCGCCGGATTCCGGTGGATTACGCCTCCCACTCACCGCACATCGAGCAGGTTCGCGCGCAGTTACTCGACGCGCTGCGGCATGTAGCGCCGCAAGCCGCCCAGGTCCCCTTCTACTCCACGCTGACCGGCGGGCCGTTCGACACCACCGGCCTGGATGCCGATCACTGGTACCGGAACCTGCGGCATCCCGTCGAATTCGACGCCGCGGTGCGGGCGTTGCTCGATGACGGGCACCGCATGCTCATCGAAATGAGTCCGCATCCGGTCCTGACCGCCGCGCTCGGGCAGACGGTCGACGACAGCGGGCGCCCCGCCGCTGTCCTGGAGTCGCTGCGGCGCGATCAGGCGGACCCCGACGACTTCGCCGCCTCTCTCGCACGGGCCTATGTCCGGGGAGCCGCAGTCGACTTGGAGAGCCTGCTGCCCGACGGCACCCCGTCCGACGTGGCGCAGGACCTCCCCACGTACGTCTTCCGGCGCCATCATTACTGGCCCCCCGCAGCGGTGGACCGGGACCGGGGCCGGGACGCGGTGGTGGAGCACGCGGAGTCCGGCGGGGTGCTGCTGACGAGCCGGCTCGGCCTCGACACGCACCCCTGGCTGGCCGATCACGCGGTGCACGGCAAGCCGCTCCTTCCGGGCACGGCGCTGCTGGACCTGGCCCTGCGGGCGGGCGCGGCCGCGGGATGCCCGCGGGTGTCCGAACTCATCCTGGAGAGCCCGCTGGTGGTCCCGGACGGCGGCGCCGCGCAGGTGCAGACATGGGTGGGCGCCGCGGACGCGGACGGCCATCGGCCGGTCACGATCCACTCCCGGCCCGACGACGCGCCGCCGGGCACGTCCTGGACCCGGCACGCCCAGGGGGACGTCACGGCGGGCGCCGCCACGCCGCCCGCCCGTACGCCCGTCACCCCCTGGCCGCCGGCCGGTGCCGAGCAAGTGGGCCTCGAGGACTTCTACGCAGAGGCCGCCCGGCGCGGCTACGACTACGGCCCGGCCTTCCGCGGACTGCGTGCGCTGTGGCGCCGGGGCGACGAGTTCTTCGCGGAGGCGGTCCTGCCGCGGGAGGCCGGAGGGGACCTACGGCGGTACGCGCTGCACCCGGCGCTGCTGGATGCGGCTCTGCATCCGCTGGCCCTGGACGCCGACGGCATGCGGCTGCCGTTCTCCTGGCAGGGCGTGCACTGCCGGGCCGTCGACGCGACGGTGCTGCGGGTCCGGGTCACACCGGCCGGGCCCCACGCGGTGTCGGTCCAGGCCATGGACGAGGACGGCAGGGCGGTGGCGTCGGTGGAGTCCCTGGCGCTGCGCCCCGTCACGTCCGAGCAGCTCACCGCGGCTCACCGGACCCACCAGGACGCGCTGTTGCGCGTGGACTGGCAGCCCGTGCCGGTCGCCCTGCCCGACCCGGGCCGGCGCACCCCGGCGGTCCTGGGTTCCGACTGGCACCACCCGGGTGTCGAGCGATACGAGACCCTGGCCGCACTGCGGCAGGCCCTGGATGCCGGGGCGGCCGTACCGGACCTCGTGTACGCGCCGTTCGACCTGGTGCCGGCGGTCACGACCGCACGGGGCGTGGTGACGGAGCCGACGTGCCGGGGGCTGGCACTGATTCAGGCGTGGCTCAAGGACGAGCGGCTGACGGCGTCGCGGTTGGTGATCGTCACCCGGGGGGCGGTGGCCACACGTCCCGACGAGGACGTCTCCGACCTGTCCCACGCGCCGCTGTGGGGCCTGGTCCGCTCGGCCCAGGCCGAGCACCCCGACCGTTTCGTGCTGCTGGACCTCGACGAACCGCAGGCGTCCGCGGCGCTCCTGGCGATGCCGGGGAACCACGCCGAGCCGCAGCTCGCCGTGCGCGCGGGCCAGGTGCTCGCGCCCCGGCTGGCCCGGGTGACCACGGCTCGTACGCGCGGACTGGGACACCTGGACCCGGAAGGCACCGTGCTCATCACGGGCGGGTTCGGGATGCTGGGCGGGCTGATGGCCAGGCGGCTGGTCCAGCGTCACGGCGCCCGTCATCTGCTGCTGGTGGGCCGCCAGGGCGCGGATGCCCCCGGGGCCGCGGACCTGGTGAAGGAGCTGACCTCCCTGGGAGCGCGGGTCACCCCGGCTGCCTGTGACGTCGGCGACCGGGAGGCGCTGCGCGAGGTGCTGGCGGCGGTGGACCCGGATCGTCCGCTGATCGCCGTGGTGCACGCCGCGGGGCTGCTGGACGACGGCGTCATCGGCTCGCTGGACCCCGACGGCGTCGACCGGGTCCTGCGGCCCAAGGCCGACGCCGCGCTGCACCTGCATGAGCTGACCATGGGCCAGGACCTGGGGATGTTCGTGCTGTTCTCCTCCGCCGCGGGGATCCTGGGCGCCGCCGGGCAGGCCAACTACGCCGCGGCGAACACCTTCCTGGACGCGCTGGCTCACCACCGTCACGCCCAGGGGCTGCCGGCCACCGCGCTCGCGTGGGGGCACTGGGAACAGGCCAGCCGCATGACCGCCCACCTCGACCGGGCGGACCTGGCCCGGTTGTCGGCCATGGGCATGGCACCCATGCCGACCGAGGTGGGGCTCGCCCTGTTCGACGCCGCCGTCGGCTCGGCCGAGCCGGTGCTGGTGGCGGCGCGGGTGCAGACCTCCGGGCTACGGACCCCTGTGCCGCCGCTGTTCCAGGACCTTGCCGGGACCGCTGCCGACCGGTCCGGGCGCACGGGCGACCCCGGCGCGCTCCGCGAGCGGCTCGCCGCCCTGCCCCGTGCCGAGCGGGAGGGCGAGCTTCTGGAGCTGGTGCGCGCCCAGATCGCCGCCGTACTGGGGCACCCGTCCGCCGCGGCGGTGCCGGCCGACCGCACCCTGCACGACTTGGGTGTCGACTCACTGGCCGCGCTGCAGCTCCGCAACGCCATCGGCCGGGCCGTCGCGGAGCGGCTGCCGGCCACGGTGGTCTTCGACCATCCCACGGCGTACGCGCTCACCGGCTTCCTGGCCGCTCGGCTCTCCGGCGACGAGCCCGTTCCCGAGGACTTCGCACCGGCTGCCGCCCGGTCCGACGCGGCTGAGCAGGACCTGACCGAGGACGCGGTGTCGTCGGCGTCGGACGAGGAACTGTTCGCCCTGCTCGACGCCGAGTTGGGGCTCGGCGAGGAGGAGTCCCGCAATGGCTGACGAGAGAAAACTCCGGGAGTACCTCAACCGGGCGACGGTCGAGCTGCACCGCACCCGGCAGCGGCTGCGCGAGCTGGAGGGGCGCGACGAGCCGGTGGCACTGGTGGGCATGGCCTGCCGCTACCCGGGCGGGGTGCGCTCACCGCAGGACCTGTGGCAGCTGCTCGTCGACGAGCGGGACGCCATCTCCGGCTTCCCGACCGACCGGGGCTGGGACCTCGACACGCTGTACGACCCGGTGTACGACACCCCGGGAACGGCGTCGGTGCGCGAGGGCGGATTCCTTCACGACGCCGCGGACTTCGACGCGGAGCTCTTCGGAGTGTCCCCGCGCGATGCGCTGGCGATGGACCCGCAGCAGCGCCTGTTGCTGGAGACGTCCTGGGAGGCGCTGGAGAGCGCGGGCATCGCCCCCGACTCCCTGCGAGGCAGCCGCACCGGGGTGTTCGCCGGGGTCATGTACAACGACTACGCGTCCCGGCTGTCCGCCGTCCCCGCGGATCTGGAGGGAACGCTGCCCATGGGCAGCGCGCCGAGCGTGGCCTCCGGCCGCATCTCCTATGCGTTCGGTCTTGAGGGCCCAGCGGTGACGGTGGACACCGCATGTTCGTCGTCGCTGGTCGCACTCCATCTCGCGGCCCAGTCGCTGCGCGCCGGAGAGTGCGGTCTCGCGCTGGTCGGCGCGGCGGCGGTGATGTCCTCACCGACGGTCTTCGTCTCGTTCAGTCGGCTGCGTGGGCTCTCGCCCGACGGGCGGTGCAAGTCCTTCGCGGCCGGAGCGGACGGCTGGGGCCTGGCCGAGGGCGTGGGCATGCTGGTGCTGGAGCGGCTGTCGGAAGCCCGGCGCAACGGTCACCCGGTGCTGGCCCTGATCGGCGGCTCCGCCGTGAACCAGGCCGGCGCGACCAACGGCATGACAGCACCGAGTGGTCCCAGTCAGCGGAAGATGATCCAACAGGCGCTGACGGCCGCCGGACTGGCCGCCTCGCAGGTCGACGCGGTGGAGGCGCACGGCACCGGCACCGCCCTGGGAGATCCGATCGAAGCGCAGGCGCTGCTGGACTCCTACGGCAGGTCGCGCCCGCCCGGGCGGCCCCTGTGGGTGGGCTCGGCCAAGTCCAACCTGGGCCACACCCAGTCCGCCGGAGGCATCGCCGGAGTGATCAAGATGGTGTCGGCGATGCGGCACGGCCTGTTGCCGCGATCGCTGCACTCCGACGAGCCGTCGCCGCACGTGGACTGGTCCCAGGGGACGGTGCGGCTGCTGACCAAGGCGATGCCCTGGCCGGACACCGGTGACGAGCCCAGACGGGCGGGCGTGTCCTCGTTCGGCGTCAGCGGCACCAACGCGCACGTGATCCTGGAACAGGCACCGCGGCAGGACGACCCGCCCGCCCGTGGCGAGCCGACGCCGACGGTGCCGTGGGTGCTGACGGCGGCCGGTGACCGCGCTCTACGGGCACAGGCCCGGCAACTCGTCGCGCTGCTCGACGCGGACCCGGACCAGGACCTGCTGGACGTGGCGTGGTCGCTGGCGTCCTCCCGGGCGGTCCTTCCACACCGTGCGGTCGTCGTGGCCGGTGCCCGCACCGGGTTCCGGGACGCGCTGCTGGCCCTGGCCGACGGGCGGTCCGCGCCCGGCTTGTTCCACGGAGTGGCGCAACCGGTCCCCGGCACCGCACCGGCGCCGCTGCCCGGGGCGGATGACCCGGACGGGCTCCTGGCCCATGCGGCCAGGACGTTCTGCCACGGCGCGACCGTGGACTGGACCGCTCCCTTCCGCGGGCTCGGCGCCCGCCTCACCGACCTGCCCACCTACGCCTTCCAACGCCGCCGGTACTGGCTGGACGAACCTGCCGGCCCCATCGCCGCACCACCCCGGAAAGGGCTCTGAGGATGAACACCCTTGATGCCGTACTCGCGACGCACGCCGCCGAGCGGCCCGAGAAGGTGGCCCTCGTCTGCGACGGGCGCCGCGTCACGTACGGCGCCGTCGCCGAGGAAAGCGACCGGTGGGCGCGAGCTCTGCGCGCGTCCGGTCTCGCACCGGGCGCCCGCGTCGGCTATCTCGGCAAGGAGTCCGAGCACTACTACGAACTCCTCTACGCCTGCGCGAAGAGCGGCGTCGTCCTCGTCCCGGTCAACTGGCGGCTCACCCCGCACGAGGTGGACCACATCCTGCGCGACTCCGAGTCCGAACTCGTCTTCGTGGAGGAGGAGTTCCTCGACGTGGCCGGGAAGGTCCAGGCGGACCTGCCGAAGCTGAAGACGATGGTGCTGCTCGACTGCGCCGACCCGGCCGGCATCGCCCTGCCGGAGTGGAAGGCCGCCGGAAGCGAGCGGGCGGAGCCGTGGCCGGCCACTCCAGACACCCCGATCGTGCAGCTCTACACCAGCGGGACCACCGGCTTCCCCAAAGGGGTGGTGCTGGCCCACCGCAGCTTCTTCGCCGTACGGGAATCGCTAGCCGCGAGCGGAGAGGACTGGATCGACTGGCGGCCGGACGACGTGAGCCTGATCGGTGTCCCGGGCTCCCACATCGGCGGCCTGTGGTGGGCCACCCAGGGGTTCAACGCCGGAATCACCAACGTCACCATGCGCGTCTTCGCCGCCAAGGACGCGATCGCGCTCGTCCGGGACCTCGGCGTCACCGTCACCTGCGTGGTGCCCGCGATGCTGCTGATGCTCCTTGCGGAGCCGGACGTGGACCGCTCCGATTTCGCGACCCTGCGCAAGGTGGTCTACGGCGGTTCGCCGATCTCGGAGTCGCTCCTGCGCAGCTGCATGGACGTCATGGAATGCGAGTTCGCGCAGATCTACGGCCTGACGGAAACCGGGAACACCGCGATCTGCCTGCCGCCCGCCGCCCATCTGCGGGGCGGCGATCTGCTGAAGGCCGCCGGCCGGCCCTACCCCGGCTTCGCAGTGAAGATCGTGGACGAGCGGGGCGGGCAGCTCCCGGCCGGCGAGGTCGGCGAGGTGTGCATCAGGACCCCGGGACGGATGGTCGAGTACTGGCGGCTGCCCGAGGCGACCGAGCAGACGCTGGTGGACGGCTGGATCCACACCGGGGACGCGGGCTACACCTCCGACGAGGGTTACCTCTTCATCCACGACCGCATCAAGGACATGATCATCCGCGCCGGGGAGAACATTTACCCGGCCGAGATCGAAAACGCGCTGAGCGCACATCCTGACGTCGTGGACGTGGCGGTGATCGGGGTCCCGGATTCCCGCTGGGGCGAGGCCGTGCACGCCTTCGTTCAGCTCCGGCCCGGGGAACGGATCCCGCCCCGAGAGCTCAAGGCTTTTCTGCGGGATCGCATAGCCGACTACAAGATCCCGTCGAAGTACGAGTTCATCGACCGGGTACCGCGCAACGCCAGCGGCAAGATCCTGCGGCGCACACTCCGGGACGGCCGCTGGAGTTCGCAGGACCGCCAGGTCAACTAGCCATTTCTTACGAGGAGTTCATGCATCATGGAGCCACAGTTCCGGCCCTACACGCATAAGCTGGATTCCCCTTGGGAGGAACTGCGTGCGGATCGCGAGGGCTGCCCGGTGGCGCACTCCCAGCATCTGGACGCGGTGCAGGTGAGTTCGTACGCCGCCATCCGGGAAGTGATGGAGAAGCTGCCGCATTCCTTCACCGGGAAATACAGCACCCTCTATCCGCTGGAGCAGCCGCTGCCGGAGGAGGAGCAGGTGTTCGCGGCCGCGGACCCGCCCCGCCACACCCGCCAGCGACGGCTGTTCGTCAAGGCCATGTCGGCATCGCGCATTCAGCACATGCGGCCGTTCAGTGAGGGACTGGCCGACAAGCTGATCGACGCCATCGTGGCGAAGGGCGACACCTTCGATCTGGTCACCGCCTACGCCCGGAAGGTGAGCGAAGGGCATATAGCCGAGCTGCTCGGCATACCGGAGGAGAACCGCGAGCGCTTCCTTCACCTGTCGTCCCTTTTCGAGCTGAGCACGGCGGACCGGCAGAGCGAGGCACACGCCGCCGATATGGCCGGCTGGCACGCGGAGTTGGCCGAGACGGTGCGGGAGCGGCGCGCGGCCGGCCCGGAAAGCGATGACCTGATCACGAGGCTGTGCTTTGCCGAGGACGACGGCGACCGGCTGGAGGAGCTCGAGGTCGCGGCGATGATCAGGTCCATGATCCGGGCCGGGAACTCCACGACGTCGGCCGCAATCGTCAATACCGTGGCCGCCTTGGAGCGGCACCCGGAGGAGAAGGCCAAATACCTGGCCGACATCGACGGGCTGACTCCCACTCTGCTGGAAGAGGGTCTTCGCTACGACGGCCCGGCCCTTGGGCTGTGGCGCCGCTGCTCCCGCGCGACATCGATCCAGGGCTACGAACTGGACCCGGGAGACCGGATCTTCACCATCTACACCGCGGGAAACCACGACCCGGAGGTCTTCGACCGTCCGGAAGAGTTCATCATCGACCGGGACTGGAAGCAGCTGCCGCCGCATCTGGCCTTCGGCTTCGGCATTCATCACTGCATCGGCATGAACCTCGCCAGGCTCGAGTGCGAAACGTCCATCTCCGCGCTTTACCGCCGCCTGCCCGGACTGCAGTTGAAGCCGGGTGCGCCGACACCTCAGGTGCCGGGACCGGTATTCCGTAACTGGCTCAGCCTGGAAATGGAGTTCACCCTGCCCGCCCTGCCCGCCGGTAACCGATGACCGTGGCCGAGCCGCGTGCGGGCGCTCGCCGCGTCACGGTCGACCACGACCTGTGCAGTGGCAGCGGACGCTGCCGTGACATCGCGCCGGACATCTTCGTGATCAGGGACGACAGGTCCTGGCCGGCCGGGAACGCGCAGATGACCGATGCCGACGAGGTCCTGGTGCGGGAGGCGGAGGCCGCCTGCCCGTGGTTCGCGATCTCCTACGCGCCGGGGAGCGATGCGCCGGGGAGCGCACCGGGCGCGGAGGTGTGAATCAGCATGCCTTTTCGACGGAACACTTCAACAACCAACAGTCATGGAGGGTGATATGCGTATCGAGGTGGAGACTTCGCAGGCGATGGGTGCCCGCGTCCACGACTTCGACCTGCACACGGCTGGGGACGAAGACTTCGCGGAGATGAAGAAGCACATCTACGCGAACAAGATAGTTGCGCTCAAGGGGCAGCAGCTCTCTTCGCCCGAGTTCATCGAGCTCGGCCGCCGGCTGGGCGAGATCGATGTGTACTACGAGCCGATGTACCACCACCCCGAGTACCGCGAGATCTTCGTCTCCTCCAATGTCCCGAAGGAGGGGAAGCAGGTCGGAGTGCCCAAGACGGGGAAGTTCTGGCATGCCGACTACCAGTTCATGCCGCGCCCGTTCGGCTTGACCCTGATCTACCCCCAGGTGATCCCGGCGGAGAACCGGGGCACCTACTTCATCGACATGGGGCAGGCGTACCAGAACCTTCCTGAGGAGCTCAAGAAGGCGATCGCCGGTACCCGCGCCGAGCAGAGCCCGCGCCGGTATTTCAAGATCCGTCCGTCCGACGTCTATCGCCCGGTCTCGGAGCTGCTGGACGAGATCGAGCAGAAGACCCCCGCCGTGAAGCACCCGACGGCATTCGTGCACCCGGTCACCGGCGAGACCGTGCTCTATGTCAGTGAGGGATTCACCTGCGCCCTGGAGGACGGCCGGGGAAACACGCTCGACGAGCAGCTGGTGCCGCAGCTCCTCGAAGCGTCGGGTCAGCTGGACATGACCTTCGAGCACCCGAACATCCACCTGCAGACGTATGAGGAGGGAGATCTCCTCATCTGGGACAACCGCAGCCTGATCCACCGTGCGCTGCACACCACCACCCCGGAGCCCGCGGTGTCGCACCGGGTCACGGTCCACGACGAATTCCCTTTCCACGACGGATTCAGCGCCGCCTAGCCCGCTGCCACCGGCCGGCCTCCGAGTCGCTTCGGGGGCCGGCCGGTCCGGCGCGGTCCGTCCAGCACCTGTCAGCTCCTGCCCCGTTGAAAGGCGTGAAACGAAATGACGACAAGCGCTCCACCGGTCGAGTCGGTCGCACATGATGCCCCGCTGCTGAACCGGGTACTGGCGCCCTACCGTGAAAACTGCCGTTACCTGAGGTCTGCCGAGATTTCTGTCTCCGGAGAGTCGATGAGCGGCGGCGTGGCCACCGCGAGATGTGAGTTCGAAATCGATGAGTCGTGCTACATCGATGACACCGGCCACTTCAACGCCGTCGAGTTCAACATCTGCTACAACCAGATGTTTTACTACATCATCGCAAAGGGTGTTCAGGACCGGCTCTTCACGCCGTTCGACGGGTGGAGCATGCAGGACTACTGGGACCGACAATTGCCGGACATCCTGATCGCCAGACTGAGCAGCAGCTTCCGCCGTCCCATCAACGCCCGTAAGTTCTCCGGCGAAATCCGGTTGGAGAAGGTCGTGGAGCGCGTGCGTGGCGGTGGCGGCGGACTCGTCGTTGCCGACACGACCTGCCATTTCTGGGATGACCACGGTGGGGACAGCCGCGGTGACGTGAAGATTGCCATCACGAACGCTCCGGTCACGGAAGCCGTCAATTGAGTTACGTCGCTCCTGATGGCACCCGCCCTCGCAGGTAGGGGAGCAGGTCTCGGGGAAATCTGGGGGATCCCCCTGTGGCACGCGGCACCGGCGACGTAGCGTCCGTCATGCCTGCAGATCGTGTCCGTCCAGTTGGAAGGGGCCTTGTCCATGGAGCCGCAACCCGCCGACCCCGCCCTCGACCTGCTCACCTCACCCGGCGCCCCCTTCGCCGTCGTGCGCAACGAGAGCGGTGGTCCCGAGTACGCCGACGGGCCGCGGACCCTGCGTGAGTTCGTCGAGACGACGTGGGCCTTCAAGGACACGCCCTTTCTGATCGCCGACGGCGGGCGGCTCACCTACGGGGAGTTCTTCGCCGAGGCCTGTGCGCTCGCCCGTCGGTTCGTGGACGTGTACGGGCTGCGGCCCGGCGACCGCGCCGTGGTCGCCATGCGCAACCACCCCGAGTGGCAGATCGCCTTCTGGGCCGCCCAGTTGGCGGGTCTCGTCGCCGTTCCGCTGAACGCCTGGTGGACCGCCGGAGAGTTCACGTACGCCCTCGACGACTGCGAGCCGGGCGTGCTCCTCGTCGACGGCGAGCGGCTGGAGCGCGTCGGGCCGTGGCTGGACCGGCAGCCGGGTGGGCGGCGGCCCTGGACCCTTGTCTTCCATCACGACGGCGACCTCCCCGGCGACCGTGTCGAGCGGTACGAGGACCTGCCCGCCGCCGATCCCTCGCTCGGGCCGCCCGATGTCGACGTCCAGCCCGACGACGACGCCACGATCATCTACACCTCCGGGACCACCGGGCGGCCCAAGGGCGCCGTCGCCACGCACCGTGCGCATGTCGGTGCGGTCGCCAACCCCCGTTATTTCGCGGCCTTTTCGGCCCTGCGGCGCGGTCAGATTCCCGGGCAGGGGCCCACGCCCGTCGCGCTGCTCACGTTCCCCTTCTTCCACGTCGCCGCGTTCACCGGCTTCTACGCGGCGATGGCGGCCGGCGGCACCCTCGTCCTGCTGCGCAAGTGGGATCCGGCCAGGGCGCTGGACGCGATCCGGGAACACGGGGTCACCAACTACGGCGGTGTGCCCGCGACCGCGCTGCAACTGCTCGACGCCGCCGAGGCCGCGGGTGACGAGATGCCGACGCTCGCCATGTTCAACACCGGGGGCGCCGCCGCGCCGCCCGACCTGGTGGCCCGGCTCACCGCCCGGTTCGGGGAGCGCGTGGAGCCGCGTAACGGATACGGGCTGACCGAGACGCTCGGCGGCGTCACCGCCAACTTCGGCGCGGAGTACCGGGCCCACCCGGAGAGCGTGGGCAGGCCCGCGCCCGCCGTGGAGGTGCGGGTCGCCGGGCCAGGCGGCGAGGACGTCGTGGACGGCGAGGTGGGGGAGCTGTGGCTGCGCGGGCAGTCGGTCATCCGCGGTTACTGGCGCGACGAGGCGGCGACGGCCGCGGCGTTCGCGCCGGGCGGCTGGTTCAGGACCGGGGATCTGGCGACGCTGCGGGACGGGCGGGTCAGCGTGGTCGACCGGATCAAGGACATGGTGATCCGGGGCGGCGAGAACGTGTACTGCGTGGAGGTGGAGGCCGTCCTGCACGACCATCCGGACGTCGTCGACGCGGCGGTGCTCGGGGTGCCGCACCCGGTGCTCGGTGAGGAGGTCGCGGCGGTCGTGCAGGTGCGGCCCGGGACGGAGCTGGACGCCGACGCGGTCAGGGCGCACGTCGCCAAGTCGCTCGCGGCCTTCAAGGTGCCCGCCCACGTACTCCTGCGGGACGACCCGCTCCCGCGCAACGCGACCGGCAAGCTCCTGAAGCGGGAGCTGCGCGGGCCGGTGGGGGAGGCCGTTCACCGGCCGCCCGCTGCGTCCGCGTGACGAGCGCCTGATGGTCCCCGTCGTCGCCCGCTACTTCCGCGTGACCAGCACCCGGTAGTCCCCGTTCCGTTCCCTCCCCGCGACCTTGATCTTCACCCCTTTCTTGGCGTCCTTGAAGGTCTGGCCGGGGGTGAAGGGGGCGTCGGAGAGTTCCGCGTGGACGTTCGGGCTGCGCGTGCAGCCGCCGCTGTCCCGGGTGGCGTCCTCGATGGTGATCGGGCCGCGGCCGGTGTCGATGTCGGCGTCGACCCGGTAGATGAGGACGCCGGGCCGGCACACCGCCTCGTCGTTGCCCTCGCGGGTGCGGACCTCGACCGCGTACCCGGTCTTCGCGGTGAGCGGTACGAACGTGAGCTTCGGGCCGCCGCGGCGGCCGAGCGGCGACAGGACGTGCTCACTCGTGCCGTGTGCCGAGGCGCAGGTGACCTGTTTGTTCCCGAGCCAGCCGAGCTTCCACTTGTGCCAGCCGAGGAGGTCGTTGTCGGCCCCCCAGTCCTCGCTCATGATGTCCCAGTGGCCGACGGCGCCGCCGCCGTCCTGGGTGTAGAGGTCGGGCAGGCCGAAGGTGTGGCCGTTCTCGTGGGGCAGTACGCGGTAGCCGGTCTCGGAGTACGAACCCGAGCCGTCGTCCTGGCGGCTGTAGACGAACGAAGCGTTGGCTATGTGGACGCCGTCGGCGACCGGCGCCTCGCGGTTGCCGGCGAACGTCACGGACAGCACGGTGTCCAGGGCCGAGGGGCCGGCGTTCGGGGTGACCAGGATGTTGAGCAGGTCGTAGTCGCGGAAGTTCACGTCCCGGTCGGCCTTGGCCACTATGTCGTCGACCAGGTCGCGGTAGCCGGGGTCGAAGGGGGCTCCGCGTTCTATCCCGTAAGCGGTGAACGGCTTCGGCATGTGCAGCCAGTGCTTGATCGGCGCCTCCGGGTGGTAGTCGAGCTTCCCGTAAGACGCGGTGTGGAACCAGTCCTGCGTCTGCGGGAAGAACTCGCCGAGGCGGTCGAGCGCGGTGCCCTCGCCGCGGGCGTCGGGGAAGTCGACCATGAGGTTCAGGGCGTGGACGGCGCCCGTGGAGCGGGCGTAACCCGACTGTGTGGGCACGCCTTCCGACATCTGTACGCCCAGTGCGCCCTGGATCATGCAGGGCGTCAGCGCGGCCGGCCGGGACAGGGACGCGGAGCCCGCGCCGGACGGGGACTGGGACTGTTCCAGGAGGTGGCCCGTACTCGCAGACGTGGTGATGGCGAGGGCCACGGCGATGAGCCCCGCGAGTCCCGCGCTGCGCCGGGCCCTGCGTATGCGCTGCGGCAATGCCATCGCCTCACCCTCGGTCCCCGGCAGCCCCGAGAGTCGGGCTGCGTTCTTCGATCACCCTGTGACGGGGTGTGTCGGGACGCTCGCTGGGTGCGCCGATCGTGGGTTTTTCGTGAATGTGACCCAGGTCACGCGAATGGCGGGAAATAACCGGGGAGGCCCTCCCCGTTTAGCCCTGTGTCCGCACGAAACGGGGACTCACTCCCCGGAACGAGTTGGCAACGGAGAATGACCGCAACGTCCGCCGGAAGGAGCCAGAACCGTGAGCGCCGCAGCCACCACCACCGCACCCGGGACAGGGAAGCGCATGCCCAAGCCGCGTGCCGACGCCCTGCGCAACCGGGAGCGGATCGTCGCCGCGGCCCGTGAGATGGTCGTCGAGTTCGGGGCCGAGGTGCCGATCGACGAGATCGCCCGCCGCGCGGGCCTCGGCAACGCCACGGTCTACCGGCACTTCGCGGACCGCGCCGACCTGCTCAGGCACGTCGTCCTCTCCGTCATGGACACCGTCACCGAACACGCCGAACAGGCGCTCGCCGTCGCGGACGCCGACCCGGACGCCTCCTTCGGCGCCCTGCGCACGTTCGTGCACGCGGCCGCGGACGAGCGGATCGGCGCCCTGTGCCCGATGCTCACGTCCGGCTTCGACAAGGACCATCCCGATCTGCTGGCCGCCCGCGACCGGCTCGAGGCCGGCACCGAGGGCCTCATGGAGCGGGCCCGCGCGGCCGGGCAGCTGCGCACCGACATCGCCGTCGGGGATCTGATGGTCGCCCTCTCCCAGCTCACCAGGCCGCTGCCCGGAATCGCCTGCCTGGACATCGACCGCTTCGTCCACCGCCATCTGCAGCTGTTCCTCGACGGCCTGATGGCACCGGCCCGCTCGGAGCTGCCGGGCGCGCCCGCGACTCTGGAGGACCTCCGGCAGGCCTGATCCACCCGCGCCCCGCCGTCGCCGTCGCCGTCGGAGCCCGCCCACAGCTTCAGCTGCTCAAGCAGTGTCAGCAGCATCAGCAGCTTCAGTAACACCCGATATTTCACGCTTATTTGAGACTTGGAGTGCCGTCGTGGCTACGCCCTTGCCAAAAATAGAACTGCCCAAGGCAGACCCCATGCGCTGGAAGGCACTCGTCTTCATCGCGCTCGCCCAGCTGATGGTCGTGCTCGACGCGACCATCGTGAACATCGCGCTGCCGTGGGCCCAGCAGGACCTCGGCATCTCCGACGGGAACAAGCAGTGGGTCATCACGGCCTACGCGCTCGCCTTCGGCGGACTGCTCCTGTTCGGCGGACGCATCGCCGACATGTGGGGCCGTAAGCGGACCTTCGTCACCGGCCTGCTCGGCTTCGCCTTCGCGTCCGCGCTCGGCGGCGCGGCCCAGGGCGAGGCGATGATGCTCGGCGCCCGCGCCCTGCAGGGCGTGTTCGGCGCGCTGCTCGCGCCCGCCGCGCTCTCCCTGCTCGCGGTGATGTTCACCGACGCCAAGGAGCGCGCCAAGGCGTTCGGCATCTACGGTGCGATCGCCGGTGGCGGTGGCGCCGTCGGCCTGATCCTCGGCGGCTTCCTCACGGAGTACCTGGACTGGCGCTGGACGTTCTTCGTGAACATCCCGTTCGCGATCATCGCGGCCGCGGGTGCCTACTTCGTCATCCGTGAGCCGGCCGGTTCCCGTAACCGCTCGTCGCTCGACATCCCGGGCGTCGTCCTGTCGACCCTCGGCCTGGTCTCCCTGGTGTACGGCTTCACGCGCGCCGAGTCCAACGGCTGGTCCGACGCCATGACGGTCGGCCTGTTCGTGGCCTCCGCCGTGCTGCTGCTCGGGTTCGTCTTCACCGAGTCCAAGGTCCGCTCGCCGCTGCTGCCGCTGCGCGTCCTGCTCGACCGCAACCGCGGTGGCGTCTACATGTCGCTCGGCCTCGCCGTCATCTCGATGTTCGGCCTGTTCCTCTTCCTGACGTACTACCTCCAGGTCGTCCGCGGCTACTCGCCGGTGACCACCGGCTTCGCGTTCCTGCCGATGATCGTCGGCATGATCACGGGATCCACGCAGATCGGCGCCCGGCTGATGACGCGGGTCCCCCCGCGGCTGCTCATGGGCCCCGGCTTCCTGGTTGCCGCGCTCGGCATGCTGCTCCTGACGCAGCTGGAGATCGACTCCTCGTACCCGTTCCTGATCCTGCCGGCGCAGCTGCTGCTGGGCCTCGGCATGGGTACGGCGTTCATGCCCGCCATGTCCCTGGCCACGCACGGTGTCGAGCCGCGTGACGCCGGTGTCGCCTCCGCGATGGTCAACACCTCGCAGCAGGTCGGCGGCGCGATCGGCACGGCGCTGCTGAACACGATCGCCGCGTCGGCGACCACCGCCTACGTCGCCTCGCACGCGGCCGGCGCCACCAACGCCAAGCTCCTCCAGGCGCAGGCCATGGTGAACGGCTACACCCACGCCATCTGGTGGGCCGTCGGCATCCTGGCCGTGGCGGCCACGATCGCCGTCACCCTCATCAACACGGGTGTCCCGGGCAGCGCCGGCCCGAAGGCCTCCGGTTCCCCGGAGGACGCACAGGACGAGGTGCAGATCCCGGTGATCGCGCACTGACCAGTAGTAAGGCGTACTGACCCGCACGGGCCCGAAGCGGATTCAGGGCGCTACCGGAGCCAGGGGAGATCCGCCCCCGCCTCCTTCGGCTGAAGTCCCTCGGCGACGATCCTCATGATCTCGCCGAGGGACTTCTGCTGTTCGGGGGAGAGCCGGTCGAAGAGCGCCTGCCGGACGGCGGTGACATGGCCGGGCGCCGTCCGTTCCAGGACCTCGTACCCCTCGTCGGTGAGGCACGCCAGCTGGCCGCGCTTGTCGGAGGGGCAGTCCTCGCGGCGCACCCAGCCGTTCTTCTCCAGGCGCGCGATGGCGTGCGAGAGGCGGGAGCGGGTGATCTTCGCGTTGATGGCCAGCTCGGTCATGCGCAGGCGCCGGTGCGGCGCTGCGGAGAGCTGGACGAGGAGCCCGTAGTAGATGTGCGGCATGCCCGCGTCCCGCTGGAGTTGGCGGTCGAGGTGGTCCTCCAGCAGCGTGGACGCGTGGAGGTACGCCTGCCAGGTGCGCTGTTCCTCGTCCGTGAGCCAGCGCGGGGCTTGGGTCGGTGCCGTCGTCATAGGTTCCACTGTACGTACCCCCTTCTTGAAGATTAAACAACTGGGCACTACTCTGTCACTACAGCTTGAGAGTTCAAGTAATTCAGGGTCGTCGTCATCCAGGAGTGCCGCCATGCGTATGCCCGCCCTCTATCTCAGTCATGGTGCGCCGCCGCTCGCCGACGACGACCTGTGGACCGGTCAGCTCGCCGCGTGGTCGGCCGAACTGCCGCGCCCCAGGGCGATCCTGATGGTCTCCGCGCACTGGGAGGAGGCCCCGCTCGCCCTCGGCGCCACCGAGACCGTGCCGCTCGTCCACGACTTCTGGGGCTTCCCCGAGCCCTACTACCAGGTGCGGTACGAGGCCCCCGGCGCACCCGAACTGGCCGACTCCGTAAGGAAGCTGCTGCGCGGGCCCGGCACCCCCGTCCAGGACATCCCCGACCGCGGCCTCGACCACGGCGCGTACGTCCCGCTCGTCGAGATGTACCCCGGAGCCGACATCCCGGTCCTGCAGATCTCCATGCCGACGCTCGACCCGCAGGAGCTGATGGACATCGGGCGCAAGCTCGCGCCGCTGCGTGACGAAGGGGTTCTGATCGTCGGCTCGGGCTTCTTCACGCACAACCTGGCCGCGCTGCGGCAGGGCGGGATCCCGGCCTGGTCGGCCGAGTTCGACGACTGGGGGCACCGCGCCCTGGAGAGCGGCGACGTGGACGCCCTGCTCGACTTCACCAGCAAGTCGCCGGCCGGACAGCTCGCCCACCCGCGCACCGAGCACTTCGCGCCGCTGTTCGTGACGATGGGCGCGGCGGACGCGGGCGGCGAGCTGGACGCGCAGCGCAGCGTGATCGACGGGTTCTGGATGGGGCTCGCCAAGCGGTCGGTTCAGTTCGGCTAGGTGCCGATCGATCACGTGCCGCTCGGTCAGGTGCCGCTGTCGACCGGGCGCTCGTACCAGGCCACATCCCAGTACCGCCCGAACTTCCGGCCGACCTCGCGGTACGTGCCCACGTATGTGAAGCCGAAGCGGGTGTGCAGGCGGACCGACGCCTCGTTCGGCTGGGTGATGCCCGCGTACGCGCGGTGGACGTCCTCGCCCGCGAGCGCTTCGAAGAGCGCCTCGTAGAGCAGGGTGCCGATGCCGCGGCCGCCCGCGTCGGGCGCGCAGTAGACGCTGACCTCCACCGAGGTGTCGTACGCCGCCTTCGCGCGGAACGGGCCCGAGGTCGCGTAGCCGAGGATGCGGCCGGAATCACCCTCCTGGGCAACCAGCAGCCGGTGCCGGCCGTCTTCAAGGTGGGAGAGCAGCCACGGACGGCGCTCCTGTGGGGTGAAGGCGGCCGTGTCGAAGGTGATCGGCGTCTCGCGCACAAAGTGGTTGTAGAGGTCGGTGAGGGCGTCGAGGTCCGCGTCGACGCCATGCCTGACCTGCACTTCCGTGGACTCCGTCACGCTGTGGACCTCCCCGTATCCGGCCAATGGCGGCACAGGGTACTGCATGATCACGAAAATCGATGGTCAGCTTGGGAATTCTGTCCGGATTCCAGTCGTTGTTTCCATCGGATGCAGGGCACCCGGGAGGGTGTGCCGGGCACCACAGGACCACAGGACCTGTCCACCGCAGGCCCCCGCCCACCATCGCAAGGGAGCACGCATGGCAACCCGTGCCGTCGCCCGTCGTAAGTCCGCCGCCTCCGGCGAGACCGACGGCGCACGCAGTGTTCGCGCCGTAGGCGGCGAGATCGCCGACCGCGACCTGGTCGGCATGTACCTCGACGAGATAGCGCGTACACCGCTGCTCGACGCCGCCAAGGAAGTCGAACTTTCCCAGACCATCGAGGCGGGCGTGTACGCCCGGCAGATCCTCGACGGCGAGGCGGAGAGCGAAGCCGCGGGCAAGGCGTCCCGCGAGGAGCTCGAAGCACTCGTCGCCGCGGGTGAGCGGGCCAAGGACGTCTTCATCAAGTCCAATCTGCGCCTGGTCGTGGCTGTCGCGCGCCGCTACCCGAGGAGCGGTCTCCCGCTGCTCGACCTCATCCAGGAGGGGAACGCGGGCCTGGTGCGCGCCGTCGAGAAGTTCGACTACCGCAAGGGCTTCAAGTTCTCCACGTACGCGACGTGGTGGATCCGGCAGGCCATCACGCGCTCGATAGCCGACCAGTCACGCACGATCCGGCTCCCCGTCCACCTGGTGGAGGAGCTGGGCCGCATCCGGCGCGTGCAGCGCGAGTTCAACCGGAAGAACGGCCGGGACCCCGAGCCCGAGGAGATCGCCGCCGAGCTCGACTCCAAGCCCGCGCGCGTCGTCGACGTCCTGGACTGGGCCCGCGACCCGGTCTCGCTGAACATGCCGGTGGACGACGAGGGCGACACCCAGTTCGGCGACCTCCTGGAGGACACCTCCGCCGTGTCGCCCGAGCAGTCCGTCCTCACGCTGCTGCGCAGCGAGGAGCTGGACGACCTCATCGGGCGCCTCGACCAGCGCACGGCGTCCATCATCAAGATGCGGTACGGGATCGACGACGGCCGTGAGCGCACGCTCACGGAGGTCGGCAAGGAGCACGGGCTGACCCGCGAGCGGATCCGGCAGATCGAGAAGCACGCGCTTCTCGAGCTGAAGAAGCTGGCTCGGGACACCGGGTTCGATGCCGCCGCGTGAGGTTGTTCCGGGGGTGCTGCCCCCGGACCTCCGCATCACTTGCCCTCAAGCGCCGGACGGGCCGGATTTCAACGGCCCGTCCGTAGCGCGGGCGAGGCGGCTGCTCAACTCTGTCAGGTAGTCCGTCAGTTCATCCGGCCCGTGCACCGTGAACTCGCAGTCCACCAGCGCGAGCCGCAGCGCCAGCCACTCCACCGAGTCGCTCGCCGTCGCGCGCAGGCGGCACGTCCCGTCGGGCTGCGCCTCGGGCGCGCCGAGCGTCGAGGGCAGCCGCGCCACCACGAAGTCCGCCGGCGCTCGGAACGTCACGTCGATCTCGTACGAGGGCCGGCCGCGCCCCGACATGGAGCGCCGCAGGTACTCCGCCGCGTCGCCGGTCGGCAGCTCCCGCGGAGCGAACCGCGCACCCGTGGCGAACGGCTCCTCGACCCGGTCCACGCGGAAGGTGCGCCAGTCGTCCCGGTCTATGTCGTACGCCACCAGATACCAGCGCCGCCCCGTCGACACCATCCGGTACGGCTCCGTCAGACGGCGTGACTCCGTGCCGTCGCCCGCGCGGTAGCGGAACCGCAGCCGCTCCTGCCCCGCCGTCGCCGACGCGAGGACCGTGAGCGTCTCCGTCGCGATGGACGCCCCGTCCCCGCCGGTCAGCGGCATCGTCGCGGCCTGGAGCGTGGAGACCCGGTGCCGCAGGCGCGAGGGCAGCACCTGTTCCAGCTTGGCCAGCGCCCGCACCGACGCCTCCTCGACACCCTCGACGGCGTGCCCCGCCCCGGCCCGCAGGCCCACCGCGATCGCCACCGCCTCCTCGTCGTCCAGGACCAGCGGGGGCAGCGCCTTGCCCGCGACCAGGCGGTAGCCGCCCTCCGCGCCCATCGACGCCTGCACGGGATAGCCGAGGTCACGCAGCCGGTCCACGTCCCGGCGCACCGTGCGCCGCGAGACGCTCAGGCGCGCGGCGAGCTCGCCGCCGGGCCACTCGCGCGGGGTCTGGAGCAGGGAGAGCAGTTGAAGCAGCCGGGCCGGGGTGTCGGTGGTCATGGTGCGTCCCCTCTCGTTCGCGTCTCGTTATCGTGTCCGTCCCGCTCGCGGCGCCCTCGCTTCTGGCTTTCGCGGCGCATTCGTTATCGGGAGATTCCAGGGTGCGGGTCATCTAGGACACGGCCTGTCCTACATGCCTCCTAGTCTCCTCGTATGACTTCACCCGTGACCACCCCCGACAGGCGACGATGGTTCGCCCTGGCCATCGTGATGACCGCCGCCTTCATGGACCTGGTCGACGTCACGATCGTCAACATCGCGATCCCGTCCATCCAGCGCGACGCCGGCGCCACCGTGAGCCAGATCCAGTGGATCACCGCCGGATACGCGCTGGCGTTCGCCGCGGGCCTGATCACCGGCGGGCGGCTCGGTGACATCTACGGCCGCAAGCGGCTCTTCCTGATAGGCATCGCCGGCTTCACGCTCGCCTCGGCGCTCTGCGGCTTCGCGGCGAACCCCGAGATGCTGGTCGCCTCGCGCATCCTCCAGGGCGGCATGGCCGCGATGATGGTGCCGCAGGTCCTGTCGATCGTGCACGCCACGTTCCCGGCGGAGGAGCGCGGCAAGGTCTTCGGCCTCTTCGGCATGATCGTCGGCCTGGGCGCGGTCTCCGGCCCGCTGCTCGGCGCGCTGCTCACCGAGTGGAACCTGTTCGGTCTCGAATGGCGCCCGATCTTCCTGATCAACCTGCCGGTCGGTATCGCCGGACTGCTCCTCGGCCGCAAGTTCATCAGCGAGTCCAAGGCGCCGCGCGCCCTCAAGCTCGACCTCGTCGGCGTCGTCCTGGTCACGCTCGGCCTGCTGATGCTGATCTACCCGCTGACGCGCGGCCGCGAGCTGGGCTGGCCCGTGTGGGGCCACGTCATGATGGGCTCCAGCGTCCTCGTCTTCGGCGCGCTCGTCGCCTACGAGAAGTACAAGACGCGGCGCGACGGTTCGCCGCTGGTCGAGCTGTCGCTGTTCAAGGTGAAGAGCTTCGCGGCCGGTATCGCCGTACAGATCGTCTTCGGTGTCGCACTCGGCGTGTTCTTCCTGGTGTGGACGATGTACATGCAGGTCGGCCTCGGGTGGACGGCGCTGCACGCGGGCCTGACCGGAGTGCCGTTCTCCATCGCCGTGTCGGTGGCGGCCGGGATCTCCGTGCAGAAGCTCGTACCGAAGTTCGGTCGCAAGGTGCTCCAGACCGGCGCGCTGGCGATGATCGCCGGACTGCTGCTCTACATCTGGGAGGCCGGCCGGTACGGCGCCGGGATCGCGTCCTGGCAGATGGCGCTGCCCCTCGTCGTGATGGGCGTCGGCATGGGCCTCATCGTCGCCCCGCTGACCGACGCGGTGCTCTCCGACGTGCCGCGCGAGCACGCCGGTTCGGCGTCCGGGCTGATCAACACCATGCAGCAGATGGGTACGGCGCTCGGGCTCGGCCTGGTCTCCGTGGTGTTCTTCGGGACGATCGGTGACCACCTCGCACCGACCGAGGTCGGCCAGGCGTTCACCGACGCGTTCCGCAACTCGCTGTGGTACGTCGTCGGCGTGCTCGCCGTGATCTTCCTGTTGATGTTCGCGCTGCCGAGCCGGCCCGCGCAGCACGTCGAAGGGGGCGCGCAGGACGCTGACCCGGAGGCCGGACCGGTGAAGAAGGAGCCGGAGCTGGTCTGACGCCTCTGGTTGCTGCGGGACTTGATGTGGGCGGGCCCCCGAGTGGGGTCCGCCCACAGTGCGTTCAGCTCGCCGCGCGGATCTCCGCGCGGCTCGCCGTCGTGTCCAGGGTCTGGAGCACCTCGCGCGGGTTGCCGCCCCGGACGACCGCCGAGCCGATGTCCTCGCGGATCGCGGCCCGCACGTCGGGCCAGGACGCCTGGTTCACCGGCTGGAACTCCGCCCGAGGCATCTGGTCGATGAACTTCCACAGCGGGCGCTGCGCGGGGTCGGAGCGCAGGGCGTCCGACGCGGACGCCGTCACGGGCAGCGCCGCCTGGCCGCCCCCGTACGTCCTGGCCGACTTACGGCTGTAGAGGTAGGTCAAGAACTCGCCGCACTCGGCCTTGTGGCCGTTCCGGTTGAACGCGAGCAGCCAGTCGCTCAGCCCGACCGGCGCCGCCGCGCCCCCTTCCCGCTGCGGGAACGCCGCGTGCGCGTACGGGACCTTCGCCCGGTCGGCCGCGTTCATCAGGACCGGGTGGGCGATCATCATGCCGATCTGCCCGCGCATGAACTGCCCGTAGGCGGCCGTCCTGTCGAGGAGCTGGGGCGCGGAGCCGGCCAGGCCCTCGCCGACGAGACGGTCGCGCAGCCAGGTCAGCGTCGCGATGTTGCCGGCGGTCGCGAAGTCGTAGCCCGTGACGCCCGCGTAGGTGCCGCCGCCGGCCAGCAGCCACGCGAGCGCCTCGTCCTCGGCGGCCTCGGGGCCGAGCTGCAGCCCGTACGGCGTCTTCACGCCGATCGCCTTCAACGCCTTTGCCACGGCGTGCAGTTCGTCCCACGAGGTGGGCGCGGAGACACCCGCCCGCTCGAAGAGCTTCGTGTTGTAGAAGAGGCGCGGCGTGCTCGCCATGAACGGGATGCCGTACTGGACGTAGTGGGCCGTGCCCGCCTGGGTGAACGACTGGGTGAAGTCGGCCTGGGTGGGGATGTCGAAGAGCTCGGACACCGGGTAGAGCTTGCGCTGGTCGGCGAAGGTCGCGAAGACGTTGGACTGCGCGATGTCGGGCGCCTTGCCGTCCTTCACCCGCTGGGCGAGGGTCCGGTCCAGCTTGGCGAACGGGATCCGCTCGACATGGACCGTGACGTCCGGCTTCACCTTCTTGTACGCCTTGACGACCTGGTCCCACTGGTCGCCGATCGAGGAGCCGACGCTCTGGTCGTAGCTGGCCACCATCAGGTTGAGGGAGGCCTTCGACGAGCCGGAACCGCAGCCGCTGAGGCCGTAGGCCGCGGCGCCGGCGAGCCCGGCCGTCTGAAGAAGGAAACGTCGCCGCCGCACTGCTTTCGCCCACCCCTTGGTTGCACGCCAGGTCGGTGGCAGATTCTGCCACAGAGGCATAACATGACTTCATGCCCGGTAGCTCTACGACTGAGACGCTGACGGAACGACGCAAGGCCGCCACCCGCCTGGACATCGCCCGTACGGCAGCGGCGCTCTTCATGGAGGACGGCCTGCGCGCCACCCGCGCCGAGGACATCGCCCGCGCCGCCGGGGTCGCTCCGCGCACCTTCTACCGCTACTTCGCGACCAAGGAAGAAGCGGTCGCCCCGCTCTTCGCCGCGGGGGCCCAGCAGTGGGCGGAGGCCGTACGCGACGCCCCGGCGGCGCTGTCCGTACCCGACGCGCTGCGGCACGCGGTCGCGCAGTCGCTGACCGTGGACGACGCGGCGAACGGGGAATCGCTGGAGTGGGTCAGGTCCCTGCTGCGCATGGCGGCGGAGAGCCCGGCGCTGCAAGCGGTGTGGGGCACCGCCTGCCACGCGTCGGAGGCGACGCTGCTCGCGGTGCTCGTGGAGCGGATGGGGGACGGCCCGGAAGCCGGATCAGGCGCTCCTCAGGCCCCCGCGTCGCTCGCCCTGCGCCTGACCGCCGGGGTCGCCTGCACGGCCGTTCGCGTGGGCGTGGAGACCTGGGCCGCGAGCGACGCCCCCGCGGACGGCGAGCTCGGGCCCGCGGCGCTCGCCGCGGGGTGCCTCGCGGCGCTGGGCGACTTCCCGTGGGCCCCGGCCCAGGGCCTTTGGCCTGGCCCCGACCCAAGCCCGCCGGCCCTCACTCCTTGAACTCGCTTACCCCTCCTGAACTCCCTTGTTCCACCCTCGACTTCCTGGAGCATCCATGAACAACCTCACCGGCAAGACCGTTCTCGTCACCGGCGGAGCCCGCGGCATCGGCGCCGAGATCGCGCGCCGCGCCGTCGAGGCCGGTGCCAACGTCGTCGTCACCGACGTCCTGGAGGACGAGGGCAAGACCCTCGCTGCCCACCTCGGCGACCGCGCCCGCTTCGTGCGGCACGACGTGACGTCGGAGGAGGACTGGACGGCCGTCGCCGCGTTCGCCGTCGCCGAGTTCGGCGGGATCGACGGCCTGGTCAACAACGCGGGCATCTCCACCGGCCAGCCCCTGGAGACGGAGACCGTCGAGCACTTCCGCAAGGTCCTCGACATCAACCTCACCGGCGTCTTCATCGGCATGAAGACGGCCATCAACGCGATGAAGGACAACGGCGGCGGCTCCATCGTCAACATCTCCTCCGCCGCCGGCCTCATGGGCCTCGCCCTCACCGGCTCCTACGGCGCCTCCAAGTGGGGTGTGCGCGGCCTGACCAAGCTCGCCGCGGTCGAGCAGGGCACGGCGAAGATCCGCGTGAACTCCGTGCACCCCGGCATGATCTACACCCCGATGACGGCCCAGCTCGGCATCCAGCAGGGCGACGGCGGCTACCCGAACACCCCGATGGGCCGCGTCGGCGAGGCGGACGAGATCGCCAAGGCGGCCGTGTTCCTGCTCTCGGACGACTCCTCGTACGTCACCGGCGCCGAGCTGGCCGTGGACGGCGGCTGGACCACGGGCCCGACGGTCAAGTACGTGATGGGCCAGTAGGCACGCAGGCATCCCGGAAGGGCCCGGTTCTCCGCGAGGAGGCCGGGCCCTTCTGCGTGTGCGCCTGTCTACGTCTACGGGATGTACCCCTGTCCACGCCTACCGGACGAAAGTCCGTTTGTGTCCGCGACATGCCCGAACCTGTTTACTTTCTGGAAATCCAGTCGTAGCCTCAGATCGAAACCACAGACTCGGGCGTGCCCGGGTGAGACGGCGGAGGCAAACGGACATGTACGCACCGGAGCGGCAGCAGGAGATCCTCCGCCTCGCGCGGGATGGCGGACGCGTGGACGTGCTGTCACTCGCCGAGGAGTTCCAGGTCACCGCGGAGACCATCCGCCGCGACCTGAAGACCCTGGACAGGGCCGGTCTCGTACGGCGCGTGCACGGCGGTGCCATACCGGCCGGGCGGCTCGACTTCGAGCCCGACGTCGCCGAACGCGAGGGCACCGCGGCCGACGAGAAGGACCGCATCGCCCGGCTCGCGCTCGCCGAGCTCCCCGAGGACGGCACCGTGATCCTCGACGCGGGCACCACCGTCGCCCGCCTCGCCGCGGCGCTGCCCCTGGAGTCGACGCTCACCGTCGTCACCCACGGCCTGCCCGTCGCGGCCCGCCTCGCCGACCACCCCGGCATCCAGCTGCACCTCGTCGGAGGCCGCGTCCGCCACCGCACCCGCGCCGCCGTCGACGCATGGGCCCTGCGGGCGTACGCGGAGATCCGCGCCGACGTCCTCTTCCTCGCGGCCAACGGATTCTCCGCCGAACACGGCCTGACCACCCCCGACCTCGCCGAGGCCGCCGTGAAGCGCGCGGCCGTCTCCGCCGCCCGCCGGGTCGTGCTGCTCGCCGACTCCGCCAAGTACGGGCAGGAGCACTTCGCCCGCTTCGGTGACCTGGGGGACGTGGACGTGCTGATCACGGACAGCGGCCTCAGCGACGGGGACGCAGCCGCCATCGAGAAGGGCGGCACGGAAGTGGTCCGCGCATGAGCCCCACGACACCGGCCCCGGAACCCCCCACGCAAGCCACCACGGAAGACGCACGGAAGACGTACGCGGCATGATCCTCACCGTCACCCCCAACCCGTCCCTGGACCGCACCTACGAGGTCCCCGCACTCGACCGGGGCGCGGTCCTGCGCGCCGCCGGTGAGCGCATGGACCCGGGCGGCAAGGGCGTCAACGTCTCGCGGGCCGTCGCCGCCGCCGGCGCCCGCACGCTCGCCGTGCTCCCCCTGGGTGGCGCGCCCGGCGCCCTGGTCGCCGAACTCCTCGACGCCCAGGGGATCAGCGTCGCCTCCGTTCCCGTAGCCGGACAGACCCGGTCCAACATCGCGCTCGCCGAGCCGGACGGAACGCTGACGAAAATCAACGCGCCGGGTCCCGAACTCACCCCGGAAGAAGCCGAGTCGCTGCTCTCCGTCGTCGGCGAGCGCTCCGCCGGTGCCGCCTGGACCGCCTGCTGCGGCAGCCTCCCGCGCGGCCTCGCCCCGTCCTGGTACGCCGAGCTGGTCGCCCGCGCCCACGCGGCCGGCGCCCGGATCGCCCTCGACACCTCGGGCCCGGCCCTCCTCGCGGCCCTGCGCGAACGGCCCGACGTCGTCAAGCCGAACGCGGAGGAACTCGCCGAAGCGGTCGGCCGTCCGCTCGCCACCGTCGGCGACGCGGTCAAGGCCGCCGAGGAGCTGCGGGAACTCGGCGCGCGCGCCGTCCTCGCCTCCCTCGGCGCGGACGGGCAGCTGCTCGTCGACGGCTCGGGCGCCTGGTTCGCCACCGCCCCGGTCGACACCGTCCGCAGCAACGTCGGCGCGGGAGACTCGTCCCTGGCCGGCTTCCTCATCGCGGGCGGCACGGGCCCGCGGGCGCTCGCCTCGGCCGTCGCCCACGGCGCCGCGGCGGTCCAGCTCCCGGGCAGCGCGATGCCGACCCCGGCCGACCTGAACCCGGACGCGGTGACCCTGACGGCGGACGTCCCGCTGGACCGCGTACTGAAGGAGCCCGCGCCATGACGGCCTGCGCCCCGCCCCTGATCACTCCCCACACTCCTTTCCGGAGCCGCCGTCCCCGCGGCGAAACCCCCGTCCCCACCCCCGCCCCCGCCGCCAAGGCGATACGCGTGCGAAGGAGCCCGCGATGAGCGAGATGATCACCGCCGACCTGGTCGATCTCGACCTGTCCGCCGACACCAAAGAGGCGGCGGCCCGTGCCCTCGCCGAGCGGATGGTCGCCCGGGGCCGGGTGACCGACCTGGACGGCTTCCTGGCCGACGTCGCGGCCCGCGAGGCGCAGATGCCGACCGGCCTCGACGGCGGCATCGGCATCCCGCACTGCCGCAGCGAGCACGTCACCGAGCCGACCCTCGCCTTCGGCCGCAGCGCCGACGGGATCGACTTCGGGGCGCCGGACGGCCCGGCCGACCTGATCTTCCTCATCGCCGCGCCCGCCGGAGCGGACGACGCCCACCTGACCATCCTGTCGTCGCTGGCACGGCAGTTGATGGACGAGGACTTCAAGGCGGCACTGCGGACGGCGACCGACGCGGGGGACACGGCGGCGCTGATCCGCGGGGATGAGCCGGAGACGCAGCCGGAGCCGGAGCTCACGCACCGGCCCACGTCCGAATCCGAGCCCTCGCCCGCTGCCGAAGCCCCGGCGGCTGCGCCCGAGCCCACGCCCCCGCCCGAGCCGGAGGCCCCCGCCGCGAAGTTCAAGATCGTCGCGGTCACCTCCTGCCCCACCGGCATCGCCCACACCTACATGGCGGCCGAGTCCCTGGAGAAGGCGGGCCGGGACGCGGACGACGTCGAAGTGGTGGTCGAGACGCAGGGCTCGGCCGGGTTCACCCGCCTCGCCCCCGAGGTGATCGCCGCCGCGGACGGCGTGATCTTCGCCCACGACGTGCCCGTACGGGAGAAGGACCGGTTCGCCGGGAAGCCCACCGTCGATGTCGGCGTGAAGGCGGGCATCAACCGGCCCGCCGAACTCATCGGCGAGGTCCGCGAGAAGGCCGCGCGCGGGGAGACGACATCGGGAGCCGCACCCGGCACCCCCGTGGACCGGGCCGGTGACACCGGCGACGGCTACGGCACCAAGCTGCGCAAGTGGCTGATGAGCGGCGTCAGTTACATGGTCCCGTTCGTCGCGGCCGGCGGTCTTCTCATCGCCCTCGGCTTCGCGATCGGCGGCTACACCATCAACAAGGCACCGTCCGTCGCCGAGCACTTCGTGTGGACCCAGACCGACAGCTGGGCCGCGCTGCTCTTCCAGGTCGGCTCCGTCGCCTTCGCGTTCCTCGTCCCGGTCCTCGCGGGCTTCATCGCGTACGGGATGGCCGACCGGCCGGGGCTCGTGCCCGGGTTCGTCGGCGGTTCGATCGCGCTCACCATCAACGCCGGCTTCCTCGGCGGCCTCGCCGCCGGTCTCATCGCGGGCGGCGTCGTGATGGCGATCCAGAAGGTGCACGTGCCGCCCGTGCTGCGCGGGATCATGCCGGTGGTCGTCATCCCGCTGATCTCCTCCGCCGTGGTCGGCTTCCTGATGTTCCTCGTCATCGGCAAGCCCATCGCCTCACTCCAGCGCGCCCTGACGGACTGGCTGAACTCCCTGTCCGGCGCCAACGCGATCATCCTCGGCGTCATCCTCGGCCTGATGATGTGCTTCGACCTGGGCGGCCCGCTGAACAAGGTCGCGTACGCCTTCGCGGTCGGCGGCCTCGCGAACCCCACCGAGGGCTCGCTCAAGGTCATGGCCGCGGTGATGGCGGCCGGTATGGTCCCGCCGCTGGCCATGGCCCTCGCGACGACCGTGCGCGGCCGGCTCTTCACCAGGACCGAACGCGAGAACGGCAAGGCGGCCTGGGTGCTCGGCGCCTCGTTCATCACGGAGGGCGCGATCCCGTTCGCCGCGGCGGACCCGCTGCGCGTCATCCCCGCCTCGATGGCGGGCGGCGCGGTCACCGGTGCCCTGTCGATGGCCTTCGGCTGCACCCTGCGCGCCCCGCACGGCGGCATCTTCGTGGTCCCGCTGATCGGCAACCCGTTCCTGTACCTCATCGCGGTCGCCGCCGGTGTCTGCGTGTCGACGGCCCTGGTCGTGGTCCTGAAGGGGATGCGGAAGGCCGCCCCCGAGGGCGTGGCCGACGGGGCAGGCGACGCGGTCGCGGCGAAGGACGAGGAGCCGAAGATATCGGTGGCCGCCTGACGGTTACCGCCTGACGGTAAACACCTGACAGTTCGGAACTGTCCGCTCATGCGAGATACGTCACGGTCCGGGACCAAAGTTCCGGACCGTGGTGTTGACTGGGCCCATGCCTGAGCACGTGTCGATCTTTCAGCAGGTAGGCGTGGCGTTCCTCGCGGTCGCCACCGTGGTGTGGGCGGTCGGTCTCGTCCGGCTGGTCCGCCATGTGGCCTGGGGCACCGCGCAGCCCCTCGCCTCGCTGCCGGGTCAGGGCGGGCCGCCCGCCCTGGAGTCCGTGCCGCTGACACCGGACGAGCGCGACGCGTTCGCGGGCCTGGTACGCCAGTTCAGCCGCCGATAGAGACCGCTGGCCGCTGATGGACACCGCTGGCCGCAGCTGAGGCGCGAGCGGTCTAGCCGCAGCTGGGGCGGGAGCGGTCGGTGGCGCGGCGCTGCATCGCCGCGCGGGCCTCGTCCTGCGTGGCGTACACCTCGCACATGTGACGGCCGTCCGGTGTCGCCGTGTGCTCGATCTCCCAGAGGCTGACCTCGCTGCCGTCGTGCAGCAGGAACGCGTGCTCGTAGAGCGTGAATCCGAGGCGCGGGCGACCGAAGGCCTGCGTGATCTGGTGCGCGTACGCGGTGTGCAGGAGACGGGCGGTGCCGGGGCCCGGACGGTCCTCGTTCTCCGCGCGGCGCAACAGGCGGCGGGCGTGGTCCGCCGAGTTGTCGGCCGCGTAACTGCGGCGCGGCTCGGGGACCGACGGGAGCTGGAGCGGGAGCGGCAGCTCGAATTCGGGGGCGGCCTCGCGGGGCAGCGGGAGGCGGTCCGTCGCCAGGTGGAGATCGTCCTCCGACGTGTACACCTCGTGCTGGGTCGCCCGGCCGGGCATCGTGTTGTGCACGAGCTCCCACAGCGTGAGCGCGCTGCCGTCGGCGAGGAGCCACGTGTGCCGGTACGTCTCGCGGTGCAGGCCCGCGCTGTGGTGCGCGGAGTGCAGCGAAGTGTCGTACGCGAGCGCGCAGTCGAGGCGGGCGAGGGCCTCGTCGGGCAGCTCGAAGGAGTTCAGGGCCCGGCCCAGAAGGCGCCCGAGGTGCTCATCCGGCTGGTGCGTGCCGTCCGGCTGATGCGACTCGTGCGATTCGGGTGGCTCGTACGCTGCGGTGTCGTACGGAACGCTCAAGGCATCTCCCGGCGTTGCTACATGTCACCTTGTGGGTGCATACCGTAGCCCCTAGGTCGGACATCATGTCCTCGAAATCAGAAACGAGCGGGCCGCACGGGGAAGTTCCCGCGCGGCCCGCTCTCGTACCCGTTTTTTCGGCGGGCTCCGGGCTGCTCTCGGTGGGGCTCAGGCCGCGCTGCCGGCCGTCCACTGGCTCCACGACATGTTCCAGCCGTTGAGGCCGTTGTCGGGCGCGATCGTGGTGTCGGGGGAGTGCTTGACGGTCACCACGTCGCCGACGAGCGAGTTGTCGTAGAACCACTTGGCGATCGTCGCGCCGCCCGCCCCCTGGACGTCCGCGAGGCCGATGCAGCCGTGGCTGGTGCCGGAACGGCCGAAGGGCGGATTGCCCTTCGGGTACCAGTAGTTGCCGTGGATGAACGTCCCGGACGAGGACAGGCGCATCGCGTGCGGCACGTCAGGGATGTCGTACTCGCCGCCGAAGCCGACCGTCGACCCGTTCATCCGGGTCTGGACGAACTTCTCGGAGATCACCATCTGCCCGTTGTACGTGGTGTGCTGGGCGCTGCCGGCCGAGATCGGGATCGTCTTGACGGTCTTGCCGTCCCGCACGACCGTCATCGTCTGGGTGTTCACGTCGACGGTGGAGACCTGGGAACGGCCGACGGTGAAGCTGACCGTCTTGTTCTGTACGCCCGTCACCCCGTTCGCGCCCTGCACGCCGTCCAGAGCGATCCTCATCGTGACCTTGGAGCCGGCCTTCCAGTACTCCTCCGGTCGGAAGTCGAGCCGCTGCGCGCCGAACCAGTGGCCCACGATCTGCTGGCCGCTGCTGGAGGAGACCGTGATGTGCGACTGCACGGCCTTCTTGTTCGTGATCGCCTTGTCGAACGTGAACGAGACCGGCATGCCGACGCCGACGGTGGTGCCGCCGTCCGGCGTGTACGTGCCGATGAAGCTGCCCGACGTGGTGACCGTCGTGAAGATCGAGTTGGCGGCGGCGGGGCGGCCCTCGGAGTCCTTTGCGGTGGCCGAGATGCGGTACTTCGTCCCTCGCTCCAGCTGCTCCTTGGGCTTCCACGCCGAGCCGTTGGAGGTGAGCGAGCCGGGCACGGTCTTCCCGCTGTCGGGCTCCGTCATCGTCACGGCGGTGAGCTTGCCGGACTTGACCTTCACGCCCGTCGCGTTGATGGACGCGCCCGTCGAACCGTCCTTGGCCGAGATCGTGATCTGTGCGGCGGAGGAGCCCTTGTTGTCGCCGCTCTTGCCGGTCGAGTCGTCGTCGTTCTCCGCGCTGGCGCTGCCGCCGCAGGCGGTGAGGGCGAGCGCGCAGGCGGCGAGCGCGGCCGTCGCCACCAGGACCCGCCGCGCGGTGCGCCCGCGGCCCTGCCCGGGCTGCCGGGGATGCTGCTGGTGCGCGGAGGTGTCCGGGGTTGTCACGAGATGCTCCAGGATTAGGTAGTTACTCCAGTGTGGGTAGAGAGTGCGGCCTGAATGGAAAGGTTCCTTCGGGAACATGTGAACGGAGACACAGGCCACACCAGGAACCGGGCGGGCCGTCCGCCGCGTGGATCACGGGCTGCGTGAGCCCCGGGGCCGCGTGAGCCACGAGGGCGCCCTGCGTCCTGGACTGCGCCCGGCACCTCAACTCCCGTACAGATCCCGGTACGAGAGGAACGTACCGCCCGGCCCCCGCACCGACTCCGCCGCGAGCACCGCCCGCACGATCGCCCGCGTCACCATGTCCGCGCCCGCCGCGAGGATGTCGTTCAACGCGAGGGGGTTGTCCTCGTCGATCGGGCGCGTGCCGGTTGACACGGCGAAGACGGTGTCCCCGTCGTTGAGGAGGTGCACCGGACGAACGGCGCGCGCGATGCCGTCGTGCGAGGTGCCCGCCAGCTTCTGTGCCTGGGAACGGGTGAGCAGCGCGTCCGAGGCGACGACGGCGAGCGTGGTGTTCAGCGGGGGCGATGTCTGCCCGGCGGCCTCCTCCCCGGCCCGCGCGATCCGCGCCCGCGCCTGCGCGTGGGTCTGTGGCGACGGATACGGGCCGCCGCCTCGCTCGGGGGCGGAGCCGGGGTCGAAGAGCCGTCCGTAGAGTGCGCCCGTCGCCGGATCGACGGCGGAGCCGGCCGCGTTGGCCACGACCAGCGCCGCGACCGTGACACCCGAGTCGAGCACCGTGCTCGCCGTGCCCACACCGCCCTTGAGCCCGCCGATCACCGCACCGGTGCCCGCGCCCACCGAGCCCTCCGCGACGGGGGAGCCCGGCGCGGAAGCGGCCGCCGCCTCCACCGCCGCGCGGCCGGTAGCCGCGCCGGGCCTGGCCCCGAACTCGCCGCCGCGGCCCAGATCGAAGACGCACGCGGCGGGGACGACCGGCACCACCTCGCGCGGCCCGGCCCCCACCCGTACACCCCGGCCCTGCTCCTCCAGCCACGCCATGACACCCGACGCGGCGTCCAGGCCGTAGGCGCTGCCGCCCGTCAGCGTCACGGCATCGATGCGCCGGACCACATTGCGCGGGTCGAGGGCGTCCGTCTCCTTCGTACCCGGGCCGCCCCCGCGCACATCCACGGCGGCGGTCATCCCGCCCTCGGGCGCGAGCACCACCGTGGTGCCGGTCAGCCAGCCGCCTTCGCCGACGCGGGTGGCATGACCGACCCGCAGGCCGGCGACATCGGTCAGGGCATTGCGCGTGGGCGTCGTCATACGGCATGCGTATCACGCGAGTTGGGCCCCGACCCCGCCTCCGCACGCGCCGAACAGCAGGTGCCGTACGGGACCCGTCGAAGCGACGGCCGGCTCGCGGACAAGATCGGCGACGCCTGCGTCACGATCTTTTCTTTGCGGCGTTTTATGGGCTTCTACGTCACATGCATCGGCCTCTGCCGGTGGTTCTACGCCCGCAAGGGCGCCGAATCCCCCAGCTGACCGGCAACCCACGGAGCCGAAGGTCCCGGAAAGCATGCGTCGAGCCGGGGGCCGACCCCCCGGCACCCCGCGCCCGGGCACCCCGCCCCCCGACGGACGTACGCTTGAGGCATGAGCACCGCCCCCGCCCCCGAACCGCGCGATCCGAAGAACGCGCTGGTCTTCGACGATCCGTTGAGCACGCAGTCCTCGGACGATACGGACCGAGGGTGGGGCGAGCGGCCCACCTCCGGCGGCGACAGTGCCGCCGACCTGGCACGCTTCCTCGACGAGAAGCCGCCCCACCACCTCTGAGTCGCGGCTACTGCTCGTTGTGCCCCGAGCCGCGCTGTGCCACCAGGGCGTCGCGGATCTCCTTCAGGACCTCCAGCTCGGACAGCTCGACGACCTCCGCGGCGCCTTCCTTCGCGGCGTCCCGGGCCGCCTTCTTGGCCAGGTACTTGGCCATCGGCAGCACCATCAGGAAGTACACGACCGCGGCCGTGATCAGGAACGTGAGGGTGGCGCTGAGGACCGAGCCCCACAGGATCTCGATGCCGTCGGGGCCCGGGCACGTGCCCTTCAGGCACGACTTGTAGCCGTTCAGGTCCTGCGTGCCGAACGCGCCGACCAGTGGGTTGATGACGCCCTTCACGACGGAGTTCACGATGTTGGTGAACGCGGCTCCGATGACCACCGCGACCGCAAGGTCGATCACATTGCCGCGCATCAAGAAGGCCTTGAAGCCCTCCCACACGCTCGGCTTCTTCTTCTCGCTCACCAGAAGGCCTCTCTTCATTTGTGCAGTCTGTGGAACAAACAGTTCCGCAACCTACGGCAGGGCCTGACGGACCTGTCCAATTCGCTGACTCGAACGAGGGACTTGGCTTCGAACCCGTGCGGACCGGCCCGTCCGGATGCCCGAAAATGATCACCACAGAGTCACCGCCAGCCGCGAGGTGGCACCGGCCGCGGCCAGCCGCGCCGCCGTCGTCCGCGGCACGGACAGGACGACCAGCGCGCCACCCTCCGCGGCCGTATCGTCGACTGGCTCCGGCGATCCCGGCGATCCCGATGACCCCGGCACGGAGCTGACCCGCACCCCCGCCGCCACGACCCTGCCTCCCTGACCTCCGGAGCCCTGCGCCTCACCGGCACCGGCTCCCGCCCCCGCCGCCACGACGTCGACCCGGTCACCGGGCCGCAGCAGTCGCACCGCCGCCGCGTCCGCGATCCGCACCGGCGCGGACACCGTCACGACCGGCCGCCGCCCCCGCTCCCGCGCGGAGCCTGAGGACTCGGAGCCCGAGGTCGCGGAGCCTGAGGAGCCCGTGCCGGAAGACCCCGCGCCGGAAGGCCCCGCGGCCACCAGGACCGCCGCCGTCATGACGAGGCCCGCGGCGACCGCCCGCCGCCGGTGCCGGCCCGCACGGCGTGGCAGCCACCGCCCGCCGCGGACCCGCAGCGGCGCGAAATGCGGGACCTCACACGTCGGGGGAGTGCTGAACGGGGACATGGGCGACCACCACCTGGATCGTGAGGCATCGAAGAGCCTCGGAACGCGCAAGCTCGGAAGCTCGCCTCGCGCTCCACGATCCAGGCCCGCGCCGATTCCCGCTGAGGCCCGTGTACTACTCGCCGGTTGTGGACAACTCCCTCACCCGAAGGCGAAGTTCAGCCACCCTCCCTGCCGGGTCACGGCAGCACGATCCCCGGATCCATCCCGCCGAGCGCCCTCACGCACAGGCAGTCGCGCTCGCCCTCCGCCGGAAGCCCCGCCACCGCGTCGAAGAGCACCGTCCGCAGCCGGTCCACATTGGCGGCGAAGACCTGGAGGACCTCGTCGTGAGAGACGCCCTCGCCCGGATCGGCGCCCGCGTCGAGGTCGGTGACCAGGGTCAACGACGTGTAGCAGAGTTCGAGTTCACGGGCGAGCATCGCCTCGGGGTGGCCGGTCATGCCGACCACCGACCAGCCCTGGGCGGCATGCCAGCGGGACTCGGCGCGGGTCGAGAACCGTGGTCCCTCGACCACGACGAGCGTCCCGCCGTCCACCGGTTCCCAGTCGCGCCCGCGCGCTGCCTTCACGGCGACCCGGCGCCCGGCCGGGCAGTAGGGGTCGGCGGGCGACACGTGCACCACGTTGGGCACGGTCCCGTCCGCGAGCGGCTTCCCGTCGAAGTACGTCTGCGCGCGGGCCTTCGTCCGGTCCACGAACTGGTCCGGCACCAGGAGCGTCCCCGGTCCGAACTCGGGCCGAAGCCCGCCCACGGCGCAGGGCCCGAGGACCTGCCGCACGCCCACGGAACGCAGGGCCCAGAGGTTGGCGCGGTAATTGATGCGGTGCGGCGGCAGATGGTGGCCGCGGCCGTGGCGGGGCAGGAAGGCGACCTTGCGGCCCGCGATCTCGCCGAGGAAGAGCGAGTCGCTCGGCGCACCGTACGGGGTGTCGACCTGGACCTCGGTCACCTCGTCCAGGAACGAGTAGAAGCCGGAGCCGCCGATGACACCGATCTCGGCCGTGGCCCGTGTGTTCGCCTTGTTCGCCGTGCCCGGAACTGTATTCGCCATGTGCGGCACAGTATCCGTCCGGGAACGCCGAAAACCCTGTCGTCGGAAGGACGACAGGGTTCCGTAAGAACTTGGCCGTGGCGGCCGAGCGCCTTACGCGGCGGAAGAGCTCGAGGACGAGCCCGAAGAGGAAGACGAAGCAGAAGCCGAGGACGTCGACGCGGACGACGACTTGGAGTCCGAGGACGAAGACTTCGACTCCGAGGCGGTCGACTTCGCGGACGACGGTGCCGGGGAGCTGCTCGACGAGGAGCCGCGGCTGTCGTTGCGGTAGAAGCCCGATCCCTTGAAGACGATGCCGACCGCCGAGAACACCTTCTTGAGGCGTCCGTCGCAGCTCGGGCACACGGTCAGTGCGTCATCGGTGAACTTCTGCACCGCCTCGAGGCCCTCGCCACACTCGGTGCACTGGTACTGGTACGTCGGCACTTGCTTCCTCCTGGCACTCTCACTCGATGAGTGCTAACGACAATCCATAGTGACGTATTCCGCGAGATCAGTCCACCGACACCGGCACTCGGTGACCGACGCCACGCGCCACGGTCCGGCTCGTCGACGGCGGGACGAGGCGGGAACGCAGGGTCGCCAGGAGCAGTACGGCGAGCACCGTGCCGCCCATGGGGACGAGGAATCCGGCGCCGTCCCAGAGGCGGTCCTCCAGCTGGCCGGCGACCGTGACGGCCGCTGCCTGGCCGAGGGCGACCGCGCCCGTGAGCCACGTGAAGGCCTCGGTGCGGGCGGTCGCGGGGACCAGCTTCTCGACGAGCGTGTAGCCGGTGATCAGGGCCGGGGCGATGCACGTGCCCACCAGCAGGCCGATCCCGGCCAGCAGGAGTACGGACTGCGCGGCCCAGAGGCCGGAGGCGGTCACGGCGAGCGCGGTGTAGGCGAGCAGGAGCCGGCGCTGCGGCGCGATCTTCCACGCGACGGCTCCGCAGACGATGCCGGAGAGCATGTTGCCCGCGGCGAACGTCCCGTACAGGACACCGTTCAGACCGGGCTCGCCGATCGACTCGGTGAACGCGGCCAGGGCGACCTGCATGCCGCCGAAGACGGAGCCGATGCCCAGGAACGCCACGATCAGGACGCGCACTCCAGGGATCCGCAGCGCGGAAACGTGCTCCACGCGTGCGTGGGCCTCGCCCGCGGACCGGGACGGCACGGGCTGCGTGCCGCGCTGCGCGGCGAACAGGAGGCCACCCAGCAGCGTCAGGGACGCCTCCGTGACGAGACCGGCGGCGGGGTGCACGCTGGTGCACAGAGCGGTCGCGAACAGCGGGCCGAGGACGAAGGTGAACTCGTCGGTGACGGACTCGAAGGCGGCGGCCGTCGTCATGAGGGGCGAGCCCTGGAGCTTGACGCCCCAGCGGGCCCGGACCATGGGCCCGACCTGCGGGGTGGAGGCGCCGGTCGGGACCGCCGCGACGAACAGGGTCCACAGGGGGGCGTCGGTGAGCGCGAGCACGGTCAGCAGGAGCACGGACGCCGTGTGCAGCAGGACGCCGGGCACGAGGACGGCACGCTGCCCGAAGCGGTCGGCGAGCTTGCCCGTGAAGGGGGCGAACAGCGCCATGGAGACGCCGGTGGTGGCGGAGACGGCGCCCGCGGTGCCGTACGAGCCGGTGGTGTGCTGCACGAGCAGGACCGTCGAGAGGGTGAGCATCGCGAACGGCTGCCGGGCGGCGAAGCCGGGGAGCAGGAACGTCCAGGCGCCGCGTGTGCGCAGCAGCTGACCGTATCCGGGGCGCTTGTCGGTGACCGTGGCCGTGTAATTCTCTGGCACGGCCCTTGCCTTTCTGCCGCCTGGTAGCGCTGACCCTGTGGGGTGCGCGCCGAGAGCCGTCCTCATGCGCCGGGAACCGAGTGATACCGGGGTCCGCGCCAGGAGGGCCTGGGCCATGCAGGATGCTGCAAGGGAACCGCGGCCGCTTTGCGGTCGCGCCGGCTCTACATCAGGCAGAGTCGGTGGAACTTCAAGTGTGTACCGACCATGCTAACGGCCGGACGGGCCACTTTCTTCCGCGTGGCGGAACTTCATCCACCGGCCACCGGCCTGACATCCACCCGCCGGCTCCCTCCCTGCGCCCCGGTGCCCCCGCTCTCCGCGTACGGGCTACGGCGCTACTGCGCCCGCCGTCCGCGTCCCGGGCCGCCGTTCCCCGCGAGCCATCCGGCCAGCTTGCCGCCCTGTCCCACGGCCCGCAGCCGGGCCTCGGCCTGGTCCCGCACCTGGTCCGTCGCGACCACGAGCAGTTCGTCGCCGTGCCGCAGGACGGTCGTCGGCAGCGGCACGAAGGACTGCTTGTCGCGCACGACGAGCGTGACGGCGGCGCCCGGGGGCATCCGCAGCTCGCTGACCTCGACGCCGTGCATCCGGGACTCCTTGGGGATCGACACGGACAGCAGATGTCCGCGCAGCCGCTCCAGGGGCGCCGATTCGATGCCGAGGTCGGCGGCGGAAGCGGAGTCGCTGCCGAGCCGCAGTTTCCGGGCGAGCCAGGGCAGCGTCGGTCCCTGGATGAGCGTGTAGACGACGACGAGGACGAAGACGATGTTGAAGATCCGGGTGCTGTCCTCGACGCCGTTCACCATGGGGATCGTCGCCAGGATGATGGGCACCGCGCCACGCAGCCCGGCCCAGGACATGAGGGCCTTCTCCTGCCAGGGCATGCGGAACGGCAGAAGGCTCAGGACGACGCTGAGGGGGCGCGCCACCATCGTCAGGACGAGACCGATGACGATCGCGGGCCAGGCGTCGTCCACGAGGTCGTGCGGGGTGACGAGCAGGCCGAGCAGGACGAACATGCCGATCTGCGCGATCCAGCCGAGTCCTTCGGCGAAGCCGCGGGTGGCGGGCCAGTGCGGCAGTTTCGCGTTGCCGAGGACCATCGAGGCGAGGTAGACGGCGAGGAACCCGCTGCCGTGGGCCATGGCTCCGGCCGCGTACGCGGTGACGGCGATGGCCATGACGGCGATCGGGTAGAGGCCGGAGGCGGGCAGGGCGACGTGCCGCAGGCCGAAGGAGCCGAGCCAGCCCACCGCGATCCCGATCGCGGCGCCGATCGCCAGTTCGAGGGCGATCTCGCCGACGAGGGTGTACCAGTGCTCGATGGGTCCGGCCGTGGAGAAGGCCACCACCAGGATCACCACAGGGGCGTCGTTGAAGCCGGACTCGGCCTCCAGGACGCCCGTCACGCGGGACGGCAGCGGCACCTTGCGCAGCACGGAGAAGACGGCCGCGGCGTCCGTCGAGGACACCACCGCGCCGATGATGAGCGCGTGCCGCCACTCGAGGCCCACGACGTAGTGCGCCCCGGCGGCCGTCACACCCACGCTGACGGCGACGCCGACCAGCGACAGCATGACGGCGGCCGGCAGCGCCGGCTTGATCTCTTTCCACTTCGTGCCGAGGCCGCCCTCGGCCAGGATCACGACGAGGGCCGCGTAGCCGATGACCTGTGTCAGCTCGGCGTTGCTGAACGACACGTTGCCGATGCCGTCCTGACCCATGGCCACCCCGATGCCGAGGTAGAGGAGCAGGCTCGGCAGGCCGCTGCGCGAGGAGATGCGCACGGCGGCGACGGCGATGAGCAGGACCAGCGAGCAGACGAGCAGGAGCTGGTTGAGGTGGTGGACAGTCAGGGGCTGTTTCCTTCCTCCGAAGGTCGTGCGGGATGGCCCGTACGGGTGCACGGGACGCTGTGGAACGACCAGGTACTTCGTTACCTTACCTAATCGTTAACGCTTTCTTGACGCCCTCCAGGGTGACCTCGGGCGGGTTGGGGCCCCGGGTTCTTGACACCGCGTCCGAGGCCGCCGTGCCCTGCGCCTATGGTTGCTCCAGCGCTCCGTGACCCCACAGCCCGCCTGCAGCCCGCTCTGCCGCTCGCGAAGGACAGCAAGGACAGCGATGCCCTCGAACACCAACGCCTCTTCCGGCCATTCGTCCGGCAAGAAGAAGAAGGGGCGCAGAGCCCGACTGATCGTGATCGTGCTGGTCCTGGCCATTGTCGCGGGCATCGGTTACGGCACGTACTGGAGCGTCAGTACCGTGCGTGACTCCTTCCCGCAGACAAAGGGCTCGATCAAGCTCGACGGGCTCTCCGGTCCCGTGGACGTCAAGCGGGACTCCTACGGGATCCCTCAGGTCTACGCCTCGTCCGACGAGGACCTGTTCATGGCCCAGGGCTATGTGCAGGCTCAGGACCGCTTCTGGGAGATGGACGTCCGCCGCCATATGACCTCCGGCCGGCTCTCCGAGATGTTCGGCAAGAGCCAGGTCAAGACCGATGAGTTCCTGCGGACACTCGGCTGGCACCGGGTGGCGCAGAAGGAGTACGACTCCAAGCTCTCGCCCGAGACGAAGAAGTACCTCCAGGCGTACGCCAAGGGAGTCAACGCCTACCTCGCCGGCAAGGACGGCGGGGACATCTCCGTCGAGTACGCGGCGCTCGGGTTCACCAACGACTACATGCCGCAGAAGTGGACGCCGGCGGACTCCGTGGCCTGGCTCAAGGCGATGGCGTGGGACCTGCGCGGCAACATGCAGGAAGAGATCGACCGCTCCCTGATGACGAGCCGGCTCGGCCCGCAGCAGATCGCGGACCTGTACCCGGACTACCCGTACGACCGGAACAAGGCGATCGTCCAGTCCGGCTCCTACAACAGCGCGACCGGCTCCTACGGGGAGGGCTCCGGCGGGTCCGGAAATCAAACCGGCACGGGTACGGGCACCGGAACGGGTACCTCCACCGGAACCGGAACGGGAACCGGCACCGGGACCTCCACCGGCACCGGCACCGGTACCGGCACTCAAAGCGCCGCCGGCACCGGTCTCGCGGGCAACACCGAGGCCCCCAACGGCCTCCAGAGCCAGCTGACCGGGCTCTCCGACGCCCTGGACCAGGTCCCCGCGGCGGTCGGCCCGAACGGCAACGGCATCGGCTCCAACTCGTGGGTGGTCTCCGGCGCGCACACCATCACCGGGAAGCCGCTGCTCGCCAACGACCCGCACCTGTCGCCGCAACTTCCTTCGGTCTGGTACCAGATGGGCCTGCACTGCCGGAGCCTGTCGCCCTCGTGCCAGTACGACGTCACGGGCTACACGTTCTCCGGGATGCCCGGCGTGATCATCGGCCACAACCAGGACATCTCCTGGGGCATGACCAACCTGGGCGCCGACGTCACCGACCTGTACCTGGAGAAGCTGAACGGCGGCGGCGGGTACCAGTACGACGGCAAGACGGTCCCGTTCAAGACCCGCAAGGAGACCATCAAGGTCGCCGGCGGCGACGACAAGACCATCACCGTGCGCGAGACCAACAACGGTCCGCTGATCTCCGACCGGGACGACGAGCTGGTCAAGGTCGGCAAGAAGGCGAAGGTCGACGCGGCCGCTCCCGACCGGGGCGACGGCTACGGGGTCTCGCTGCGCTGGACCGCGCTGACCCCCGGCAAGTCCATGGACGCCGTCTTCGAGCTGAACAAGGCGAAGGACTGGACCCAGTTCCGCAAGGCCGCCGCCGACTTCGAGGTGCCCTCGCAGAACCTGATCTACGCCGACACCAAGGGCAACATCGGCTACCAGGCACCCGGCAAGATCCCGGTCCGCGGCAAGGGTGACGGTTCGCTGCCCTCGCCCGGCTGGGACTCCGAGTACCGCTGGAAGAGCTACATCCCGCAGGCCGCGCTGCCGTACGAGTACAACCCCAAGCGCGGCTACATCGTGACCGCCAACCAGGCCGTCATCGACAAGGACAAGTACCCGTACCACCTCACCTCCGACTGGGGTTACGGCACGCGCAGCCAGCGCATCACCGATCTGATCGAGTCGAAGATCGCCGGCGGCGGCAAGATCTCCACCGACGACATGCGCACCATGCAGATGGACAACAGCAGCGAGATCGCCAAGCTGCTCGTGCCCAAGCTGCTCAAGATCGACGTCGCGGACAAGGACGTCCGCGAGGCGCAGAAGCTCCTGGAGAACTGGGACTACACCCAGAACCCGGACTCGGCGGCGGCCGCGTACTTCAACTCGGTCTGGCGCAACATCCTCAAGCTGTCCTTCGGCAACAAGCTGCCCAAGGAGCTGCGGGTCAAGGGCCAGTGCCTGAGCGTCGAGCCGGCCGGTGACACCGGACCTGCGGACGAGGACCGGCGGGTGCGCGAGTGCGGCGAGCGCGACGCGGACTCGGCGCAGCCGGACGGCGGCGACCGCTGGTTCGAGGTCGTCCGCAAGATCATCAACGATGAGAACAACGACTGGTGGAAGGCTCCGGCCACCCGCACCGACGCCGAGACCAAGACCCGTGACCAGCTGTTCGCGCGGGCCATGGAGGACGCGCGCTGGGACGTCACCGCCAAGCTCGGCAAGGACGTCGACACGTGGAGCTGGGGCCGGCTGCACCAGCTGAGCCTGAAGAACCAGACCCTCGGCACGGACGGGCCCGGCTGGCTCCAGTACGTGCTCAACCGCGGGCCGTGGAAGCTCGGCGGCGGCGAGGCGGCCGTGGACGCCACCGGCTGGAACGCGGCCGGCGGCTACGGGGTCATCTGGGTCCCGTCGATGCGCATGGTGGTCAACCTCGCGGACCTCGACAAGTCCAAGTGGATCAACCTCACCGGCGCCTCGGGGCACGCGTTCAGCGCGCACTACACCGACCAGACCGAGAAGTGGTCCAAGGGCGAACTCCTCCCGTGGGTCTCTTCGGAGAAGGCGGTCGGCAAGAACACGAAGGACACCCTGGTGCTGCGGCCCTGACGTCGGGCGACACCTCGTTAAAGGGCCCTCCACGCGTGCGTGGAGGGCCCTTTCACGTTCCTGAGGACAGGTCCGTCCCTCTGAGGACAGGTCGAACAGGTCGTTCACCGAAAGCGGCGCACTCCCGAAGGCGTCACCACGGCGTGCACGGGACGGTCGTGCGGCTCCTCGGGGACGTGCTCGACGACCTCGCCGTCGTACAGGAGCACCACGAGCGCCGGATCCGCGTCGGCCCGCTCCAGCCTCGCCAGGACCCGGTCGTACGAGCCGCCGCCGCGGCCGAGCCGCATGCCGCGCCCGTCGACGGCGAGGCCCGGCAGCAGCACCGCGTCGGCCTCCACGACGGCCTCCGTGCCGAGGCGCTCCCCGGCGGGCTCCAGCAGGGCCATCTTTCCGGCATGTCGCACGCGCGCGAGGGAGCCCTGTCCGTCGTAGGCGCCCCAGTCGAGGTCGTTGTCGTCCAGGAGTACGGGGAGCAGGACGCGTACCCCGCGCGCGTAGAGGGCGTCGAGCAGCTCGCGCGTGCCCGGCTCCCGGCCGACGGAGACGTACGCGGCGACGGTCCGCGCACCGGCCAGCTCGGAAAGTCCCAGCGCCTGGCGGGCGAGCGACCCGGCCGCCTTCGCGACGTCATCCGCGGGCAACCCGGATCTCACCTGGAGGAGTTCTGCCCGCAACGCGCTCTTGTCAGCCTTTGGCAAACACATAGCCAGCTCACAAACCCCTCATATAGGCACCAAGTTAACTGGAAGCAAATCTTCCGCCCAGACGCTACGGATATGGTTCACCGCATGACTGAGTCGCACCCCAGGATCAGCAAGGCTGTCATCCCCGCCGCGGGCCTCGGCACCCGGTTCCTGCCGGCCACCAAGGCAACGCCCAAGGAGATGCTGCCGGTCGTCGACAAGCCGGCGATCCAGTACGTCGTCGAGGAGGCCGCGGCTGCCGGTCTCGACGACGTACTCATGATCACGGGCCGCAACAAGCGGCCTCTGGAGGACCACTTCGACCGCAATTACGAGCTCGAGTCGGCTCTCCAGAAGAAGGGTGACGCCGGCCGCCTCGCCAAGGTCCAGGAGTCCAGCGACCTCGCGACCATGCACTACGTCCGCCAGGGCGACCCCAAGGGCCTCGGCCACGCCGTCCTGTGCGCGGCCCCCCACGTGGGCCAGGAGCCCTTCGCGGTCCTCCTCGGCGACGACCTGATCGACCCGCGCGACCCCCTGCTGTCCCGCATGGTCGAGGTCCAGGAGCAGCGCGGCGGCAGCGTCATCGCGCTCATGGAGGTCGAGCCCTCGCAGATCCACCTCTACGGCTGCGCCGCCGTCGAGGCGACCGAGGACGGCGACGTCGTCAAGATCACCGGCCTGGTCGAGAAGCCCGACCGCGCCGACGCCCCGTCGAACTACGCGATCATCGGCCGCTACGTCCTCGACCCCGCGATCTTCGACATACTGCGGCGGACCGAGCCGGGCCGCGGCGGCGAGATCCAGCTGACCGACGCGCTCCAGCAGCTCGCCGACGACGAGAAGGCCGGCGGCCCCGTCCACGGCGTCGTCTTCAAGGGCCGCCGTTATGACACCGGGGACCGCGGCGACTATCTGCGTGCCATTGTCAGACTCGCATGCGAACGTGAGGACCTGGGACCGGACTTCCGGACCTGGCTTCGCAGTTACGTCACCGAGGAGATGTAGCACCTTGAGCAGCACGACCACGCACGCCACCGGACAGGAGCACGTCTGGTCGGTGGCGGAGCACCTTGAGGACATCCTCGCCACGGTCCGCCCGCTGGAGCCCATCGAGCTCCAGCTCCTCGACGCACAGGGCTGCGTCCTCGTCGAGGACATCTCGGTACCCCTCTCGCTGCCCCCCTTCGACAACAGCTCGATGGACGGGTACGCGGTCAGGGCCGCCGACGTGACAGGCGCGAGCGAGGACTTCCCCGCGGTGCTCACGGTCGTGGGGGACGTCGCCGCGGGCCAGGCCGGGCTGCTCCGCGTGGGGCCCGGCCAGGCCGCCCGCATCATGACCGGCGCCCCGCTCCCGCCCGGCGCCGAGGCCGTCGTCCCCGTGGAGTGGACCGACGGCGGCCTGGGCGAGGGCCCGGTCTCCGGGATGCGCGCCCACAGCGCCGCCCCCGAGGGCGCCTCCGGCGAGGTCCGTGTGCACCGCCCCGCCGAGGCACGCGCGCACGTGCGCGCCAAGGGCAGCGACGTCAAGGCGGGCGACCGCGCCCTGGAGGCCGGCACCGTCCTCGGCCCGCCGCAGATCGCCCTGCTCGCCGCGATCGGCCGCGGCACCGTACGCGTACGCCCGCGCCCGCGCGTGGTCGTCATGTCCACCGGCAGCGAACTGGTCCAGCCCGGCGAGGAGTTGGCCGAGGGCCAGATCTACGACTCCAACAGCTTCGCCCTCACCGCCGCCGCCCGCGACGCCGGAGCGATCGCGTACCGCGTCGGCGCGGTCGCCGACGACGCGGAGACACTGCGCTCCGCCATCGAGGACCAGCTGATCCGCGCCGACCTCATCGTCACCACGGGCGGCGTCAGCGTCGGCGCGTACGACGTCGTGAAGGAGGCGCTGACCTCCGTCGGCGACTCCGAGGACGAGACCGGCATCGGAGCCGGCAGCGGTGTCGACTTCCGCAAGCTCGCCATGCAGCCGGGCAAGCCCCAGGGTTTCGGCACCATCGGCCCCGAGCACACCCCGCTCCTCGCCCTGCCGGGCAACCCCGTCTCCTCGTACGTCTCCTTCGAGCTGTTCGTACGCCCCGCGGTGCGCACCCTCATGGGCCTGCCCGCAGCGGACGTCCACCGGCCGTCGGCCAGCGCCGTCCTGAAGTCGTCCAAGGCCCTCAGCTCGCCCGCCGGACGGCGCCAGTTCCTGCGCGGGACGTACGACGCCGAGGCCGGGACCGTCACCCCTGTGGGGGGCGCCGGATCCCACCTCGTCGCCGCGCTCGCCCACGCGGACGCGCTGATCGTCCTGCCCGAGAACACCACGTCGGCCGAGCCCGGCGCGGAAGTGGACGTGGTCCTCCTCGGCTGAGCCCGCCGTCCGCGCGATACCGTGTCGCGCACAACGGGCCGCGCGCAGCACCGTGGCCCTCGGACCGGGAGCGTCACAGCACCATGAGCAGTTCGCAGGACCGACTGACGCACATCGACGAGGCGGGCGCGGCCCGCATGGTCGACGTGTCCGCCAAGGACGTGACCGCGCGCACCGCTCGTGCCAGCGGCCGCGTCCTCGTATCGCCCCGTGTGGTGGACCTGCTGCGCGGCGAGGGAGTGCCCAAGGGCGACGCTCTCGCCACGGCGCGCATCGCCGGAATCATGGGCGCCAAGCGGACCCCCGACCTGATCCCGCTCTGCCACCCGCTGTCGGTGTCCGGAGTGGAACTGGACCTGTCGGTCGCCGACGACGCGGTCGAGATCCTCGCCACGGTGAAGACCACGGACCGCACCGGCGTCGAGATGGAGGCCCTGACGGCCGTCTCGGTGGCCGCGCTCACGGTGATCGACATGGTGAAGGCCGTCGACAAGGGCGCCGTCATCACGGACGTACGCGTCGAGGAGAAGACGGGTGGCAAGTCGGGCCACTGGTCCCGTCCGGGGGCCGGGGAATGAGCCCCTACCGCGCTCTCGTCGTCACCGCCTCCAACCGCGCCGCCGCCGGTGTCTACGCCGACACCGGCGGCCCCCGGATCGTGCAGGGCCTCGAAGCCCTGGGCTTCCAGGCCGACGGGCCGCGGGTCGTCCCCGACGGAGACCCGGTGGCCGAGGCGCTGCGGGCCGGTGTCGACGCCGGGTACGACGTCATCCTCACCACCGGCGGCACCGGCATCTCGCCCACCGACCGGACCCCCGAGGCGACCCGCAGTGTGCTCGACCACGAGGTGCCGGGCATCCCCGAGGCCATCCGCGCGTTCGGGCGGGAGAAGGTGCCCACGGCCGCGCTCTCCCGGGGCCTCGCCGGCATCGCGGGACGGACCCTGATCGTGAACCTGCCCGGGTCGTCCGGCGGCGTCAAGGACGGCCTCGCCGTACTCGGCCCCCTGCTGACCCACGCCGTCGACCAGTTGCGCGGCGGCGACCACCCCAGACCCGATGGGGGTGCGAGCTGAACACCCCATCCTGGCCGGTCGAGCTGACGGACGGTGACGTCTGCCTGCGCCCGATAAAGCTGCGCGACCAGCGGGCCTGGCGCGAGGTCAACCGCCGCAACCGCGACTGGCTGCGACCCTGGGAAGCGACCATCCCGCCGCCCACGCCCAGCGGCCCCATCGCCCACCGCCCGACGTACCGTCAGATGGTGCGCCATCTGCGCGCCGAGGCGAGCGCGGGCCGCATGCTGCCCTTCGTCATCGAGTACCAGGGGCGCCTGGTCGGGCAGTTGACGGTGGCGGGGATCACCTGGGGCTCGATGTGTTCGGGTCATGTCGGCTACTGGGTCGACGAGTCGGTGGCCGGGCGCGGAGTGATGCCGACGGCCGTGGCGCTCGCGGTCGACCACTGCTTCCGCACCGTGGGCCTGCACCGCATCGAGGTCTGCATTCGCCCGGAGAACGGGCCGAGCCGCCGGGTCGTCGAAAAACTCGGATTCCGTGACGAAGGGCTGCGGCCCCGCTATCTCCACATCGACGGCGGCTGGCGCGACCATCTCGTCTTCGCGCTCACCGCGGAGGAGGTCCCGGAAGGCCTCCTGAACCGCTGGCGTCGCAAGCGGGGTGGCAACACCGCTGGTCCGGGCGGTCCGAACGCCGCGGATCGGCCCGGGACATCGCCTAAATAAAATAAGTGTTCGAAATTGATCGGAGATCGTCCACCGCAGGCATTAAATTCGCTCGACGGGTGGCGCGTTGATGCCTCAGTCGGAAAAAAAGCTCGAAATATCAGCCAGATCGTGCGACACACCGGCTCAATTGGCGGATGGCCTCACGCAAACCCCTCTACCGTGTGAGGTGTGAGCAGCAGCGGCCTCATCTACGCAGTCATCGTCGGGGCCTGGGCCGCCTACTTGGTGCCGATGTGGCTCCGTAGGCAGGACGAGCTGAACGAGGCCCGTCCGACGGAACGCTTCAGCACCGCCATCCGGCTGCTGTCCGGACGGGCGGGCATGGAGCGCCGATACGCCAAGGACCTGCAGGCGCGCTCTCCCGAAGGGGAGGAGCAGCGCGGCGACCCGTCCGTCCCGGACGCGGCCACCGACTCGGTGGACGTCCGGGCCTTCGCCGCGCCTCCGGTCAGCGGGGAGCGCAGGAACGAGAACCGGGACGCCCGTCACGAGCGGCACCCCGGAGCCGAAGCGCACCCCGAGCCCCGGCCCAGGACCTCGCCCGCCCGGCAGACCCCCGACCGTCAGGTATCCGCCCGGACCCCCCACGGCCAGCAGACGCACGACCGGCCGAACCGCGACCGGCCCGCCAACGACCCCCCGCACACGAACGGCAGGTCGGCAAGCGGACGCCAGGGCCCCGACCGTCAGCTGTCCGACCGTCAGCCGTCGGACCGTCAGGCGTCTGACCGCCAGGGGCCCGAGCGCCAGCCGTCCGACCGGTCCACCTCCGAGCGGTCCGTGTCCGAGCGATCCGCGTCCGAGCGGCAGGCCGCCTCGGCGGATGCCGCCGCCCGCGCCCGCCGCACCAAGGTGCTCGCACGCAGGCGCCGTACGACCGTCATGCTCTTCCTCGCCTTCACGGCCGGCGCGGTCGTCGCCGCCGTCGGCGGGCTCGCGTTCCTGTGGGCGCCCGCGGTGCCCGCCGTGCTGCTCAGCTCATACATCTTCTATCTGCGGGCCCAGGAGCGGCGTCGCTTCGCGTACACGATGGACCGGCGTCAGGCCGAGGTCGCGGCGCAGCGGCTGCGCGAGCGGCAGCCCCGCAGGCGTCAGCCCGCCGCGGGGCGGGCCGCCGCGGAGGAGGCCGAAGAGGGGCCTGCGCCAGAGGTGGAGACCGACCCCGGGCTCGAGGCGCTCGCGGCCGACCGGCGCGCGCTCGTCGAGCAGACCGACCACGCCGAGTGGGTCGACCAGCAGCGTGAGCGGCAGCACGGCCCCGGCCGCGGCGACAGCTGGGACCCGGTCCCGGTGCCGCTGCCGACGTATGTGACCGCCCCGGTCGCCCCGCGCGCCACGGGCGGCGTCGACCTCGGCGCCCCCGACGCGTGGAGCTCGGCCCGCTCCAGCACGGCTGGTACGGCCGGTGCGGCGCAGCAGGAGTCGGACGGGCACGCGGGCGAGGAGCCGGGAGCGGCGTCCGGGGAGTGTGACGGCGGGGACGAGGTCGAGGGCGAACGCAGTGACGCCCGTCGGGCCGCCTCCGCGCGCCGCTCGCGCGAGCGCGGCCGCACCCCGCTCTTCGATCAGTACGACGACGGCGGCCGACCCCGCGCGGCCAACGAGTGAGACCCGTCCGGGGCCACCCTGGCTGACCAGCCAGGACCGGATTTCCGAGCACCCCGATCGGGATGCTAGAGTTTCACTCGTTGCAAGGGCCTGTGGCGCAGTCTGGTAGCGCACCTCGTTCGCATCGAGGGGGTCTGGGGTTCAAATCCCCACAGGTCCACCGCAATTAAGAGCCCCACCGGATTCGTCCGGTGGGGCTCTTGCCTTTCCTGTTGACTCCCTCCCCCTGGCGCCTTCCGCGATGTTGCGCGCGTCACAGGGCCTTGGCGAAGCAGCGGCTCAGCTCCTCGAAGCGGTAGTAGCCGAACTTGGTGCAGGGCGTGTAGCCGCTCGACGTGTAGAGGGTGATGGCCTCCGGCTGCTTGAGGCCGGTCTCCAGGACCATGCGGGAGCGGCCGGCGGCGCGGGCGTCGTCCTCCAGGGCCGCGAGTATGCGCCGGGCCAGACCGAGCCCCCGCGCCTCGGGCGTGACGTACATCCTCTTCAGCTCGGCGTCGCCGTCCGAATATCCCTCGTCGTTCTGCTCCTGGGTGCGCCAGCCGCCGGTGGCGAGCGGGGTGCCCGCGCCGTCGTACGCGATCAGGTAGAGGCCGCCCGGGGTGTCGAACATCGTCGGGTCGAGCGGGGTGGCATCGCCGTCGTCGCCGTAGCGCTCGACGTATTCGAGCTGGACGCGGTCGTTCAGCTTGATCGCGTCGGGGTGTCCGAAGGAGACGCGCTGGAGGGTGTGTGTCGCGGGCCGAATGGGCTGGATAGTCATGCCAAGTATCGTATCTCTATGCTGGGAGTGGGGCTGTTCGTTCTGGCGGATGCGGCAGTTCTTCTCAAGTGTGCCGGTACCGAGCCCGGGTGAATTGAGCGCGCCTTGACCGTCCGTCCAGCATGGCGTGCGGGAATTCGGCGAGACCCCCGCGGTGCCGGTACCCGGCTGACCGGTCCGAGGGTGGCGCAGCCGTCGAGGTTCACCCCGTGTGGGAGCCTGGCCCCTGGGAGGATCGGGGCGGCCAGTGAGCCGTGGTCTCCCCAGGGGAGTAGGAGAGTGTTTTGTACACAGTGACCAGCGTCAACGTGAACGGGCTGCGGGCCGCCGCCAAGAAGGGCTTCGTGGAGTGGCTGGCCGGGACCTCCGCGGATGTCCTGTGCCTCCAGGAGGTGCGGGCCGAGCCGGAGCAGCTGCCCGAAGAGGTGCGCGAGCCCGAGGGGTGGCACGTCGTGTACGCCCCCGCCGCCGCGAAGGGGCGGGCCGGTGTGTCGCTCTTCACCCGCCGCGAGCCGGAGCGTGTACAGGTCGGTTTCGGGTCCGCGGAGTTCGACGGCAGCGGGCGGTACGTGGAGGTGGACCTCCCTGGTGTCGTCGTGGCCAGCCTCTATCTGCCCTCCGGCGAGGTCGGGACCGAGAAGCAGGGCGAGAAGGTCCGCTTCATGGACGAGTTCCTGGTCTATCTGAAGGGGCTGCGTGAGCGGGCTGCCGCAGAGGGCCGCGAGGTGCTGGTGTGCGGCGACTGGAACATCGCCCACCGTGAGGCCGACCTCAAGAACTGGAAGGCCAACAAGAAGAACTCCGGCTTCCTCCCCGAGGAGCGTGACTGGCTCGGACAGGTCCTCGACGAGGCCGACGGCGGCTACGTCGACGTGATCCGCTCCCTGCACCCCGACGAGGAGGGCCCGTACTCGTGGTGGTCGTACCGGGGGCGGGCGTTCGACAACGATTCAGGGTGGCGGATCGACTACCACCTCTCGACGCCCGGTCTCGCCGCACGGGCGATCAAGGGGTTCGTGGAGCGGGCCGCCACACATGACGAGCGGTGGTCGGACCACGCGCCGGTGACCGTCGTCTACGAGTAGGCCCCTGAGGCGCGAGCGGGCCTGCTTCGTCACACAGTCCGGTACGGGCGTCAACGAAGTCCGGTACGGGCGTCACAAAGTCCGGTACGGGCCTGTCGCCGTATTCGCATGGCGTGGCAGATTCTGGCCCGTACATGGCGAGCGGGCGTAGATCGATCCGAGTCGTCAACCGGCAGTCGTACGGGGGGACTTCATGGCCGCGTTTCCTTCCAGGCGAGGTGTGCTGCTCGGGGCTGCCGGGGCGGGGATCGCGGCGGTGGTGTCGCCGGGAGTGGCGTATGCGGCGCCCTCGGGGACTCCCGCGGTCATGGTCACCGAGCAGGCGAGCAAGCGGATTCTGGTTCTTGATCCGCAGCGGGCGGTCTGGGATCCGGCCGCCGATCCGGCCTCCGTGCGGTGGGAGTTCTCGCCGGTCGGGGATCCTCGGTACCGGGATCTCGTGCCGGAGGAGAGCTGGGTGTATCCCGCCGAGGCGAAGGTCCGGGTGCATCGCGGGCGGACGTATCTGCTGACCACGGCGTCGTTCGGGTTCGCGGCCGTCGTCTCGTATCCGTCGGGCCGGCGGTACTGGGGTGCGACGCTCGGGCCCGGCGACGATCTCTTCAACCCGCACAGCATCGAGATCCTGCCGGACGGGAACGTGGCCGTCGCGTGCAGTACGGGCGCGCTGGTGCGGCTCTACGCCGCGTCGCTCGGCCCGCACTCGGAGCGGTTCGCCGAGGTGACGCTGAAGGGCGCGCACGGGCTGCACTGGGACGGCCGGCGTGAGGTGCTGTGGGCGCTCGGGGACGACGAGCTGGTCGCGTACCGGGTCGGTGGTAGTCGGGTGCGGCCCGCGCTGACGCGCATTTCGGCGGTGGGGCTGCCGGTCGCCAAGCCGGGGAAGTCGCCCGGCGGGCACGACCTGTTTCCGGTGGCGGGGCGTCCGGGGCGGCTGTGGGTGACGACGAGTGCCTCCGTGTTCCAGTACGACATCGGGGGCGGGGTCTTCGTGCAGGACTTCGCCGGTGCGGCCGAGATCGCGAGGCCCGGGGTGAAGGCGATCGGGAACGATCCGCGGACCGGGCAGGCGCTCAGTACCGTGCCGGAGAGCGGCCTCGGTGAGACGTGGTGGACGACGAAGGTGAGCGTGCACCGGCCGCCGGCTTTGTACACGCTCGTCAACGGCGGTGTTTACAAGGCGCGTTGGTGGCTGCCGAGGTAGGCGCGTAGGGCTGCCTACTCTTCCGGTTTCTTCGCCAGGGTGCGGTCCAGGGCCAGGGACAGCTCCGCCTCGACCACGCTCTTGGCGAGCGGGCGCAGGCGCTGGAGGTCCTGTTCCGATGCGTGGGAGAGGACCAGGTCGGTGAAGAGTTCGGCCAGGTCCTCCGCGTGGGCGCGGACGCGTTTGGCGGCCTTGAGGACGTCGGCGAGCGGGACGCCCTCGCGGACCAGGGCGGCCGACACGTCGAGCAGGCGCCGGCTGACGTGCACGATCTCCTCGCCGTCGACGCCGACGTAGCCGAGGTCCATCGCGGCTTCGAGGTTGTCCGGGGTGACCTGGCCCGCGAAGTAGTCGGCCAGTTCCTCGGGGGTGAGGCGGACCGGGGTCTCCTCGGACGGTTCGCCGAGGCCGAGGAGTTCGCCGACGTCGCGGCCGCGGTCGAAGGCCTCGGAGAGTTCGGCGATACCGCTGAGGGTGTGGCCGCGTTCCAGGAGGGCGGCGATGGTGCGCAGGCGGGCCAGGTGGCCCTCGTCGTACCAGGCGATGCGGCCTTCGCGGCGCGGGGGCGGGATCAGCTTGCGCTCGCGGTAGAAGCGCAGGGTGCGCACGGTGATGCCGGCCTCCCGCGCGAGCTCCTCCATGCGGAACTCCCGGGTGCCGGGCCCTTTCGCCTTCGCGCCTTCCCTCGCCGTTCCCCCGGCCGCTTTCCTCGCCGCTTCCTTCGCCACTTCCTTCGCCACGTGAGAACCCTATGTTGTACCGCCGGTAACTTAGATGGTCCCGACCCCTACCCATCAGTACGCACCTGCTCTACTGTCCCCATTGCGCCAGTGTTCACTGGCAGGGTCGTGCGGTTAGGGAGGCGCCGGGATGACCGAGCACGAGCATGAGCACGTACGGGTGGCGGTGATCGGGTCCGGGTTCGGCGGCCTCGGGGCCGCGGTCCGGCTGCGGCGCGAAGGCGTCACCGACTTCGTGGTCCTGGAGCGGGCCGGGGCCGTGGGTGGCACCTGGCGCGACAACAGCTACCCGGGGTGCGCGTGCGACGTGCCCTCCCACCTGTACTCCTTCTCGTTCGCGCCCAACCCCGACTGGCCGCGCACCTTCTCCGGCCAGGAGCGCATCCGGGAGTACCTGGAGGGCGTCGCCGACACCTTCCGGCTGCGCCCGCACATCCGCTTCGACCATGAGGTGAAGCAGGCGCGCTGGGACACCGAGAAGCTGTGGTGGGTGGTCGAGACGTCACAGGGGACGCTCACCGCCGACATCGTCGTCTCGGCGACCGGCCCGCTGTCCGACCCGAAGATGCCGGACATCAAGGGCCTCGACGCCTTCCCCGGCAAGGTCTTCCACTCGGCGCGCTGGGACCACGACTACGACCTGCGCGGCAAGCGCGTCGCCGTGATCGGCACCGGCGCCTCGGCCATCCAGATCGTGCCGGCCATCCAGCCGGACGTGGCGAAGCTGACGCTCTTCCAGCGCACCCCGCCGTGGGTCATGCCGCGCGCCGACCGCGCCATCACGGGCGCCGAGCGCTGGCTGCACCGCCAGCTGCCGTTCACCACGCAGGCCCGCCGAGGTCTGCTGTGGGGCATCCGCGAGCTCCAGGTGCAGGCGTTCACGAAGCGGCCCAACGAGCTGGGCCTGGTCGAGCAGCTGGCCAAGCGCAACATCCACCGGTCGATCAAGGACCCGGCCCTGCGCGCCAGGCTCACCCCGGACTACCGCATCGGCTGCAAGCGCATCCTGCTGTCCAACGCCTACTATCCGGCGCTCGCGCAGCCGAATGTCGACGTCGTGGCCTCCGGGCTCAGTGAGATCCGCGGCTCGACGCTGGTCGCCACCGACGGGAGCGAGGTGGAGGTCGACGCGATCGTCTTCAGCACCGGCTTCCACGTCACGGACATGCCGATCGCCGACCGGGTCGTGGGCGCCGAGGGGCACTCGCTCATGGAGTCCTGGAAGGGCGGCATGAAGGCGCTTCGCGGCGCGACGGCGGCCGGGTTCCCGAACTTCATGACGGTCATCGGGCCCAACACCGGCCTCGGCAACTCCTCGATGATCCTGATGATCGAGTCCCAGCTGAACTATCTGGCCGACTACGTACGTCAGTTGGACGTACTCGGCGGCCGCGTTGCCCTCGACCCGCGCGCCTCGGCGGTGAACGCCTGGAACCGGCGCGTGCAGGACCGGATGGAGCGCACCGTGTGGAGCTCCGGCGGCTGCAGCAGCTGGTACCTCGACGAGAGCGGCGTGAACACCACACTGTGGCCGGGCACGACGACCGAGTTCCGGTCCGCCACGCGCCGGGTCGACCTCGGCGAGTACGAGGTGGTCAGGGCGCCGGCGGCGAAGCCGGCCGCGGTGTCCGCGGCACGTACGAAGAAGGGCCGGGGCGGCAAGGTGGAGGCGGGAGCGGCATGAGCAGGTTGACGCACGTGACGAGCGGGCCTTACGCGCCGCCCGCCGCCGCGAAGGAACTGGCCGCGGTCTCCGCCGACGGAGCCCGGCTGCACGTCGAGGTGCACGGCCCCGAAGGGGCGCCCGCCGTGGTGCTCGCCCACGGGTGGACGTGCTCGACCGCGTTCTGGGCCGCGCAGATACGTTCCCTTGCCGCCGACCACCGCGTCGTCGCGTACGACCAGCGTGGCCATGGGCGCAGTCCGGCGGGGCAGGCCCCGTACTCGACGCGGATGCTCGCCGACGACCTGGAGGCCGTGCTCGGCGCGACGCTCGCGCCGGGTGAGAAGGCCGTGCTCGTCGGGCACTCCATGGGCGGCATGACGATGATGGCGGCGTCGCAGCGGGCGAAGTTCCGCGAGCACGCGGCCGCGGTCCTGCTGTGCAGCACGGGCAGTTCGCGCCTGGTGGCCGAGTCGACCGTGCTGCCGCTGCGGCCCGGTCGGCTGCGGACCCGGATCACGACCGCCGTGCTCGGCGCGCGGGCGCCGCTCGGGCCCGTCACGCCACTAGGCAAGAAGGTCCTGCGCTACGCGACCATGGGCCCGGGGTCGTCGCCGGACAAGGTCGAGGCCTGCGCCCGGATCGTGCACGCCTGCCCGACCAAGGTGCGCTACCACTGGTCGCACGTCCTCGCCGAGCTCGAACTCGATGAGGGAGTGGCCGCGTTGCGGGTGCCGACGGCGGTCATCGCGGGTACGGCCGACCGGCTCACGCCCGTCGTGCACGCACGGCACCTGGCCGCGATGCTGCCGGAGTGCGTGGGGCTCACCGAACTCACCGGGCTCGGGCACATGACGCCCGTCGAAGCGCCCGACCTGGTCGCCGAGCGCATCCGCGAACTGACCGAGTACGTCACGAAGGGCGAGGCGAACGACGTCACGAGCGGCGAGACGAATGACGTCGCGAGCGGCGAGACGAACGACGAGTTGAAGGGAGCGGCATCCGCATGAGCAGGGTCAGTCTCGAAGGTCAGGTAGCGGTCGTCACGGGTGCCGCGCGCGGCGTGGGCGAGCTGCTCGCGCGCAAGCTGGCGGCGCGCGGCGCCAAGATCGCGCTCGTCGGTCTGGAGCCGGACGAGCTGAAGGCCGTCTCCGAACGCCTCGACACCGACAGCGACTTCTGGCATGCCGACGTCACCGACCACGTGGCGATGGCGCAGGTCGCCGAGGAGGTCAAGCAGCGCTTCGGCAAGGTCGACATCGTCGTCGCGAACGCGGGCGTCGCCAACGGCGGCCCGTTCCTCGACTCCGACCCGGTGGCCTGGCGCCGCGTCATCGAGGTCAATCTGATCGGCTCCGCGGTCACGGCGCGGGCGTTCCTGCCGGTGCTCATGGAGAGCCGCGGGTACCTGCTCCAGATAGCGTCGCTCGCCGCGATCACACCGGCGCCCATGATGACCGCGTACTGCGCGTCGAAGTCGGGCGTGGAGGCGTACGCGCACAGCCTGCGCGCCGAGGTCGGCTACAAGGGCGTACGGGTCGGGGTCGGGTACCTGTCGTGGACCGACACCGACATGGTGCGCGGCGCCGACCAGGACGACGTGATGCGCGAGCTGCGGCAGCGGCTGCCGTGGCCGTCGAACAAGACGTATCCGCTGGGACCGGCCGTGGACCGGATCGTCGCGGGCATCGAGCGGCGGTCCTCGCACGTGTACGCGCAGTGGTGGCTGCGGGGCATGCAGGGCATCCGCGGCTATCTGCCCGCAGTCATCGGGGCGGTCGGGCAGCGTGAGATGCGGCGGTTCGAGCCGCGCCTGAAGAGCGTCTCGACGGGTCTGGTCGGGGCGGGCGGTGCCGCCGACGAGTCCGTACGGGGGCGCTGACGCTTCCTGTGCGGCGCTGACCTGCGGTTTTGGGTGGCGGGCACGGTCCGTAATTGACCGAAATGCGGGCCCTGTCCCGGCGTGTAAGTCTGGTCGAGCCCGACCCCCCCTCACCCAATACGGGAGTGAAATCGCATGGGCATGAAGGACCAGTTCCAGGACAAGGCCGACAAGCTCGCCGACCAGGCCAAGAAGAAGATCCGCGAAGGCAAGGACCAGGCGGGCGAGCGCACGTCGCAGACGCAGGACGACCTGCGACGTGAGCGCGGCTCGCAGTCCCAGGAGACCGAGCGGCGGCGGCAGGAAGCGCAGCACAAGCTCGACCAGGACTATGACGCGTGACGCTGAGCTGAGCTGAGCTTGCGGACGAGGGTCACCCGGGACGCCGGGTGACCCTCGTTTTTGTGCGTGGGCTTGGCGCCTGAATGCCGTGGCCCGGCGCGCGGGCTGTGCCCACCCTCCCCCAAGCTCTCGGCTTCGCTCGAGCAGGGGGGACGAGGGGGACCCCCATCGCATCTGGCGGCCCACTGCCCACAGAAGGAAGGGGGAGGGGGCAGCGTGAAGCGGAGTGTGACGTGCAGGGCGCCTCAGCGTGGTGGCAGTTCGGGGCGGGCGTGGTTCGGGGTGTTGGTGTAGTCCGGGGGGGTTTTGGCCGGGGAGGCGACCAGGAGGTCCAGGGCCAGGTAGACCGCGTCGTCGAGTTGGCGGTGGCGGCCCTCTGCCCAGTCCAGGGGGGTGCGCAGGACCTCGATGTCCGGTTCCACGCCCTTGTTCTCGACGGACCAGCCGTACTCGGGGAACCAGGCCGCGTTCATCGGGACCGTGATGACCGTGCCGTCGCCGAGCGTGTGGCGGCCCGTCATGCCGACGACGCCGCCCCAGGTGCGCTGGCCCACGACGGGGCCGAGGTCGAGGAGCTTGAACGCCGCGGTGATCATGTCGCCGTCGGACGAGGTCGCCTCGTCGGCCAGGGCGACGACCGGACCGCGCGGGGCGTTCGACGCGTACGAGACGGGCTGGGCGTCGCGGGTCAGGTCCCAGCCGAGGATCTTGCGGGTGAGTTTCTCGACGACCAGCTCGCTGATGTGGCCGCCCGCGTTGCCGCGTACGTCGACGATCAGGGCGGGCCGGGAGACCTCCATGCGCACGTCACGGTTGAACTGTGCCCAGCCGGAGCCTCCCATGTCGGGGATGTGCAGATAGCCGCAATGGCCGCCGCTCAGCTCCCGGACGACCGCGCGGCGCTTGGCCACCCAGTCCTGGTAGCGCAGCGGACGCTCGTCGACGAGGGGGACGACCGCGACGCGGCGGGGGCGGCCCCCGCCCTCCGCGGGCCGGAACGTCAGCTCGACCGTCGTGCCGCCCGAGCCGGCCAGCAGCGGGAACGGGCCGGCGACCGGGTCGACCGGGCGCCCGTCGACATGCGTGAGCACGGCGCCCTCGCGGATGCCGCTGCCGGCCAGCGGGGAGCGCGCCTTGGAGTCGGAGGAGTCGCCGGGCAGGATGCGGACGAGCTGCCAGCCCTCCTCGCGGCGCACGAAGTCGGCGCCGAGGAGGCCCTGGGCGCGCTGGTAGTGGGGCGGGCCCTCGTTGCGGCGGGCGGCGGAGACGTAGGCGTGCGAGGTGCAGAGTTCGCCGAGCACCTCGCGCAGCAGGTCGGCGAACTCGTCGGGGGACGCGACCCGTTCGACGAGCGGCCGGTACTGGGCGAGGACCGCGTCCCAGTCGACGTGGCACATCTTCGGGTCCCAGTAGTAGGCGCGGATGATCCGGCCGGCCTCGTCGTACGCCTGGCGCCACTCGGCCGCAGGGTCCACGTCGTGCAGGATGCGGCGCAGGTCGATCCAGACGGTGGTGTCGCTGTCGGCGACCTCGGTGGAGGGGACGGCCCGTAGTTCGCCCTCGTCGACGACGACCAGGCGGGTGCCGTCGCCGCTGACCGCGAACCAGTCGAGGTGGGTGACGAGTTCGGTCTTCTTGCCCTTGCTGAGGTTGAAGTGCTCCAGGGTGGGGCGGCCCGAGGTGTCGGCCGGGTTCACGAACGTCTCGCCGAGCGCGCCGGAGATCGGCCAGCGCAGCCAGACGAGGCCGCCGCCCGAGACGGGGTGGAGCGCCGAGTATTTGGAGGCCGAGACGGGGAACGGCACGACGCGGTTCGCCAGGCCCTCGATCTCCACGGACGGCGCCCCGTCGGCCCCCGAGTCCTCGGTCGGGTCGAGCCCGCCGGCGGCCGTGCGCCCGTGGGGCGACAGGGCGAACGGGGAGGGTGTCGCGGACGACAGCGGTACGAGGTAGGGGCGGCAGCCGAGCGGGAAGGACAGGTCGCCGGTGTGCACGTCGTAGACCGGGTCGAAGCCGCGCCAGGAGAGGAAGGCGAGATAGCGGCCGTCGCGCGTGAAGACGGGATTCTCGTCCTCGAAGCGGCCGTTGGTGACGTCGACGATCGTGCGGTCCTTGATGCGGGCCATCTTGATCTGCCGCAGGGAGCGCCCGATGCCGGGGTGGGACCAGGTGAGCCAGGCGCCGTCCGGCGAGAAGGCCAGGTCGCGCACGGGCCCGTTGATCGACCGGATCAGCTCGGTGACCTCGCCGCCGGCCCGTGCCGCTTCCCGTTCCCGTGCCGCTTCCCGTTCCCCTCCACCTTCCTCGTCCTCTTCCCCTTGCCCTCCTTCTTCTTCCTCCTCGTCCTCGGTCGTGTCGATGAGGAGGAGGCGGCCGTCGTGCGACGCGATGGCGAGGCGCTCGCCGTCGGGGTCGCTGACCATTTCGAGGACCCGCCCGAGCTCCCCGGACGCGAGGCGGCGCGGCTCGCGCTCACCGCTCGCGCGCGGCAGGTACGAGATCTCGACCGCGTCCTCGCCCTCCGCGTCGGTGACGTACGCGACCTGCCCGCCGGAGCCGAGCATCTCCGGCTGCCTGACCCGCACGCCGGGGGTGTCCGCGATGGTCCTGGCGGGGCCGTCGCGGTGGGTGAGCCAGTACAGGCTGCCGCGGACGACGACGGCGCTGGCCCGGCCCGTCTCGTCGACGGAGAGCCCGTCGACGTGGTGGGCGGCCGGCACCTGGTAGGGCCGCCGCCCGACGCGCGGGCCGCCGAGGCGTACCTCCAGCTTGCGCGGCACGGAGTCGGCGGAGAGGTCGTCGATGATCCACAGGTCGCCGGCGCACTGGTAGACGATCCGGGTCCCGTCGCTGGAGGCGTTGCGGGCGTAGAACGCGTCGTGGTCGGAGTGGCGGCGCAGGTCGGAGCCGTCGGGCAGGCACGAGTACACATTGCCGATGCCCTGGTGGTCGGAGAGGAACGCGATGCGTCCCGCCACGAACATCGGTGCCTCCAGATGCCCGTCCAGGTCGGCTACGAGCTGCTCGCCGTGCAGCCACAGGCGGCCCTGGGCGCCGCCCCGGTACCGCTTCCAGGCGGCCGGCTCGTGCGGGGGAGTGCCGGTCAGGAGAAGCGTCTTGCGCTCGCCGTCGAACTCGGCGACCGCGATGTCGGAGACCGGCCCCCAGGGCAGCCTGCCGCCGGGGGAGCCGTCGGTGTGGACGTCGTAGGCCCAGGTGAAGTACGAGAAGGGCTGGCCGTGCGAGGCGACCGCGAGGATGTCGGTCCGCCCGTCCTTGTCGGGCGGTGTCCAGCCGCGGACCTGGGTGTCCGTACTGCCCCAGTAGGTGAGCCGGCGCGCGGGGCCGCCGTCCACCGGCGCGAGATGGATCTCCGGGTCCAGGCTGCGCCAGGTCGTGTACGCGATGTGGCGGCCGTCCGGGGAGAACCGTGGGCTGCTCACCTTGGTCCGGTCGACCGTGAGCCGCCAGGCCCGGCCCGGCCGGTCGAGCGGGGCGACCCAGAGGTCGTCCTCGGTCTCGAAGCAGAGCCGGTCCTCGTGCAGATGGGGAAACCGCAGGTACGCGTTGTCGCTCACCTACCCATGCTTTTCCGCTCCAGGGGCCCCGGCAACTTGTGGGTTGCCCGTATCCGACCGAGGCTTGTGGCGCAGGACACGTACGAAACGGTTTCGTTTCGTTAAGAGCGGTCGTACAGTAACTCTGTACGAAACGGTTTCGTACACACCGTCTGGACCCGGGACAGGAGTGACCCATGGCTGAAGCCGCGACGACGCGTCGCAGCCGGATCACGCCCGAGCGCGAGGCCGAGCTGTACGGCGCCGTGCTCGAACTGCTTCGCGAGGTCGGTTACGACGCCCTGACCATGGACGCCGTGGCCGCCCGCACCAGGTCGAGCAAGGCCACGCTCTACCGCCAGTGGGGCAGCAAGGCCGAGCTGGTCGTCAGGGCGCTGCGGCACCAGAAGCCGTCGCGCCTGAGCGAGATCGACACCGGGTCGCTGCGTGGCGACTTCCACGAACTGGTCCTCCGCGAGGACGACTGCGAGATGGCCCAGGGGTCCGCGCTGATGCGGGGCCTGGCCATGGCGGTCCACGAGAACCCGGACCTCCTGCGCGCCTTCCGCGAGCTGCTGATCGAACCCGAGATGGCGGAGCTGCGGCAGATGCTCGCGCGCGCCGTCGACCGTGGGGAGATCCGCGCGGACAACCCGGCGCTCGACTACGTCCTCCACATGATCGTCGGCGCCTTCGCGGCCCGGACCCTCATCGACGAACTGCCACCCACCCAGGCCTTCGTCGCCTCCTACATCGACGCCGTGGTCCTCCCCGCTCTCGGCGCCTGAATCCTCTCCACCCAAGATCCCAAGATCTGGCACAGCCGAGATCTGTCACACCCAGACACCTGTCACACCCAAGCTCCTGACGCGACCGCTCACGTCGTCGGGCTGATCCCCCCTGCCCCCATACGACTGACCGGGAGTACGCCCTCGTGGCCACTTTCCTCTACAAACTCGGCAAGCTCGCCTTCCGCCGAAGGCACTTCGTCGCCCTGATCTGGGTGGCGCTGCTGACCCTCGCGGGGGTGGGCGCCGCCTCGGCGCCCACCGCGGCCTCCAGTTCCTTCTCCATCCCGGGCACGGAGGCCCAGAAGGCCTTCGACCTGCTCGACCAGCGCTTCCCCGGCTCCAGCGCCGACGGCGCCACCGCGCGCGTCGTCTTCCAGGCGCCCGACGGGGAGAAGATCACGTCCGCGGCCAACAAGGCCGAGGTCAGCAAGACCGTCGCGGACCTCGGGTCCGGATCCAAGGAGGTCGCCGCGGCGGCCGACCCGTTCGCCGCGAAGACCGTCAGCAAGGACGGCACGATCGCGTACTCCTCGGTCTCCTACAAGGTCTCCTCGATGGAGCTGACGGACGCCGACCGGGACGCGCTGCAGAAGACCGTCGACGAGGCGCGGGACTCCGGGCTGACCGTCGAGGTCGGCGGTGACGCGCTGCAGGCCATGCCGGAGACCGGGGCCACCGAGATCATCGGTGTGGCGATCGCCGCCGTCGTCCTCGTGATCACCTTCGGCTCGCTCGTCGCGGCCGGGCTTCCGCTGCTCACCGCGCTGATCGGCGTCGGCATCGGGGTCTCGTCGATCACCGCGCTGGCCAACGCACTCGACCTCGGCACCACGACCTCGACGCTGGCCATGATGATCGGCCTCGCGGTCGGCATCGACTACGCGCTGTTCATCGTCTCCCGCTTCCGCGCCGAGCTGGCCGAGGGCCGCGACCGCGAGGAGGCGGCCGGGCGGGCCGTCGGCACCGCGGGATCCGCCGTGGTCTTCGCCGGTCTGACCGTCGTCATCGCCCTCGTCGGGCTCGCCGTCGTCAACATCCCGATGCTGACGAAGATGGGCATCGCCGCGGCCGGCACGGTCGCCATCGCCGTCCTCATCGCGCTCACCCTCATCCCGGCGCTGCTCGGCTACGCCGGCAAGCGGGTGCACGGCCGCAAGGCCCGTAAGGTCCTGGCCGCGGAGAAGAAGCCCGAGCCGAAGACGAACATGGGCACCCGCTGGGCGCGCTTCGTGCTGCGCCGGCCGGTCGCCGTGCTGCTCACCGCGGTGGTCGGGCTCGGCGTGATGGCCGTGCCGGTGTCCTCGCTGGAGCTGGGCCTGCCCGACGACGGGGTCCAGCCCACCGACACCACGCAGCGCAAGGCGTACGACCTGCTCTCCGACGGATTCGGGCCCGGCTTCAACGGTCCGCTGGTGGCGGTCGTCGACGTGAAGCACTCGCAGGACCCGAAGGACGCGGTCGCCCGCGTCTCCAAGGACATCGCGGCGACCGACGGCGTCAAGACGGTCACCCCGCCCGCGTTCAACAAGGCCGGTGACACGGCGACGATCACCGTCGTGCCGTCGTCCAAGCCCAGCTCCACGCAGACCGAGGACGTCGTCCACACGATCCGCGACAAGGGTGCGGACATCAAGGCGGACACCCGCGCCGAGGTCCTGGTCACCGGCACCACGGCCATGAACATCGACGTGTCGCAGAAGCTGAACGACGCGCTGGTGCCGTACCTGGCGCTCGTCGTGGGCCTCGCGTTCCTGCTCCTGATGGTGGTCTTCCGGTCGGTCCTGGTCCCGCTGAAGGCGGCGCTCGGCTTCCTGCTCTCGGTGGTCGCCGCGCTCGGCGCCGTCGTCGCGGTCTACCAGTGGGGCTGGCTCGGCTCGCTGTTCGGCGTGGAGCAGACCGGACCGATCATGTCGATGATGCCGATCTTCATGGTGGGTGTGGTCTTCGGCCTCGCGATGGACTACGAGGTCTTCCTCGTGACCCGCATGCGGGAGGCGTACGTCCATGGGGAGCGGCCCGCGCAGGCCATCGTCACCGGCTTCCGGCACGGGGCCCGGGTGGTCACGGCCGCGGCCGTCATCATGATCGCCGTCTTCGCGGGCTTCATCGGCTCCAGCGAGCAGATGGTCAAGATGATCGGCTTCGGGCTCGCCATCGCGGTCTTCTTCGACGCGTTCCTGGTGCGTATGACGATCGTGCCGGCCGTCCTCGCGCTGCTCGGCAAGCGCGCGTGGTGGCTGCCGAAGTGGCTCGACCGGATCCTGCCGAACGTGGACGTCGAGGGCGAGGGCCTCAAGACGGCCTCCGGCGACGACTCCACGGAGGAGGACCGGGAGCTGGCCCGGGTCTGACCCGGTAGTCGGACCGGCTCGCTCTCAGCGGGCCACCGTGGACCGGCTCAGTGGGTCACCGGGGTGGCGGCCGTGTACGTCTGGCGAAGGAAGCGCACCAGCGCCTTCTTCTCGAACTGCACGACCGCCACCCCTTTCGGCGAGTGGAACTCCATGACGGCCTGGACGCGGCCGCACGGCCAGATGTGGACGTCGCCCACGGTGGTCGGGGCGCGCAGCCCCTGTTCCAGGAGCTCGCGGGTGAAGTACCAGTCACCTTCTTCGGGGACGGTGACGTGGACGCGTCCGTCGTAACTCAGGACCGCGGGGACGGCCGGCGTTTCGTCGGGGGAGTCCGTGACGATGTGGGCGGGTGCGTACTGCTCTACGTCAGACATCGGAGACTCCTCGTCGTTTTTTCGCGCGTACTGTCATCTAATGTCCCATATAAGTCATATGTCCCGCTATCTGTCCGGGCTTGGATTCGGTCTTATTCGTGCTCCCGGCGCTCTTGCAACCGGTTCGCAACAAGGCACTATCATCGAACGGTCACCCACGCCGTCGCGAACCTGTCGCGTGCCCCGAAGCGGAGCTTTCACCCATGCATGTCCCCGACGGATTCATCAACGCCCCCGTCTCGGCGGCCGCAGGTGTCGTCGCCGCGGGCGCCGTGGCCGTCAGCCTCCGAGGCGCGCGGCGTGAACTCGACGAGCGGACGGCCCCCCTCGCGGGCCTCGTCGCCGCGTTCATCTTCGCCGTTCAGATGCTGAACTTCCCCGTCGCGGCGGGCACCAGCGGCCACCTCCTCGGCGGCGCGCTGGCCGCGATACTCGTCGGCCCCTATACCGGCGTCCTCTGCGTGTCCGTGGTGCTCCTGATGCAGGGCGTGCTCTTCGCCGACGGCGGCCTGACCGCGCTCGGCGTGAACATCACCGACATGGCGATCACCACGACCGTCGTCGCCTACCTCGTCTTCCGCGGCCTGGTGAAGGTGCTGCCCCGCGGGCGCCGCTCCATCACCGTCGCCTCCTTCGTCGCGGCGCTCCTGTCCGTACCGGCCGCGGCCGTCGTCTTCACCCTGATCTACGCGATCGGCGGCACCACCGACGTCTCGATCGGCAAGGTAGCGACCGCCATGGTCGGCGTGCACGTCCTCATCGGCATCGGCGAGGCCGTCATCACCGCACTGACCGTCGGCGCCGTCGTCGCCGTCCGCCCCGACCTCGTGTACGGCGCCCGCGGCCTGCACCGGCCGCTCAAGCTCCGCGTCGGCGGCGAACTCGTCGACGCCCCGGACACCGCGCCCGCGCCCGTCGCCGCCCGCTCCCACCGCAAGATCTGGATCACCGGCCTCGTCACCTCCCTCGTCCTCGCCGGCTTCGTCTCCTTCTACGCCTCCGCCAACCCGGACGGCCTGGAGAAGGTCGCCCACGACAAGGGCATCGACAAGAAGACCGAGAAGCACGCCTCCGACGGCTCCCCGCTGGCCGGTTACGGCGTCAAGGACGTGGGCGACGCCCGGCTCTCCGGCGGCCTCGCCGGCGTGATCGGCGTCGGCGTCACCGTCGTCGCCGGCAGCGGCGTCTTCTGGGTGCTGCGCAGGCGCCGCACGGCGGACACCTCCCCGAGCGAGATCACGGAGACCGTCTGACATGGGTGCGGGGCACGCGCACAAGCTCTACCGGCACGGGCACTCGCCCGTGCACGGCCTGCCGCCGCACACCAAGCTCGCCGCCGTCTTCTGCTTCGTCATCGTGGTCGTCTCCACGCCCCGCGAGGCGATGTGGGCGTTCGCCCTGTACGCGGTGCTGCTCGCGGCCGTCGCGTACGCGGCCAGGGTCCCGGCCGCGTTCCTCCTCAAGCGGCTCCTCATCGAGATCCCCTTCGTCGCCTTCGCCGTCCTCATGCCGTTCGTCGCGCAGGGCGAGCGTGTCGACGTCCTCGGGATGTCCCTCAGTGTCAACGGCCTGTGGGGCGCCTGGAACGTCCTCGCCAAGGGCACCCTCGGCGTCGCCGCGTCCGTCCTGCTCGCCTCCACGACCGAGCTGCGCGAACTGCTGCTCGGCCTGCAACGGCTCAAGCTGCCGCCGCTCCTCGTCCAGATCGCGTCGTTCATGATCCGCTACGGCGATGTGATCACCGACGAGATGCGCCGCATGAAGATCGCCCGGGAGTCGCGCGGCTTCGAGGCGAGCGGCCTGAAGCACTGGGGCGTCCTCGCCAAGTCCGCGGGCGCCCTCTTCATCCGCTCCTACGAGCGCGGCGAGCGCGTGCATCTGGCCATGGTCAGCCGCGGGTACGCCGGATCGATGCCGGTCATCGACGACGTGAGCGCGTCCCGCACGCAGTGGTCGTACGCCCTCACCCTCCCCTGTGCCGCTCTCGTCGTCTGTCTGCTGGGATGGCTGCTGTGACTGTTTCCCCTGACCCCACGCCTGCCTCCCTCGAGGTCAGCGGCCTCGCCTACGCCTACCCCGACGGGCACCAGGCCCTCTTCGGCGTCGACCTGACCATCGGCCGCGGTGAGCGCGTCGCCCTGCTCGGGCCCAACGGCGCGGGCAAGACGACCCTCGTGCTGCATCTCAACGGCATCCTCACCGGCGGCGCCGGCACCGTGACCGTCGCCGGTCTGCCCGTCGGCAAGCAGCACATGGCCGAGATCAGGCGCAAGGTCGGCATCGTCTTCCAGGACCCCGACGACCAGCTCTTCATGCCGACCGTCCGCGAGGACGTGGCCTTCGGGCCCGCCGCGGCCGGGGTCAAGGGGCCCGAACTCGAGGCCCGCGTGCACAGGGCTCTCGCCCAGGTCGGCATGGCCGGCTTCGCCGACCGCCCGCCGCACCACCTCTCCTTCGGACAGCGCCGCCGCGTCGCGGTCGCCACCGTCCTCGTCATGGAGCCCGAGATCCTCGTCCTGGACGAGCCCTCGTCGAACCTCGACCCGGCCTCGCGCCGCGAACTCGCCGACATCCTGCGGACGTTGGACGTGACCGTCCTGATGGTCACGCACGACCTGCCGTACGCGCTCGAACTCTGCCCGCGCTCGGTGATCCTCAGCGAGGGCGTGATCGCGGCCGACGGGACGACCGGCGACCTCCTCGCCGACGAGGACCTCATGCGCGCACACCGCCTGGAGCTCCCCTTCGGCTTCGACCCGAAGTCCGTGAAGGTCTGAGAGCCGAGGAATCCTCAGCGATCCATGGCGGTTACACCCGATGTGAGTGACATGAACGGCACAGTGGACACCGGGTTCGAACCGGTCAGGGACGCGTTCGCCCACAACTTCGAAGCGCTCGGCGAGCGCGGCGCGGGCGTCGTCGTCTACCGCGACGGACACAAGGTCGTCGACCTGTGGGCCGGCACCCGCGACGTGAGCGGCGGCGCCCCCTGGGAGCGCGGTACCGCCCAGATCCTGCGCTCCGCCACGAAGGGCGTGGCCGCCGCCGCGCTGCTCCTCCTGCACCAGCGAGGCGAGCTCGAGCTGGACGCGCCGGTCAGCGCCTACTGGCCCGAGTTCAAGGAGCACGGCAAGGAGCACGTCCTCGTCCGCGACGTCCTCGCGCACCGCACCGGAGTCCCCGCGCTCGACCGCCCGCTGACCCCCGCCGAGGCCGCCGACCCCGACACCGGCGCCGCGGCCGTCGCCGCCCAGGCCCCCGCCTGGGAACCCGGCACCGACCACGGCTACCACGCACAGACCTACAGCTGGCTCACCGGCGAGCTGGTGCGCCGCGTCACCGGCCGCACCGTCGGCGCCTGGATCGCCGAGCACATAGCCGCCCCCGCCGGCGCCGACCTCTGGGTCGGCCTGCCCGCGGCCGAGGCGCACCGCGCCGGACTCATCGGCCCCGTCGAACCCCCGGCAGCGCCCGGCGGCGGCCTGCGCACCCGCCCCAAGAAGAACGTCGCCGAGGCCTACGCCGACCCGGACTCCCTCACCCGCCGCGCCTTCGGCGCCATCCACCCCGCGCCCGACGAGAACGACCCGGCCTACCGCGCGGCCGAACTGCCCGCCTCGAACGGTGTCGGCACGGCGGAGGGACTCGCCCGTTTCTACGCGTCCCTGATCGGCGAAGTCGACGGCGGCACCCGCCTGTTCACGCCCGGCACCGTGGAGTCGGCCCGCACGGAGGCGTCCTCGGGCGCCGACCGTGTACTCGTCGTCCCGACCCGCTTCGGACTCGGCTACATGCTCCACGGCGTCGCCTCACCCCTCCTCGGCCCCGGCTCCTTCGGCCACCCCGGCCGTGGCGGCCCGCTCGGCTTCGCGGACCCCGGGTCGGGGATCGCCTTCGGTTACGTCACGAACGGCATGCAGAAGGGCGTCACCGCGGACCCGCGCGCTCAGTCGCTGGTGCGGGCGGTGCGCGCCTCGCTCGCCGGATGACCGCCGTGTGCCCCGGACGCGCGCCGGGTAGCGTCGGCCCATGAGGCGCTTCGAGGGGTACGGGGTCATGGTCACCGGCGCGGCGCGCGGCATCGGCGCCGCCACCGCGCACAGGTTCGCCGCCGAGGGGGCGCAGGTCGCCGTCACCGATGTGGATCCGCAGGCGGCGGAGAAGACGGCCGCCGGAATCCGCGAACAGGGCGGCGCGGCACAGGCGTTCGCCTGCGACGTCGGGTCGCGCGAAGCGGTGGAGGCGGCGGTCGAGGCCGCCGTCGGGGAGTTCGGCCGCCTCGACGTGCTCGTCAACAACGCCTATTCGTGCGCCCCGGACGCCGCCCGCTTCGAGGACGAGCCGGACGACGTGTGGGCCCGCGACCTCGACATCACGCTGACCGGCGCGTACCGCTGCTGCCGTGCCGCTCTGCCCCACCTGGTGGCATCGGGCCGTGGCGCGATCGTGAGCGTCGGTTCCGTCAACGGCCTTCAGGATTACGGCAATCACGCGTACAGCGCCGCGAAGGCGGGACTCGGCTCACTCACCCGCACCCTCGCCGGGCACGCGGGCCCGCGCGGCGTCCGCGTCAACCTCGTCGCGCCGGGCACGGTGCGCACCCCCGCCTGGTCGGGCCGGGGCGCCGCCCTGGACGCCGTCAGCGGCCTCTACCCGCTGGGGCGGGTCGGCGAGCCGGAGGACATCGCGGCGGCCGTGACGTTCCTCGCCTCGCCGGACGCGGCATGGATCACCGGGGTCACCCTCCCGGTCGACGGCGGCCTGACGTCGGCGAGCCTGGGATTCCGCGCCCAGCTCCAGTGACGCCCCGCTCAGCCCGCGGTGTGCAGCATCAGCCCGATCCCCGCCACCATCAGCCCCGCCGCCACCATCCGTGGTGTCCCGAACCGTTCCTTGAAGAACACCGTCCCGATCGCCGCGCCCACGATGATCGACGACTCGCGCAGGGCCGAGATCGGGGCGAGGTCCGCCCGTGTCTGCGCCCACAGGACGAGCCCGTACGCGGACACGGACAGGGCCGCGCCGAGCAGCCCGACCGCCGCGAACGGCCGTAGCCGGGCCGCCAGTTCGCCCCGCCACGTCCAGGCCGCGTACACGGGGACGCCGAGGGCGCCGAGGAGCATCAGCCAGGCGATGTAGCCGAGCGAGTTCCCGGAGGCGCGCACGCCGAGTCCGTCCACCACCGTGTACGCCGCGATGGACACGCCCGTCGCGACGGCCGCGCCCACGGCAGCCCAGTCGGGCCTGCGTCCCGAGCCCCGTATGCCCCACAGGGCGAGCCCGGTCAGACCCGCGCACGAGACCGCGACGCCCGCCGCCTGCCAGCCGTCGGGGATCTCGCCCGCGAACACCGCCGCGAGCACGGTCACCACGAGCGGCGCCGTGCCGCGAGCGATCGGGTACGCCTGGCCGAAGTCGCCGAGCTTGAACGACCGCATCAGCAGGGCGTAGTAGGCGACGTGGAGGAGCGCGGAGCCGATGAGGTACGGCCAGGCCGCCGCGTGCGGGAACGGTACGAAGGGCACGCACACGAGCCCGATGAGCGCGCCGCCGCCCGAGATCAGCGTGAAGCCGACCAGCTTGTCCGTGATGTGGTGGGCGATCGCGTTCCAGCTCGCGTGCGTGACGGCCGCGAGGAGCACGGCCGCCGCGACGAGCGGGGTCACCGAGCGCTCTCGCGCACGTCCACGAGGGTCGCGCCGGCGTGCGCGATCAGCGACTTGGGGTCCATGGGGAACACGGCGTACGGGGTGCCCGCGGCGGCCCACACGGTGTCGTGGTCCAGGAGGGAGCGGTCGGCGAGGACCCGGGTCCTGGTGAGGTGGCCGAAGGGCGGGATGCCGCCGATCGCGTACCCGGTCGTCGCGCGCACGACGTCCGCCTTGGCGCGGGTGACCTTCTCCGCGCCCAGCTCGTGCCGGACCAGCTCCACGTCCACCCGCGACGCGCCGTCCATGAGGACGAGCACCGGCACTCCGTCCGCCGCGAAGATCAGCGACTTGCAGATCTGGCTGAGTTCACAGCCGATCGCGTCCGCCGCCTCCTGCGCCGTCCTCGTCGCCTCGGGGAAGCGGCGGACGAGCGGGAGTACGTCGGCCAGGCCCAGCCCGGCGAGGGCTTCGGCGAAACGGGGGTGCGCGTGGGTGGCGGCGGGCGCGGCGGATGCTGCGGGTGCTGCTGGTTCCGGGGTGCTCATGGCGGCACCGTAGCGCTCGGTGTACCCGCCACGCGACCAGGTATCAGCCCAGCCGCGAGCCCTGTCGTCAGTCCCCGGCGAGCAGCATCTGCCGCACCACGGGACCCGCCGAGTCACCGCCGTGGCCGCCCTGCTGGACGACCGCCGCCGAGGCCAGATCGCCGCGCCAGGCCGTGAACCAGCCGTTGGGCTCCTTCTGCCCGTCGACCTCCGCCGAGCCGGTCTTCGCGCCCATGTCGGTGCCGAGCCCGGACATCGGCTCGACCGCCGTACCGGCGACCGCCGTGTAGTGCAGCAGCTCGCGCAGGGCGCTCACGGTCGACGGGGACAGCTTGCGGGACGCCGTGGCGAGCGTGCGGTGGTCGACGTCCGGAGAGACCAGGTAGGGCTGCTTGAACTCGCCCGTCTCGGCGGTGGCGACGACCGACGCCATGTTGAGCGGGTTCATCCGCACCCCGCCCTGACCGATCAGCGAAGCCGCCATCTGCGCCTGCGACTGCACGGGGACCGCGCCGTCGAAGCTGGGCACGCCGATCGACCAGTTGTCGCGGCCGAGCCCGAAGACCTCCTGCGCCTGCTTCGTCAGGTCGCCGTCCTCCAGCTCCTTGGCCTGGCTGATGAAGGCCGTGTTGCAGGAGCGCGCGAAGCTGGCCCGGAAGGTGCCGTCCTTGATCTCGAACTTGTCGTCGTTCTGGAACTTCCAGCCGCCGTACGTCACGTACTTGGGGCACGGGTGCTTCTTGTCGACGCCCGCGAGGTTCTTCTCCAGGAGCATCGACGACGTCACGATCTTCATCGTGGAGCCGGGCGCGAGGGAGCCCTGGAAGGCCGTGTTGAAGCCTTCGGGGCGGGAGTTGGCGACCGCGAGGATCTCTCCGGTCGACGGCTTGATGGTGACGACCGCCGCCTTCTCCCGCTTGGCGACCTCACGTTCGGCGACGGCCTGCGACGTCGGGCTGATCGTCGTGCGCAGGGTGCCGGGCGTGCCCTTGGAGAGCGTGACGAGCGTCTTGTCGGGCGTGTGCTCGCTCTCCTTGCCGCTGTCCTTGTGGACGACGCGCAGTTCGATGCCCGCCGTGCCGCCGGCCTTCTTGCCGTACTTCTCGCGCAGCCCGTCGATGACGGTGCCGAGCGAGGGGTACTCGGCCGCGGTCAGCTCGTTCCCGGAGCGGTCCGTCGCCTTGATCGGGGGGTCGCCGGCCGCGCCCGTGACGAGCCGGTCACCGTCCTTGAGGTCCGGGTGCACGACGGACGCCCGCCACCCGACGAGCGGCTCGCCGTCCTTCACCCGCCGCACGACGGTCAGTTCGGAGCCGTACGCGAACGGCTTCGACTTTCCCCCGTACGAGACCGTCGCCGCCACCGCGAACGGCATCTTGGCCCCGGCGCGCTTGCCGGGCGTCAGCTTCACCCCGGACAGATGGGCGTCCTTGCCGTACGAGGTGAGGGCGGCCGTCGCCGCGGTCGCGTCGTCCGTGGCGGCCGCAGCCTTCGCGGTGTCGCCCGCGGCCCACGCGGTCAGGAAGCGGTCGGCCGCGGTGCGGACCTCGGCCGCGGTGACGGGACCCGTCTTGACGTGGGGTTTGTCGTCGGCGGCGGACGTCCGGTCCGAGTCGCCGTCGAAGAAGGCGTAAGCGCTGAATCCGGCGCCGAGCACCACGACGGCGGCCACGCCGCCGATCACGGCCGCGTTCGCCTTCTTGCGCTCGGGTTGCCTGCCTCTGCTGCCCACCGGTCCTCCGTCGTTGCCTGTCTGCCCGGTCCACTGGGTTCCTCGCGGACGGCTCAGACTAAGGCGTCGGGGGAGTTGCCCCCGACGGCGCCTCAGCTACCGGCCCGTAGCACCGCCGCGACGATCGGGCCCGCGGCGTCGCCGCCGTGGCCGCCCTCCTCGGTGACCGCGGCCGCCGCGACGTCCCCGCGGTAGCCGGTGAACCAGCTGTTCGACTTCGTCTGGCCGGTGACCTCCGCCGAGCCGGTCTTCGCGCCGATCTCCGGGCCGAGACCCGCCATGACCTGCGCGGCGGTGCCGACCGTCGCCGTGCGGTACATCATCGTCCGCAGCTGCGCAGCGGTGTTCGCAGGCAGGCCGCGGGCGGTGGCGAGCTCCCGGTCGTCGACGGAGCGCGGCACGATCACGGGCTGGTGGAAGGCGCCCGTCAGCGCGGTCGCCGTGACGGACGCCATGTTCAGCGGGTTCATCTGGACCTGGCCCTGCCCGATGGCGTTGGCCGCGCGGTCGGGGCCGCCGGACGGAGGAATCTTGCCGTCCGCGGATGCGATGCCGGTCTTCCAGTTGTCCTGGCCGAGACCGAAGCGGTCCTGCGCCTCGCGCGTCAACGACTCGTCCGTCAGCGGCTTTTCGTCGATGAGCTTCACGAACGCCGTGTTGCAGGACCGCGCGAAGCTGTCCGCGAGGTTGGCGCCCTCGTTGGCCTTCATGCCCGGAAGATTGTGGAACGTCTGGCTCTGCCAGGTCGCCGTGTCCGGGCAGGGAGCAGGGCTGTTGACCGAGGCGACACCGTTGTCGATGAGCATCGCCGTCGTGATGATCTTCATCGTGGAGCCGGGGGCCTGCTCGCCCTGGAAAGCGGCGTTGAAGCCGTCCTGACGGTGGTTGGCGACCGCGAGGACCTGGCCCGTGCTCGGCTGCACGGCCACCACGGACGACTCGGCGTAGCTCTTCACGGCTCGCTCGGCCGCCGCCTGCGCGGTGGCGCTGAGCGTCGTGTGCAGCTCGCCCGCCTTGCCCTTCACCAGCGTGAGCAGCGTCTTGGTCCCGGCGTCCTCGCTCTCGCGCCGGATGTACGTCTCGACGCCCGCCCGGCCGCCGGCCTTGTCCCCGTACTTCTCCCGCAGCTGGTCCAGGATCGGCCCGAGCGAGGGGTACTTCTCCTTCGTCAGGACGGCGCCCGAGCGGTCCACGGCCTCGATGGGCGGTGCCGAGGCCTCGCCCGTGACGAGGGTGTCGCCGCGGCGCATGTCCGGGTGCACGACGGCCGCCTGCCAGTCGACCAGCGCCCGGCCGGTGTTGAGGCCCCGCACGACCTTCAGCGAGGAGTCGTAGGCGAGGGTCTTCTTCTTCCCCTCGAACGACACCGTGGCCTTCACCTCGAACGGCACCTCGGCCCCCGAGGGCGCCCCCGCCGTCAGCGTGGTCTGCGTGATGTGCGCGTCGTCGTGCCAGCCGGTCAGCGCCGAGAGCGCAGACTCCGCGTTGTTCGTGTACGTCGACGCCGAGCCCGGGTCGGACTTCGCCCACGCCGCGAGGAACTTCTGCGACACGTCCTTGATCTCGTCCGCCGTCGGCGGCCCGGTCCTGCGCGGCGAGGGCGCCCCCGCCGTACTCGATCCGCCTGTACCGGTCACGGCCGTCACCACGTTGTACGCGCCGTATCCCGCGCCCCCGACCATGACGGCGAACACCCCGCCGATCACAGCGGCCTTGGCCCCCTTGCGCATGCTGCGTCCCCTCCCCAGGTTCCGGTGGGGAACTTTATGCGGAGGCCGTGCCCTATGTGACGAGAGTGCGCAGATGTTGTCCGAACTTGTCCGAACGGAGACCGCTCGCGTGGGCTCGGAACATCCGAGGTCAGACCCAGGAGTCCAACCACATCCGGGACTGCCAGGAGCTGAACGGGATCGCCTGGCCGGTGTAGATCGGCCAGAAGTAGACGAAGTTCCACACGATCAGCAGGACCAGCACGCCGGCACCGGCCGCGCCCACGACCCTGCGCCGCTCCCCGGAGCCCGGTGGCCCGAGGATCGCGCCGATCAGCATCGCGATGCCGAGGCACAGGAAGGGCACGAAGACGACCGCGTAGAAGAAGAAGATCGTGCGTTCCTGGTAGTTGAACCAGGGCAGGTAGCCCGCGGCGATGGCGCACGCGATGGCGCCCGCCCGCCAGTCACGGCGGAAGAACCAGCGCCACAGCAGATACAGCACGGCGAACGCCGCCGCCCACCACAGCAGCGGGGTGCCGAGCGCCAGGACCTCGCGGGCGCACTTGTCGCCCGCACCGGCCGGGCAGCCGTCCTTGCCGGGCAGCGGGGACTCGTAGAAGTACGAGACCGGCCTGCCGTCGACGAGCCAGCTCCACGGGTTCGACTGGTAGATGTGCGGGGAGCTGAGCCCCACGTTGAACTTGTAGACCTCGTGCTCGTAGTGCCACAGGCTGCGCACCCAGTCGGGGAACAGCCAGGTCCAGGAGCCGCCCCGGCCGTCGGTCGCCGCCCAGTTGCGGAAGTAGCCGCCGGTCCCGTCGGCAGGAGAAAGGATCCAGCCGAGCCAGGACAGGACGTAGGTGCCTACCGCGACCGGCACCGTCGACAGGAACGCCCACCCGAGGTCCCGCTTGAGCACGGCGACGTACGGCCGGCGGGCCCCGGCGACCCGGCGCGCGCCGACGTCCCACAGGACCGTGAGGATGCCGAACGCCGCCAGATAGATGAAGCCGTTCCACTTCGTGCCCGCGGCGAGGCCCAGGCACAGGCCGGCGAGCAGCCGCCACGGGCGCCATCCCAGGCGCAGCGTCTCGGCGATGTGCACGTCGGGGCGCGGCACACCGTCCTCGCCCCTCGGCAGCGCGGCCGCGAGCTTCCCGCGCGCCTTGTCGCGGTCCACGAGCAGGCAGCCGAACGCGGCGACGACGAAGAACACGAGGACCGAGTCGAGCAGCGCCGTGCGGCTCATCACGAACGCGAGGCCGTCCACGGCGAGCAGCAGACCGGCCAGGCAGCCCAGGAACGTCGAGCGGAACAGCCGCCGCCCGATGCGGCACACGAGCAGCACGCACAGCGTGCCGAGCACCGCGGTCATGAACCGCCAGCCGAACGGATTGAAACCGAACAGCCACTCACCGATCCCGATGACGTACTTGCCGACCGGCGGATGCACGACGTACGAGGCGTCGTGCGGGATCGGCACATGGCCGCCGGTCTTGAGGATCAGGTCGTTGGCGTTCTTGTCCCAGTTGACCTCGAAGCCGCGGTGGATCAGCGCCCACGCGTCCTTCGCGTAGTACGTCTCGTCGAATATCACGGCCTTCGGGCTGCCGAGATGCCAGAACCGCATCAGGCCCGCGATCAGCGTCACGAGCAGCGGACCGAGCCAGCCCGACCAGCGCGTCACGCCCCGCGCGACGCCTTCGGAAAGACCGAGCGTCGTCCACAGCCGCGACGACGGCGGCGCGTACGGCGGCACGAGCCGCGTGCCCACGTCGTCCCGGGGCCGCGCCACGTGACCGAACTGCCGCAGCCGGCGCTCCCACGTCGACGGCTGCCGCCCCTCGCCGGGGTCGAGGCCCGGCGGGGCGCTGGTCGAGGGCGAGTGCGGCGAGGACGCAAGTCTGGTCACCGCGCCATCGTAGGGAACGTCACTGTGCGAGTCCCGCGTGCGGCCCGGCCGACACGTCCCGCACGACACACCGCGCCCCGCCCCTGCGAGGATGGATCCGTGACATCAAGCCCAGATTCCCCCGGAACGCTCGTGCTCGCGGGCACGCCCATCGGAGACGTGTCGGACGCGCCGCCCAGGCTCAGCAAGGAGCTGGCCGACGCCGACGTCATCGCCGCCGAGGACACCCGCAGGCTGCGGCGTCTGACGCAGGCGCTCGGGGTGAGCCCGGGCGGGCGCGTCGTGTCGTACTTCGAGGGGAACGAGTCCGCCCGAACGCCCGAGCTGGTCGAGGCGCTCGCGGGCGGGGCCCGGGTGCTGCTCGTGACCGACGCGGGGATGCCGTCCGTGTCCGATCCCGGGTACCGGCTCGTCGCGGCCGCCGTCGAGCGTGACATCAAGGTCACCGCAGTGCCCGGTCCGTCCGCGGTGCTCACCGCGCTCGCGCTGTCCGGGCTCCCCGTCGACCGGTTCTGCTTCGAGGGTTTCCTGCCGCGCAAGGCCGGCGAGCGCATGGGCAGGCTGAAAGAAGTGGCCGAGGAACGCCGCACCCTCGTCTATTTCGAGGCCCCGCACCGCCTCGACGACACCCTCGCCGCGATGGCGGAGGCATTCGGCGCCGAGCGCAGGGCGGCCGTGTGCCGTGAGCTCACCAAGACGTACGAGGAAGTGAAGCGGGGCCCGCTCGGGGAACTCGCGAAATGGGCCGCGGAAGGCGTGCGCGGGGAAATCACCGTCGTCGTCGAGGGCGCCCCGGAGAAGGGCGCGGAGTCACTCGACGCCTCCGAGCTGGTACGCAGGGTGCTGGTGCGCGAGGAGGCGGGGGAGCGGCGCAAGGAAGCCATCGCGGCGGTGGCCGCCGATGCCGGGCTACCCAAGCGCGAGGTCTTCGATGCCGTGGTGGCGGCAAAGAATGCCGCTCGGGGCGCCCCATCGGAGGGCAAAGGACTATCGTGAAAAGCAAAGCGCAGGCCGCGCGTCAGGCCCTTTCCGATAAGGAAAGGCCAAATCGGATCCAATAGTCGACAGGCCTGATGCGATCGCGCCGGGAGAAGCGTCCACTGGTTGAAGGGACGCACCCGTCCCACGCTTCAGGGCGGATGTAATGCCCCGCCCGGAAGTGCCTTGTCCAGAGGGCAAGAGGAGCAGGCATGAGTGAGATCGCAGGCGCCGTACCGACCCCGGCCGGTGCTGCCGCACGCCAGATACCCAACCGGAGCGCGGCCACAGCCATCGCCCACGAGTCGTACGCCTTCGCCTGCATGCGGTGCGGTCACGGCTGGGAACAGAGTTTCGAGATCGAGCACCACATCGACGGCGACGGCGCCGAGTTCGTGATGTACGTGGTGGGCGGCGAGCGCGTCCCGTCCCCGCTGACCCGGCCCACGTGCCTCAACTGCGGCGGCCATGTCGTACGGATCATGAGGGCGGGGCGGGTCTCGTCGATCCGCGGCGTGATGGAGCGCGAGGGAATCATGCCGGGGGAGCAGCGCGAGGGCGAGGACCACCCCGCGAAGGACCACCCCGCGAAGGACCACCCGGAGAAGGCCCCCCACGACCACCACTGGCACCTCTCCGACCTGCTGCACCCCTTCCAGCACCGCAAGACCGACTGAGCGCCGCCCCGAGTACCGTCTGGCCGGCCGCGACCGGACCCCGACGACCCCACCGACCCCGGCTTCGTAGGATCGGGGCATGAGTTCTGACCGTTCGAAGGACGTCACCCCGCCGCCGCTGCCCGCGCCCCTCTCGGTGCCGGTCGCCGACTCGCACACCCACCTCGACATGCAGTCGGGCACGGTGGAGGAGGGCCTCGCCAAGGCCGCGTCGGTGGGTGTGACGACCGTCGTCCAGGTCGGCTGTGACGTGAACGGGTCCCGCTGGGCCGCCGACACCGCGGCCGCGCACCCGAGCGTGCACGCCACCGTCGCGCTGCACCCGAACGAAGCGCCCCGTATCGTCCTCGGCGACCCCGACGGCTGGTCGCGGCAGGGCGAGCGGCCCGCCGGCGGCGACGCCGCCCTCGACGAGGCGCTCGCGGAGATCGACCGGCTCGCGGCCCTCCCGCACGTCAAGGGCGTCGGGGAGACCGGACTCGACCACTTCCGTACGGGACCTGAAGGCATCGCCGCGCAGGAGCGCTCCTTCCGCGCCCACATCGAGATCGCCAAGCGGCACGGCAAGGCGCTCGTGATTCACGATCGCGACGCCCACGCCGACGTGCTGCGCATCCTCAAGGAGGAGGGCGCCCCCGAGCGCACGGTCTTCCACTGCTACTCCGGAGACGCGGAGATGGCCCGGATCTGCGCCGAGAACGGCTACTTCATGTCGTTCGCCGGGAACGTCACCTTCAAGAACGCGCAGCCCCTGCGCGACGCCCTGGTCGTAGCCCCGCGCGAGCTCGTCCTCGTCGAGACCGACGCGCCCTTCCTGACCCCCGCGCCCTACCGCGGACGGCCTAACGCCCCTTATCTCGTTCCGGTCACGCTGCGCGCCATGGCCGCGGTGAAGGACCTCGACGAGGACACCCTCGCGACGGCCGTCGCGGCCAACACGGCGCGCGCCTTCGACTACTGACCGGCCACACCCCGGAGACGGCGCCGGACGGGTAACGCCGGGAACACGCCGCGACACAGCGTAGTCGCGCCGCTTTGGAGAGTGACGATCGCTCCGCTAGGTTCTCCTCGCCCGATCCGGACCCAGGAGCGTCGTCGTGAGCAATTCGCCGTACGGGACGTATGAGCCGCAGGAAACGCTCGACGCGCTCGACGAGACACACGAACCACCGGCCGGCCCGCACCCCTACGGGGCCTACGGGGACACCTACCGCCCCGGCTACGAGTCGATGGAGACCCAGCCGGCCTGGCCGGTGCCCGAAGCGCTGGTGCCGCGCCGGACCGTCCCCGCGCCGCAGACCGCGGGGCGCGCCGAGGCCCGCAGGGCGGCCCGGCGCAGGAAACGGCCCGAGCGGCCCGAGACCCTCAGACGCCTGCTGCCGCAGGCCCTCGTCGTCGCGTTCCTGGCCGGCGGCACCACCGCGTTCGTCGCCGCCGACAAGGCCGTCCAGCTCAGCGTCGACGGCAGGCCGCGCACCCTGCACACCTTCGCGGACGACGTCAGCGAGCTGCTCGCCGACGAGGGGGTCGACGTCGGCCCGCACGACGTCGTCGCCCCCGCCCCCGGGACCGCCCTGGCCAGCGGCGACGAGGTCACCGTGCGCTACGGCAGGCCCGTCCACCTCACCATCGACGGGGAGCGCCGCAAGCTGTGGACCACCGCGGGCACCGTCGACGCCGCCCTGCGTCAGCTCGGAGTCCGCGCCGAGGGCGCCTACGTCTCCACGTCCCGCTCGAGCCGCATCGCCCGTGACGGCCTGGCGTTCGACGTCCGCACGGAACGCAGCGTCACCGTCATGGCCGACGGCCGCGAGCGCACCCTCCGCACCAACGCCGCGACCGTCCGGGACGCCGTCGACGAGGCGGGCGTCTCGCTGCACGGCCAGGACACCATGTCCGTGCCGCAGGACAGCTTCCCGCGCGACGGGCAGACGATCACCGTCATGCGGATCAAGGGCAGCAAGGAGGTGCGCGAGGAACCCATCGAGTACGCCGTGGAGCGCACCAAGGACCCGACCCTGTTCCGCGGCACCGAGGTCGTCGAACGGGCGGGCCGCCAGGGCACCCGCCGCGTCACCTACGCCCTGCGCACCGTCAACGGCGTCAAGCAGAAGCCGCGCCGCATGAGTGCCGAGGTCGTGCGCGAGCCCCGCAGTCAGGTCGTCAAGGTCGGCACCAAGCCGCCGCCCTCCTCCGTCGCCGGCGCCGACGGCCTGAACTGGAGCGGGCTCGCCCGCTGCGAGTCGGGCGGCCGCCCCGCCGCGACCGACGCCACCGGCACCTACGGCGGCCTCTACCAGTTCGACGTACAGACCTGGCGCCGCCTGGGCGGCGGCGGCCGGCCCCAGGACGCGTCCGCCTCCGAGCAGACGTACCGGGCGAAGAAGCTGTACGTGCAGCGCGGCACCAGCCCGTGGCCGCACTGCGGGGGCCGCCTGCACGGGTAAGGCCTGGCGGGGGCCCGTGGTCCGGTCGGGACCCGGCCGCGGCGCCCCGTACCCTGAGACCGTGAGCACCACTGACCCCCAGGGCCCTCTGCTTGGCCCCGCCGACATCCGCGAACTGGCGGCAGCCCTGGGCGTGCGGCCCACGAAACAGCGCGGCCAGAACTTTGTCATCGACGCCAACACGGTCCGCCGCATCGTGCGCACCGCGCAGGTCACCCCCGAGGACAACGTCGTCGAGGTCGGCCCCGGCCTCGGCTCGCTGACCCTGGCGCTCCTGGAGGCCGCGGCCCACGTCACCGCCGTCGAGATCGACGACGTGCTCGCCGCCGCGCTGCCCGCGACGATCGAGGCCCGCCTCCCGCAGAAGAAGGACGCCTTCGCGCTCGTCCACTCCGACGCGATGCTCGTGAGCGAACTGCCGGGCCCCGCGCCCACGGCGCTCGTCGCGAACCTGCCCTACAACGTCGCGGTGCCGGTCCTGCTCCACATGCTCGCCACCTTCCCGACCATCGAGCGCACGCTCGTCATGGTGCAGGCCGAGGTCGCCGACCGCCTCGCGGCCGCCCCCGGCTCGAAGGTCTACGGCGTCCCGTCGGTCAAGGCCAACTGGTACGCGGACGTGAAGCGCGCCGGCTCCATCGGCCGGAACGTCTTCTGGCCCGCGCCGAACGTCGACAGCGGCCTCGTCGCCCTGGTCCGGCGCGCCGAGCCGGTGGCGACCACCGCCTCCAAGCGCGAGGTCTTCGCCGTGGTCGACGCGGCCTTCGCCCAGCGCCGCAAGACGCTGCGCGCCGCCCTGTCCGGCTGGGCCGGATCGGCCGCCGCCGCCGAGGCCGCCCTGGTCGCGGCCGGTGTCTCCCCGCAGGCGCGCGGCGAGGCCATCACGGTCGAGGAGTTCGCGAGGATCGCGGAGAACAAGCAGTGAGCGTGACGGTACGGGTCCCCGCCAAGGTCAACGTCCAGCTCGCGGTGGGCGCCGCCCGCCCCGACGGCTTCCACGACCTCGCCAACGTCTTCCTCGCCGTCGGCCTCCACGACGACGTCACGGCGACCGCGGCCGACGAACTGACCCTCACCTGCGAGGGCCCCGGCGCGGACCAGGTCCCGCTCGACCGCACGAACCTCGCGGCCCGCGCCGCGATCGCGCTGGGCGAGCGGTACGGGATCGAGCCCCGCGTCCACCTCCACATCGACAAGGACATCCCCGTCGCCGGCGGCATGGCGGGCGGCTCCGCGGACGCGGCCGGCGCCCTCGTCGCCTGCGACGCACTGTGGGGCACCGGCGCCACCCGCGACGAACTCCTCGACATCTGCGCCGAGTTGGGCAGCGACGTGCCGTTCAGCCTGGTCGGCGGGGCGGCGCTCGGCACCGGGCGCGGTGAGAAGCTTCAACTCCTGGACGTGGGCGGGGAGTTCTGGTGGCTGTTCGCCGCCGCCGACGGAGGGCTCTCGACGCCCGCCGTGTACGGCGAGTTCGACCGCCTCGCCGCGACCGCGGGCCGCGCCGTCCCCGATCCTGAGGCCTCGCCCGCCCTGCTCGACGCGCTGCGCTCCGGCGACACGGCCGCGCTGGCCGCGACGCTCACGAACGACCTCCAGCCCGCCGCGCTCTCCCTGTTCCCCGCGCTGAAGGGCACCCTCGACGCGGGCACGGCGGCGGGCGCACTCGCGGGCCTGGTCTCCGGCTCGGGCCCGACCACGGCGTTCCTCTGCGCGGACGAGAAGTCGGCGCGCACGGTTGCCGCCGCCCTCACGGCGTCCGGCACCTGCCGCTCCGTACGGGTCACGACATCACCGGCACCTGGCGCGACGGTCGTCCAAGGCTGACGCAGCGGGACGTACTCACGGGTAACTGAGTACGTCCGCGCTGTCGGCCACCACGGGCGCCACGGCACCGTGGTCACCATGACCACCGACACCGCGAGCGCCCGGCACCGGCGCCGCAGACGCCGCATCGGCAGCGCTGTCGTCCCGCTCGGCGCGATCGCCCTCGTCGGGCTGCACTCCGTGCTCGCCACCCGCGGCCACCTCCTGCCCCCGCCCGCCGGCGGTGGCTGGCAGGGCAGGGTCGCACGGCCGCGCGAGGTCGCCGCAGTCCTCGGCCGGGCGGGCGCAGGTCCCCGCATCCGTGCCGCTCGACGGCGCCCGTAGCTCGCGGGGAAGCGGAGGCTCCCGCCCGGGTCCGGGCCGTCCGGGACCTCACAACGAAGGCGCAGGCCGGCGGACCCCTCGCGGCGACTACGCTGGAAGACTGATCCATCCCCTTGTCAGGAGCGAAATGGCAGTCAACCTGGTCAATGTCGAGGCAGTCAGCAAGGTGTACGGCACCCGTGCCCTGCTCGACGGCGTATCGCTCGGCGTGTCCGAAGGGGACAGGATCGGTGTCGTCGGGCGCAACGGCGACGGCAAGACGACCCTCATCAGGATGCTCGCCAAGCTGGAGGAGGCCGACACCGGCCGCGTCACCCACAGCGGCGGCCTGCGCCTCGGCGTCCTCACGCAGCACGACTCCCTCGACCCCGAGGCGACCGTCCGGCACGAGGTCATCGGCGACCTCGCCGACCACGAGTGGGCGGGCAACGCCAAGATCCGCGACGTGCTCACCGGCCTCTTCGGCGGACTCGACCTGCCCGGCTTCCCGCAGGGCCTCGACACGGTCATCGCCCCGCTGTCCGGCGGCGAGCGGCGCCGTATCGCGCTCGCGAAGCTCCTCATCGGCGAGCCCGACCTGATCGTCCTCGACGAGCCCACCAACCACCTCGACGTCGAGGGCATCTCCTGGCTGGCGAGCCACCTGCGGACCCGCCGCTCCGCCCTCGTCTGCGTGACCCACGACCGCTGGTTCCTCGACCAGGTCTGCACCCGCATGTGGGACGTGCAGAGGGGTGACGTCTTCGAGTACGAGGGCGGCTACAGCGACTACGTCTTCGCGCGCGCCGAGCGCGAGCGCATCGCGGCGACCGAGGAGACCAAGCGGCAGAACCTCATGCGCAAGGAGCTGGCCTGGCTGCGCCGCGGCGCCCCGGCCCGTACCTCCAAGCCCCGCTACCGCATCGAGGCCGCCAACGAGCTCATCGCCGACGTCCCGGAGCCGCGCGACAAGAGCGAGCTGATGAAGTTCGCCAGCTCCCGGCTCGGCAAGACGGTCTTCGACCTCGAGGACGTCACCGTGCAGGCCGGGCCCAAGGTGCTCCTCAAGCACCTGACCTGGCAGCTCGGCCCCGGCGACCGCATCGGCCTGGTCGGCGTGAACGGCGCGGGCAAGACCTCCCTGCTGCGCGCCATGGCGCAGGCCGCCCGCACCGACGGCGAGGAGCAGCCCGCGGCCGGCCGCGTCGCCGTCGGCAAGACCGTGAAGCTCGCCTACCTCTCGCAGGAGGTCGCCGAGCTCAACCCCGAACTGCGCGTCCTGCAGGCCGTGCAGCAGGTCCGCGACCGCGTCGACCTCGGCAAGGGCCGCGAGATGACCGCGGGTCAGCTCTGCGAGACGTTCGGCTTCAACAAGGAGAAGCAGTGGACGCCCGTCGGTGACCTGTCCGGTGGTGAGCGCCGCCGTCTCCAGATCCTGCGCCTCCTGATGGACGAGCCGAACGTCCTCTTCCTCGACGAGCCGACGAACGACCTCGACATCGAGACCCTGACGCAGCTGGAGGACCTCCTCGACGGCTGGCCCGGCTCCATGGTCGTGATCTCCCACGACCGGTTCTTCATCGAGCGCACCACGGACAAGGTGTTCGCGCTGCTCGGCGACGCCAGCTTGCGGATGCTGCCGCGCGGCATCGACGAGTACCTGGAGCGGCGACAGCGGATGGAGGAGGCCGTGGCCGCCGCCTCCCCGGTTCTCGCCGCGGCGCAGGCTCCCGAGAAGACGGTGTCCGCCGCGGACGCCCGCGCCGCGAAGAAGGAACTCCAGAAGATCGAGCGGCAGATGGACAAGATGTCCGAGAGGGAGACCAAGCTGCACGCGCAGATCGCCGATAACGCCACGGACTTCGCGAAGGTGGCCAAGCTGGACAGTGAACTGCGTGAACTGATCGGGGAGCGCGAGGAGTTGGAGATGCGCTGGCTCGAGCTCGCGGAGGACGCGTGAAGCTCCCGTAACAGACCCATCACGGGCCGGTGCTCCCTTGGGAACAGGGGAGCGACCGGCCCGATGTGTTAGTGCGCAGGGTGATAGAAAGGGCGCTCTGGCGATTGCCTGAGAACGACCGGAGAACGTCCTGAAATCGATCAGGCGAGATCGATCAGGCGAGATCGACCAGGCGAGATCGACCAGGCGAGCAGACACATCAGTGAAGAGGGGGGAGCGCTGATGACTCAGCCGCCCAACCAGCCGCCGCAAGGCGGCTTCGGAGCACCACAGGATCCGCAGCAGCCTCCGGCGCAGCCGCCGCAGCCTCCGGCCCAGCCGCCGCAGGCTCCGCCGACTCCGCAGCCCGGATACGGCTACCCGCAGCAGCCGGGCCCGTACGGCCGGCCCCCGCAGGGCGGCCCCTACGGTCAGCCCCAGCAGCCGGGTCCCTACGGCCAGCCTCCGCAGCAGCCCGGCCCCTACGGCCAGCCCCCGCAGCAGCCCGGCCCGTACGGCGCGCAGCAGCCCGGCCCCTACGGGCAGCAGCCCCAGTACGGCTACCCGCCGCAGCAGCAGCCCCCGTTCCCCGGCGGCCCCCCGGCCCCGGGCGGCGGCAAGAACTTCTTCAAGGGCCGGACCGGGATCATCGTGGCCGCCGCCGTGGCCGTCGTCGTGATCGCCGGCGGTGTGGTCTGGGCGGTCGTGGGCGGCGGTGACGACAAGAAGAAGGATCCCGTCGCCGACAAGAGCCAGGACCCCAAGCCCACCGGCTCCGCGCCGGTCGACCCGGGCGACGGCTCCGGCGACGGGCGCGACGGCAAGGAGGACCTCAACGCGGGTCGCCAGGCCGGTGAGTCGAAGGTCCTCTGGTACAAGACGGCCCCCAAGGCCCCCGGTGACGGCGCGGACGCGCCCGGCATGTGGATCACCGACTCCATCGCGGTGAAGGCGGTCTACAACGAGCTCGTCGCGTACAACATCTCGGACGGCAGGCCGAGTTGGCCGACCATCAAGCTCCCGCAGAAGATCTGCGGCGCCAGCGTGCAGAAGTCGGACGGCGACAAGGTCGCCATCGCGTACATGAGCGGCGTCACCGACCGCGCCAAGTGCAACCAGGTCCAGCAGATCGACCTGAAGACCGGCAAGAAGGACTGGGAGAAGAAGATCCCCGAGGGGGACCTCTTCGACGGCACCGGCAGCGGCGTCGAACTCACCTACGCGGGCAGCACGTTGATGGTCGGCCGCCAGATGTCCGGCCTCGGCCTGAGCGTCAGCGACGGCAAGCAGCTCTTCGAGAAGAAGAAGTACGGCGCCTCCTGCTTCCCCGGCGCCTTCGCCGGCGGCGAGCGCCTCCTGGCCGTCTCCTCCTGCGGTGCCTCCACGGACAAGGAGCACGACGAGATCCAGGAGCTGGACCCGGCGACGGGCAAGACGAAGTGGACCAAGCCGTTCCCCAAGGGCTGGAAGGTCGCCCGCGCCTACTCCGTCGCGCCGGTCGTCCTCTACCTCACCAACGAGGACAAGAAGCAGTGGAACATCACCACGCTGAAGAACGGCAGCAGCGCGGTGCGTTCCGAGGTCTCGGTCGACGAGGAGTTCGCCCCCGAATGCGGCTGGGCCATCCTCGACCGTGACCTCCAGGGCTGCACGGGCGTCGCGGCCGACACCAACACGCTGTACCTGCCGACCAAGGCCACCAGCGGCTCCGCCAACGAGGTCGTCGCGATCAGCCTGGAGAACGGCAAGGAGCGCTGGCGCGTGAAGTCGCCGGTGGCGCAGAACATGCTGCCGCTGAAGACCGAGGGTGGCGCGGTGATCGCCTACGTCAACGCCTCGTACGACGCCGGTGGCCGGGTCGTGTCGATCGCGACGGCGGGCTCGCACACGCCGAAGACCCTGCTGCAGAACCCGGCGGGAACCGCGCAGATCGAGAACGGCTTCTACTCCAAGGCGGTCGACTACGTCGACGGGCGCTTCTACATCTCCACGACGCGCCTGTCCGGCACCGCCAAGGGCGAGGAGAAACTGATGCTGGCGTACGGCAAGTGACCGCCGCAGCCCCAGTGACCGCCCACCACACCGCCGCCCGCTCCTTCTCCCCGTCACCCGAGGTACAGACGTCATGACGCAGCCGCCCCAGCCCCCCAACGAGCCGCCGCAGGGCCCGCCCCAGGGCCCGCCGCCGGTGGGCTTCGGCAAGCCGCAGGACCCCCCGCCCGGAGGGTTCGGCGCGCCCCAGGACCCCCCGCCCGGAGGGTTCGGCGCGCCCACGCCCCCGCCGGCGCAGCAGCCCGGCTACGGCTACCCGCAGGCGCCCCAGACGCCGCCCGCGGCGCAGCCGCCCGCCCAGCCGCCGACGCCGCCGCAGGGCTACGGCTACCCGGGCCAGCAGCCCCCGGCCCCCAACTACGGCTACCCGCAGGCCCCCCAGGGCCAGCCGCCGACGATCCCGCAGGGTTACGGCTACCCGGGCCAGCAGCCTCCGCAGTACGGCGCCTACCCGCCGCCGGGCACCGTGCCCATGCAGGCGGCGGGCGGCGGCGTCGGCAAGAAGATCAGCTCCCAGATGATGATCATCATCGGTGCTGTCGTAGCGGTCGCGCTCATCATCGGCGGCGGTGTCTGGTACTCCTCGTCGTCCGGTGACGACAAGACCGACGCCAGCACCGCGGGCACGACCGGTGGCACCGGCGGCAAGGGCGACGACGGGAACAAGGGCGGCACCGGCGGCACCACCACCGGCGGCGCCAGCAAGGAGAAGGTCCCGGCGAACACCAGCTCCCAGGTCCTCTTCCAGGTACCCCAGCACGAGGTGCCCAAGGACGAGGTGTTCAGCACCAAGGGCTCCTGGCTCACGGACACGACGTACGCCAAGGCGGGTATCGACGAGATCGTCGGCTACGCCGCGGACACCGGCAAGAAGTCCTGGACGCTCCCGCTGTCCGGCCAGACGTGCGGCGGCGCCCCCGAGGTCACCCAGGACGGCCTGAGCGCGGTCGTCAGCGAGGCGGCCCCGCGCAAGCCGAAGGAGTACGACTACCAGCCGTGCACCAAGATCACGGTCTTCAACGTCGACACGGGCAAGAAGCTGTGGACGAAGAGCGTCGGCAGCGGCGGGAGTGACATCCCGTTCAAGGAGCTGTCGATCACCGGCTCCACGCTGGCGGCCGGCGGCGGCTACGACGGCGGCGCGGCCTTCGACATCAAGTCGGGCAAGATCCTCTGGCAGCCGCAGGCCGGCTCCTGCGAGGACCTCGGCTACCGCGGCGGCGAGCAGCTGGTCGCCGTGCGCAAGTGCGGTGACTACGGCGATGAGAAGCACCAGGTGCAGCTCCTCGACCCGGCGACCGGCAAGCCGAAGTGGACCTACAAGGTGCCGGCCGACGTGAACGTCATCTCGGTCGTCTCCAGCAAGCCGGTCACCTTCGTGATCGCCACCGGCGAGGAGGTCGAGATGTCGGACCTGTTCTCCCTCGACGACACCGGCAAGCTGCGCGCCAAGGTCTCGCTGGAGAAGGACCGGTACGACTTCGACTGCGACGTCAGCGCGATGCACGGCTGCCGTGGCATCACGGTCGGCAACGACCGCGTCTACATGCCGACCCGCGAGCACGACGCCGGCGGCACGTCCGGCATGACCAACGAGATCGTGTCGTTCTCCCTGGCGAACGGCCAGCTCACCGGTGACCGCGTCGACGGCGGCGAGTACACGCTCTTCCCGGTCCGCATGGACGGCGGGAACGTCCTGGCGTACAAGGACGGGCCCTACGACAAGGGCGCGGAGATCGTCACGATCGACCCGAAGACGCTGAAGCAGAAGACGCTCCTGGTCACTCCGGCGACGGAGACCGTGACCAGCGTCATCAGCAGCATGACCCCCACCCAGTCCGAACTGCTGTACACCAACGGCAGGCTGGCCATGGGCAAGGAACTCATCTCCAAGCCGTACTCGGCGGACGAGAAGGACTACGAGGCCGTGGTCTTCGCGGCGCAGTGACTCAGGGGCCGCTCCCCGCGGCCCGGCGACGGCCCCGCACCCTCACCCGGTGCGGGGCCGTCGCCGTATGCGCCGCCCGCCAGAGATTCCGGCATTCCGGGTCACTTCTCACCAGTAGGGGAAGCGCAACGCCGGACGAGCGTGTAGCTTCCGGGAGATGGAGGAGGTCGGGGAGTCGGGGGGCTTTCCGCACCAAGGGGGTTCTGGGGAGCCCACGGGTTCCCGGGGGATGTGGGGGATGACTCTATGGGTGTGCGGCTCATGGTGGTCGACGACCATCGACTGCTCGCCGAGGCGCTCGCCTCGGCTCTCAAACTGCGCGGGCACCGGGTGCTCGCGGCGGCCGCGCCTGCCGCGGGAGCGGCCGAGCTGGTGATCCAGCGGGCGCCCGAGGTCTGTCTCATCGGTACGGCGACGCCCGCGGAGCCGGGCATCTTCGACCCGATCGTGCGCATCAAGCGGGAGCGCCCGCAGGTGGCGGTGGTCGTCCTCGGGCCGGTGCCCTCGCCCAGGGGCATCGCGGCGGCGTTCGCGGCCGGCGCCTCCGGCTACGTACGGCACGACGAGCGGATCGAGGGCGTCGAGCGCGCCCTGATGAAGGCGCGGGCGGGGGAGACGGCCGTGGCGCCGCAGCTGCTGCAGGGGGCGTTCAGCGAGTTGCTCAACCCGGCCGCGCAGCCGGACGACGAGGGGCAGCGGCTCCTGGAGATGCTGACGCCGCGTGAGGTCGAGGTCCTGGTGCGGGTCGCGGACGGCGAGGACACCCGGCTGATCGCGGCCGGCATGGGCATCGCCCCGAGCACGGCCCGTACGCATGTGCAGCGGGTCCTGATGAAGCTGGGCGTCGGCTCGCGCCTGGAGGCGGCGGCGCTGGCCGCGCGCACGGGGCTCCTCGACCGGGCGGGGTCCGGTTCCGGCGGCCCCGGGGGTGCCGGATCCGGATTCCTGAGTTAGAGTCGATCTTGCGCTCGTCACCGCGACTCATGGTGTACGGGCAGTGCGTCGGTGGTCCAAGGAAAGGCGCCCCGCTTCCTGCGGGGAGATGCAGGTGCAAGGCCTGCTCGGCGCTCCACTTCAAGTCCCGTCCCGCTTCGGCGGGGCGGGACTTGTCTCGTTCACGCGGTGGTTCTCTTCTCCCCGGTGCCCGGCGCACAGCGAAAGGGCCGGAGCCCACCGCGAACGCAGCGGTGGACTCCGGCCCCGTCGAAGCGGCTCAGGCCTCCCCGTCCTCCGGCACCGGCGGAGCCGTCGGACGCAGCTTCAGCCACACCAGGAAGAACAGTCCGAGGGCGAGCATGCCGAGGCCCGTCCACAGGTTGATGTTGATGTTCTCGGCCTTTTTCAGGTCGGCGTCGGACGCCGTGATGCCGGCGATCGTGACGATGACCCCGTACACCACGAACAGTCCGCCGATGATGCGCCGGATGTCGAAGAGCCGCGCCGCCGTCGCCGACTTGCGCTCCAACTCGGAGACTTCGTTCTGGAGTTCAGACATGAGGGTTCGCGCCTCCGATCAGAGGGAGAAGGGGACGTAGCACAGCGCGGCGAGCACGATCGCGCCCCAGCCGAGCAGTGCGGGCTTGCGGTACCAGGCGTCGTCGCCCTCGGCGGGCGGCTCCTCCAGGCCCGGCGCCGTCGTCCCGTACACGAGGCCCGCGAGCTCGGCCTCCGGCTTGGGCGCGGTGAACAGGGTGACGACGACCATGACGACCGCACCGGCGACGAAGCCGACGATCGCGGAGACGAAGTTGGCGCCCTGGTCGGTCGGGATGTCGATGACGCCCTGCTTGTAGATCCAGAAGTAGTTGACCATCGCGGCGGTCGTGCCCGCGAGCAGGCCCCACACGCCGGACTTCACCGAGGCGCGCTTCCAGAACATGCCGATGATGAAGACGACGAACATCGGGACGTTGAAGAAGGAGAACAGCGTCTGGAGGTAGCCCATGATGTTCGAGAACGACGAGGCGATGAACGCCGTGCCGATCGACACGAGGACACCGATCGCCGTGATGAGGCGGCCGAACTTCAGGTAGTACGCGTCGGGCTTGCCGGTCTTCACGTACTTGGCCCAGATGTCGTACGTGAACACGGTGTTGAAGGACGACACGTTCGCCGCCATGCCCGCCATGAACGCGGCGAGCAGACCGGTCACCGCGATGCCGAGCACGCCGTTGGGCAGCAGCTCCTGCATCAGGTAGGGGATCGCGTCGTTGTACGTCAGGTCCGATCCGGCCATACCGATCTTCGGGACGAGGACGGCGGCGACCATGCCAGGGATCATCACCAGGAAGACGATGAAGATCTTCGGGAACGCGGCGATGAGCGGGGTGCGCTGGGCCGCGGAGAGGTTCTTCGCGGACAGGGCGCGCTGCACCTCGGCGAAGTTCGTCGTCCAGTAGCCGAAGGAGAGCACGAAGCCCAGGCCGAGGATGATCGTCAACCAGTTCGCGCCGAGCGGGTTGGCCTCACCGATGCCCGTACCGCCCCAGGCCGAGAGGAAGTTGTCGCCGTGCGAGCTCTTCAGGGAGTCGGTCATGCCGCCCCAGCCGCCGACCCGCTTGAGGCCGATGATGCACAGGGGGATGAGCGCCGCGAGGATCACGAAGAACTGGAGGACCTCGTTGTAGATCGCCGAGGAGAGTCCGCCGATGGTGATGTACGCGAGCACGAACAGGCCGGCGACGACGATGGCCAGCCACTGCGGCCAGCCGAGCAGCGCCTCCACGACGATCGACAGGGCGTACAGGTTCACGCCCGCGATCAGGATCGCCGCGAAGGCGAAGAGTATGGAACTCAGCAGGTGCGCGCTCTTGTCGAACCTCTGGAGCAGGTACTCGGGGACCGAGCGCACCTTGGAGCGGTAGTAGAAGGGCATCATCACGAGGCCCAGGAAGACCATCGCCGGGATGGCGCCGATCCAGTACCAGTGGACGACCGAGACGCCGTACTGGGCGCCGGTCGCCGCCATGCCGAGGATCTCGGTGGCGCCCAGGTTGGCCGCGACGAACGCCAGACCGGTGACCCAGGCGGGCAGGGAGCGGCCCGAGAGGAAGAAGTCGAGGCTGGTCTTCACGGAGCGCCGGGCGGCGAATCCGATGCCGAGGACCACGGCGAAGTAGATCGCAAGGATCGCGTAGTCGAGGCCGTTGGTGGGCAGCCGGAGCCCCGCGGCCAGGGTTTGTGTGGGGGACAGCATGAGAACTCGCTTCGTTGCGCGAACTGATCAGACCGGAACCTACGCGTCTACGTTCAATAAATGAACAGTTCTGCTGAGGTTCTTTGTTTGATTGTGATGCGAGTGACACGCCGCGCACCGAACGATGCGCCCTCGGCCTTGACCAACCCGTTCAACCGTGCTTTGTTATGTTTGATTATGTTGAGTTGATGCGAATGAGGAGCATCGGACGTGAAGAAGACGTCGACCCGGCTCGCCGACGGTCGCGAGCTCATCTACTACGACTCGCGTGACGATGTCGTGCGGGACGCGGTGGACCGGCGTCCACTGGACCCCGTCGCCTCCTCCTCGCAGATCCGCCGAGACCCCCTCCTCGGCGACAGTGTCGCGGTCGCCTCGCACCGCCAGGGCCGCACCTACCACCCGCCGGCCGACGAGTGCCCCCTGTGCCCGTCCGAGGGCGACCGGCTCAGCGAGATCCCCGACTCCTCGTACGACGTGGCGGTCTTCGAGAACCGCTTCCCCTCGCTCGCCGGCGACGCCGGCCGCTGCGAGGTCGTCTGCTTCACCTCCGACCACACGTCGTCCTTCGCCGACCTCACCGAGGAACAGGCCGGCCTCGTCCTGGACGCCTGGACCGACCGCACCGCCGAGCTGTCCCACCTGGACTCGGTGGAGCAGGTGTTCTGCTTCGAGAACCGCGGCGCCGAGATCGGCGTCACCCTCGGTCACCCGCACGGCCAGATCTACGGCTACCCCTTCACCACCCCGCGCACCGCCCTCATGCTGCGCTCGCTCGCCCAGCACAAGGAGCAGACCGGCGGCCGCAACCTCTTCGACGACGTGCTCGCCGAGGAGCGCACCGGCGAGCGCGTCGTCATGGAAGGCGACCACTGGGTGGCCTTCGTGCCGTACGCGGCCCGCTGGCCCTACGAGGTGCACCTCTACCCCAAGCGCCGCGTGCCCGACCTGCTCGCTCTCGAAGACGGCGCGCGCACAGAGTTCCCTCAGATTTATCTGGAACTCTTGAGACGCTTCGACCGGCTCTTCGGAACGGGCGAGTCCCCGACGCCGTACATCGCCGCCTGGCACCAGGCACCGTTCGGCACCCTGGACGACTTTCCCGGCGTCCAGCGGGACGACTTCGCGCTTCACCTTGAGCTTTTCACCATTCGCCGCACTGTTGGCAAGCTGAAGTTTCTCGCGGGTTCCGAATCCGGCATGAACGTGTTCATCAACGACGTGCCGCCGGAGACCGCGGCCGAGCGACTGCGAGAGGTAGCGAGTACATGAGCGGGAAGTACCTGGTCACCGGTGGTGCGGGATATGTGGGCAGCGTGGTCGCGCAGCACCTGGTCGAGGCGGGGCACGACGTCACCGTCCTCGACAACCTCTCGACCGGATTCCGCGAGGGCGTACCCGCGGGGGCGACGTTCATCGAGGGCGACATCCGCGACGCCGCCAAGTGGCTCGACCGGTCCTTCGACGCCGTCCTGCACTTCGCCGCGTTCTCCCAGGTCGGCGAGTCCGTCGTGAAGCCCGAGAAGTACTGGGACAACAACGTCGGCGGCACCATGGCGCTCCTCGCCGCGATGCGCTCGGCCGACGTGCGCAAGCTCGTCTTCTCCTCCACCGCGGCGACGTACGGGGAGCCCGTCAGCACCCCCATCACCGAGTCCGACCCCACCGCCCCCACCTCCCCCTACGGCGCCTCCAAGCTCGCCGTCGACCACATGATCACCGGGGAGGCGGCCGCGCACGGCCTGGCCGCCGTGTCGCTGCGCTACTTCAACGTGGCGGGCGCCTACGGCAGCTGCGGCGAGCGCCACGACCCCGAGTCGCACCTCATCCCGCTCGTCCTCCAGGTCGCCCAGGGCCGGCGCGACGCGATCTCCGTCTACGGCGACGACTACCCGACGCCCGACGGCACCTGCGTGCGCGACTACATCCACGTCGCCGACCTCGCCGACGCCCACCTGCTCGCCCTCGACGCCGCCCGCCCCGCCGAGCACCTCATCTGCAACCTCGGCAACGGCAACGGTTTCTCCGTGCGCGAGGTCATCGAGACCGTCCGCCAGGTGACCGGCCACCCGATCCCCGAGGTCACCGCCCCGCGCCGCGGCGGCGACCCGGCCGTCCTCGTCGCCTCCGCCGCCACCGCGCGCGAGCGCCTCGGCTGGAACCCGTCCCGCGCGGACCTCGCGGGAATCGTCGCCGACGCCTGGGCCTTCGCCCAGGCACGCCAGGAGGGGTAAGTCATGTCTGTCGCCTCGCAGTTCAGCGATCTGTACGGATACGAGCCCGAGGGGGTCTGGGCCGCGCCCGGACGCGTGAACCTCATCGGCGAGTACACCGACTTCAACGAGGGCTACGTGATGCCGCTCGCGCTGCCGCACACCGCGGTGGCCGCCGTCGCGCGCCGCACCGACGGCGTCCTGCGGCTGCACTCCGCGGACATCGACGCGCCGATCGCCGAACTGCGGGCCGACGAACTGACCCCGCTCTCCGAGTTCGGGCAGGGCGGCTGGGCCGCGTACCTGGCGGGCGTCGTATGGGCGCTGCGCGAGGCCGGGCACACCGTCACCGGCGCCGACATCCACCTCGCCTCCACCGTGCCGACCGGCGCGGGCCTGTCCTCGTCGGCCGCACTCGAAGTCGTCACCGCGCTCGCGCTCAACGACCTCTTCGAACTGGGGCTCACCGGGCCCGAGTTGGCGCGGATCGCGCAGCGAGCCGAGAACGACTTCGTGCGCGTGCCCTGCGGGATCATGGACCAGATGGCGTCGGCGTGCGCCACCGAGGGCCACGTCCTGCACCTCGACTGCCGCGACCTGTCCACCCGCCAGGTCCCCTTCGACCTGGCCGCGCAAGGCCTCCAGCTGCTCGTCGTCGACACCCGCGTCAAGCACGAGCTCGGCGACGGCGCGTACGCGGAGCGCCGCGCGGGCTGCGAAGAGGGCGCCCGCGCCCTCGGCGTCTCCCACCTGCGTGACGTGTCGTACGCCGAACTGCCGCAAGCCCTCGCCAAGTTGGCGGACCTCACCGACGAGCGGATCGTGCGCTACGTCCGTCACATCGTCTGCGACGACCACCGTGTCGAGCGGGTCATCGAGCTCCTCGACGCGGGCGACGTACGGGCGATCGGCCCGGTCCTCACCGAGGGCCACGCCTCGCTCCGCGACGACCTGCGCATCTCCTGCGCCGAGCTGGACCTGGTCGTGGACACCGCGAACGCGGCGGGCGCGCTCGGCGCCCGGATGACCGGCGGCGGCTTCGGCGGCTCGGCGATCGTCCTGGTGGAGGAGGCGGACGCGGACGCGGTGACGAAGTCGGTCACGGAGGCGTTCGCCGCGGCGGGCTGCACGGCCCCGCGCGTCTTCCCGGCGGTCCCGTCGGCCGGAGCCCGCAAACTCACCGGGGCCGCTTCGTAAGGGCGCACAACTCCGGGATCCCCGGCGGCCGGCCGGGGATCAGCCCAGCCGCTTCGTGAGCGTGAACTCCTTTACTCCCGGCGGGTAGTCGGGGATCACGCTCACCAGTTCGTAGCCGTGCTGGCGGTAGAAGCCCGGCGCCTGGAAGTCCCATGTGTCCACGCGGGCGCCGTGGCAGGCGCGGTCCTCGCGGGCGATGCGTTCCGCCTCGGTGAGAAGGCGGGAGCCCAGGCCCTTCGTGCGGTGACGGTCGTCGACCCAGAGCAGGTTCACGTGGAGCCAGGTCGCCCAGGTGTGCCCGTCCAGGCCGCCGGCGATCTCGCCGCTCTCGTCCAGCGCCCAGACCTGGAGCGGCACTTCGCGGTCCTCGGGCGTGCCCCGCAGTGACCTGAGCTCCGCCGACGCCGCGTTGTTCGCCTCACGCAGCCGGAAGTGAAGAAGATCGCGCCGCTGTTTGTCGACTTCTGTCTCAATACGAAACATACGCCTCACCATAAACGCGCAGGCCAATCAGTTCTGCAAATTGCCTTCCGCTCCTGGCCCGCGGCCCTACTCTGAGGGCAGCGCCGGTGGGGGCCGGTGCTGATCAGGGGGCGAGACAGCCGGGTACGACGCCCGGAGCGGGGGGAGCGGTATCAGCACGGCGGCGGCCGTGCGACCGCGACGACCTGCCTCTTCGGGCGCCGTACCCGTGCCGGAAGCCTCCCGGCGCCGGGGAATCCCCTGCTCCGCGAGGAGCGTGGGGGAGGGGGTTATACACGTGGTTCGCATCCGAGTCCTGGTCGTCGACGACCACCGCATCTTCGCCGAGTCGCTCGCCGCGGCTCTCGCCGCCGAGCCCGACGTGGACGTGTCCGCGGCCGGCAGCGGCCCCGCCGCACTGCGCTGCATGGACCGCGCGGCGGCGGAAGGGCGCCGGTTCGACGTCCTCCTCGTCGACGCCGACCTGGGAGCGGCCCTGCACGGCCCGCGCCCGCCGACGGCCGTGCCCGACGCGACGCCCGGCCAGGACGGCCTGGTCGACGGCATCTCCCTGGTGGCGGGCGTCCGTTCGGGCCAGCCCGCCGTACGGACCGTGGTCCTCGCCGAGAAGGACGACCCGCGCCGCGCGGCCCTCGCACTGCAGGCGGGCGCCTGGGGCTGGGTGGCCAAGGACTGCTCGCTCTCGCGGCTGCTCACGGTCATCCGGGGCGTCCTGCGCGACGAGACGCATCTGCCGCCCGCCCTGCTCACGAGTGTGCTGCGGGAGCTGACCGCGGCGCGCAAGCACCGCACCGAGTCCGAGCGCCTGGTGGAGTCCCTGACGCCGCGCGAGGGTGAGGTGCTGCGCTGCATGGTCGCCGGCCTCGGCCGCAAGGCGGTCGCCGAACGCCTCTTCCTGTCCCCGCACACGGTCCGTACGCACATGCAGAACGTGCTCGGCAAGCTCGGGGTCCACTCCACGCTCGCGGCGGTCGCCCTGGCCCGCAGGGCCGGGGTCGGGCCCGCGGACCTGGAAGCGGCCTCGTAGGAACGGGACCCGTACGACGGGCGTCTCAGCCGGGGATGTTGTCGAACGGCGCGGTCAACTGCCGCAGCAGTCCGGCCAGTTCACCGCGCTGGGTGCGGGACAGCTCGGCGAGGATCGCCCGCTCCTGCTCGAGGAGGCCGGCGAGCGCCTGGTCGGCGCGGTCCTGTCCCTCGGGGGTGAGCCGCACCAGGACGCCGCGCCGGTCGCTCGGGTCGGGCAGACGCTCGACGAGACCCTTCTTGGCGAGCCGGTCGATACGGTTGGTCATCGTGCCGGAGGTGACGAGGGTCTGCGTGAGGAGCTGTCCGGGGGAGAGCTGATAGGGGGCGCCGGCCCGCCGCAGGGACGTCAGTACGTCGAACTCCCACGGCTCCAACTGGTGCTCGGCGAACGCCAGGCGCCGGGCCCGGTCAAGATGACGCGCCAGCCTGCTGACCCGACTGAGCACCTCGAGGGGCTCCACGTCGAGGTCAGGGCGCTCTCGGCGCCACGCTGCGACCAGCCGGTCGACCTCGTCCTCCATGACGATCAGTCTAGTGGGTCCCTCGACATGAAGTCTCTTGAATTCAACTATCTTGACATCGAGATAAATCCGGGAGGATCCTGGCCGCCATGAGCGCACCCACCTGGGACCCCCAGCAGTATCTCCGGCACGCGGACCACCGCACCCGCCCCTTCGCCGACCTCCTCGCCCGCGTCCAAGGCGACCCGGCGAGGATCGCCGACCTCGGCTGCGGCGCGGGCAACGTCACCGCCCTGCTCGCCGAACGCTGGCCGAAGGCCAGGATCACCGGCTACGACAACTCCCCGCAGATGCTGGAGAAGGCCGCCTCCCACGCTACCGACCTGCTCGACTTCGCACCCGCCGACGCGGCCACCTGGACCCCCGCCGAGCCCTTCGGCCTGATCGTCTCCAACGCCCTGCTCCAGTGGGTCCCCGGCCACACCGACCGCTTCCCCGACTGGCTCGCCGGCCTCACCCCCGGCGGCACGTTCGCCTTCCAGGTCCCCGGCAACTTCGACGCCCCCAGCCACGTACTGATGCGTGAACTCGCCGGATCCGCGCGGTGGCGGGACCGGCTCGGCGACACGCTGCGCCACGCGGACGCCGTCCACACCCCGGAGCAGTACCTGAACCGGCTCACCGCGCTCGGCTGCGACGCGGACGTCTGGGAGACGACGTACCTGCACCTGCTCCAGGGCGAGGACCCGGTCCTGGACTGGGTCAAGGGCACGGGCCTGCGGCCCGTCCTCACCGCCCTCGCGGACGACCCGCAGGCCACGGACGAATTCCTGACCGCCTACCGCGCCCTGCTCCGCACCGCCTACCCCGCGACACCGCACGGCACGGTCTTCCCCTTCCGCCGCCTCTTCGCCGTGGCCCGCAAGCCCGCGGACGGCTGATGCTCCGGGCCCTGGATCACGTACAGCTCGCCGCGCCCGCGGGATCCGAGGACGTGCTGCGGCGGTTCTACGGGGTCGTGCTCGGCATGACGCAGACGCCGAAGCCCCCGGCGCTCGCGGCGCGCGGGGGCTGCTGGTTCGAGGCGGGCCAGGTGCGGCTGCATCTGGGGATCGAGCAGGACTTCCGGCCGTCCCGCAAGGCCCACCCGGGGCTGCGGGTCACGGGGATCGAGGCGTACGCGGCGCGGCTCGCGGCGCACGGTGTGCGGATCACCTGGGACGGGGGCCTGCCGGGCCATCGCCGCTTCTACGCCGAGGATCCGGTGGGCAATCGGCTGGAGTTCCTGGAGCCGGTCGCGCCCTGAGCCGGCGTGCGCCGAGACCCGGCCCGGTGGCGCGACCGGCTCGGTGGCGGGACACGCCGATTCGGTTCGCAGACATATCATCATAAAAGGTGTGTTATTCAGCTATGCACACACATACGCGGCGCAATCTGCTCGCTGCCTCGATCGCGGTCGCCGGGTCGGGAGCCTTGTCAGCCTGTTCCGGGCCAGAGTCCGAGTCGGGCTCGCGCGCGGGGTCCGCTCCCCACTCCGAGTCGGCTCCACCGCCGGAGTCCGCTCCCCCTCCTGAGGGCGGTTCGCACGCGCGGACCGTCGTCCCGGACCACGACGGACGTCCCTTCGTCCCCAGGGGGCCCGAGGGGTACGTGAACCCGTCCGGTCCGGAGGTCCTCGCCGCCGAGCGGGCCCGCGGGTCAGGCCCCGTCCGCAAGTACCGGCTCACCGCCACCGAGACGTCCCTCGACCTCGGCGGAAAGACCGTCAAGTCATGGGCGTACGGGGACTCGCTGCCCGGCAAAGAGGTCCGCATCACCGCGGGCGACATCCTCGACCTCACGGTCGCCAACCACCTGCCCGTGACGACGACCCTGCACTCGCACGGTGTCCGCATGCGCTGCGACATGGACGGCGTACCGGGCCTGACCCAGTACTCGATCAAGCCCGGCGCGGACTTCAACTACCACTTCGCCGTGGAGCACCCGGGCACGTACTGGGTGCACTCGCACTCGGGACTCCAGCTCGACCGCGGCCTGTACGCCCCGCTGATCGTCGAGGACCCCAAAGAGCCCCTGTCCTACGACAAGGAGTGGGTCGTCGTCCTCGACGACTGGCTCGACGGCGTGGGCGGCTCCACCCCGGACGCGGTGCTCGCACAGCTGCACCACGGCAGGGCCATGGACATGGACATGGGAGAGGGCACCGAGGACGACGGTTCCAGCCACGGCAGCCCCGACGGCCCCGACCGCATCCTGCGGAACTCCCACAGCCGCCTGCTGCAAAGCGAGGGCGGCAGTGTCGACTACCCGTACTACCTGGTCAACGGCCGCCTCGCACACTCCCCTTCGGTCTTCCGGGCCCGCACCGGGGACCGCATCCGGCTGCGCATCATCAACGCCGGGGGCGACACGGCCTTCCGCGTGGCACTGGGCGGCCACAAGATGACGGTGACGCACACCGACGGCTACCCGGTCGAACCCATGGAGACGGACGCGCTGCTCCTCGGCATGGCCGAACGCTACGACGTCCTGATCACCGCACAGGACGGGGTGTTCCCGCTGGTCGCGCTGGCCGAGGGCAAGGACGCGAGAGCGCTGGCGGTCCTGCGTACCGGCGGCGGGGCCATCCCCGGGCCCGACGTGCATCCGCAGGAGCTCGACGGCGAGATCGTGCCGGCCGGCCGCCTCGTGCCCCAGGACTCAGTAGCCCTCTGCAGCCGTCGCCCGGACCGCGAGATGCGCATCAAGCTGACCGGCAACATGCGGAGTTTCAACTGGGGCTTCGACCACCGGCCCTACAACGTCGAGCAGCGCCGCCCGATCCGGGAGGGCGAGCGGGTCCGCCTGACCCTCATCAACACCACCGACATGTGGCACCCCATGCACCTGCACGGCCACACCTTCGCCCTCAGAGGCTTCGGCGACCGCGGCGCCCGCAAGGACACCTCCTACGTGCTGCCCCACCGCAAACTCGTCGTCGACTTCAACGCCGACAACCCGGGCCTGTGGATGCTCCACTGCCACAACCAGTACCACTCCGAGTCCGGGATGATGACCATCCTCGGCTACCGAAAATGACGGCCCTGTCCCAGATCGTCACCCGGTTCAGGCCTTGCGGTGCCCCATCAGCCGCGGCTTCGGCTCCAGACCGTCGAGGCCGTGCCAGGCCAGGTTCACCAGGTGCGCGGCGACCTCGGCCTTCTTCGGCTTACGGGCGTCCAGCCACCACTGACCCGTCAGCGCGACCATGCCGACCAGCGCCTGCGCGTACAGCGGCGCCAGCTTCGGATCGAAGCCGCGGTTCTTGAACTCGCGGCCAAGGATGTCCTCGACCTGCGTCGCGATGTCGGAGATGAGCGAGGCGAACGAGCCCGTGGACTGCGGGATCGGGGAATCGCGGACCAGGATGCGGAAGCCGTCCGTGTACTCCTCGATGTAATCGAGGAGGGCGAACGCGGCCTGCTCACACAGCTCCCGCGGGTGCCCGGCCGTCAGCGAGCCGGTCACCATGTCGAGGAGCTGGCGCATCTCACGGTCGACGACCACCGCGTACAGGCCCTCCTTGCCGCCGAAGTGCTCGTACACCACCGGCTTGGAGACCCCGGCCTTCGCCGCGATCTCCTCCACCGACGTGCCTTCGAAGCCCTTCTCGGCGAAGAGGGTGCGACCGATCTCGAGCAGCTGCTGGCGGCGCTCCGCACCGGTCATCCGGGTGCGGCGCGCGCGCCGGGGCTTGTCGTTGCCGGCTGGGCTCGCAGAGTTCGGATCGGTCGCCACGGGCTCCATCATGCCGCGTCAGCGGCCTGCGGCTTGCGGCGGGACTCGATCCGCTCCTTCGACGGCCAGCGCACGTCGTGCGCCCAGCCCAGCTGCTCGAACCAGCGGATCAGCCGCGCGGACGAATCCACCTGGCCGCGCATCACGCCGTGCCGCGCCGACGTCGGGTCGGCGTGGTGCAGGTTGTGCCACGACTCGCCGCAGGACAGGACCGCCAGCCACCACACGTTGCCCGACTTGTCCCGCGACTTGAAGGGACGCTTGCCGACCGCGTGGCAGATCGAGTTGATCGACCACGTGACGTGGTGCAGCAGCGCCACCCGCACCAGCGAGCCCCAGAAGAAGCCCGTGAACGCGCCCCACCACGACATCGTCGCCAGACCGCCGATCAGCGCCGGCAGAGCCAGCGACAGCATCGTCCAGAAAATGAACTGACGCGAGATGGCCCTTATGGCCGGATCATTCACCAGATCGGGTGCGTACTTCTCCTGCGACGTCTGCTCCTCGTCGAACATCCAGCCGATGTGCGCCCACCACAGGCCCTTCATCAGCGCCGGCAGCGTCTCACCGAACCGCCACGGCGAGTGCGGGTCACCCTCCGCGTCGGAGAACTTGTGGTGCTTACGGTGATCAGCCACCCAGCGGACCAGAGGACCCTCGACCGCCATCGACCCGGCGACCGCAAGAGCGATCCGCAGCGGCCGCTTCGCCTTGAAGGAACCGTGCGTGAAATACCGGTGGAAACCGATCGTGATGCCGTGGCAGCCCAGGTAGTAGAAGAACACCAGAAGGCCGAGGTCGAGCCAGCTCACACCCCAGCCCCAGGCCAGCGGCACCGCCGCGACCAGTGCCAGGAACGGGACGGTGATGAAGAGCAGCAGCGCGAGCTGCTCCACCGAACGCTTCTTCTCACCGCCGAGCGTGGCGGAGGGCAGCGAAGCGCCGGTCGAATCGCCCGACGACGCCCCCGGGGCGTCATCGATCACATCGGGGCTTGGTGTCATGGGGCGTCCCCTGTGGGGTCGAGGATTGAGACAGGTTTGAGAACGGGGAGGTGGAGCTGAGAACTTTTACTACGCGTCCGTAACCTACGGCGTCGTAAGTATGGCAGCGCGCAGGCGAGCGGCAAGAGGCCCGGAAACGGCCCTACCGGACGGACACCTATCCTTGGAAACGGTCGGACAGCGCGGTCCGCTCTGTATCTCCACCCGGGATTCATACCCGGTTCCCGGGGTTTCCCTCCCAGACGTGCTTCACCACTGCAAGGAGCCGCACCTGTGAGCAGTGCCGACGACCAGAGCCGCGAGGCCACCTCCAGCGCCGAGCTGCGCGCCGACATCCGCCGACTCGGCGACCTCCTCGGCGAGACACTCGTACGCCAGGAGGGCCCCGAGCTCCTCGAACTGGTCGAGAAGGTCCGCCGACTCACCCGGGAGGACGGCGAGGCCGCCGCCCGCCTGCTCGGCGACACAGAACTGGAGACCGCGGCCAAGCTGGTCCGCGCCTTCTCGACGTACTTCCATCTGGCGAACGTGACCGAGCAGGTGCACCGCGGTCGCGAACTGCGCGCCCGCCGCGCCGCCGAAGGCAGCCTCCTGGCCCGCACCGCCGACCGGCTCAAGGACGCCGACGCCGACCACCTGCGCGAAACGGTCCAGCACCTGAACGTACGGCCGGTGTTCACCGCCCACCCGACCGAGGCCGCCCGGCGCTCCGTCCTCAACAAGCTGCGCCGCGTCGCCGAACTCCTCGAGACCCCCGTCATCGAGGCAGACCGCCGCCGCTACGACACCCGCCTCGCCGAGAACATCGACCTCGTGTGGCAGACCGACGAACTGCGTGTCGTCCGCCCCGAGCCCACCGACGAGGCGCGCAACGCGATCTACTACCTCGACGAACTGCACGCCGGCGCCGTCGGTGACGTCCTCGAAGACCTCACCGCCGAGCTGCAGCGCGTCGGCGTCACCCTCCCCGAAGCCAGCCGCCCCCTCACCTTCGGCACCTGGATCGGCGGCGACCGCGACGGCAACCCGAACGTCACACCCGCCGTCACCTGGGACGTCCTGATCCTCCAGCACGAGCACGGCATCAACGACGCCCTGGAGCTCATCGACGAGCTGCGCGGCTTCCTGTCGAACTCGATCCGCTACACCGGCGCCACCGAGGAACTCCTCACCTCCCTCCAGAACGACCTGGAGCGCCTCCCGGAGATCAGCCCCCGCTACAAGCGCCTCAACTCCGAGGAGCCCTACCGGCTCAAGGCCACCTGCATCCGGCAGAAGCTGGAGAACACCAAGGAGCGCCTCGCCAAGGGCACCCCGCACGACGACGGCCGCGACTACCTCGGCACCGCCGAACTCCTCCAGGACCTCACGCTCATCCAGACGTCCCTGCGCGAGCACCGCGGCGCCCTGTTCGCCGACGGCCGGATGAACCGCACCATCCGCACCCTCGCCGCATTCGGCCTCCAGCTCGCCACCATGGACGTACGCGAACACGCCGACGCCCACCACCACGCGCTCGGCCAGCTCTTCGACCGCCTCGGCGAGGAATCCTGGCGCTACGCCGACATGCCCCGCGAGTACCGCCAGAAGCTCCTCGCCAAGGAACTCAGGTCCCGCAGGCCCCTCGCCCCCTCACCCGCACCCCTCGACGCCGCGGGCGAGAAGACCCTCGGCGTCTTCCACACCGTCAAGCGCGCCCTCGACGTCTTCGGACCCGAAGTCATCGAGTCGTACATCATCTCCATGTGCCAGGGCGCCGACGACGTGTTCGCCGCCGCCGTCCTCGCCCGCGAGGCCGGACTCGTCGACCTGCACGGCGGCTGGGCCAAGATCGGCATCGTGCCGCTCCTGGAGACCACCGACGAGCTGCGCGCCGCCGACGTCATCCTCGACGAGATGCTCGCCGACCCCTCCTACCGGCGCCTCGTCGCCCTGCGCGGCGACGTCCAGGAAGTCATGCTCGGCTACTCGGACTCCTCCAAGTTCGGCGGCATCACCACCTCCCAGTGGGAGATCCACCGCGCCCAGCGCCGACTGCGCGACGTCGCCCACCGCTACGGCGTACGCCTGCGCCTCTTCCACGGCCGCGGCGGCACCGTCGGCCGCGGCGGCGGCCCCTCGCACGACGCGATCCTCGCCCAGCCGTGGGGCACCCTCGAGGGCGAGATCAAGGTGACCGAGCAGGGCGAGGTCATCTCCGACAAGTACCTCGTGCCGTCCCTGGCCCGCGAGAACCTCGAACTGACCGTCGCCGCCACCCTCCAGGCATCCGCGCTGCACACCGCGCCCCGCCAGTCCGACGAGGCCCTCGCCCGCTGGGACGCGGCCATGGACGTCGTCTCCGACGCCGCGCACGCCGCGTACCGCAAGCTCGTCGAGGACCCGGACCTGCCGACGTACTTCCTCGCCTCCACCCCGGTGGACCAGCTCGCCGACCTGCACCTGGGCTCGCGGCCCTCCCGCCGCCCCGGCTCGGGCGTCTCGCTCGACGGACTGCGCGCCATCCCGTGGGTGTTCGGCTGGACCCAGTCGCGGCAGATCGTGCCCGGCTGGTTCGGCGTCGGCTCGGGCCTCAAGGCCCTGCGCGAGGCCGGCCTCGGCACCGTGCTCGACGAGATGAGCGAGCAGTGGCACTTCTTCCGCAACTTCCTGTCGAACGTCGAGATGACCCTCGCCAAGACGGACCTGCGGATCGCCCGCCACTACGTCGACACGCTCGTCCCCGACGAGCTCAAGCACGTCTTCGCCGACATCGAGGCCGAGCACGAGCTGACCGTACGAGAGGTACTGCGCATCACCGGCGGCCAGGAACTCCTGGACACCCAGCCGGTGCTCCAGCAGACCTTCTCGATCCGCGACGCCTACCTGGACCCGATCTCGTACCTCCAGGTGGCCCTGCTCAAGCGCCAGCGTGACGACGCGGCCGCCGGCAACGAGCCGGACCCGCTGCTCGGACGGGCACTCCTGCTCACCGTCAACGGCGTCGCGGCGGGCCTGCGCAACACCGGCTGATCAACCAGTGGGGACCTGACGGCAGTTCACCAGGTGAGCGTCGCGAACGCGGCACTCAGCAACGCGAGTCCGGTGGCTGCCGTCACCCATGCCCAGCGCGTCAGACGCAGCCCGCCCGCGATCACCACCGCGGCCAGCAGCAGCGCACCGCCCAGCGGCACCCACGCGTGGAAGAACCCCGCGGCCCCCGTGCGCACCACCTCACCCGTGCCCGGCTTCACCACCACCGGGATACGCGCGCCCTTGTTCTCCGCGATCGACCGGTCGATGACGACACGGGCGCGCGGCTGCGAACCCGGCGACAGAGGCGCGTAAGGGCCGGTGCACGCGTCGTCGGTGCACCGTGTCACCGTCATCGTGCCGCGCTCACGGCCTTTGGTGAGCATCACGTGCTGCGCCGAGGACCAGGACGCCCAGACGCCCGCGATCAGGATCAGCAGGGTCACGACCGCCATCGCGGCCCGCCGGGTGTACGAGAGCATGGCGGCGATCCTTGGCCATGGCCCTGCGAAGAGTCAAGGAAAGCGGGCAGGTCCCGGTCGAGATGCCCGTGACCTGCCGAGATGCCCGGTCGACTCACCCGACAGGTCAACTCACCCGACAGGTCGTGTCAGGTCAGGACAGGTCGGGGCAGGTCAGGAGTTGTACGCGCTCTGCGCCCGCTCCAGACCCTCCGTGACCAGACACTCCACCGAATCCGCCGCACGGTCCACCAGGTAGTCCAGCTCCTTGCGCTCCGTCGACGAGAAATCCTTCAGCACGAAATCCGCGACCTGCATACGCCCCGGCGGACGCCCGATCCCGAACCGCACCCGGTGATAGTCCGCACCCATCGACTTCGTGATCGACTTCAGACCGTTGTGCCCGTTGTCGCCACCGCCCAGCTTCAGCCGCATCGTCCCGTAGTCGATGTCCAGCTCGTCATGGACCGCCACGATGTTGCCGACCGGCACCTTGTAGAAATCCCGCAGACCCGTCACCGGACCACCCGACACGTTCATGAACGACATCGGCTTCGCCAGGATCACCCGGCGGTTCTGCGGACCCGGCGCACCGATCCGCCCCTCAAGCACCTGCGCCTGAGCCTTGCCCGCCCGCTTGAACTTGCCACCGATCCGCTCCGCCAGCAGATCGGCCACCATGAAACCCACGTTGTGCCGGTTCATCGCGTACTCGGGCCCGGGATTCCCAAGACCCACGATCAGCCAGGGGGCAGTGGCATCGGTCGTCATCGGGACCGCGTCTCCTCACGTACAACACACGGACGGGAACATGAAAACGGACGGCAACATGAAAAACGGGGTGGCGGGCCGCAGTGGCCCGCCACCCCGTCAAGCAGAGCGTACGGCTCAGGCCTCGGCAGCCGCGTCCTCGGCGGTCTCGGCAGCCGGCTCCTCGGCCTGCGCGGCCAGGATCTGGATGACGACGGCGTCGGGGTCGGTGACCAGGGTCGTACCGGACGGCAGCGTGACGTCCTTGGCGTGAATGGCGTCGCCGCCCTCCAGGCCCGCGATCGACACGGAGACGGAGGTCGGGATGTGCGTCGCCTCGGTCTCGACGGACAGCGTGTTCAGCACGTTCTCGACGAGGAAGCTGCCCGGAGCCAGCTCACCCTCGGTCTCGACCGCAACCTCGACCGTGACCTTCTCGCCGCGCTTGACGGTCAGCAGGTCGACGTGGACCAGGTAACCCTTGAGGGCGTCACGCTGGACAGCCTTCGGGATCGCCAGCTCGGTCTTGCCGTCGACGTCCAGCGACAGCAGAACGTTCGGCGTACGCAGCGCCAGCAGCAGCTCGTGACCCGGCAGCGTCACGTGAACCGGCTCGGCACCGTGACCGTAGATGACACCGGGAACCTTGTCCTCACGGCGGACGGCGCGGGCAGCACCCTTGCCGAACTCGGTACGGATCTCGGCGGCAAGCTTGATCTCAGCCATGTGCACTCCTCGTAGAAAAGGGGGGAAAGGTGGTCACCCGGCCACGAACGGGCCTGCTACGAAGAGCGCGTCGATAACGGACCGCCGCACATGACAGTGCGGCCTCCCTCGCCGAGCAACTCCGTGAGTCTACCCGGCGGGGGAGGCCGCCCAAAATCGATCTAGAAGAGCATCAGCGATCGACTGGAAAAGCATCAGGATCGATGCAGAAGAGCATCAGCGCGACTACGCCTGCTCCTCGAACAGGCTCGTCACCGAACCGTCCTCGAAGACCTCACGCACCGCACGCGCGATCGTCGGCGCGATCGACAGCACCGTGATCTTGTCCAGCTCCAGCTCACCCGGCGTCGGCAGCGTGTCCGTGAAGACGAACTCACTCACCTTCGAGTTCTTCAGACGGTCAGCAGCCGGCCCCGACAGCACACCGTGCGTCGCCGTCACGATGACGTCCTCCGCACCATGGGCGAACAGCGCGTCCGCAGCCGCGCAGATCGTGCCACCCGTGTCGATCATGTCGTCCACCAGGACACACACGCGGCCCTTCACATCACCGACGACCTCGTGCACGGTGACCTGATTCGCCACGTCCTTGTCACGACGCTTGTGCACGATCGCCAGCGGCGCACCGAGACGGTCGCACCAGCGGTCCGCCACACGCACACGGCCGGCGTCCGGAGACACCACCGTGAGCTTGGCGCGGTCGACCTTCGCACCCACGTAGTCCGCCAGGATCGGCAGCGCGAACAGGTGGTCCACCGGGCCGTCGAAGAAGCCCTGGATCTGGTCCGTGTGCAGATCCACCGTCAGAATGCGGTCCGCACCCGCCGTCTTCATCAGGTCCGCCACCAGACGCGCCGAAATCGGTTCACGTCCACGGTGCTTCTTGTCCTGACGGGCGTAACCGTAGAACGGCACGATCACCGTGATGGAGCGAGCCGACGCACGCTTCAACGCGTCGATCATGATGAGCTGCTCCATGATCCACTTGTTGATCGGAGCCGTGTGGCTCTGAATCAGGAAGCAGTCGGCGCCGCGAGCGGACTCCTGATAGCGGACATAGATCTCGCCATTGGCGAAGTCGAATGCCTTGGTCGGAACGATCCCGACACCGAGAGCGTGCGCGACCTCCTCGGCAAGCTCGGGGTGGGCGCGGCCGGAGAAGAGCATCAGTTTCTTCTCGCCGGTCGTCTTGATCCCGCTCACAGCACTTGTCTCCTCAGACGCGTTCTTCCGCCGCTGCGCCCGCTCGTCCCATTAGCAGCGAGGCAGCCGAATCGTGTGCACCTATCACGGTACGCCGTGTCGGACGCACCTGTTTCCGGTCAGCCTTCGCCACCGGCCCCCCGGGACGCCTCCTCAGCCGCCTTCGCAGCCGCGCTCCCCGGACGCTTACGAGCCACCCAACCCTCGATATTCCGCTGCTGGCCACGGGCCACAGCCAACGAACCCGCCGGCACATCCTTCGTGATGACCGACCCCGCAGCGGTGTACGCACCGTCCCCGACCGTGACAGGCGCCACAAACATGTTGTCCGAACCCGTCTTGCAATGCGAACCCACCGTCGTGTGGTGCTTGGCCTCACCGTCGTAGTTCACAAAGACGCTCGCAGCACCGATGTTCGTGTAGTCACCGATCGTCGCGTCACCGACATAGGAGAGGTGCGGCACCTTCGTACCCTCACCGATCGTCGAGTTCTTCGTCTCGACATACGTACCGATCTTGGCCTTCACACCCAGGCGCGTACCGGGACGCAGATACGCGAACGGACCCACCGTCGCCCCCTCGCCCACCTCCGCGCCATCCGCCACCGTGTTGTCGACCCGCGCCCCCGCACCGACCCGCGTGTCCGTCAGCCGCGTGTTCGGACCCACCTCGGCACCCTCACCCAGCCACGTCGCACCCAGCAACTGCGTACCCGGATGCACGACCGCGTCCCGCTCGAAGCCCACCGTCACATCGACCCACGTCGACGCCGGATCCACGACCGTCACACCCGCGAGCATCGCCCGCTCGAGCAGCCGCTCGTTCAGCGTCCGACGCGCCTCGGCCAACTGCACACGGTTGTTGATACCCGCGATCTCACGATGGTCCGCCGCGACCGAAGCACCGACACGATGACCCGCCCCCCGCAGAATCCCGAGCACATCCGTGAGGTACTCCTCACCCTGACTGTTGTCCGTACGCACCTTGCCCAGCGCATCCGCCAGCAGCGCACCGTCGAACGCGAACACACCCGAGTTGATCTCACGAATCGCATGCTGCGACTCACTCGCGTCCTTGTGCTCGACGATCGCCGTCACCTCACCCGACGCCCCGTCCCGCACGATCCGGCCATAACCCGTCGCATCCGGAACCTCCGCCGTCAGCACCGTCACCGCATTGCCGTCACCGGTATGCGTCGCCGACAGGTGCATCAGTGTCTCGCCCGTCAGCAGCGGAGTATCACCACACACGACGATCACTGTGCCCTCGACAACCCCGCCCAGCTCCTCGAGCCCCATGCGCACGGCATGACCCGTGCCGTTCTGCTGCTCCTGCACGGCCGTACGGGCGTCCGGATCGATCCCGGCGAGGTGCTCTCGCACCCGGTCCCGCTCGTGGCCCACGACGACGACGAGATTCTCGGGGCTCAACTCCCGCGCGGCGGCGAGCACATGCCCGACGAGCGAGCGACCGCTGATCTCATGCAGGACTTTGGGCGTGGCCGACTTCATACGGGTGCCCTCACCCGCTGCAAGAACGACGACGGCGGCCGGACGGGGGCTGTTGGCGCTCACGGGTGTGCCCTTCGGCTTCGGATGGCTCGGGGTGGGGATATCCGCAGGATACCGGGGCGTTGTGGGGCGGAAATGGGGGCGGGGCCCGACCGTGTGGTCGGGCCCCGCTTCACCTGTGCTCCCGGGGAAGGAATCGAACCCTCATTCAATGGACCAAAACCATTTGTCCTGCCATTAGACGACCCGGGACGGTCAGCGCCCTATGTCCGAATTTCCGGAGGGGTTTTGAGCGCGGCACCTACTATGCCGTACCAGGCGCCTTCGATGCGACGGTACAGCTCGGCGCCTTTCAGTACGCGGACAGCCAAGCAACCGCGGTAGCCCGAGCCGACGTTCTTCCGGTGCCATGTAGACCTCGATGGAGTCGGTTGAGGTTGTCGTCGTTGTCGTTGTCGTCGTTGTCGACGTGGGGGCGGTCCCGTATCTGGCGGCGGCTCAGCCCCTCCCGCCGCAGTGCGACCGCTCGCTCTCGTAGTCCCTCGAAGTCTGTGTATTTGGCTGTGGTCTCTGTCATAGGAAAAGGCTCGTCCGGGATGCGGGTGGGTGGGTCGTATTTGCATATGGGCCAACAGTTCGAGGGATACCGGCTGGTTTCGCTTCTGTTCGAAGGGTGGTCATGGCAGGGGGCTGTCGCGGAAACTCACCGGAAACGGGGCACCTCGCGCCCGTAGGCTGGACGGCATGACCACGACGGGGGAAACGCACCGGACGGCCGGGGGGCCGTGGTGGTGGGAGCGGCGGCGTAGTGCCGTGCTCGATGTTGGGCTGGCCGTCGCTTCGGCGGTGGAGTGTGGGGTTGAGGGGGTCGGGTTCGCGCGGGACGCCGGGGTGCCGGCGGCCGTGGGGGTCGTTTTCGGGGTGCTTGCCGGGTCGATGCTGGTGCTGCGGCGGCGGTGGCCGATCGCGGTGGTGCTGATCGGGGTCGCGGTGACTCCGGCCCGGATGGGTGTGCTGCTGAGCGTGGTGGGTCTGTACACGCTGGCGGCGTCCGAGATGCCGCGGCGGATCATCGGTTCTCTGGCGGGGATGTCGTTCGTCGGGACGCTGATCGTGTCGGTGGTGCGGGCGCAGCAGGATGCCGGACACGGGAATCTCGTGCGGGTGGGGGACTGGTTCGTTCCGTTCGTCGCCATCACCACGTCGTTGGGCGTGACCGCTCCGCCGTTGCTGCTGGGGCTCTATGTCGGTGCGCGGCGGCGGCTCATGGAGAGTTTGCGGGAGCGGAACGATTCGCTGGAGCGGGAGCTTCAGTTGCTCGCGGAGCGCGCGGAGGAGCGGGCGGAGTGGGCGCGGGGTGAGGAGCGGACGCGTATCGCGCGGGAGATGCACGACGTGGTGGCGCATCGGGTGAGTCTGATGGTGGTGCATGCGGCGGCGTTGCAGGCGGTGGCCCGTAAGGATCCGGAGAAGGCCGTGAAGAACGCGGCGTTGGTCGGGGACATGGGGCGGCAGGCGTTGACGGAGCTGCGGGAGATGCTCGGTGTGATGCGGTCCGGTGGTGGCGGTCGGCGGGAGCCGGGTGCCGGTGCGGGGGTGCCGTTGGCTGCTGTGGGTGTGGCGGCTGCGGCCGCGGCTGCGGCGTCTCGGGTCGTCGATGAGGAGGACGGGCCGTGTCTGCGCGATCTTGATGAGTTGGTGGGGCAGTCGCGGGCGGCGGGCATGGTGGTGGAGCTGCTCGTCGAGGGCGATACGCGGTCGTATGTCGCGGCGGTGGAGCAGACGGCGTATCGGGTGGTGCAGGAGGCACTGACGAACGTGCACAAGCATGCGGCGGGTGCGAAGACGTATGTGCGCCTTGCTCACCGGGTGTCGGAGATCGCGATGCAGGTGGAGAACGAGCCGCCGCCGTCGGATGGGGATGCGGGGGTTGGGGTGCGGCTGCCCAGTGGGGGGAATGGGCTGGTCGGGATGAAGGAGCGGGTGGCGGGGCTGGGTGGGGTTTTCGTGTGCGGGCCTACTGATGCCGGGGGGTATCGGGTTTCGGCGGTTCTGCCTGCCGCGTGAGCTGCGCTGCGTGGGCCGCGTTTCGTTAGCCGCTCTTCGTGGGCTGCGCCGTGTGTGGGGGCTGTTGTTGCCGGGTGCGGGTGCCGGGTGGTGCGTTTCGCCGTTCGTGGGTGCGGGGACGCGGCGGGATGTACGTGCTCGCTGTTCTATGGGCTTGAGCGGACGGGGACATCGGTCCGCGCTCTTCCGCACGTGGCTCCGCGCGCACGTCCCGCGCGTCCTCTCCCGTTTCGTCCGCGGCCGGCCGCCGGTGGTTCGTCCTTCGGGGATGCGGCTTTGCGGGGTGTGGCTTCGGTTTTATGCCGCTGTCAGGCGAGTTGGGGTGGTGCCGGTGATGAGGGTTTCCAGGGCCTGGTCGATGCCGGGGCCCAGGTACCAGTCGCCGCTGTGGTCGAGGGCGTAGACGCGGCCTTCGGTGTCGATGGCCAGGAGTGCTTCGGAGCCGGATTCGGCGCCGAGGGGGCAGACCTCGGTGTCGAGGGCGCGGCCGAGGTCGCCGAGGGTGCGGGCCATGTGGAGGCCGTGGAGCGGGTCGAGATGGGGCTGGGCGGGTGCTATCTGGCGGCCGGGGCCCTGTGGGGTGAGGTGGAGTCCGCCGAATTCGGCCCAGGCCTCGACGGCGGCGGGGAAGACGGTGTGGCGGTGGCCTGCGGGGGATACGTGGGTGCGCAGGGCGTCGGCCCAGAATTCGGCCTGTTTGATGTCCCAGCGTCCGGGCTGCCAGCCGGCGGCGCGCAGTGCTGCGTCGACGGGGGCGGTGAAGCGGGTGCGGTCGGCGGTCATGGGGTGGCCTCGTCCTGTTCTGCTGCTGCCTGCGGTGGTGCGGGTGTGCTCTGGTGTGCTGGTCAGCCGGTGGTGTCCGTGGCCGGGTCCACGACGTGGACGCCGAAGTGGGCGGTGAGCGCGGCGCAGGCGCGGCAGGGGCGGGCGAAGCCGCCGTGCAGGGGGTCGCCGTCCTCGCGGATGCGGCGGGTGGTGAGTTTGGCGTGTTTGAGGACTTTGCGGGCTTCGCCGTTGGTCATGGGTTTGCGGCGGGCGCGTTTGGAGCGTTCCTCGTCGGCGGCCGTGAGGTGGCGGGAGATGAGGATCGTTTCGGCGCAGCGTCCGGTGAAGCGGTCGCGCTGGGCGCTGGTGAGGGTGTCGAGGTAGTCCTGGACGAGTGGGTGCAGGGTGGGGGCGTGTTCGCCGCGGGCAGCGGTGCTGGTCAGTGTGGTGCCGCGGACGGAGAGGGCGGCGGCGACGGTGGGCAGGATCCCGTCGCGGCGCTGGCTCAGGGCAGGGGCGGGCGCGTCGTCGGCGCTGCTCCAGCCGACGCGTGGGTCGCCGGAGGCGTCGTCGGCGGTGGCCGGGTGTCCGGTGTCGGACTCCGGGGCCGGTGCGACGGCCGTGTCGGATGACGGTGCGGTGCTGCTCTGCATGTGGTGCTTTCCCCTCCTGCAATCCCCCGGGTTGCGTGCACAGACTGCCAAATGCGGCCGGTGGTGCGGAAGCTGGGGCGCGGCGACACGCGGGAGCGTCGGCTCATCGTCACGGTGGGGTGACTGCTGGTCATGGAACCGGAGGGCCGGTGACCGGTGTCGTACAACCGCATAGGCTGTCGCTATCCGCGATCCATAACAGTGCCGCAGGGGGCAACCGCCATGACGACAGGTCGGCTCGGGCAGCAAGCCGCGCCGCCGAACGCGGCCTACGCCGGGCAGGTCGTGCACTTCCCGGACCCGGTCCGTGCTGCGCGCCATCCCAGGGGCGTACGGATCGACGGGAACGGCTTTCCGGACTTTTCGGCTTACGCGCGTGCCGCGGCGGAGATCGCCGAGCCCCCGGAGGGGTTCGGGGTCGATGAGCTGCGGTTGACGGACTATGTGTCGGCGAACGCGGCGCTGGCTGCCGCGGGGCATGACTTGTGGGACACGATCGTGCCGGTGGCGACGCCGCACGGCTGGACCTGGCATCACGTGCCGGGCAGTCGTCGTATGGAGTTGGTGCCGGTCGAGGTGAAGGCGTTGCTGCGGCATCACGGTGGTCTCGCGACGGCCGCGGTGGACCATGGCAAGCGGGGGACGCGTCCGTTGCAGGAGACGCGGCCGGCGCATTTCGGCCTGCCGAAGTCGTCGGTGGCGGTGACCGAGCAGCAGATCCTGGGTGTCGAGGAGGATCTGGGTTACCGGTTGCCGGGTGCGTACCGGGCGTTCTTGAAGGCGGCGGGCGGGTGCGCTCCGGTGGGGGCGGCGCTGGACGCCGAGCTGGGGCTGCTGGTGGACCAGCCGTTCTTCACGGTGCGGGACGAGGCCGCGGTCAATGACCTGGTGTACGTGAACAAGTGCCTGCGTGATCACCTGACCAAGGACTATCTGGGTGTCGGGTTCGTGCAGGGCGGCATTCTCGCCGTGAAGGTCAAGGGTGACCGGGCGGGTTCGGTGTGGTTCTGCGCGTATGACGACGCGCGGGACAGCGGGGACACGGCCGGCTGGTCGGTCGCCGAGCGGGTGGAGCGTCTGCTGCTGCCGTGCGGTGACGATTTCGACGCGTTCCTGGCTCGGCTGGCGGGCAATCCGCCGGAGCTGGAGACGGTGGCGAACCTGATGGTGGACGGTGGTTTCGCGAGTGCGGTCGACGCTTCGGGCGCCGCCGTGCCGACTGCTTCGGCTGTCCCGGACGAGGGGTGAGTGTCCGATGGTGACGTTCGCGCAGGCGCAGGAGCGCGCCGAAGAGTGGATCAACGGCGATGTGCCCGGCTATCAGCACCGTGAGGTGCGGGTGCGGGAGTTCGAGCTGGGGTTCGTGGTGTGGGCGGAGGACCGCGAGGGCGGTCCGGTGTCCGACGGCGGGCGTCAGCGGCTCGTCATCGCGCGTGACAGTGGGGACGCCTCGCTGTGGCCGGGGCTGCCGGTGGGTGAGGTGATCCGGCGGTACGAGGAGGAGTACGGGCTGCCGGAGGCTTCGCCGGAGCCGTCGGACGCGCCGCCGGAGCGGGTGGATCTGAATCAGACGTCGTTCCTGTTGAGCCCTCCGGAGTGGCTCCAGGAGGCGGCGGACAAGCTGGGTATTCCGGATCGGCGGGGGGATTCGTCGTCGGCATCGGCATCGGTGTCGGCGTCGTCGACCGGTGGTGCCGATGGGTCCGGCGGGGCTGGATCCGGTGCGGGTGCGTCCGTGCCTGGGACGGCCGCCCCTGCGGCCGTCGACGCGAGCAGCGGTGCCACGCCGTGGCCCGCCTCGCCCGCTACTCCTGTCGGGGCGACCCCGTGGGCCGGTACGGACACGAACGCGGATGAGGAGGAGGACCGTTCGGTCGCGCCTCCGGCGACGGTGTTCGCGCCGCCGCTGGTGGACGCGGGCGATGTGCCTGCGCCCACCGCCGCTCCTGAAGCGAAGACGGCGCTGATGTCGGGCGGCAGTCAGCTCCCGCGTACGTCGGTGGCACCGGCGATCGACGGGCAGGCTCCCGCCGCTCCGGGCACGCCGCCGCCGGGTGCTCCGGCGAACTACGGGTATCCGCAGGGCCCTGGTGCGCAGCAGACTCCGCCGCCGGGTGCTTCTGACGCGTACGGCTATCCGCAGGGTGCCGGTGCGCAGCAGGCTCCGCCTCCCGGTGCTCCGCCGAACTACGGCTATCCGCAGGGTCCGGGTACTCCGCCTGCCCCCGACGTGCCGCAGGCGCCCGGGAGTTCGCAGGGCGGTGTGCAGCAGACTCCGCCGCCCACGTACGGGTACCCGCAGGGGCAGACTCCGCCGCCGGTGGGCGGGCAGGATGCGGCCGGGCGGCCGCTGGCGCCCGGGGCCGGTGACATCGCCGACGCCGCGACCAGTAAGGCGCAGGGTCCGCCCCGTGGCGGGCGCGGTGGTGGCGCGACGACTCCGCCGCCGCCCGGAGCTCCGGGTACTCCCGGTGCGCGGCCCTCGGGTCCCGGCGTTCCCGGTACCCCGGCGGGTGGTTACGTTCCGACGCAGCTCGTCTCGCAGCTGGGCCCCGACGGGCCCGAGGCTCCGCCCGCCCCGGGTGGTACGCCGCCCGGTGGTGTGCACCACGCCGCGACGATGCTGGCCGACCCGAGCATGGGTGGCCCCGGTGCTCCCAAGCCGCCCGGCGCACCCGGCACTCCGGGGGCTCCCAAGCCGCCCGGTCCGCCCGGCGTGCCCGGTGCGGGTGTTCCCAAGCCGCCCGGCGCCCCCGGAACTCCCGGCGCGCCGCAGCCTCCTGGCCCGCCTGGTGTTCCCGGTGCGCCGCAGCCTCCCGGTCCGCCCGGGGGCACGCCGCCCGGTGGTGTGCACCATGCCGCGACGATGCTGGCCCAGCCGGGGCCGGCCGGTCCTGGCGCGCCGCCCCCGCCGGCGGCGCCCGGTGCGCCCGGGGCTCCCGGTGGCGGTGTCCATCAGGCCGCGACGATGCTGGCCGGTCCGGGGCAGGTCGGTCCCGGCATGCCTCCTCCCGCGCCGCCGCAGGCGCCGGGCGGGATGCCGATGCCGCCGCCGATGCCCGGGCAGCAGGTTCCGGGTGGTCCGCCCCCGGCCTCGTACGGGTATCCGCAGCCCACCGGGCAGCCGACCGTCGGGCCCGGCTATCAGGCCGTGCTGCGCTACCGCGCGCCCGACGGCTCCGAGCAGCAGTTGATCCGCCGCTCGGCGCCCGGCACGCCGCACCCGGAGTGGCAGATCTTCCACGAGCTGCGCGGCATGAACATCCCGCCGGACCAGGTTCTGGAGCTGCACACGGAGCTGGAGTCCTGCGAGCTGCCGGGTGCGTACTGCGCCCGCATGATCCGTGAGCAGTGGCCGCAGGCCAGGATCACGTCCATCGCCCCGTACGGCAGGGACCACGCGTCGCGCCAGCAGGGTATGCAGCAACTGATCGCGCACCAGGGCGAGTTGCATCAGGTGGCGGACGGTCCGGCGCGGCTCGCGCCGGTGCGTGCGCCGCTGCCGCCCGCGCAGCCGATGCCGCCGGCTCCGCCGGAGGCGATCGGGCAGGAGCTGGCGGCGGCGTTCGGGCCCGGTGTGTTCCGGTTCGACCAGCGGGCCGTGTCCCGTCAGGGCGTGCCGGACATCGTGGCGCACACCCTCGTCGTGGCGGGGCTGCCCGCCGACTTCGGGCCGTTCTTCTGGGCGCAGGCCCAGCCGGGCCGCCCGGTGCCGACGCTCGCCGAGCTGGCGCAGGAGCGAGGGGTGCAGCCCGCGTCGGACGCGGGTTCGTACCTCGTGATGGGCAGTGACTTCGGGCGGGCGATCTGTGTCCAGTACGGCACGGCGAACATCGTGGCCGTGCCGGTGGAGGCGGGTCCCGGTGGTGCTCCGGTGCCGCCGCAGTTCGTGAACACGGGCCTGCCCGAGTTCGCGCGCAGCCTCGCGGTGCTCGGCCGGATGTGGCCGCTGCGGTTCGGGCTCAACCAGGAGCAGGCGGGCCGCTGGACCGTCGACTTCCAGGCGCAGCTGGCCGCCGTCGACCCGGCGGCGCTCGCGTCGCCGGAGGGCTGGTGGTCGGTGCTGCTCGAGCAGATGTGGGACGGACTGCTGTAGTCCGCCGGCAGGAGCGAGTGGAGGAGAGGTGCGCGGCCGTATCGGTCGCGCGCCTCTCCTCTTTTTGGGCTCTGCCGCCGCCAGCATTCTGGGAGCCCTCATCCCATTCGTCCGTTCGCGGGTGTGTGACCTCTCTCGCCTTCAAGGCCCCCGATTCCGACTTTCGGCCATATTTGGCGCATCCTTGTCGGGTGGGTTGAGTGGAGTGTCTTGATTTGAGCGCTTCGGCTCGATCGAGTGCCGGGTAGGAGAGCCGTAGAGGCTAAGAGGGGAACAAGGATGAGCAGCGGTGCGTCGGTGTCGCCCCATGGCTTCGTCACGGCCCGGGGTCGCGGCTACCGCCCCGGGCAGGTGGACGCGCTGGCCGCCGAGCTGTCCCGGGGCCGCGACGACGCCCTCGAGCGCGCCGCTCTCCTGGCCGCCCGGGTGGAGGAGCTGGAGGCCGAGGCGCAGCGGCTGCATCTGGCCGTGGCCCAGCTCGCCCCCCAGACGTACGAGTCCCTCGGCGACCGCGCCCGCGAGATCCTCGCCCTCGCCGAGGAGGAGGCGGACGGCGTACGGACGGCTGCCGCCGAGGACGTCCGGCGGATCACGCAGGACACGGAGGCCGGCGCGCGGGAGACGCGCGGGGCGGCCCGGGCCGCGGCCGACGCCGTACTGGCCGCGGCCGAGCAGTGGGCCGGCGAACGGCTGAGCGCCGGGCGGGCCGCGGCGGACGAGGTGCGTGCCGGCGCACGGGACGAGGCGAAGGAGTGCCGCGAGGAGGCGCTCGGCGTGCTGGACGACGTGCGGGAGCGGACCGCGGCGGCCCTCGCCGGGCAGGAGAAGGACCACGCCGAGCGGCGGGACGGGGCCGAGCGGGAGATCGCCGGGCACGAGGCCGCGGCGGACGTGCGTGAGGCGGAGCGCCTGGCGCTGGCCGAGGGGCGGCTGGCCGAGGCGCGGCGGGCGTTCGCCGGGGCGGAGGAGTCGGCCCGGCACGGTCAGGAGGACGCCGAGGCCCGCGCCGCGGAGCTCCTCGCGGAGGCGACCCTGTACGAGGAGGGCGTGAGCCGCGAGACGGAGCGGGTGCTGCGCGAGCACGGCGAGAAGTGGGACGAGGCCCGCGCCCACATGGAACGTGTCCGCGCCACCCTGGCCTCCATCACGGGCCGCAACCCCGCCGACGAGACCCCGTAACCGCTGTCGGTCCCGCTGTCGGTCCCGGTCCCGTTCTTGGGCTACGCCCACGCCGTAGCCGTAGCCGTAGCCGTAGCCGTAGCCGTAGCCGTAGCCGTAGCCGTAGCCGCTGCCGGTCTCATCTCCCGCCCCGCGCCCCCCGGCGCCCTATCCGCCGCCGCTCTCCCCCCTCGGCGCCTGTCGCGTCGCGCCCGCCAGGATCCATGCCTCCACCGCCTCGTACTGGCGGCGTTGGTCGTTCGCCGTGCGGCGGCCGGAGGCCATCGTGCCGAGCCAGCCGAAGAGGAAGCCGAGCGGGATCGAGACGATGCCCGTGGTGGTGAAGGGGAACCAGTTGAAGTCCTGGCCGGGGAATGCCGAGGCGGGGGAGCCCGAGACCAGGTTGGTGCCCGTCATCAGGACGAGGCAGGACGCCGTGCCACCGAGCAGTGTCCACAGCAGGCCCGTACGCGTGTAGCGGCGCCAGAAGAGGCTGTAGACGAGCGCGGGCGCGAGGGCCGAGGCACCCAGGCAGAACGACAGTGTGACCAGTGGCTGGAGGTTGTGGTGCTGGACGAGCGTGGCCAGGAGGATCGCGGGCGCGCCGACGGACAGTGCCGAGAGGCGGGCGAGGGTCATTTCCCTGCGGCTGGTGAGCGGTGTCCCGCGGTGTGCGAAGACGTCGTGCGCAAGGGAGTTGGCGCAGGCCAGGATCATTCCGGCGACCGAGGCGAGCAGCGTGAGGAAGAGCGCCGTGGTGACCGTGGTGAAGACGAGGGTCTCCGCCGTGGAGGCGTCCGCGCCGAACGCGGCTCGTGCCCCGAGCAGATACGCCGTGTTGCCCTGCGGGTCGGCCGCCGCGACGGCGGCCCGGCCGAGGAGAGCCGTCGCGCCGAACCCGACGACCGCGATGATCAGTACGAAGAGGCCGACCGCCGACACCGCCCAGGACATCGAGCGGCGCACTTCACGCGCGCTGCGCGCCGTGTACATCCGCATGGTGACGTGGGGCAGGCAGGCGCCGCCGAGGACGACGGTCAGCTCTGAACTGATCATGTCCAGGCGGGGGTTGGCGGTGCCGGTGAACTGGAGGCCCGAGTGGAGGAAGGCAGTTCCCACGCCGCTGGCCTGGGCGGCCTGCGAGGCGAGCGCGCCGGGGTTCCAGTCGAAGCGGTAGAGGATGACGAGGGCTACGGTCAGGCCCGAGCCGAGCAGCATCACGGTCTTCATGATCTGGATGAGGGCGGTGCCCTTCATGCCGCCGATCGCCGCGTAGCTGATCATCAGGGCCCCGAGCGCGATGATGCAGCCCGTCTTGAACCCCTCGCTGGTGAAGCCGAGGACGAACGCCAACAGGTCGCCCGCGCCCGCCAGTTGGACGAGCATGATCGGGAGCAGTGCCGCGAGGGTGGTGGCGCACGCGGTGATGCGTACGGCGCGTCCCGGCAGCCGGCGGGCGATCACGTCGCCCATGGTGAACCGGCCCGCGTTGCGCAGGGGTTCGGCCAGCAGGAACATCATGAGCATCAGGGACAGGGACGTGCTCAGGGCGAGGACGATCCCGTCGTAGCCGGTGAGCGCGATGATGCCGCCGGTGCCGAGGACCGTCGCCGCGGAGATGTAGTCGCCCGCGATGGCGAGGCCGTTGCGCATCGGGGTGAGGGAGCCGAAGCCGGTGTAGAACTCGTCGAGGTTGTCGCGGTCGGGGCCCGTCATCACGCACAGGAGCAGCGTGATGGTGGCGACCGCGGTGAAGGCGACCAGGGACATGCCCTGGGCCGAGCTGCTGAAGTCCGTCATCGGAAGTTCCCCCCGGCCGTCGTGGGAGCCGGATGCCGGTCCAGCTCGGCTTGTCTGCGCAGCCGGTGGGCGAGCGGGTCGACGCGGCGGCGGGCGGTGTACTCGTACAGGCAGAGGGCGAGCCCGGTCACGGGGAGCTGGCACAGGCCGAGGAGGAGGCCGGTGGAGAAGCCGCCGGGGAGCGTGCCCGTCATGAGGGAGGGCGCGAACGCGGACAGGACGAGGAAGAGGGTGAAGTAGCCGAGCGCGGTGAGCGTGGCGACGCGGCGCTGCCAGCGGTAGGCGCTGCGCAGGAGCCGCAGGTCGCTGTGGTGGCCGAGCGCGGGGTGGCGGGGGAGGCGGCGTGCGGGCGGAGGTGGTGGGGGAGGGGGCGCCCAGGGGTAGGTGAGGGCGGGGTCGGGCTGTTGTTGTGGGTGCGGCGGTTGTCGGGGGTACGGCTGCTGGTGTTCGCCCGGGTACTGGTTCCCGTACTGGGCCCGGCCCGGATTGCCGTACTGGTTGCGGTTCTGGTTTCCGTACTGGCTGCGGCCCGTGGGGAAGGGGGCCTGCCATGGCTCGTTCTGGTGGTCGGAATATGAGCGGTGCGGTGTGTCGGACATCCCGGTTCTCCTTGCGCGGCTTGGGTCCGCCGGGGAGTGCGGACGCAGGGAGCGAGAGGGGAGCCGGAACGTTACTCGTAGGTAGGCGCTTTCTGCGACGGTTCTGGCGAACTGCTCAGTCGGTTTGTTGTGAGAGGGGTGAGTGATGCTGATGCGCATCTTGTGAGCCAACTGAGTTGTTTGCAGCCCCAGATGTCGCCTCGGCGCCCCGCTCGTCTCCCCGCTCGCCGTCCTGGTCGATCACCGGGAAGCGTCGTGGCGCGAGGCACAGCAGGACGACCAGGGCGAGCGCCGCCGCGCAGGCCGCGCCCACGTAGACCGAGTCGACGGCCGCCGCCACGGCGCGCCGCAACCGGTCCGGGTCGGCCACGGAGGCGGGGTTCTCCAGGGCCGTGGCCACCGCGTCGAGAGAGCCCGCGCCGCCGAGGCGCCCGGCGAGCACGGTGTTGGCGACGGCGCCGAACACGGCGGCGCCGAGCGTCTGGCCTATCTGCCGGCAGAACAGGACGGACGCGGTCGTCGTGCCGCGCTCGGCCCACCCGACGGTCGACTGGACGCCGATGATCAGGGGCAGTTGGAAGAGGCCGAGTGCCGCGCCGAGCAGCAGCATGACCAGGGCGGGCTGCCAGGCGGCCCCGGGGTAGGGCAGCAGCGGGAAGGCGATCAGGACGAGGAGCGCGGCCGCCATGCCGACGACGGCCGTGTTGCGGAAGCCGATCCTGCGGTACACGTGCTGGCTGAGCGCCGCGGAGACGGGCCAGCTCAGCGTCATCACGGAGAGCACGAACCCGGCGGCCATGGGCGCGAGTCCGAGGACGGCCTGCGCGTACGTGGGCACGAACACGGTGGGCGCGACCATCAGGAGGCCGAGCGCGCCGAGTGCGAGATTGACGGCGGCGATGGTGCGGCGGCGCCAGACCCAGCCGGGGATGATCGGCTCGGCGGCCCGCCGCTCGATGAGGACGACGGCGCCGACCAGCGCAACTCCCGTCCCGAACAAGGCGATCGAGGGCGCCGAGAGCCAGTCCCAGGCGACGCCGCCCTGCACGAGCGCGGTCAGGAGCACCCCGCCGCACGCGAACACCGCGAGCGCCCCGGCCCAGTCGATGCGGGCGCGCGGCCCCTTCTCCCTTACGGGTTCGTGGAGATGGCGTACGAGGAGCCACAGGGCGAGCGCGCCGACCGGGAGGTTGATCAGGAAGATCCAGCGCCAGCCCGCGTACGAGGCGAGCAGTCCGCCGAGCGCCGGGCCCGCGACGGCCGAGGTCGCCCAGACCGTCGACAGTTTGGCCTGGATGCGGGGGCGTTCGCCGAGCGGGTAGAGGTCGGCGGCGAGGGTCTGGACGGTGCCCTGGATGGCGCCGCCGCCCAGGCCCTGGACGACGCGGAAGGCGATGAGCGCGCCCATGTTCCAGGAGCCGGCGCACAGGAGCGAGCCGGCGAGGAAGAGGATGCTGCCGCCGATGAGGACGGGCTTGCGGCCGAAGGTGTCCGACAGTTTCCCGTAGACGGGCAGGGTGACCGTGACGGCGAGCAGATAGCCGGAGAAGAGCCAGGAGAAGACGGAGAAGCCGCCGAGGTCGCCGACGATCTGCGGGACCGCCGTCGAGACGATGGTGGAGTCGAGCGCCGCCAGTGCCATGGAGAGCATCAGCGCGGCGACGACCGCGCCCCGGCGCCGGTCCTTCCCCGTGCCCGCCTGCGTGCCCGCCTGCGATGTCGCGCCGCCCACCGGATTCCTTCCCCCTGCATCTATCCCGCCTCCGACACCATCTCACCTGACCCTGTCGCGGCGGGAGGGTGGAGCGTGACTGCGCAGGAAGGTGGAGCGAACCCCTAGAGGAGCTCCACCGTTGGGTGGACTCCCCCTAGGGGGACCTCCGTACTGCGGACAGGGGACGGTTCGTCCCCCCGGAGGACGAGGGGAGTGGGGGGTTCTTCCTACCTTCAAGGGGTGGGGTTTTCCCCCGGGAAAGAGGGCGACCTGCACCAGGGCGCCGGGGGACCTCTCGCCAGCAGACTGAAGCACGTCGCACACACCTGACATTCCGCATGACCGACATAGGAGACTTACCGTGACAACGGCTGTGACCATTCCCAGGCACGGGGGTACTGGAGGACGGACGGCCGTCGCCGCGCGGGCGCGGCAGGTCGTCAAGGCGTACGGCTCGGGTGAGACCCGCGTCGTCGCGCTCGACCACGTCGATGTGGACATCGCCCGCGGCCAGTTCACCGCGATCATGGGCCCCTCGGGGTCCGGCAAGTCCACACTGATGCACTGCCTCGCCGGCCTCGACAACGTCACGGCCGGGCAGATCTACCTGGACGAGACCGAGATCACCGGCCTCAAGGACAAGAAGCTCACGCAGCTGCGCCGGGACCGGATCGGCTTCATCTTCCAGGCGTTCAACCTGCTGCCGACGCTGAACGCGCTGGAGAACATCACGCTTCCCATGGACATCGCGGGCCGCAAGCCGGACCGGGAGTGGCTGGACCGCGTCGTGCGGACCGTGGGCCTGGCCGAGCGCCTCAAGCACCGGCCCACCGAGCTCTCCGGCGGTCAGCAGCAGCGCGTCGCCGTGGCCCGCGCGCTCGCCGCCCGGCCGGAGATCATCTTCGGTGACGAGCCGACCGGGAACCTGGACTCGCGCGCCGGCGCCGAAGTGCTCGGCTTCCTGCGGCAGTCCGTCGACGAGCTCGGCCAGACCATCGTGATGGTCACCCACGACCCGGTCGCCGCCTCGTACGCGGACCGGGTGCTCTACCTCGCCGACGGCCGCATCGTCGACGAGATGCTCCGCCCCACCGCGGACGCCGTCCTCGACCGCATGAAGGACTTCGACGCGCGGGGGCGCACCTCATGAGTGCGAACACCGTGCTGAAGACCTCCCTGCGCAACTTCTTCGCGCACAAGGGGCGCATGGCCCTGTCGGCCGTGGCGGTCCTGCTGTCGGTGGCGTTCGTGTGCGGCACGCTCGTCTTCACCGACACGATGGACACCACGTTCGACAAGCTGTTCGCGGCGACGTCGTCCGACGTGACCGTCAGCCCGAAGGCCGCCAAGAGCGAGGGCAGCGACACCGGTCGCCCCGAGTCGATGCCGGCCTCCACCCTCGCGCAGGTCAAGCGGGCCGACGGCGTCAAGTCGGCCGAGGGCGCGGTCAGTTCGATGAACGTGACCGTCGTGAACGCGGACAACAAGAACATGGGCTCCGAGAACGGCGGCCCCACGATCGCGGGCAACTGGACGCACAACGACCTGCGTTCCATGGACATCACCTCCGGCCACGCCCCGCGCGGCCCCACCGAGGTCATGGTCGACTCCGACACCGCGGACAAGCACCACCTGAAGATGGGCGACGAGCTGCGCACCATCGCCGCCACCGGCGACTTCAGGGCGAAGATCGTCGGCATCGCCTCCTTCAAGGTGACCAACCCGGGCGCGGCCGTCGTCTACTTCGACACGGCCACCGCCCAGCGCGAACTCATCGGGCAGAGCGGCCGGTTCACCCAGATCAACGTCGCCGCCGCCACCGGCGTCAGCGACACCGTCCTCAAGAAGAACGTCGCGGCGTCCCTCGACGGCCCGTACAAGTTCCAGACGCAGAAGGAAGCCGCCGACGCCAACCGCAAGGACGTCGGCTCCTTCATGGACGTCATCAAGTACGCCATGCTCGGCTTCGCCGGGATCGCGTTCCTCGTCGGCATCTTCCTGATCATCAACACCTTCTCCATGCTGGTCGCCCAGCGGACCCGCGAGATCGGCCTGATGCGGGCCATCGGGTCGAGCCGCAAGCAGGTCAACCGCTCGGTCCTCGTCGAGGCGCTGCTGCTCGGCATCGTCGGGTCGGTCGCCGGCGTCGGCGCGGGCGTCGGACTCGCCGTAGGCCTGATGAAGCTGATGTCCGCGGCGGGCATGGACCTGTCCACCGACGACCTGACCGTCAACTGGACGACCCCGGTGGTCGGGCTGCTCCTCGGCATCGTCGTCACCGTCTTCGCCGCGTACGTCCCGGCCCGCCGCGCGGGCAAGGTCTCGCCGATGGCGGCCCTCAGGGACGCCGGCACCCCCGCCGACGTCAAGGCGGGCGTGGTCCGCGCCCTGATCGGTCTCGTCCTCACGGGCGGCGGCGGCTTCGCGCTCTACACCGCCTCGCAGGCGGCCAGGGCGAGCGAGGGCTCGCTGTGGCTCGGCGTCGGCATCGTCGCCACGCTCATCGGGTTCGTCGTCATCGGACCGCTCCTCGCGGGCGGTGTGGTGCGCGTCATCAGCGCCGTACTCCTGCGGATGTTCGGCTCGGTCGGCCGCATGGCCGAGCGCAACGCGCTGCGCAACCCGCGCCGCACCGGCGCCACCGGCGCGGCCCTGATGATCGGCCTCGCGCTCGTCGCCTGTCTGTCCGTCGTCGGCTCCTCGATGGTCGCCTCGGCCACCAGCGAGCTCGACAAGTCCGTCGGCGCCGACTTCATCATCGAGGGTCAGAACGGGCTGAAGCCGCAGGCCGCCGAGGCCCTGAAGAAGGCGGGTGAGTCGGGGTACGTCTCCCACGTCACGGAGGTCAAGTTCGTCAAGACGAAGCTGACCACGCCGGACGGCACGAAGGAGGACGAGGCGCTCGTCGCCGCGACGCCCTCGTACGCCCAGGACCTGCGGCGCGAGACGACCGCCGGTGAGCTGTCGGCGGCGTACGGGAAGAACGCGATGTCGGTCGGCTCGGAGTTCGCCAGGAAGAACCACCTCAAGGTCGGCGACACCATGAACGTCGCCTTCGAGCGCGGCCGCACGGCCCACCTGAAGATCGCGGCGATCACGTCGGACGACACGGCGTTCGACAAGGGCGCGATGTACATCAACCTCGCGACCGCGAAGCAGTACGTGCCCGCCGGCCGGCTGCCGCTCAACGGGATGATGTTCGCCAAGGCGGAGTCCGGCAAGGCCGACCAGGCCTACAAGGCGCTGAAGGCGTCGGTCGCGTCCGACCCGACGGTCCACGTCAAGGACCAGACCGACTACAAGCAGACCCTGAAGGACCAGATCGGCCAGCTCCTCAACATGATCTACGGCCTGCTGGCCCTCGCGATCATCGTGGCGGTCCTGGGCGTCGTGAACACGCTGGCCCTCTCCGTGGTGGAGCGCACTCGTGAGATCGGCCTGATGCGGGCCATCGGCCTCTCGCGCCGGCAGCTGCGCCGCATGATCCGCCTGGAGTCCGTGGTCATCGCCCTCTTCGGCGCCCTCCTCGGCCTCGGCCTGGGCATGGGCTGGGGCGCGACCGCCCAGCAGCTCCTCGCCCTGGAGGGGCTGAACGTCCTGGAGATCCCCTGGCCGACGATCATCGGCGTCTTCATCGGCTCGGCCTTCGTGGGCCTGTTCGCGGCCCTGGTGCCGGCGTTCCGGGCGGGCCGGATGAACGTACTGAACGCGATCGCTACGGATTAGCCGCGCGGGGCGATGCGAACGGGGGAGCGTGGGGAAAGAGCACGGCGGCCCCGGAGTGTCCTTCCCGGACACTCCGGGGCCGCCGTGCGCCCTGGGAACCATGCAAGTGATCCGCGAATGATGCGCACGCGGGTGTCGGCGGCACGTCGTAGTCTGGAAGACCCCCGGCCCGTTCGACGTGTCGGGCGGTTCGCGTTGCCCACTCCCCGGGATGGAAGCCCTTCATGAGCCTGCACGGTCTGCTGGACGCCGTAAGCCGAGACCCGGCGCTCGCCGAAGCGGTGAAGGCCGCCACCGACGGACACCGCCCCCACGTCGACCTGGTGGGCCCGCCCGCCGCCCGGCCCTTCGCCGTGGCGGCTCTCGCGAGGCGGACCGGGCGGACCGTGCTCGCCGTGACCGCCACGGGGCGGGAGGCCGAGGACCTGGCGGCGGCGCTGCGCTCGCTGCTGCCCGAGGACGGGGTCGCCGAGTACCCCTCGTGGGAGACGCTGCCGCACGAGCGGCTCTCCCCGCGCTCCGACACCGTGGGCCGCCGCCTCGCGGTCCTGCGCCGCCTCGCGCACCCCCGCGCCGACGACCCCGAGACCGGACCGGTGTCGGTGGTCGTCGCGCCCGTCCGTTCCGTACTCCAGCCGCAGGTCAAGGGGCTCGGCGACCTGGAGCCCGTGGCGCTGCGCACCGGGCAGAGCGCCGATCTGAACGAGATCGTCGAGGCGCTCGCCGCGGCCGCCTACGCCCGGGTCGAACTCGTCGAGAGGCGCGGCGAGTTCGCCGTGCGCGGCGGCATCCTCGACGTCTTCCCGCCGACCGAGGAACACCCCCTGCGCGTCGAGTTCTGGGGCGACGACGTCGAGGAGATCCGCTACTTCAAGGTCGCCGACCAGCGCTCCCTCGAAGTCGCCGAGCACGGCCTGTGGGCGCCGCCCTGTCGCGAGCTGCTGCTCACCGACCAGGTCCGCGAGCGGGCCGCCGCCCTCGCCGAGGAACACCCGGAGCTGGGCGAACTCCTCGGCAAGATCGCCGAGGGCATCGCCGTCGAGGGCATGGAGTCCCTCGCCCCCGTCCTCGTCGACGACATGGAGCTGCTGCTCGACGTGCTGCCCGAGGGCTCCATGGCCGTGGTGTGCGACCCGGAGCGGGTGCGCACGCGCGCCGCCGACCTGGTGGCCACGTCGCAGGAGTTCCTCCAGGCGTCGTGGGCGGCCACCGCCGGCGGCGGCGAGGCCCCCATCGACGTGGACGCGGCGTCCCTGCGGTCCATCGCCGACGTCCGCGACCGGGCGCGCGAGCTGGACATGATGTGGTGGTCCGTCTCCCCGTTCGCGGCCGACGAGGCACTCGGCTCCGACACCCTGAAGCTGGGCATGCACGCCCCGGAGTCGTACCGCGGCGACACCGCGCGGGCGCTCGCCGACACCAAGGGCTGGCTGGCCGACGGCTGGCGCGCCGTCTACGTCACCGAGGCGCACGGACCCGCGGCCCGCACCGTCGAGGTCCTCGGCGGCGAGGGCGTCCCGGCCCGCCTCGACCAGGACCTCACCGAACTCACCCCGTCGGTCGTGCAGGTCGCCTGCGGCTCCATCGACTACGGCTTCGTGGACCCGGCCCTGAAGCTGGCGGTCCTCACCGAGACCGACCTGACCGGCCAGAAGGCGGCGGGCAAGGACGGCCAGCGCATGCCGGCCCGCCGCCGCAAGTCGATCGACCCGCTCACCCTCGAATCCGGCGACTACATCGTCCACGAGCAGCACGGCGTGGGCCGCTACATCGAGATGGTGCAGCGCACGGTCCAGGGCGCGACCCGCGAGTACCTCGTCGTCGAATACGCGCCCGCCAAGCGCGGCCAGCCCGGCGACCGCCTCTACATCCCCACCGACCAGCTGGAGCAGATCACCAAGTACGTCGGCGGTGAGGCCCCGACGCTGCACCGTCTCGGCGGCGCGGACTGGACGAAGACGAAGGCCCGCGCGAAGAAGGCGGTCAAGGAGATCGCCGGGGACCTGATCAAGCTGTACTCGGCGCGCATGGCGGCGCCCGGCCACGCCTTCGGCGCGGACACGCCCTGGCAGCGCGAGCTGGAGGACGCGTTCCCGTACGTGGAGACCCCCGACCAGCTCACGACCATCGCCGAGGTCAAGGAGGACATGGAGAAGACGGTCCCGATGGACCGCCTGATCTGCGGCGACGTCGGCTACGGCAAAACGGAGATCGCCGTTCGCGCAGCCTTCAAGGCCGTCCAGGACGGCAAGCAGGTCGCGGTCCTCGTGCCCACCACGCTCCTCGTCCAGCAGCACTTCGGGACGTTCTCCGAGCGCTACTCCCAGTTCCCCGTCAACGTACGGGCGCTGTCGCGCTTCCAGACGGAGACCGAGTCGAAGGCCACCCTGGAGGGCCTGCGCGAAGGTTCCGTCGACATCGTCATCGGCACGCACCGCCTGTTCTCCTCCGAGACGAAGTTCAAGGACCTCGGCCTGGTCATCGTCGACGAGGAGCAGCGCTTCGGCGTCGAGCACAAGGAGCAGCTGAAGAAGCTCCGCGCGAACGTCGACGTCCTCACCATGTCGGCCACCCCCATCCCCCGTACGCTCGAAATGGCCGTCACCGGCATCCGCGAGATGTCGACGATCACCACGCCGCCGGAGGAGCGCCACCCGGTCCTCACCTTCGTGGGCCCGTACGAGGAGAAGCAGATCGGCGCGGCCGTGCGCCGTGAACTGCTGCGCGAGGGCCAGGTCTTCTACATCCACAACCGCGTCGAGTCCATCGACCGCGCGGCGGCCCGCCTGCGCGACATCGTCCCCGAGGCGCGCATCGCGACGGCCCACGGCCAGATGTCCGAACAGGCCCTGGAACAGGTCGTCGTGGACTTCTGGGAGAAGAAGTTCGACGTCCTCGTCTCGACGACGATCGTCGAGTCGGGCATCGACATCTCGAACGCGAACACCCTCATCGTCGAGCGCGGCGACAACTTCGGCCTCAGCCAGCTCCACCAGCTGCGCGGCCGCGTCGGCCGAGGCCGCGAGCGCGGTTACGCGTACTTCCTGTACCCGCCGGAGAAGCCGCTCACCGAGACCGCGCACGAGCGCCTCGCCACCATCGCCCAGCACACGGAGATGGGCGCGGGCATGTACGTGGCGATGAAGGACCTGGAGATCCGCGGAGCGGGCAACCTGCTCGGCGGAGAGCAGTCGGGCCACATCGCGGGCGTCGGCTTCGACCTCTACATCCGCATGGTCGGCGAGGCGGTGGCCGACTACCGGGCCGCCGTCGAGGGCGGTGTCGAGGAGGAGCCGCCCCTGGACGTCAAGATCGAGCTCCCGGTCGACGCGCACGTCCCGCACGACTACGCGCCCGGCGAGCGCCTGCGCCTGCAGGCCTACCGCGCCATCGCCTCCGTGAACACGGAAGCGGACGTCAAGGCGGTCCGCGAGGAGCTCACCGACCGCTACGGCAAGCTGCCCGAGCCGGTCGAGAACCTGCTGCTCGTCGCCGGCCTGCGCATGTTCGCGCGGGCGTGCGGCGTCGGCGAGATCGTCCTCCAGGGCAACAACATCCGCTTCGCGCCCGTGGACCTGAGGGAGTCGCAGGAGCTGCGCCTCAAGCGCCTCTACCCGGGCACGGTCATCAAGGCGGCGGCGCACCAGGTGCTCGTCCCGCGCCCGAAGACCGCGAAGGTGGGTGGCAAGCCGCTCGTCGGACGCGAACTCCTGGGCTGGGTCGGGGAGTTCTTGACGTCGATCCTCGGGTCGTAGCGGGGGAGCGGTTCAGCGGGTGGCGCCGGCCGGGTCCTCCCGGTGGCATCGCCTGAACGAGCGAATGCGCAGGTGACGGGGCGGCCGATGCGGGCTGTCCGCGTTCCGTGCGCCGGCTGCTTCCACGCGCCTCGGTGCGCCCGCGTGTCCTGCGCGCTCACCCGATACGGTGACACCCGAACCGGACTAGCAGGGGGGAGCGTCGTGATGCGAGGCGCTGGGCGGACAGTCGCCGCCGTAGTCGTGACCGTGGCCGTCGCCACCGGCTGCACCGTGGAGCAGCAGGGCGGGTCCGGGGCCGGGCCCGAGTACAAGGCGGGCAGCGCGCTCGACGCCGTGAACTCGCTGACCGTCAAGGGGCGGGCGCCCAAGACCGGTTACGACCGGGACCGGTTCGGCAGTGCCTGGGCCGACACCGATTCGAACGGCTGCGACACCCGCGACGACATACTCAAGCGGGACCTGACGGGTGTGAAGTTCCGCGACGGGCGGTGCACGGTCGTGTCGGGGACGCTCGCCTCCGACCCGTACACCGGCAAGGAGATCGCGTTCGTGCGCGGTCGCAGCCAGGTCGACATCGATCATCTGGTGGCGCTCTCCGACGCCTGGCAGAAGGGCGCCCAGCAGTGGGCGCCGAGCAAGCGCATCGCCCTGGCCAACGACCCGCTCAACCTCCTCGCGGTCGACGCCGGCCCCAACCGCAGCAAGGGCGAGGGCGATACGGCGACCTGGCTGCCGTCCCGCAAGGGGTACCGGTGCACCTATGTCGCCGGGCAGGTCGCCGTGAAGAAGAAGTACGGGCTGTGGGTGACGGCCGGCGAGCGGGACGCCATGAAGCGCGTGCTGTCGGACTGCCCGGACCAGGCCCTGCCCACGGGCGGCAACCCGACATCGGCGCCGGCGCGTTTCCACGCCGACTGACCGTCCGCACGGGCCTGTTCATCTGCGCGGGCCCGTTCAGCCGCCCAGCTTGTCCAGGTCGACGACGTCCTTGTCGGCCGGCGGCGCGGCCTTGACCGGCTTGTCGTAGTCGGTGAACGTGAGCGCGGCGGGCTCCTTGGCGGACTTGGTGACGAGCTTGAGCACGTACGGCTTGCCCTCGGTCGCGACGTAGAGCGTGTACTCGTCCTTGCCGTCGGTCTCGGTGACCGTGAACGCGGGCGTGCCGTCGACCGTCGTCGCCCTGCCCTTGCGGGCGAGGGTGTCGTTGCTCTTGAACTCGGCGAGCAGCGAGTCGAGGTCGCAGAACTCCGCCATGTCCTTGGCGTCGGGGCTGTCCGCCTTCGACTTCATCCAGCGTCCCGCGAGCATCTTCACGACGGCGTCCGTGTCCGCCTTGGACTCGCCCTCGCTCTGAGCGCGCAGGAACGCCTCGTCGGACTTGAGGTACACGGTCGGGCCCGTCTTGATCAGGTCGACCTTGCCCTGCCCGTTCATGCCCATCGAGCCGGTGCACTCGCCCCGTCTGTCGAGGGCGACGTCGAGCGCGATCTGTCCGCCGTCCCCGTCGGCGGCGTCGCCCTTGATGGTGAGGGACGAGGCGCCGCGGGTGGCCTTCATGGCCTTGTTGGCGATGTCCGGTCCTGACAGGTCGGCGAAGGGGGCCTTGGGCTTGTCGCCCGAGCCCGATGCCTCGCCGGGGCCGCCGGGCCCGCACGCGGTGAGGGAGACGGCGGCCGTGACGACGGTGAGGCAGAGGGCGGCAAGTGTGCTGCGGCGCATGGGAGTTCCCCGGGAAGTGGTTGAGACGGTGGTGGAGGCGGTGCGGTGGTGTACGGCCGTCAGAAGTTGCCGTTGGTGATGATCTCGCCGTCTGCGTCGTAGACCGTGACGAGGCCGTTCTTGCTGTCCTTCCAGTCCGCGAACGCGGAGGCGATCAGCTTGGAGGGGCCGGAGCCCTCGCCCATCAGGCCGCCGGTGAAGTCGGTGTAGACGTCGGCGCTGTCGAGGATGTCGTTCTGCTGGTCGGCGCCCTGGATCTTGAGGACGTGGGCGACGGCGTCCTTCTCCTTGGGTGTGCCGTTCTTCGCCACGAAGGCCTTGAACTGCTCGGCCTGCGAGGCCTTCGACGCGCCCTTGTCGCCGGACTTGTCGCCGTTACCGGCCTTGCCGGCCGAGCCGCCCGCGTTCTTGTCCGCGGCGGCGGAGGTGCCGCCGCCGTTCCCCCCGTTGCCGTCGTTGCCGGAGCCCGAGTTCGCCGACACGGCGCCGATGACGACGATTCCGACGACCGCACCCAGCGCGACCTTGGTCTTCATGCCCATGGCTGATCCCCCCACAGAAGGCGGCCCCTCGATTCCGGCGACCGCTCGTTTCGATGGGTCAATAAGAACAGAGCCTGTGAACCGAGTCAACACGGTTCACGAAGTTGAGTGTGTACACGGTCGTGAATGGGGCGCATACGCGTTCGCGGGTATGCTCGGCGCCACAGTCATGTGGGGGAGCCGAGGGGAGCACGCCGGGTGCAGGACAACGCCACAGAAGTGACCGCGGCCGGGATCGCCCGGCTCGCGGGGGTCGGCCGCGCCGCCGTCAGCAACTGGCGCCGCCGCCACCCCGACTTCCCCAAGCCCGTCGGCGGCACCGAGACCAGCCCCTCCTTCGCCCTCACCGACGTCGAGAACTGGCTCCGGGAGCAGGGCAAGCTCGCCGAGGTGCCCCTGCGTGAACGTGTCTGGCAGCAGCTCGCCGGACACCCCGCGGGCCCCGGCGTCGCCCTCCTGCACACCGGCTGCGTCCTGCTCCTCGTACACGACCGGCCCACCGACTGGCTCGAACTCGCCGCGGTCTCCGACGGGCAACTCGCAGCGCGCCTCCCGGGCGCCCTCGACGACGTCCTGACCCCGCGCTTCGGCCCCCGCGACGAGCGCGCCGTACGCCTGCCCGACGCCGGGCTCGCGCCCTCCGTCCCGCTGCTGCGCGGCGCCGCCGAACTCGCCGCGGAACTGGGCGCCCGCCAGACGTACGAGTTCCTCCTCGGCCGTCATCTCGACGCCAACCCGCGCCAGTACACGCTCACGCCCGCGGGCCCCGCCCAGCTCATGGCCGCCCTCGCCGGATCCGCCCGCACCGTCCTCGACCCGGCCTGCGGCACCGGCGCCCTCTTGCGCGCCGTACGCGACCTCGCACCCGAGCCGGACCAGCGCCTCTACGGCCAGGACAGCGCCTCCGACCTCGCCGCCCTCACCGCGCTGCGCCTCGCCCTCGGCACCCCGGCCGCCGACGGAACCACCGTGCGCACGGCGTCCGGCGACACCCTGCGCGCCGACGCGTTCCCCGACGTCCGCGCCGACGCCGTGCTCGCCCACCCGCCGTTCAACGAACGCAACTGGGGCCACGACGAACTCGCCTACGACGCCCGCTGGGAGTACGGCTTCCCGGCCCGCACCGAGTCCGAACTCGCCTGGATCCAGCACGCGTTGGCCCGACTGCGCGACGGCGGCACCGCCGTCCTGCTGATGCCGCCCGCCGCCGCGTCCCGCCGCTCGGGCCGCCGCATCCGCGCCGACCTCCTGCGCCGCGGCGCCCTGCGCGCCGTGATCGCCCTGCCCGCGGGCTCCGTCCCGCCCAACAACATTCCGCTGCACCTGTGGGTCCTGCGCAGGCCCGGCGCCGGCACCCCGCCCGCGCCCGAACTCCTCCTCGTCGAGACGACCGGGGGCACCCCGGCGGGCTCCGTCGACGGACGCGACAAGCTGCCGTGGGAGCAGGTCCAGCAGACCGTCCTCGACGCCTGGCGGCCCTTCGACCGCGACGGCACGATCGAGGAACTGCCCGGCATCGCGCGCTCCGTACCCGTGATCGAGCTGCTCGACGACGAGGTCGACCTCGCGCCCGCGCGCCGGCTGCCGCCCCCGGCCGCGGGCGGCGGCGCCGAGGAGCTCGCCGCGGTCCGCACCCGCCTCGGCGACACCCTGCGCCTCACCGCCGACCGCGCCCCCGACACCCCGCCCGCCGCGCAGCCCCCGGCCCGCTGGCCCCAGACGACGGTCGGTGAACTCGCCCGCGCGGGCGCCCTGTTGCTCCGCACCACCACGGCGACCCCGGCGGCACCGGGTCCCGCCGCCGGCGGCTCCGCGCGCGTGCCCGTCCTCACCGACCACGACGTCCTCGCCGGAACCGCGCCCTCCGGCTCACCGCAAGGAGGGGACGAGGAACCCGTACTCGTCGAAGCGGGCGACGTCGTCGTCCCCCTGGCCGGCGGCGGCGCGGTCGTCCGCGTCGTCGACGAGGCCACCGCGGGCGCCGCACTCGGCCGCGGCCTGACCCTGCTGCGCCCCGACCGGGCAGCCCTCGACCCCTGGTTCCTCGCCGGGTTCCTGCGCGGCACCGCCAACAACCGGCAGGCCAGCAGCTACGCGTCCACCGCCACGCGCCTGGACGTGCGCCGCCTCCAACTCCCGCGCCTCCCGCCGGCCGACCAGCGCCGCTACGGCGAACGCTTCCGCGCCCTGGCCGAGTTCGAGGACGCCCTGCGCCAGGCCGCGCGCCTCGGCGAACAGCTCGTACGGGGCCTGCACGACGGACTGACGGACGGCACGCTCGGCCCCGAGTGACGCGATCGACATCCGTACGACAACGGTTCCGTACAACCCCGCGCGGGTTGTCGGAGTCGGCCTATACGCTCGACACATAAAGGACCCGTCAGCAGGAGCAGCAGGAGAAGCCATGCACGGCCAGGGCTACATGCCACCGCCACAGCGCCCGTCGCATGGCGTGCAGATCGGGTTGCGCGTCCTGTTCGTGGCGCTCGCCGTGCTCAGCATCGGGTTCCTCGCGTGGACGGCGCTGCTCCGTCTCGCGCTGACGACGCGCAGCAGGACGGACTGGATCATCTTCGCGTCCGTCGCCGCGCTCCAGGCCGGCACGATCTCGCTGCTCGCCACGGACCCGGGCGTCGACGAGTTCACGACGTGGCGCGGCGACGCGGGCATGACGATCCTCCTGATCACGCTCGCCGGAGTCGTCTCGTACTACCTGGTGGCCGACATCCGCCACGGCCGCAAGGAGCGCCTCGCGTTCTACGGCGGTTACGCGAGCGGGTACCAGCCGCAGCAGCCGCCGCTCCAGCAACCCGCGTACGGATATCCGCAGCAGCCGCAGCAGCACTACGCGCCGCCCGTGCCGCCGACCGCGCCTCCGTCGACGCAGCCCGTGCACGACCAGCTCACCCAGACCGCGGGCCCGGCCCCCACACCCGTGCCCACCCCCGCACCGCAGCCCCAGGCGCCGCCCCACCGCATCGACCAGGTCCGCGCGGAGCTCGACGAACTCAGCGACTACCTGCGAAAGCACGAAGGCGGACGGTGACCCAACCCCTGAACGCGTCCGGCGGACAACTCGTCGCCGGGCGCTACGAGCTGTCCACCCTCATCGGCCAGGGCGGCATGGGCCAGGTCTGGACGGCGTACGACCAGCGGCTCGACCGGCGCGTAGCCGTGAAGCTGCTGCGCCCCGACCGCGTCGCCGGCCAGGAGGCCGACGAGCTGCGCCGCCGCTTCGTGCGCGAGTGCCGCGTCACCGCCCAGGTCGACCACCCCGGCCTCGTCACCGTCCACGACGCGGGCACCCAGGGCGAGGACCTCTACCTCGTCATGCAGTACGTCGACGGGGCCGACCTCTCCGACCACCTCGCCGAACACGACCCCTACCCGTGGCAGTGGGCGGTCTCCGTCGCCGCCCAGCTGTGCGCCGTCCTGTGCGCGGTGCACGCCGTGCCGATCGTGCACCGCGACCTCAAGCCGCGGAACGTGATGGTCAAGCAGGACGGCACGGTCACCGTCCTCGACCTCGGCGTCGCCTCCGTACTCGACACCGACACCACCCGCCTCACCCACACCGGCTCCCCCATCGGCAGCCCCGCCTACATGGCCCCCGAACAGGCCATGGGCGGCGCCGTGGGCCCCTACACCGACCTGTACGCGCTCGGGGTGCTGCTGCACGAACTCCTCAGCGGAGACGTCCCGTTCGCGGGCTCCACCGCCCTCGGCGTCCTGCACCGCCACCTCTACGAGCCGCCTCTGCCGGTCCGCCGGCTGCGCCCCGAGGTCCCCGAACCCCTGGAGGCCCTCGTCCTGCGCCTGCTCGCCAAGGACCCGCAGCACCGGCCCGCCTCCGCCCAGGAGACGTACGAGGCCCTGCTCCCGCTGCTGCCCGCGCGCGGCATACCGAGCGGCGGCCCCCTCGACCCCACCCGCCCCTTCCTGCGCCCGCACGCCCCCTGGCCCGACCGCGCCCGCACCCCCGCCCCGCAGCCCGCCGCTCCCACGCCCCACACCGACAAGCCGGACGTCGCGGGCGCCGTCGACGAGGTCAAGCGCCTCCTCGGCGAGGGCCGCATCACGCAGGCCGTCGACATCCTCGGCGCGATCCTGCCCGCCGCCGCGGCCCAGCACGGCGAGCACTCACCGGTCGTCCGGACCCTGCGCAAGCAGTACGCCGCGACGCTCATGGACGACGGCCAGTACCGCCGCGCCCTGCCCGAGCTGCGCCGCCTCGCCGACGAGCGGGCCGCCGAGGCGGGCCAGGCCGACCCGCAGTCCCTCCAGTTCCGCTACGAGGCCGCGCAGTGCCTGGAACAGCTCGGCGAACCGGCCGCCGCACTCGCCGAGTACCGCGCGCTGCTCCCGTACTACGAGAACCAGTACGCGACGACGGACCTCACGCTGCCCCTCGAAGTCCGGCGCCGCATCGGCCACTTGCTCCTCGCGCTCGGCGACCGGGCCGCCGCGCACGACACCCTCGTACGCCTGCTGCACGACGCGGAGCGCGTGCACGGGCCCGGACACCCGATCCCGGCCGAAATCCGCCGCACCCTGCAGTGGCTGGGGCAGGTCCGGGGCTGAGCCGGGACGGGCCGGGAGCGGGGGAGTGCCTCAACTCCCGGCGAATCGTTGGGTCGAATAGGTGGCCGAGAGCACGGCCACTGCCTAACATCGATCACCGCCGGACTTTGTGCGCCCGCCCGTCGCCCGACCACCGCCCCTGGTGGAGGCGCTGTGCGCCGCAGAAAGCCCACAAACTCCTCGCAGGGAGGCCCACCTTGCACGGCCGTAAGAGCAGCAACAGCCGCCGCACCGCGCTCGTCCTCGCCACCGCCGCCGTAGCCGCGGTCCCCCTCCTCACCGCCTGCGGCAACGACGCGCACCCTGGTGCCGCGGCCGTCCTGGGCAGCGACCGCATCACCGTCTCCCAGCTGGAGAACCGGGTGAACGAGGTGCGCGACGCCCAGCAGGCCGCCACCAAGGACGACCAGCAGTACGAGCAGGCCATCGCCAAGTCCGGCAACCTCACCCGGAACACGCTGAACTCCATGGTCTTCGACCGGGTGCTGCACCGCGCGGCCGCCGACGCGGGCGTCACGGTGACCCGCAGGCAGGTCCAGGAGCGGGAGGCCGCGATGGCGCAGCAGGCCGGCGGCGTCCGGCAGCTCGAGCTCGCCCTGCTCCAGCAGTACAACATCGCGCCCGAGCGCATCGCGGACAGCGCGCGTACCGACCTCGAGGTGATGGGCCTGGCCCAGAAGGTCGGCGCGAACATGCAGTCCCAGTCCGAGGCCGACCAGGCCCCCTTCTGGAAGGCGCTCGACCAGGCCTCCAAGGAACTGAACGTCGGCCTGAACCCGCGCTACGGCACCTGGGACATCGCCAAGAGCCACGGCCGCGCCGACGCGAAGACCCCGTGGGTGCGCGAGGTCACCTCCCCGAAGACGGGGGACCAGCAGACGGCGTAGGGCCTCTCGCCCGAGGCGCGGCCGGCGGCCTGGGTTACGTTCGAGACGTGAACCCTGAGAAAGCTGCGAACCCCGAGAACGCAGAGCACGCTGCCGACGCAGAGAACGCTGCGGACGCATCCGGACCCGCCGCCGCCCCGACCGGCCGCGTCGTCCTGCTCACCACGAGCCACCGTGTCGCGCCCGGCCTGCTGTCCTGGTCGGCCTGGCAGCTGCTGCACGCCGCCGACGACGTGCTGTGCGCCGACGCCGCACACCCGCAGCTGCCGTATCTGCGGGAGGCCGGCGTCGAGGTGCGGGAGGCGGCGCCGAGCGCCCACGAGCTCGTCGACGCCTGCGCCGGGGGCCGCACCGTCGTGGTCGTCGCCACCGCCGAGGGCGACCGCCGCCTGACCGACGGTCTGGCCACGCTCGCCGGGTCGGGCCGCGTCGCGATGCCCGACCTGGAACTGCTCCCGGCCTCCTACGACCTGCCGGGCGCCCGCCTCCTCGACCTGGTCCAGGTCATGGACCGCATCCGCCGCGAGTGCCCGTGGTCCTCGCAGCAGACCCACAAGGGTCTGGCGAAGTACGCGATCGAGGAGGCGTACGAACTCGTCGAGGCGATCGAGGACGGCGACCGGGACGAGCTGCGCGAGGAGCTCGGGGACGTACTCCTCCAGGTCGTCTTCCACGCCCGCATCGCCGAGGAGGCGTCCGGTGAGGAAGGGGACGAGGCGTTCTCCGTGGACGACGTCGCGGGCGGGATCGTCGAGAAGCTCATCCACCGCCACCCGCACGTCTTCGGCGACGACACGGCGCTCACCCCCGAGGACGTGAAGGAGCACTGGCTGCGCACGAAGGCCGTCGAGAAGCAGCGCGAGTCCGTCACGGACGGCGTGCCGGTCGGCCAGCCCGGCCTCGCACTCGCGGCGAAGCTGGGCTCCCGCGTCCGCACGGCAGGCCTCGACGTGCCGGCGCCGGGCGGCGAGGGCATCGGCTACGAACTGCTCGCACTCGCCCTGCGCGCCGAGGCCGACGGAGTCGACCCGGAGGCGGCACTGCGGGCGGCGGCCCGCGCGTACCGGGACGCGATCCGCGCAGCGGAGGGGCTGGGCTAGGGCCTCGGTGGGGTCCGGCAGGAGTGGCGCGCCGCGCCGGATACCGTCGACGCGTGACCGACAAGCCCGCGCAGCGCACCGCTCCCGAACTCTTCACCTGGGAGTTCGCCACCGATCCGTACCCGGCCTACGCCTGGCTGCGCGAGCACTCGCCCGTTCACCGCACCACGCTCCCCAGCGGTGTCGAGGCGTGGCTGGTCACGCGGTACGCGGACGCGAAGCAGGCGCTGGCCGACCAGCGTCTGTCCAAGAACCCGGCGCACCACGACGAGCCCGCCCACGCCAAGGGCAAGACCGGCATTCCGGGCGAGCGCAAGGCCGAGCTGATGACGCATCTGCTCAACATCGACCCGCCGGACCACACCCGTCTGCGCCGCCTCGTCTCGAAGGCGTTCACCCCGCGCCGGGTGGCCGAATTCGCGCCCCGGGTGCAGGAGTTGACCGACCAGCTCATCGACGAGTTCGCCGCCAAGGGTGAGGCGGACCTCATCCACGACTTCGCGTTCCCGCTCCCCATCTACGCGATCTGCGACCTGCTGGGCGTCCCGCGCGAGGACCAGGACGACCTGCGGGACTGGGCGGGCATGATGATCCGCCACGGGGGCGGCCCGCGCGGCGGGGTCGCCCGTTCCGTGAAGAAGATCCGGAACTATCTCGTCGAGCTCATCCACCGCAAGCGCGACGAGCCCGGCGACGACCTGATCTCCGGCCTCATCCGCGCCTCCGACCACGGCGAGCATCTGACGGAGAACGAGGCCGCCGCGATGGCCTTCATCCTCCTGTTCGCCGGTTTTGAAACCACCATCAACCTCATCGGTAACGGCACATACGCCCTGCTCACCCACCCCGAGCAGCGCGAGCGCCTGCAACTCTCCCTGGAAGAGGGCGAATCGGGCCTTCTGGCGACCGGCATCGAGGAACTCCTGCGCTACGACGGCCCGGTGGAGCTGGCCACCTGGCGCTTCGCCACGGAGCCGCTGACCGTCGGCGGCCAGGACATCGCCGCAGGTGACCCCGTCCTCGTCGTCCTCGCCGCCGCCGACCGTGACCCGGCGCGCTTCGACGACCCCGACACCCTCGACCTGTCCCGGCGTGACAATCAGCACCTCGGATACGGGCACGGCATCCACTACTGCCTCGGCGCGCCCCTCGCGCGCCTGGAGGGGCAGACCGCCCTCGCGACGCTTCTGACGCGCCTTCCGGACCTGCGACTCGCGGGGGAACCTGCCGATTTGCGCTGGCGCGGCGGGCTCATCATGCGGGGATTGCGCACGCTTCCGGTCGAGTTCACGCCGCAACAGGAAGGCCCGGTCAAAGCCCCGTAACTGACGGGTCGTCAGGACTGTGACTTTCACGTGATCTGCGCTGCATCGACTTGTGACAAGCGTTCGACTCCCGCTACGTTCACCAGTCATCGCGGCACCACCCGCCGCAGCATTCCCCGAGCCCCCGAAAGGCGCCTCCATGCTCACCGGGAACGGTCGTCACCGTCGCCCCCGCCAGGCTCCCGCGCTCATCGTCGCCGCGGGAGTGGCCGGCTCCGCCATCGCGATCCCTCTGCTCGGCGCGACCAGCGCGAGCGCCGCGTCGACGGCCACGTGGGACAAGCTCGCCGAGTGCGAGAGCGGCGGCTCCTGGAGCGCCGATCCGGGCAACGGCTATTACGGCGGGCTCCAGTTCTCCCAGGAGACCTGGGAGAACTACGGCGGCCTCGACTTCGCGCCGCGCGCCGACCAGGCCAGCCGCTCGCAGCAGATAGCCGTCGCCGAGAAGGTCCTCGACGACCAGGGCCCGCGGGCGTGGCCGGTCTGCTCGGTCACCTCAGGGCTCACGGCGGACGACGCCGCGGCCGAGGTCGACCCCGGTGCGGCCCTGCCGACCCCGTCGGCGTCGGCCGGTGACTCCGGGAGTGGCGAGGCGAAGGGCGACGCGAGCGATGAGCCGTCGGACTCCGCGTCCTCGGGCACGAAGGCCGACTCCCGAGAGAAGAATCGCGACAAGTCGGGCGATACCGTAGATAACGCCCGGGATGTCGATGCCTCCGAGGGTGACAAGTCCGGCCAGGACGGCTCGACTTCGACCCCCGGCGAGCCCTCACCGGAGGCCTCCACCGACTCGGACTCCGCCACGCCGCCCACCGCCGGCCGGCACCGCGGTGACGCCGCCGAGGACGACACCGCCGGCTCCTCGCGCGCCGACGACAGCGCGGGCCGCCACGCCTCGCGCGGTGACGAAAGTGGTCGTAAGGCCGCGAATCCGGACGAAGGTACCTATACGGTCCGCGCCGGCGACAACCTCTGGGACATCGCCGACACCCATGACGTGGACGGCGGATGGGCCGCTCTGTACGCCGGGAACGAGAAGACGGTGGGTGCGGACCCGAACCTCATCCTTCCTGGTCAGAGTCTGGATCTTGGGCTCGAATCGGGCGAAAAGTAACGGCAGTTCGGGATTAATGTCCGTTTTGGCGAGAGTGAGAGATGGGTCTCAAAGGCCCTGATCGTCTTTGAAATTAGGGCGATCCGCTGCTTACGGTCATCACCGCTCGCCACAGCGGGCCCCGTCGGATGTCACGCCGAATCCTGCCAATGTCCGTACGGGAACAGTCGTCGCGTAAGCGCCGTAGGCAGGAGCGGGGGACCCAAGGTAAGTGCCGGTCCCGGCCGTTGAAAGACGGCCGGACGACCGGCTTGGGGTTAAGTCGCACGCAAGACGTGCGACCGGGCACTCATCCGGCCCGAACCCGACAGCTCACCTCGTAGGCGTCGGTGAGGGGATCTCTCGATGCTGTTTTCCAGCAAGGGCAAGCACCGCCGCCCGTCCAAGGCCGTCCGTGTCGCCACGCTCGCCGGTGTCACCGGTGCCGCCGTCGCCGTCCCGCTGATGGGCGCCACCGGTGCCTCCGCCGCCACTGCCTCCGAGTGGGACGCGGTCGCGCAGTGCGAGGCCGGCGGCAACTGGTCGATCAACACCGGCAACGGCTACTACGGCGGCCTCCAGTTCTCCTCGTCCACGTGGGCCGCGTACGGCGGCACCGCGTACGCCTCCACCGCCGACAAGGCCTCCAAGGCGCAGCAGATAGCCGTCGCCGAGAAGGTCCTGGCCAGCCAGGGCAAGGGTGCCTGGCCGAGCTGTGGCGTGGGCCTGTCCGCCGCCTCGACCGGCTCCGCCGCCCCCGCCCCGGCCGCCCCGCAGCCGCAGCAGGAGCGCAAGGCCGAGCAGCCGACCACCCGCAGCCAGGAGCGCACGACGCCTGCCGCCCCGAAGCAGGAGTCGAAGAAGACCGTCGAGACCCCGGCCGGCAAGAAGGTCAAGAAGGGTGACGGCGAGTACAAGGTGAAGGCTCACGACACCCTCAGCACCATCGCCGAGGCGCACCACGTCAAGGGCGGCTGGGCGAAGCTCTTCAAGCTGAACAAGGACATCGTCGAGGACGCCGACCTGATCTACCCGGGCCAGCAGCTCCACCTCAAGTAAGCAGGAGAGGAGCGAGCGGCGAGCGGTAGCGCTCAGGCCGCTCGGGTGCCGGCTTTCGGCGGACGGCCGGTACCACGCCAGGTCCCCAAGGACTCCCCGCCCCGGGTGCGCATTCCCCCGTCGCGCCCGGGGCGGGGCTTCGGTGCGTGAGGGGTCCTGGGCTTTCGTCCGTTGTCGGCCGAGACTTTTTGTTCCGTTCGGAAACAATTCGCTCTCGGTTTTGTCCACGGGCCGGTCGGTCGGCAGGGCGATGCCCGGAGCCGGATAGGCTCAGGTGTTGCCGGACCATGCGGCCCGGCGTAGTTGCGTCACATCCCAGAAGGAGATGCTCGTGCCGTCCATCGACGTCGTCGTAGCCCGGGAAATCCTGGACTCCCGAGGCAACCCCACGGTCGAGGTCGAGGTCGGCCTCGACGACGGCAGCACCGGTCGTGCCGCTGTCCCGTCCGGTGCGTCCACCGGCGCGTTCGAGGCCATCGAACTCCGCGACGGTGACCCGAACCGCTACCAGGGCAAGGGTGTCGAGAAGGCCGTCCTCGCCGTCATCGAGCAGATCGGCCCGGAGCTCGTCGGCTACGACGCCACCGAGCAGCGCCTGATCGACCAGGCGATGTTCGACCTGGACGCCACCGACAACAAGGGCTCGCTCGGCGCCAACGCCATCCTCGGCGTCTCCCTCGCCGTCGCGCACGCCGCCTCCGAGGCCAGCGACCTGCCGCTGTTCCGCTACCTCGGCGGCCCGAACGCGCACCTGCTGCCCGTCCCGATGATGAACATCCTCAACGGTGGGTCGCACGCCGACTCCAACGTCGACATCCAGGAGTTCATGATCGCGCCGATCGGCGCGGAGTCCTTCTCCGAGGCCCTTCGCTGGGGCGCCGAGGTCTACCACACCCTCAAGAAGGTGCTGAAGACCAAGGGCCTGTCCACCGGCCTGGGCGACGAGGGCGGCTTCGCCCCGAACCTCGGCTCTAACCGCGAGGCCCTCGACCTCATCGTCGAGGCCATCAAGCAGGCCGGCTACGTCCCCGGCGAGCAGATCGCGCTCGCGCTCGACGTCGCCGCGTCCGAGTTCTACAAGGACGGCAAGTACGAGTTCGAGGGCAAGTCCCGCTCGGCCGCCGAGATGACCGAGTACTACGAGGAGCTCGTCTCCGCGTACCCGCTGGTCTCCATCGAGGACCCGCTGTACGAGGACGACTGGGCCGGCTGGAACGTCATCACCGAGAAGCTGGGCGACAAGGTCCAGATCGTCGGCGACGACCTCTTCGTCACCAACCCCGAGCGCCTCGCCCGCGGCATCGAGGAGGGCTCCGCCAACGCCCTGCTCGTCAAGGTCAACCAGATCGGTTCGCTGACCGAGACCCTGGACGCCGTCGAGATGGCCCAGCGCAACGGCTTCAAGTGCATGATGTCCCACCGCTCCGGTGAGACCGAGGACGTCACCATCGCCGACCTCGCCGTCGCGGTGAACTGCGGCCAGATCAAGACCGGCGCCCCGGCCCGCTCGGACCGCGTCGCCAAGTACAACCAGCTCCTGCGCATCGAGGAGATCCTCGACGACGCGGCGGTCTACGCCGGCCGCAGCGCGTTCCCCCGCTTCAAGGGCTGAGCCACAGGCTCCGCAGGAAGCGAAGCGTCGTACGTACGTCCCCGCACCCGGTCCCGTACCGTGTGCGGGGACGTACGCACGTAAAGGGGAGGCGCGAAGATGGCCGGGAGAGTCCGGGACAGGGAACGTGACCGGTTCTCCACCGCGACCCGGCTGCGTCTGCTCGGCGAGCAGACCGCCGAGCGCGTCTACCGCTCCCAGACCAGACGCCAGGCCCGCCGCTCCCGCCTCACCGGCCGCGCGGCGCTCCTCGCCCTGGTCCTGTGCACGCTGGTCGTCGCGCTCGCCTACCCCATAAGGCAGTACGTCTCCCAGCGCGGGCAGATCGCCGACCTCCAGCGCCAGCGGCAGGAAGCCCAGAGCAGGGTCGACAGGCTGCGCGACGAGAAGGCACGCTGGCAGGACGACTCGTACGCCGAGCAGCGGATCCGCGAACGGCTGCACCTGGTGATGCCGGGCGAGACCGGCTACATCGCGCGCGACCCCGACGCGGCGAAGCGCACCCGCTCCGAGCAGGGCGCGGCGGGCCGGCCCTGGTACTCGAACGTCTGGGACGGCGTCGACAAGGCCGACCGCCCCGACAACTGACCGGCCGCACCGAATTCCCCACCCCCTGAATTCCGTAGTACCCCACCGAAGTTCACTGAAGGAAAGCCCCCAGGCATGGACACGCCCCCGCCCCAGACCGAGCCGACCACGCCCACGGACGCCGACATCCAGGCGTTCAAGGAGCAGCTCGGCCGCCCGCCGCGCGGCCTGCGGGCCATCGCGCACCGCTGCCCGTGCGGCAACCCGGACGTGGTCGAGACGGCCCCGCGCCTCGAGGACGGCACGCCCTTCCCGACGACGTACTACCTCACGTGCCCGCGCGCCGCGTCCGCGATCGGCACCCTGGAGGCGAACGGCGTCATGAAGGAGATGACGGAGCGGCTCCAGACCGACCCCGAGCTCGCGGACGCGTACCGCAAGGCGCACGAGGACTACATCGCGCGCCGTGACGCCATCGAGGTCCTCGAGGGCTTCCCGAGCGCGGGCGGCATGCCGGACCGGGTGAAGTGCCTGCACGTCCTGGTCGGCCACTCGCTGGCCGCGGGCCCGGGCGTGAACCCGCTCGGCGACGAGGCGATCGCGATGCTGCCCGAGTGGTGGGCGAAGGGTCCCTGCGTGTCGGCCGCGCCCGAGGACAGCGAGTGACCCGGGTCGCCGCCGTCGACTGCGGCACGAACTCGATCCGGCTGCTCGTCGCCGACGCCGACCCCGTGACGGGTGAACTCGTCGACCTGGACCGCCGCATGACGATCGTGCGGCTCGGGCAGGGCGTGGACCGCACGGGACGGCTCGCGCCCGAGGCGCTGGAGCGGACCTTCGCGGCCTGCCGCGAGTACGCCGAGATCATCAAGGCGCACGGCGCCGAGAAGATCCGGTTCGTGGCCACGTCCGCGTCCCGCGACGCCGAGAACCGGGACGACTTCGTGCGCGGAGTCATGGACATCCTGGGCGTCGAGCCCGAGGTCATCACCGGTGACCAGGAGGCCGAGTTCTCCTTCACCGGCGCGACGAAGGAGCTGACGGGCCGGGCCGACCTCGACAAGCCCTACCTGGTCGTGGACATCGGCGGCGGCTCGACCGAGTTCGTCGTCGGCGAGGACACGGTCGTGGCCGCGCACTCCGTCGACATCGGCTGCGTCCGTATGACGGAGCGCCACCTGGTGGGGGAGGACGGCAAGGTCACCGACCCGCCGACGCCCGCGCAGATCGAGGCGATCCGCGAGGACATCGTCGAGGCCCTGGACCTGGTCACACAGCTGGTCCCGCTGACCGCGGCCCGCACGCTCGTCGGCCTCGCCGGTTCGGTGACGACGGTCGCGGCCCTCGCGCTCGGCCTGAGCGAGTACGACTCGGTGGCCATCCACCACTCCCGCATCTCCTACGAGCGGGTCGCCGAGCTGACGGACTGGCTGCTGACGTCCACGCACGACCAGCGCTCCCTGAACCCGGTCATCCACCCGGGCCGCGTCGACGTCATCGCCTCCGGGGCGCTGGTGCTGCGCCTGATCATGGAGTGGATCGGCGCCAAGGAGGTCGTGGTGAGCGAACACGACATCCTCGACGGCATCGCCTGGTCGATCGCCTAGCTCGTCCGTCCGGCTCCGGGGCCCTTCCCGCCCCCTTCCCGGCCGCCTCCTGCCCCCTTCCCGGGCCCCTTCCCGGCCCCCCTTCTGACGTTCCGGTACCGCCTGACGGCGACTCCGCTGAGCGTTCAGGACGTCGTCTGAGCGCGGTCAAGGAGGGGGGCGACACGCTCCCGCGACACCCCGTCGGGAAAGTTCGTGAAGTTCTTCACAAGGAATTGGTCCCTGTTGGGCGAGGTTCTGGGTCAGATGGCCCGCGGAAGGGGGTCCTGGGGCCCTGGCGGCTGACGTGCGGGGCGTTCCAGACTTGTTACGGACAGATGAACCGGGCGAGTGGTCCACCCCCGCCGAATGCCTGGAGCGGCAGCTCAACAGGGGTGCGGAACGAGCGGAGTTATACGGTGGTTCCCCGCCGGCGTCATGACCTCCGTCACGTGGGCGGCGAAGTGTAGCAGAGGCCCCACCCGTGCTTGTGAAGGGGCGCACGAGCGACCCCCTCGGGACAGGTGGATACTCGATGGCATGAGCACCACGGAGCGTCCCAGGATCCTCGTAGTAGGCGGTGGGTACGTAGGCCTGTACGCAGCACGACGCATTCTCAAGAAGATGCGTTATGCGGAAGCGACCGTCACGGTCGTGGACCCGCGCTCGTACATGACTTACCAGCCCTTCCTCCCCGAAACCGCCGCCGGCAGCATCTCGCCGCGCAACGTCGTCGTCCCGCTGCGACGCGCTGTGCCCGGAGCCGAGATTCTCACCGGCCGGGTCACCACCATCGACCAGGACCGCAAGGTCGCCACGGTCGCCCCGCTCGTCGGCGAGGCGTACGAGGTTCCCTTCGACTACCTGGTGATCGCGCTCGGCGCGGTCTCCCGCACCTTCCCGACGCCGGGCCTCGCCGAGGTCGGCATCGGTATGAAGGGCGTCGAGGAGGCCATCGGCCTGCGCAACCACGTGCTCGAGCAGCTCGACAAGGCCGAGTCCACGAACGACGAGGAGATCCGCCGCAAGGCGCTCACCTTCGTGTTCGTCGGCGGTGGCTTCGCGGGCGCCGAGACGATCGGTGAGGTCGAGGACCTGGCGCGCGACGCGGCCAAGTTCTACAAGAACGTGAAGCGCGAGGACATGCGCTTCGTGCTCGTCGACGCCGCCGACAAGGTGCTGCCCGAGGTGGGCCCGGAGCTCGGCCAGTACGGCAAGAAGCACCTGGAGTCCCGCGGCATCGAGATCTACCTCGGTACGACGATGCCGTCCTGCGTCGACGGTCACGTCGTGCTCAGCAACGGCCTCGAGGTCGACTCCAACACCGTCGTGTGGACCGCCGGCGTCAAGCCGAACCCGGCCCTCGCGCGCTTCGGTCTCCCGCTCGGCCCCCGCGGCCACGTGGACACCGCGACCACCCTCCAGGTGCAGGGCAGCGACTACATCTGGGCCGCGGGCGACAACGCCCAGGTCCCGGACCTGGTGGCCGTCAAGAACGGCACGCCGGCCGAGCGCGCCTGGTGCCCGCCGAACGCCCAGCACGCCATGCGCCAGGCCAAGGTCCTCGGCGACAACGTGGTCTCCGGCATGCGGGGCTTCCCGCAGAAGGAGTACAGCCACAGCAACAAGGGCGCGGTGGCGGGTCTCGGCCTGCACAAGGGCGTCGCGATGATCGTCATGGGCAAGATGAAGATCAAGCTCAAGGGCCGTCTCGCCTGGTACATGCACCGTGGCTACCACGGGCTCGCCATGCCGACCTGGAACCGCAAGGTCCGTGTGATCGCCGAGTGGACGCTCAACATGTTCCAGAAGCGCGACATCACCGCGCTCGGTGCCCTCGAGTCCCCCCGCGAGGAGTTCTACGAGGCCGCCAAGCCGGCTCCGGCGCCCAAGCCGGCCGCCGAGGCGCCGAAGGTCGAGGAGAAGGCCAAGGCCTCCTGACCTCGGTCCAGGAACACCGGTAGCACCAGTAACACCCCCGAAGGGGCGCTCGCCATCCGTGGTGCGAGCGCCCCTTCGGCGTTCCCGGAACCGTCCCTTCGGCGTCTCGGAGCCGCCCGGAAACCGACCCGGCCGCCGCCCTGACCCGCCAATATGCATGCCCGCTACACGTATTTTGCCGATCCGTAACGCAGTAACGGGACTGCGAGAGCGCCCCGTTGGTGTTTACGTGGTGTTGGACGATTCCGGGATCGTCTCCCATCACGGAGGTGTGCGCCATGCAGGACGCCGCACAGCGGCTGAAGAACCTCGCCGAACAGCTACTCGGAGTACCGCTCCCCGTACGGCTTCGCGCCTGGGACGGCTCGGAAGCCGGGCCGCCCGCCGGTCCCACTCTCGTCGTACGCAACCGCCGCGCCCTGCGCCGTCTGTTGTGGAAGCCGGGGGAACTCGGCCTGGCCCGCGCCTGGGTGGCCGGTGACCTGGACGTGGAGGGCGATCTCTACGACGCCCTGGGCCTGATGGCCGGGCTCATCTGGGAGCGCCCCGAGGACGACAGCAGGAGCCTCGTCGAGGCCCTGAAGGAGCCGCGGGTCAGGGCCGCCGTCGCCGAGCTGGTCAAGCTCGCCGGGCCCTTCCTGCCGCCCGCCCCGCCCGGCGAGGAGATGCGCAGGCACGGCCGCCTCCATCTGCACACCAAGGGCAGCGACCGACGGGCCATCAGCCACCACTACGACGTCGGCAACGACTTCTACGAGCTGGTTCTCGGCCCCTCGATGGTCTACTCGTGCGCGTACTGGGACTCCCCGGACGGCGCCCTCGAGGACGCCCAGCGCGACAAGCTCGAACTCGTCTCCCGCAAGCTCGGCCTGGCGCCCGGTCAGCGCCTGCTCGACGTCGGCTGCGGCTGGGGCTCCATGGCCATCCACGCCGCCCGCGAGTACGGCGTCGGCGTCGTCGGCGTGACGCTCTCGCAGGAGCAGGCCGCGTACGCCCGTAAGCGGGTCGCGGAGGAGGGGCTCACCGACCGGGTGGAGATCCGGGTCCAGGACTACCGCGACGTGCGGGACGGCCCCTTCGACGCGATCTCGTCCATCGGCATGGCCGAGCACGTCGGCTCCGAGCGGTACCTGGAGTACGCCGAGGCGCTCTACGCCCTCCTCAAACCGGGCGGCAGGCTCCTCAACCACCAGATCGCGCGGCGCCCCCAGAAGGACGAGTCGACGTACGAGGTCGACGAGTTCATCGACGCCTACGTCTTCCCGGACGGGGAGCTCGCGCCGGTCGGCACGACCACCGGGCTCCTGGAGCGGGCCGGGTTCGAGGTCAGGGACCTGGAGGCGATCCGGGAGCACTACGCGCTCACGCTGCGCCGCTGGGTCGCCAACCTGGAGGCCCACTGGCCGGCGGCCGTGAAACTGACCAGCCCCGGCCGGGCCCGTATCTGGCGTCTCTACATGGCCGCGTCCGCGCTGAGCTTCGAGCGCAACAAGATCGGCGTGAACCAGATCCTGGCCGTGAAGACGCCCCTGTCGGGCGAGCCCGGTATGCCCCTGAGGGCGCGTACCTGGAACTGACGGCCCGGAAACAACGGATGGGGCGCACCGGCTGTGGCCGGTGCGCCCCATCCGTTGTTCCGTCACTCGGACTTGATGGCCGCGAGCATGTTCAGCCGCGCCGCGCGGCGGGCCGGCCACAGGGCCGCCAGGATGCCGACGAGGGCTGCCAGCGCGAGGAAGATCCCGATCCGGCCCCAGGGCAGGACCAGCTCGTACGTCGTCAGGGACGTCGCCATCAGCTTGCCCGCCGCCCAGCCGAAGAACACGCCGAGGCCGACGCCGAGCACCCCGCCGAACAGCGAGATCACCAGGGACTCCAGGCGCACCATGCGCTTGATGCCCTTGCGGTCGAGGCCGATCGCGCGTAGCATGCCGATCTCCTGCGAGCGCTCGAAGACCGACATGGCGAGGGTGTTGATGACCCCGAGGACGGCGACGATGACGGCCATGGCCAGCAGGCCGTAGAGCATGTTCAGCATCAGCGTGAACATCTTCGAGATCGCGTTGGAGATGTCCTGCTTGTCCTGGACGAGGATCGCCGGGTTGTCGCCGAGTGCCTTCTCGATGCGGTCCTTGGCGGCGGTGGACGTGCCGCCGTCGGTCTTCACCATGACCTGCATGTCGGAGGGGTCCGTGACGTGCGGGGTCAGGACGGCTGTGTCCAGCATGATGCCGCGCATCATGTCGTTGCCCTCGTAGACCCCGGCGACGGTCAGCTGCTGCTTCTTGCCGTCCTCGAAGTTCGTGGTGAACGTCGAGCCGGTGCGCCAGCCGTGGTCCTTCGCGGTCTTGTCGTCCACGACGACGTCACGGCCGCCGATCCGGAAGGTGCCGCTGTCGACCTTGAGATCGGTCAGGGAGCCGATGGTCGCGCCGTTCACGCCGGTCAGGAACTCGGTCTGCCCGTCGATGCGCGAGGGCGAGTTGCTCAGGCCGCTGGTGGCGGTGACGCCGTCGACCTCGGCGAGCTTGCCGGCGACCTCGGGGGACAGGGAGTTCATGTTCGCCATGGAGACGACGTAGTCGGCCTTGAGGGCGGACGACGCCATCTTGTCGATGGCCTGCTGGGCGCTGCCCGCGATGACCGTCATGCCGGTGATCAGCGTGAGGCCGATCATCAGGGCGGAAGCGGTCGCGGCGGTGCGGCGCGGGTTGCGGACGGCGTTCTGGCGGGCCAGCTTCCCGGAGATCCCGAAGACGCGCAGGACCGGTCCCGCGGCCGCGATCAGCGGGCGCGACAGCAGCGGGGTGAGGACGAAGACACCGATCACGAGGAGGCCCGCGCCGAGGCCCAGGGGAGCCTGCGCCGACGTGCCGTCGCTCATCGTCGTCGCGTACAGCGAGGAGGCGATGCCGGCCGCCGCGAACAGCGCGCCGATCGTGTTCCGTACGACGAGGGAGCGGGTGGTCGCCGCGGCGTGCACGCTGCTCATCGCCGCGACCGGCGGGATCTTCGCGGCGCGGCGGCCCGGCAGCCACGCGGCCAGCATCGTGATGACGACGCCGACGACGAGGGACGTGGCGATCGTGCCGGGCGAGACCACGAGCGGTCCGTCGGGGATCTGCGCGTCGGTCGCGCCCATCAGGGAGCGCATCCCGGCGCCGATGCCGATGCCCGCCGCCAGACCGGTGACGGCCGCGACCGCGCCGACGAGGAACGCCTCCGCGAGGACGGAGCGCGTGACCTGCCTGCGCGAGGCGCCGACGGCCCGCATCAGCGCGAGTTCCTTGGTGCGCTGGGCGACGAGCATCGTGAAGGTGTTGGCGATGATGAAGACGCCGACGAAGAGCGCGATCCCGGCGAAGACCAGCAGGCTCGACTTCATCGAGCTCATGCTGGAGGAGATCTGCTCGGCCTGGTCGTCGGCGAGCTGCTTGCCGGTCGTGGTCTCGGCCTGCCCCTTCGGCAGGGCCTTGTCGAGCGCGCTCTGGAGGGCGGCCTGGCTGGTGCCCGCCTCGGCCTTCACGTCGATCTCGTCGTACGAGCCCTGCTTGTGCAGGAGCTGCTGCGCGGTCGCCGTGTCGAACAGGGCGAGGCTGCCGCCGGCCGCGACGTTGCCGTCCTCGGTGGTGAAGATGCCGGTGACGGTGGGCGTCAGGACGGGCCCGTCGATGGACATCCGTACGGTGTCCCCGACCTTGTAGCCCGCGCGCTTCGCGGTCTGCGAGTCGAGCGCGACCTCGCCCTTGCCGCTGGGCGCCCTGCCGCTCTTGAGGGGGTAGCGCGGGTCTGTGCTCTTGGCGGAGCCCCAGTAGTTGGCGCCCTGGGTGGAGAAGCCGTTCCCGACGAGCTTGCCGTCCTTGTCGGCGACGGCCGCGAAGCCGCTGACGACGCCGATCGCGGACGCGGCGCCGGGCGTCTTCGCGGCCCGGTCGAGGGCGGCCTGCGTGAGCTTGGGGTCCTTGGCGACCTGGTCGCCCTTCGACTCGGCGCTCTTGGGGGTGATGGCGACGTCGACCTGGTCGAAGCCCTTGGCGGAGCTCTTCTGGAAGGCGTCGGAGATGGTGTTGGTGAAGACCAGGGTGCCGGAGACGAAGGCGACGCCGAGCATGACGGCGAGCACGGTCATCAGGAGCCTGGCCTTGTGCGCGAACACGTTGCGCAAGGCGGTACGGAACATGGGTTTCTCAGTCCAGGAGTACGTCGACGGGGCGGGCGGCGGCTGTGCGGGCGGGCTTCAGCTGGTCCGGCCCTTCGCGTCGAAACGCTTCATGCGGTCCAGGACCGAGTCGGCCGTGGGGGCGTACACCTCGTCCACGACGCGGCCGTCGGCGAGGAAGATCACGCGGTCCGCGTACGCCGCGGCGACCGGGTCGTGGGTGACCATGACGACGGTCTGGCCCAGCTCGCGCACGGAGTTGCGCAGGAAGCCGAGGACCTCGGCGCCGGAGCGCGAGTCCAGGTTCCCGGTCGGCTCGTCACCGAAGATGATCTCGGGCCGGGAGGCCAGGGCGCGGGCGACGGCCACGCGCTGCTGCTGGCCGCCGGAGAGCTGTGAGGGCCGGTGGCCGAGCCGGTCGGCCAGGCCCACCATCGTGATCACGTTCTCCAGCCACTGCTTGTCCGCCTTGCGGCCCGCGATGTCCATGGGGAGCGTGATGTTCTCCAGGGCCGTCAGGGTGGGCAGCAGGTTGAACGCCTGGAAGATGAAGCCGATCTTGTCCCGGCGGAGCTTGGTGAGCTGCTTGTCCTTCAGGGTGCCCAGCTCGGTGTCGCCGATCCGGACGGAGCCCGACGAGAAGTTGTCGAGGCCGGCGACGCAGTGCATCAGGGTCGACTTGCCGGACCCCGAGGGGCCCATGATCGCGGTGAACTCGGCCTGCCGGAAGTCGACGGAGACCCGGTCGAGCGCGACCACCTGGGTCTCGCCCTGTCCGTAGACCTTGGACAGATCCGTGGCGCGCGCGGCCACTGCGGTGGCCTTGCCGGCGATGGGGGTGGTGGTCACGGAAGGGTGCTCCTGTCGGACGACGGGTGGGGACGGGGGTCCCGTTGGAGGGACCCCTCCATCGTCATGGCCGTCGCGGGCCGTGAAGTCAGCCGCAGTTCCGGTTCCTGGGGGCGACTTCGGGGGGACCGCGGACGCCCGGGTCATACCTGGGGATGACCCGCGACCCTGAGAGCGAAGATCACTTCAGGAGGTGAAATCCCGTCAATCCGTGGTGACGGGGGAGAGGGCGCCGGTGGACGTGGAAGCGCCTGCGGCATGTGCGGATGGCGGCTACCGTGGTCTGATGCACCCTCAGACGTCAATAAAATAAGACAACATCGAACGGGCGCTCCGCTGTTCGGGGGAGCTGTCCCGATAGGCTCAGGATCTCGTTGCGGAGCCCACGGCCTGCCCGGATGGTGGAATGCAGACACGGCGAGCTTAAACCTCGCTGCCCCTTCGCGGGCGTACCGGTTCAAGTCCGGTTCCGGGCACCTCCCACTCCCCCTCCTCTTCGTCTCCCCCCTCCCTTCCCCTCTCCTCTTCCTTCCCGGCTTCGCCGTTTCCTGTCGCCGCGTGCCGATCGATTCCGATCGCCGCGGCGTTTTTCGTACCCCAGGAGCCCGCCGTGCCGTTTTCTCTGTCCGGGGACCGTTGACAGCGGTCCGGGCCGGGCGGAGACTCCGCTGAGCGCATTATGAACGAAAGTTCACCAGGCGAACAAGACTGAGCGAAAAAGAAGGTATCCATGCGCACCACCGTCGGCATCATCGGAGCGGGCCCCGCCGGACTGCTGCTCGCCCGGCTCCTGCACAACGCCGGAATCGACTCCGTCGTCCTGGAGAGCCGCGACCGCGCGTACGTCGAACAGCGCCAGCGCGCCGGGATCCTGGAGCAGGGCACCGTCGACGTACTGCGCGCCGCCGGCGCGGCGGAGCGCATGGACCGAGAGGGCCTCCCGCACGACGGCATCGAGCTGCGCTTCGACAAGCGCCGCCACCGCGTCGACTTCCCCACCCTGACCGGCGGCAGGTCCGTGATGGTCTACGCCCAGACCGAGGTGTGCAAGGACCTCATCGCCCTCCAGCTCGCCGGGGGAGGCCCGCTCCTCTTCGAGGCGCAGGCGCTGGCCGTCGAGGGCGCCGAGACCGAGCGCCCCGGCGTCCGCTTCCGCCACGAGGGCCGCGAGGACGTCCTCGAATGCGACTACGTCGTCGCCTGCGACGGCTCGTGGGGCGTGGGCCGCAAGGCCGTACCCGCAGACGTCTCCCAGGTCTTCGAGCGCACGTACCCCTTCGGCTGGCTCGGCATCCTCGCCGATGTCGCCCCGTCCCACGACGAGTTGGTCTACGCCCGCCACGACCGCGGCTTCGCCCTCCTGTCCATGCGCCCGCCCGCCTCCCGCCGCCACCCTTCCGGGGAAGTCGCTGCGCTCCCCGTCTCTTCCTACATAACTCGCGCCTACCTCCAGGTCCCCGATGCCACGGACGCCGACGACTGGAGCGACGAGGAGATCTGGGACGAACTCGACCGCCGCCTGGAAACCTCGGACGGCTGGCGGCTGGAGCGCGGCGTCATCACCTCCAAGTCCGTTACGCCGATGAGGAGTTACGTCCAGGAGCCGATGCGGCACGGACGCCTCTTCCTCGCCGGGGACGCCGCCCACATCGTCCCGCCGACCGGCGCCAAGGGCCTCAACCTCGCCGTCGGTGACGTTGTCACCTTCGCCCGCGCCCTGACCCACCGCCTCGAGACCGGCTCCACCGAGCGCCTCGACGCCTACTCGCAGACCTGCCTGCGCCGCGTCTGGCAGGCCGAGCGGTTCTCGTACGCGATGACGACGATGCTGCACCGCGCCCCCGACGCGACGCCCTTCGACGACCGCATCCAGCGCGCCCGCCTCGACCGGATCACGGCCTCGCACGCCGCCGGCACCGACCTCGCCGAGGGCTACACGGGATTCCCGCTCGACTGACCACGCACGACTGCACGGCGCGCGACCACCCCGACCGGCGCTCGTTCGGAGGAACACCGGGCGTCCCCCGGACGTTGCGGGTAACAGGATGGGAAAGATCCTCCCTGAGCACTAGGCTGGGGTCTTTGCCTGCCTATTACCCTTGAGCCAAGGCCGCGCAGGGTGGCTATGGAGGAGTGAGATGAGGAGCAGTAACCCGGTCTTCTCGCGACGGGGGTTCAGCCGCGACAACGGCTATGCGGGCTTCAACGCGCAGCCGCAGGCCGGGGGACCCGCAGTCGGCACCCAGGGCAACCCCTACGCCGGCAACGACCCGTACGCGCAGAACCCGTACGCGCAGAACCCCTACGCCCAGCAGGACCTGCAGCACGGCGCTCCGCCGCAGGCCCCGGCCACCACCGGCCGCATGACGATGGACGACGTCGTCATGCGCACCGCCACCACGCTCGGCGTCCTCGTCGTGACGGCCGCGCTCGCGTGGGCGCTGCTGCCGGTCGACACCGCGAACATCAACAAGTCGTACGGCATCGCGATCGGCGCAGGCCTCGTCGCGATGGTGCTCGGCTTCGTCCAGGCGTTCAAGCGCAAGGCGTCCCCGCCGCTGATCCTCGCGTACGCGGCGCTCGAGGGTGTCTTCCTCGGCGTCCTGTCGAGCATCGTCGACAACTACATCGCGAGCGGCGCGGCCATGCAGGCCGTGCTCGGCACGATGGCGGTCTTCGTGGCCGTCCTCGTCGCGTACAAGGCCGGCTGGATCCGCGTCAACCGCCGCTTCTACGGCTTCGTGATGGCCGCGGCCATGGGCTTCATCCTGCTCATGGCGGTGAACCTGCTGTTCGCCGTCTTCGGCGGCGGTGACGGCCTCGGCTTCCGCAGTGGTGGCCTCGGCATCGTCTTCGGCATCATCGGCGTGCTGCTCGGCGCGTGCTTCCTCGCCCTCGACTTCAAGCAGGTCGAGGACGGCATCGCGTACGGCGCCCCGCGCGAGGAGGCCTGGCTCGCGGCCTTCGGCCTCACGATGACGCTCGTCTGGATCTACCTCGAGTTCCTGCGCCTCATCGCGATCCTGCAGGGCAACGACTGATCACTTGGCAGTCGGTCGGGCGGTGAGTCAGGCCGTCAGCAGCAGAAGGGCCCGCGCACCGATGGTGTGCGGGCCCTTTTTCATGGGTGCGGCTGTCGTGGGGACGGTCGGGTCGGGGGTGGAACGCTCAGCCCAGGCGGCGGGCGGCCCGCCGCAGGTCGTACTCGTGAATGATCGCCTTGGCATGGCCGTACGCGAGGTCGTGCTCCCCGCGCAGCCAGCTGACCTTGTCTTCGAAGCGGAGGAAGCACGGGCCTTCCTCGACGGTGCGCAGCCAGTCGGAGATCTCACGACCGGTGCAGTGGGGAATGCGAGCCAGCAGATTCTGGTGGGTCTCCTGCGAGAACACTTGGGACATCGGCGCCTCCGGACGCGTTGCGATGTAGCCGGTCCTTCAGGCCACCGTGCCTGAGCGTTCGGTTGTTGGCAACAGTCGAGGGAAGGCGCATAGGGTCGCGGCATGCTCGATACGACGCCGTTGACGGACGCAGTGGACCGATTCGCCGACCGGCTGCGCGCCGCGCCGCAGAGCCGGCTCCAGCGGGGGGCCGCCGCCGAGGCGCTCGCCCTCGCCAGGGAACTGTCGGCCTGGGCGCAGCGCCTGGAGGACCCCGAGGGACCCGTACGGGAGATGCCGGACGCCGGGATGTTCGCCGGGTCCGACCAGATCACCGTCGCCGCGCGCGACCTGTCCGTCGTCCTTCAGGAACCCGCCCAGCTGACCGAGGCGCTCGCGCTTGTCGAGGAGGCACAAAAACGCGCCGGGGTGTGAACCGACCCGGCGCGTTCTCGATGTGTGTTCTCGATATGTGTTCTTGAACTGCGATCTCGACGTGCGATCTCGACGTGCGATCTCGCTGTGTGGAGCTGGAAGCCGAGCGGGGGCGCTCAGACGGAGGCTATGACCCGGTCGGCCAGGATGTAGACGTTCTCGCGGCCGCAGGTGAACGTGAGCGCGTACGCGCCCGAGACACCCGAGCCGCCCAGCAGCACGGGGCTCTCGCCCTCGCGCAGCGCCGCGGCCAGCTGCTCCGCGGTCTCGCGGTGGCCGGGGGTCATGCAGAGCGTCGTGCCGTCCACGAAGACGTACACGTCGAGCGTGCCGAGCGGGCCCGGGCGCACATCGGCCAGGGCGGTGCGGGCCTCGGCCAGCTCCTCCAGACACGCCACCGTCCGTTCGTGGTTGCTGCTCCCGCCCGAGACGGGCGACTGCACCGGCACGAAGTCGGGGTGCGAGGGGTGACGGCGACGGGCGGCCGCAAGCTCCGCGGACTCCCCGGAGAACTCGTCGGCGCCCGCGTCGGCCGGCTCCACGACGGGCTCGAGGCCCGCCGCGAGACCCGGCTCCAGGCCCGCGAAATCGGCCTGGCGCGGCATGAAGAGATCATCACCGAGACCCAGCGCGCCACCGAGCATGGACGGCGCGTCGGAGGCGTCCCGCGCCTCCTGCGCGGCCCAGAAGGCGCGCGCCTCGGCGAGCTCGCGCTCCCGCTCCTCCGCGAGGGCGTCGGCGACGGCCGCGCGTATCTCCTCGGTGTCGGGCGTGGTGCGCGCGGCGGGCACGCCACGACCGGCGCCGATGGCGCGGTCATGGGCGAGCTCGTCCCGCAGTTCGGTGATCTGCCTGCGCAGTCCGTGGACGGTGTGCAGGGCAGCGGCGCCCACGGCCGTGGCGGCGGCCGTGGTGATGAGCAGAGCAAGAGGCATGGCGCTCACTGACGTACTCCCGGTTTCAAGTCGACCCCCGACTTCCTACATCAGCTTGAAGCCTGGACCATCCCGCTGTCAGTGCATTACGTCACGAAATGGACAGTTCTTTTGGTCGGGTGTTTAGGGGTGTTATGCCCTGGGGACCCTGCTGACCTGCGTAAATCCATTCCCCCAGGAGATACGTCACATCCTGGGGGAGATTGGATCACGATTCAGCAGAGGCGCAACCCGGCCCTCGGGTCACCAGGCTCAGCTGAGGCGCTCGATGACCATCGCCATGCCCTGGCCGCCGCCGACGCACATGGTCTCCAGACCGAACTGCTTGTCGTGGAACTGGAGGCTGTTGATCAGGGTGCCGGTGATGCGGGCGCCCGTCATGCCGAAGGGGTGACCCACGGCGATCGCGCCACCGTTGATGTTCAGCTTGTCCTCGTCGATGCCGAGGTCACGCGCGGAGGGGATGACCTGCGCGGCGAACGCCTCGTTTATCTCGACCAGGTCGATGTCGCCGATGCCGAGACCGGCACGCTTCAGCGCCTGCTTCGACGCCTCGACCGGGCCGAGGCCCATGATCTCGGGGGACAGGCCCGAGACGCCGGTGGAGACGATGCGGGCGAGCGGCGTCAGACCGAGCTCGCGGGCCTTCGTGTCGGACATGATCACGAGGGCCGCGGCGCCGTCGTTGAGCGGGCAGCAGTTGGCCGCCGTGACCAGACCGTCGGGGCGGAACACCGGCTTGAGGCCCGAGACGCCCTCCAGCGTGACACCCGCGCGCGGGCCGTCGTCCTGCGAGACGACCGTGCCGTCGGGGGTGGTGACCGGGGTGATCTCCCGCTCCCAGAAGCCGTTCTTGATGGCCTGCTCGGCCAGGTTCTGCGAGCGCACACCGAACGCGTCCATGTCCGCGCGCGTGACGCCCTTCGTCCGCGCCAGGTTCTCGGCGGTCTGGCCCATCGCGATGTACGCGTCCGGGACGAGGCCGTCCTCGCGCGGGTCGTGCCAGGACGCGCCCTCCGACTCGGCGACGGCGGCCGTACGGGCCTCCGCCTCGGCGAACAGCGGGTTGTGCGTGTCCGGCAGCGAGTCCGAGTTGCCCTTCACGAAGCGCGACACCATCTCGACACCGGCCGAGATGAAGACGTCACCCTCGCCGGCCTTGATCGCGTGCAGCGCCATGCGGCTGGTCTGCAGCGACGACGAGCAGTAGCGGGTGACCGTACATCCCGGCAGGTGATCCATGCCCATCTGCACGGCCACGATGCGGCCCAGGTTGTTGCCCTGCTCGCCGCCGGGCAGACCGCAGCCGAGCATCAGGTCGTCGATGTCCCGCGGGTCGAGCTCGGGGACCTTGGCCAGCGCGGCCTGGACGATCGTGGCGGTCAGATCGTCCGGGCGCAGGTCCTTGAGGGACCCCTTGAACGCGCGGCCGATGGGGGAGCGGGCGGTCGAGACGATCACGGCTTCGGGCATCAAGGCTCCAAGAGGTCTACGCGTACGGGCTGTTCGCCTACGAGCTAAAGGCAGGACCGTCAGGGAAGTTACCTGTACGTACCGTCCAGGTCACCGGTGTGCGCGTGTGATGCCTGACGCATTTTTCTAAGCGCTTGCTCAGGGCGATGCCGGGGTAGGGGCGTCAGTGAAACGGCTGGATGTCCAGCGGCGTCGGATCCTGCGTCGCCACCCGCCTGCGCCTGCGGCGCTTCAGCAGGGCCCAAGGACCCCTCGGGCCCGTCGGCATCGCGGCCGTCACCTCCGTACCGCCCTCGGCCGCCGCCTGAGCCGCAGCCCTGGCCACCGGCAGGAAACCCTCGCGCCGCGACACGTCCGGACGCTCCTCCTCCGGCCACAGCCCCAGCGACGCGCACAGCGTCGGCAGCACCGCCATCGCCGCCGTCGCATACCCCTCGGCCGACGGGTGGTAGTTGTCGGGACCGAACAACTCCCGCGGGTTCGCCAGGAACTCCGGGCCGAGCAGGTCGCCCAGCGACACCGTACGACCGCCCTGCTCCACCGTGCCGATCGTCTGAGCCGCCGCCAGCTGCCGCGAGGCGCGCCGCGCCAGATACCGCAGCGGCTGGTTCACCGGCTCGATCGTGCCCAGATCCGGGCACGTCCCCACGACCACCTCGGCACCCGCCGTACGCAGCCTGCGCACCGCAGCCGACAGATGACGCACCGACCGGGTCGCCGGCATCCGGTGCGTCACGTCGTTCGCGCCGATCATCACCACGCACACGTCGGGCACCCAGTCCGGATCCGAGAGGATCACCGCGACCTGCCGGTCCAGATCGTCCGACCTGGCGCCCGGCAACGCCACGTTGCGCAGCTCCACCGGACGCTCGGCCACCGCCGCGAGACCCGAGGCGAGCAGCGCGGCCGGAGTCTGCCGGGCCCGGTGCACGCCCTGCCCCGCCGCCGTCGAGTCCCCCAGCATCGCGAACCGCAGCGGCTCCGTCTCCGCCACCTCCGTGGCCGGACGCTCGGCGAACACCCTCCCGTACAGACCGTTCGCGGAGGGGACCTGCACGCTCCCCCTGCCGTGATTGCCCACCTGCCGCTTCGCCAGCTGGACCTCCGCGATCACCAGACCGACCGCGGCCGCGCCGACCAGACCGATACCGCCGCCGCCGTACGCCGCGCCCGCGGCGATCCGCCGTGCCACCCTCGCCCTCGACATACGTCGCAGCCACCTGCCTCTGCGTAGTCCTTTTCAGCCGTACATCCAGTCATTGCCCCGTAAGCACCGTCGGCCAATCGCAACGGGCGATGAAGGGGCGGCACTCGGCTTACGCTGACCGCACATCACATCGCGGATCCCTCACAGATCCATCGCAGCCCGGAGACAACGGTGCAATTCCACGACTCGATGATCAGCCTCGTCGGCAACACCCCGCTCGTGAGGCTCAACAGCGTGACCGAAGGCATTCAGGCAACCGTCCTGGCCAAGGTCGAGTACTTCAACCCCGGCGGTTCGGTCAAGGACCGCATCGCCCTGCGCATGATCGAGGCGGCGGAGGAGAGCGGCGCCCTCGAGCCCGGCGGCACGATCGTGGAGCCGACCAGCGGCAACACGGGTGTCGGCCTGGCCATCGTGGCGCAGCAGAAGGGGTACAAGTGCATCTTCGTGTGCCCCGACAAGGTGAGCACCGACAAGATCAATGTGCTGCGCGCTTACGGCGCCGAGGTCGTCGTCTGCCCGACCGCCGTCGACCCCGAGCACCCGGACTCGTACTACAACGTCTCCGACCGCCTCGTGCGTGAGACGCCCGGCGCCTGGAAGCCGGACCAGTACAGCAACCCCAACAACCCCCTCTCGCACTATCACTCCACCGGCCCCGAGCTGTGGGAGCAGACGGAGGGCCGGATCACGCACTTCGTGGCGGGCGTCGGCACGGGCGGCACGATCTCCGGGACCGGCCGCTATCTGAAGGACGCCAGCGAGGGCCGCGTCCAGGTCATCGGCGCCGACCCGGAGGGCTCGGTGTACTCCGGCGGCTCCGGCCGCCCGTACCTCGTGGAGGGCGTGGGTGAGGACTTCTGGCCGACCGCTTACGACCGCACGGTCGCGGACGAGATCGTCGCGGTCTCCGACAAGGACTCCTTCCAGATGACCCGCCGCCTCGCCAAGGAGGAGGGTCTCCTCGTCGGCGGCTCCTGCGGCATGGCGGTCGTGGCGGCCCTCCGCGTGGCGGAACGCCTCGGCCCGGACGACGTGGTGGTCGTCCTGCTGCCGGACAGCGGGCGCGGGTACCTGAGCAAGATCTTCAACGACGAGTGGATGGCCGACTACGGCTTCCTCGCCGACACCGGCACGAGCGCGCGAGTGGGCGACGTGCTCCAGGACAAGGAGGGCGGGGCCCTCCCGTCACTCGTCCACATGCACCCGGAGGAGACCGTCGGTGAGGCCATCGAGGTGCTCCGCGAGTACGGCGTCTCGCAGATGCCCATCGTGAAGCCGGGAGCCGGGCACCCGGACGTGATGGCCGCCGAGGTCATCGGGTCCGTCGTCGAACGGGAGCTGCTCGACGCGCTGTTCACGCAGCGTGCCTCGCTCGGCGACCCGCTCGAGAAGCACATGTCGGCGCCGCTTCCGCAGGTCGGCTCGGGTGAGCCGGTGGAGGACCTGATGGCCGTGCTCGGCTCCGCGGACGCGGCGATCGTCCTGGTGGAGGGCAAGCCCAAGGGCGTGGTCAGCCGCCAGGACCTGCTGTCCTTCCTCGCGAAGAGCGGCGGGAAGTAGCGCGATGTGAACGGGAGCGGGTTCGTGCAATCGGTACGAGCGCGTCACGTGCGCGCAGCACCCGCTTAACACGCGTCCGGCACATTGGTGGGTGTCGGCAGGGGTGGGAGCGGCTCCCCGCCCAGGCCGGCACCGTAGCGGCGTCAGGACCTCCGGAGCGGCTCCCGGACCTCCATGGACGCCTGCGGACGCGGTGACCCGGCCCTGACCCGGTTCCGTGTCCTTCGCGGGGACCGCCGTCGTCCCGCCCCCCGTCAACGGGGGTGCGGCGGTCCCCGCGACATACTTTTGCGGGCCCTCGGCCACTGGCCCTCGGCTACTCGACGAACAGGCCCCGTTCGGTGGCGCGTGTGTCGAATTCCTCCAGGCGGGCCTGTGCCTCGGGCAGGTTGTCGCACATCGCTTCCAGGAGCACGCGTCCGAGCAGCATCGGTGAGCACGCCGTGTCGAAGGCGAGGCCCTCGCCGACCGCGGCGGGCAGGAGCAGGTCCGAGTGCTTCGCGACGGGGGCGAAGGCCGAGTCGGCGACGGTGACCACGGTGAGGCCGGCCGACTTGGCGTAGGCGAGCGCGTCGACGACCTCTTTGGGGTGGCGGGGCAGCGCGAAGCAGAGGAGGGCGCTCGCTCCGGCGCGCACGGCGGCGTCGACGCGGTCGGCGAGCATCGTGCCGCCCTCGTCGAGGAGCCGTACGTCGGGGTGGACCTTCGCCGCGAAGTACGAGAAGCCGTAGGCCTGGGAGGCGGCGGCGCGCAGGCCGAGGACGAGGAGCGGGCGGGAGTCGGCGAGGACGCGGCCCGCGCGTTCGATGGGGGCGGGGTCGGCGAGGAGCTGCGCGAGGTGGCGGAGGTTCTCGATCTCGGCCTCGACGGCCTGCTGGTACTCGTTGGCCGAGGTGGCGGTGGGGGGTTCGGCAGGGGCGACCTCGCGCAGGTGTTTGCGCAGGGCGGGGTAGCCGTCGAAGCCGAGTGCCACGGCGAAGCGGGTGACGGAGGGCTGGCTGACCCCGGCGAGCTCGGCGAGTTCGACGGAGGAGAGGAACGGGACGTCGGCGGCGCGGCGCACCATGCAGTGCGCGATGCGGCGCTGCGTGGGTGTCAGGCGGTGTACCTCGAAGAGCTGCTGGAGTCGTGCGGCAGGGCTGTCGTTCATTGCGTTCCCCCGGTTCCGTCATGTCCGTGTGGTGTGTCTGTTCCGTCGGCGATGCGGGTGAAGCTGTCCAGGAGTCCCGCCGCGGCCCGGGTGACATCTTCCGTCAGGGGGCGGTCGGTGGCGTCGGGGTCGAGGACCGAATCCGCGAGTGCGAAGGCGCGGCCGACCGGGAGTTCGGGGTCGGGGCGCATGTCGCGCTGGCGCAACGCCCTTACCGCGGCGACCAGTTCGCAGCCGACGACGAGGCGGTAGGCCTCGCAGACGCGCAGGGTCTGGCGGGCGGCCAGGGACGCGAAGCTGGCCTGTTCCTCGACGCCGCGGGAGAGGACCGCGTGGCCGAGCGAGGCGGGGGCGGCGAAGGCGCGCAGGTCGCCGAGGGCCGCTCCGGCCGCGTATTCGAGGATCATCACGCCCGACGAGGCGGGTTCGCCGTCGGCGAGGAAGGGGCGCAGGCGGGTGTAGGAGGGTTCGTTGAGGGTGGACAGGCGTGAGGTGGAGAGCCGGGCGACCTGGGCGATGGCGAGCCTGAAGTGGTCGAGCGCCAGAGCGAGTTGGGCCATGTAGAAGCCGCCGTGATGGTAGGCGGCCATGTCCTGGGGGGAGATGAGGGGGTTCTCGGCGGCGGCGTTGATCTCGACGGTGAGGACGTCTTCGAGGGCATCGGCGGCGTCCTGGGCCGGGCCGTGGATCTGGGGGACGCAGCGGAAGCCGTACGGGTCCTGGATGCGGCCGAGCGGCGGGGTCGGGCGTTCGGGGGCGCCGAGGATCGTGCGCATGCGGGCGGCGACGGTGTACGAGCCGCGGTGGTGGCGGGCCTCGTGGACGGGCAGGGCGTACGCCTCGTAGGAGCCGTCGACGGCCAGCAGGGAGAGTGCGGCGACGAGTTGGGTGGCGGAGATCAGGTCGCGCAGTTCGTGGAGGGCGAGTGCGGACTGGCCGAGGGTCAGAGCGTTGCTGCTGATGAGAGCGAGGGCGTCGTTGTTGTCGAGGGGCTGGGCCTCGGGGGCGCCGTCGCCGCGCCAGGGGTGTTCGCCGGCGAGGGCGAGGCCCATCTGGGCGAGGGCGGCGATGTCGCCGGTGCCGACGGAGCCGAATTCGTTGACGACGGGGTAGGCGCCGGTTTCCAGGGCCTCGCACAGGGCTGTGACGACGGTGGGGCGCAGTCCCGCGCCGCCCGCGAGGAGCTGGTTGGCGCGGACGGCGAGCATGGCGCGGACCTGGCGTGCGGGCAGTTCGGCGCCGATGGCTCCGGCGTGGCTGCGCAGCAGGCGCAGGCCGTGGTCGGCGGCGGCCTCGGTGGGCACGTCCTCGTTCCGGTTCGCGCCGACGCCGGTGGAGCGGCCGTAGACGCGGCCCCAGGCGGCGATCTCGCGGGCGGCGTTCCAGGACTCCTCGACGCGTTTCATGGCGTCGGTGCCGGGGACGGGCCTGGCGGCGGAGTCGGCCAGGCGGACGACGTCGGGCACGGGGAGCCCGTGCCCGTCGAGCACGACGACGGGCGTGGGACGCTGGGGGGCCGTCATGCGGGGCTTACCCGCGGTGTCCGCGATGTGAGACGACATGGTGCGCCAAACCCTCCTCAACCGGACGTTTTTTCTCGTCCCTCGGTCGCGTTAACCAGCGATTTACCTGGCGATGTGCGCCGGGGCATTGACAATTTATTCAGATACAGAGAACTCTGCATGACGATATGCAGCCCGGGCAAGGGGACTCCACATGATCCAGTTCGATACGGTCCACAAACGCTTCCCGAACGGCACGACGGCAGTGCACGACCTGACGCTCGACATGCCGGAAGGGGGCGTGACCGTCTTCGTCGGGTCCTCCGGTTGCGGCAAGACGACCAGTCTGCGGATGATCAACCGGATGGTCGACCCGACCTCCGGCACCATCCGCGTCGGCGGCCGTGACGTCCTCGAGCAGGACGCGGCCGAGCTGCGCCGCTCCATCGGGTACGTCATCCAGCAGTCCGGGCTCTTCCCGCACCGCACCGTCCTCGACAACATCGCGACGGTGCCGCTCCTGCTCGGCTGGGGCCGGCGCAAGGCGCGGGCGCGGGCGGCCGAGCTCCTGGAGACCGTCGGCCTCACCGCCGAGGCCGGCAAGCGCTACCCGCACCAGCTCTCCGGCGGCCAGCAGCAGCGCGTCGGCGTGGCCCGCGCCCTCGCCGCCGACCCGCCCGTCCTGCTCATGGACGAGCCGTTCGGCGCGGTCGACCCCGTCGTACGTACCCAGCTCCAGGACGAACTCCTGCGCCTCCAGCAGGAGTTGAACAAGACCATCGTCTTCGTCACGCACGACATCGACGAGGCCGTGCGCCTCGGCGACCGGATAGCCGTCTTCCGTACGGGCGGTCACCTCGTCCAGTGCGCGCCGCCCGCCGAGCTGCTCGCCCGACCGGCGGACGACTTCGTCGCCGACTTCCTGGGCGCCGAGCGCGGCCTGAAGCTGCTGTCCCTGACCACGCTCGCGGACGTCGGCCAGGGGCCGGCCCCCGAGGGCACCGGCTGGGAACTGGTCCTCGACGCGGCCCGCAAGCCGCTGCTGTGGCGCGACGAGGGCACCTCGGCCGAGGTGCCGGTCCGCCCGCTGCGGGACACGGACTCGCTCCTGTCGGCGCTGAACGAGTCGATCGCGGCGCCCGGCGGCCTCGTGGCCCGGGTCGACGCGGACGGCGTCCTGACGGGCGTCACGTCCCGCGACGAGATCCACGACCGCGCGGGCCTCGCCCACATAGCCGCCGGCACGCGCGTGGACACGCCCAAGGACACGAAGGACGCGGACGCGAAGGACACGGCGGACACGGACGTGGCCTCATGACCATCGACTGGTCCTGGATATCGGAGCACACCTCCGACCTCACCACGCTCACCGTCTCGCACCTCCAGGCCGCCCTCTCCGCCGTCCTGCTCGGCCTGGTCATCTCGCTGCCACTGGCCGTCGTCGCCCATCGCGTCAAGCCGCTGCGCGGCTTCCTGCTCGGGTTCTCGAACGTCCTGTTCACGATCCCGTCGATCGCGGTGTTCGTCCTGCTGCTCCCGGTCTCCGGACTCACCCGCACCACCACGGTCATCGGCCTGACGATCTACACGCTCGTGGTGCTGCTGCGGAACACCGTCGAGGGCCTCGACTCGGTGCCGGCGAAGACCAAGGAGGCCGCGAAGGCCATGGGGACGCGCCCGCTGCGCACCCTGCTCACCGTCGAACTGCCCCTCGCGCTGCCGGTGATCATGGCCGGGGTGCGGATCGCGACCGTCATGTCGATCTCCCTGGTCTCCGTGGCGACGTACATCGGTGACGGCGGCCTCGGCCAGCTGTTCACCGACGGGTTCCAGCGCAACTTCCCGACCCCGGTCATCGCCGGCGTCGTGCTGACCCTGCTCCTCGCGCTCGCCGCGGACGCGGTCCTCGTCGCCGTGCAGTACGTGCTGACCCCCTGGACCCGCCGCCGGAGGAGTGCCTGATGTACGAGCTCTTCAAGAACCTCGGCGCGTGGCTGGTCGACGGCGACCAGTGGGCGGGCCCGGACGGCATCGGGCACCGCCTCGCCGAGCACCTCCAGTACTCGCTGCTCGCCACGCTCATCGCGGCCGTCATCGCCCTGCCCCTCGGCCTGCTCATCGGCCACACCGGGCGCGGCGCGTTCCTCGCGATCAACCTGTCCAGCTTCGGCCGCGCGCTGCCGACCGTCGGCCTGGTCGTCCTCGTCTTCCTGGCGAGCGGCCTGTCCATGTGGCCGGTCTACATCGCGCTCGTGGCCCTCGCGGTCCCGTCGATCGTCACCAACACCTACGCGGGCATGACCGCCGTCGACCCGGAGGTCAAGGACGCGGCGCGCGGCCAGGGCATGCGCGGCCACCAGGTCCTCCTCCAGGTCGAGCTGCCGCTCGCGATGCCGCTGATCATGACCGGCCTGCGGCTCGCCCTGATCCAGGTCGTCGCGACGGCCACCATCGCCGCGTACGTCTCCTTCGGGGGCCTCGGCCGCTACGTCTTCGACGGGCTCGCCCAGCGCGACCTCGTGCAGGTGCTCGGCGGTGCCGTCCTCGTGGCGGTCGTCGCCGTCGTACTCGACCTCGGGCTCTCCGCGCTGCAGCGCGCCCTCTTCCGCCACCGTCCCGCCAAGTCGGCCTAGGAGCACGCAAGATGAACCGCAGGACTGTCCTCGGGGGCCTGTTCGCCGCAGCCTCCGTCCCCGCGCTCGCCGCGTGCAGCGGCGGCATCACCTCTCTCGACGGCCAGGGCTCGGGCGGCGGGGGCGGTGGCTCCAGCAAGAACGGCGTCACCATCGGCACCGCCAACTTCACCGAGAACCAGGTGCTCGGCTACCTGTACGCGGCGGCCCTCGAAGCGGCCGGTGTGAAGACGAAGGTGCGCCCCAACCTCGGCACCCGCGAGATCCTCATCCCCGCCCTCAAGGGCGGCGACATCGACCTCCTCCCCGAGTACCAGGGCGCCCTCCTGCACTACCTCGACCCGAAGTCGACGGCCACCGAGGAGGGCGAGATGCAGAACGCCCTCGCCGTCGCCCTGCCCAAGGGCCTGCAGATCCTGCCCTACGGCCTGGCGGAGGACTCCGACGCGTTCGTCGTCACCGCCGGGACGGCGAAGAAGTACAAGCTGACCTCGCTCGCCGACCTGGCGAAGCACAACGGCAAGCTCGTCATCGGCGCCGCCCCCGAGGTGAAGAAGCGCCAGGTCGGTGCGGTCGGCCTGAAGGACGTGTACGGCGTCGAGTTCAAGGAGTTCAAGTCCCTCGACTCGTCGGGGCCGCTCGTCAAGGGCGCCCTGAAGAAGGGCGACGTCGACGTGGCGAACCTCTTCACCACCGACACGGACATCGTCGACAACCACTGGGTCGTCCTCACCGACCCCAAGAACCTCGTCCCCGGCCAGCACGTCGTCCCGCTCGTCGCCGACCGCAAGGCCGACTCGACGGTCCGCAAGGCGCTCGCGCGCCTGGGCAACGTCCTGACGACGGAGCAGCTCACCGAGCTCAACCGGCAGGTGGACAAGGAGAAGAAGGACCCCGAGGACGTGGCGAACGCGTACGCGCGTCAGCACGGGATCAGCAAGACGAGCAAGGACTGAAGGAGAGTCGGATCATGGCCGAAGCACTCGTGGAGCGGCGCTCCATCGACGTAGTCCCCGACGGGGAACGCCACGGCACGGCGTTCTCGCAGTTCACGCTCTGGCTCGGCGCGAACCTCCAGATCACCGCCGTCGTGACGGGCGCGCTCGCCGTCGTCTTCGGCGGCGACGTGGTCTGGTCGCTGGTCGGTCTCGTCGTCGGCAACCTGCTGGGCGGCGCCGTCATGGCGCTGCACTCGGCGCAGGGCCCCAGGCTCGGCCTGCCGCAGATGATCCAGTCCCGCGCCCAGTTCGGCGTGCGCGGCGCGGTGGTCCCGCTGCTCCTGGTGATCCTGATGTACGTCGGGTTCTTCGCCAGTGGCAGCGTGCTCGCCGGGCAGGCGGTCGGTGAGCTCACGCACACCGGCGACACCACGGGCATCATCGTGTTCGCCCTGGTCACCGGCGCGATGGCGACCGTCGGCTACCGCGTCATCCACGCCCTCGGCCGGGTCGCCAGCATCGTGTGCGCCGTCGCCTTCGTCTACCTCGGCATCCGCCTCCTGGACCGGGTCGACCTGTCCGCGCTGCTGCACGACGCGCACTTCGACGCCCCGATGTTCCTGCTCGCCATCTCGCTCTCCGCGTCCTGGCAGCTCGCCTTCGGCCCGTACGTCGCGGACTACTCGCGCTATCTGCCCCGCACGACCTCGGCGAAGGCCACGTTCTGGTGGACGCTGTCGGGGTCGGCGATCGGCTCGCAGTGGTCGATGATGTTCGGCGTCCTCGTCGCGGCGACCGCGGGCGAGAAGTTCCTCGACAACCAGGTCGGTTACGTGGTCGGGCTCGGCGGCGCCGGGATCATCGCCTCGGTGCTGTACTTCGTGATCGCGCTCGGCAAGCTGACCATCAACGTGCTCAACACGTACGGCGGCTTCATGTCGATGGTGACGAGCGTCAGCGGATTCCGGGGCCAGAAGGTCCTCTCGCAGCGCGGCAGGGCCGCGTACATCACGCTGATCATGATCGCGGGCACGGTGGTCGCGCTGGCCGGCAAGGACAGCTTCCTGTCGTCCTTCAAGGACTTCCTGCTGTTCCTGCTGACGTTCTTCACGCCCTGGTCGGCGATCAACCTGGTCGACTACTACCTGATCTCCAAGGAGCGGTACGACATCCCGGCCCTCTCCGACCCGCACGGGCGCTACGGTGCCTGGCGCTGGGACGCGCTCGCCGTGTACGCGGTCGGGCTCCTCGCCCAGCTCCCGTTCCTCGCCACGCACTTCTACACGGGCCCGCTCGTCGCACCGCTCGGCGGCGCCGACGTCTCCTGGATCGTGGGGCTCGTGGTGCCGGCCGTCCTGTACTGGGTCGTGGCCCGGCGCAACACGGCGCACATCCCCGAGCGGACGCTGCGGGAGCCGGTGGCGGCGGAGTAGGGCCCGGCCCAGGGACAAGAGGGGGGCTAGCCCCACTGCCACGGCGGGATCCACTCCGTACCGTAGGCCGGTATGGAAGCCCGTGACGCCGAACTCAAGAAGGAACTCGACGCCACCCTGCACGCGCGCAGGGAACTCGGCGAAGAGTACGAGTCCGCGCTCGTCGACTCGTTCCTGGACAAGGTCGAGCAGCGCCTCGACGGTGCCGTGGACCGCCGCGTGCGGCGGCAGCTGGCGGAGCAGCAGATGGTCGTCGCCCGCGGCGCGCGCTCACCGCGCGGCGACAGCGACAGCTGGGGCGAGCGCTTCGGCTTCGGCGTCGTCTCCCTGGTCCTCGCCATCCCGCTGTCCGCGATCGCCGTCGTCAACGCCGATCTCCCCGGCCTGCTGATCGCCTGGACGGGCATCGTCGGCGTGAACGCGCTGCAGGCGGTGCGGGGGATGCCGAGGTTCGGGTCGCGCAAGGAGCGCGACTCCTCGGACTGGGAGGACTGAGCCCCCGCACGCGCGGGGGACGCCGCACCCGGCGGGGCGCGGCGTCGTCCCTGAGCGGGCGGGAGGGCCAGGAGGCTCAGACGTCCAGCTCCGCCTCGATCTTCTTCAGCTGGTGGCGTGCCATCGCCAGGTTCGCGCGGCTCGAGTCGAGGACCAGGTACAGGAAGAGGCCGTTGCCGGAACGCCCCGACAGCAGGCGGATCAGGTGGTACTGGGTGCCGAGCGTGATCAGGATGTCCTCGATCTCGTCCTTGAGTCCGAGGTGCTCCATGGTGCGGAGCTTCGCCCGTACGACGTCGGTGTTGCCCGCGGCGGCCACTTCGAGGTCGAAGTCCTTGCTGCCGCCGATGGTGCCGAGCGCCATCCCGCTCGTGTAGTCGACGAGCGCGGCGGCGGTGGCGCCTTCGATCGAGGTGACGGCGTCCTTGAGGGAGGCTTCGGTGTTGGCCATGGTCGGTCCTTTCGAGGGATGCGCGTGTGCGGTGGAGTCGGTCAGGAAGCGGGCGGGGGCGGTACGGGGCGTGTCGGCAGCCGCTGTTGCCGGGGCGACGGCCGTGGCTGGCGCCGGTCGGGCGCGGGCCGCGGTTCGACGGGTGTCAGGACGTCCGCCACGAGTTCGCCGATACGCGCCCCGGAGCGGCGGCCCTCCAGGTGCAGGCGGCCGACGCTGACCTGGTCGTCCGCGAGCAGCGTCAGGACGGCTGACGGGCCGGCCGCGTAGGTGGCCACATAGCCGTGCGTGCCGCGCACGAGGAGTTCGCGGAGGTCGCCGCGCCCCGTCGCGTCGGCCATGCGCAGGGCCACGCCGAGCGAGGCGGCGGTGAGCGCGGCGATGGACTCGGCGTCCACGCCCGGGGTGTCCTGGGCGAGGACGAGCCCGTCGACACCCGCCGCGAGCGCACCCGTGAGGCGGGGCATGCGAGCCCTCAACCGGTGCAGTTCTTCGAGGACTTCTGCCTCGGCCGTCATCAGCTGTCTCCTCTCGGCACGCTGGCGGAGCGCGCGTCTCACAGGGCCTCCAGCGCGTCTCTGAGGCGGCGTAACAGGGCGACATCGGCGTCGGCCGACGCCGTGCCCGCCCAGGCGGGCACGGCCGGGGCGGGCGGCAGCGGACGCGGCGCCGCAGCCCGTACGAGGCCGGCGGCGGCGAGCCTGCGCAGATCCACCAGGGTGTGGAAGGCGGGCCTGCCGAGGACGTGGGAGATGTCGGCCGCGGTGCGCGCCCCGTCCACCAGGGCGAGGACCGCGCGCTGGCGCGGCGGCACGGCGGGGCTGTGGCCGCCGCCGTCCCGTTCGAGGGGTGCCGTGTCGGTCGCGGCGTCGGGCCGGATGCCGTGCAGCAGCTCGCGCCGGCGCAGCGTCTCGGCCTCCACGGACGCGACGGAGACGGGGTGGACGGTGCCGAACCAGTGGGCGGCGCCGTAGCGGAAGCGGGCCGGGGCGCCGCTGGGCGCGAGGGCGAAGAACGCGGCGTCGTAGAGGGCGCCCAGGTGGCACAGTTCGAGCGCGCCGTCGGTGAGCCGGCCGCTCTCCACGAGGTAGCGGCCGACCCGCTGCCGTGTCCCGGCCGCGTCGACGGCCTCCCACCAGCCGTCGGGGTGCAGGGTGCCGCCGGTGGTGAGCAGGACGTCGATGCCGGGCGTCGCGGGGCTCTCGGCGTGCACGACCTGTCCGTCGGCGAGGTAGAGCGTGCCGCGGTCGCGCAGCAGGGCGCCGGTGGCCCGCTCCTCGGCGAGGCGGCGCAGCATGGGGGAGACCCCGGCCGGTGCCGTGGTGCGCCCCTCGGCCCTGGCCGCTGCCGTCGCGGTCACCCGAGCACCAGCCGGTCCGCCATCTCGCCGAGCCGGATGCGGGACAGCGCCAGGTTGCCCTGTTCCCGGTCGAGCCAGAGATGGAGGAAGACGCTGCTGTCGAACGTGGTCCGCACGAAGCGCAGCACGTGATAGCCGTCGCGGCTGGTGACGATGACGTCCTCGACCGGCGGCTCGCCGGCGGACCAGTCGGCGCCGCCGGCGGGCGCGAAGGCGCGGTGCTCGGCTGTCATCCGGGCCAGCTCGGCGGCTTCCGCGGCGGTCGCCTCGTGGTCCCCGTTCGGCGAGTCCCCGACGGTGCCGAGGGCGAGCCCGCTGGTCCAGTCGACCACGGAGGCACCCCGCGCACCGGGCAGCCGCATGGCTTCCAGCAGGCACTCGTCGATTCCGGGCACACCGGACTCCTCCCGTACGTGACGTTCGGCCGTGTGCACGACGTTACGCAACGTACGGAGGCCAGGTGAGGGTTCTGGCATTTTCCAGTGGAACATGCGTGGAGCTACTAAAATCCGCCAACCGGCTTGATATCCGCGGGAGTCGGGGGCATCGAGCGTCTCCTGCGGGAGCTCCCGCAGGTCCTTGCGCGCAGGGCGCGAAGAACATCGACCACCTTCCTCGTCCGATAGATTGATGGGCCATCAATCCATGACCGGCAGGGTGAAGGGGCAGATGGTGGGGCACTTCGGTGAGCTGGAACGGGCGGTGGTCCTGATCGATCCCGCGCTGCCGGACTCTGTGCGCGAGGGGCTGGAGAAGATCACCGGCCGCACCGTGGCACGCTACGACGCGTCGTCCGCGCCGGATCCCGGGCAGCCCGTCATCCACGTGGGCCCGGTCCTACCGGAATCGCTGCGCGGAGGCCGACTCCGCTGGTTCCACAGCACCAACGCGGGCATCGACGCGCTCCTCGCCTCCGGAACCTGGCCCGAGGGCGCGCTCCTCACCCGCACCGTGGGCCGCATGGGCGAGCGGATCGCGCAGTACGTACTGGCGTGGATCCTCGCCGAGTGCCAGACCGTCCCCTCCTTCCTGGAGCAGCAGCGGCGCGCGGAATGGCGCCGCGTCCCCTCCGAACTCGCCGCGGGACAGCTCGCGTTGGTCTACGGCGCGGGCCGCATCGGCGAACGCGTCGCGGCATACCTGCGTGGCTGCGGCATCCGCACCCTGAATGTCGCGCGGACCGCCCGCACCCTGCCGGACGGCGGCGAGGTCGTGACGGCCGAGACGGCCGACGCCCAGCTCGGCCGGGCCCGCTGGGTGGTGTCCGCCCTCCCGCTGACCGCCGGTACGGAGAACTACTTCGGCGCCGAGCGCTTCGCCGCCCTGCGCGGCGCCACCTTCCTCAACACCGGCCGCGGGGCCGCCGTCGACCTGGCGGCGCTCGCCGCGGCCCTGGACGAGGGCACGGTGCGTGCGGCCGTCCTCGACGTGCTGCGCGAGGAACCCGCGGCGTCCGACGACGTGGTGTGGCGGCTGCCGCGCACCGTGATCACCTCGCACTCCGCGGGCATCACCGCGCCCGACGACGTGTGTGCCGACTTCGCGCTCTGCTGGGACGAGCTGCGCGCGGGGCGCACCCCCGTGCTCGCCGTGGACCCCGGCCGCGGCTACTGACACCCGCAAAGCCGTACCCGCTGTCCCCCTGTCCGCTGTCGCCACGCGCGTCAGTGGGACAACCCGCCGCGGACATGTATTGACTAGGCCTATTCAGGACGCCAGGATGTGAATAACTACGGCAACAGTTTCTAGGAGGCAGCCATGTCAGGACCCCGCCCCGTACGAGCCCCGCGCGGTACGGAACTGAACACCCTGGGATGGCAGCAGGAGGGCGCCCTGCGGATGCTCATGAACAACCTCGACGCTGAGGTTGCCGAGCACCCCGACAAGCTGGTCGTCTACGGCGGCACCGGTAAGGCGGCCCGCTCCTGGGAGGCGTTCGACGCGATCGTGCGCACCCTCAAGACGCTGGAGTCGGACGAGACCCTCCTCGTGCAGTCCGGCAAGCCGGTCGGCGTGATGCGCACGAACGAGTGGGCGCCGCGCGTGCTGCTCGCCAACTCCAACCTCGTGGGCGACTGGGCCAACTGGGAGGAGTTCCGCAAGCTGGAGGCCGAGGGCCTGACCATGTACGGCCAGATGACGGCCGGTTCGTGGATCTACATCGGCTCGCAGGGCATCGTCCAGGGCACCTACGAGACCTTCGGCGCCGTCGCCCGCAAGAAGTTCAACGGCACCCTCGCCGGGACCATCACCCTCACCGCCGGCGTCGGCGGCATGGGCGGCGCCCAGCCCCTCGCGGTCACCATGAACGAGGGCGTCGCCCTCTGCGTCGACGTCGACGAGACCCGTATCGACCGCCGCATCGGCACCCGCTACCTGGACGTGAAGGCCGACAACCTGGACCACGCCCTCGAGCTGGCGGTCCAGGCCCGCGACGAGCGCCGCGGCCTGTCCATCGGCGTGGTGGGCAACGCCGCCGAGATCTTCCCGGAGCTGCTGCGCCGCGAGGCCCCGATCGACATCGTCACCGACCAGACCTCCGCCCACGACCCGCTGGCCTACCTGCCCGTCGGTATCTCGGTCGAGGACTGGGACAAGGAGCGCGAGGCCGACCCGGCCGGCTTCACCGACAAGGCGCGCCACTCGATGCGCCTCCACGTCGAGGCCATGATCGGCTTCCTCGACCGCGGCGCCGAGGTCTTCGACTACGGCAACTCCATCCGCGACGAGGCCCGCAAGGCGGGCTGCGAGCGCGCCTTCGACTTCCCCGGCTTCGTCCCGGCGCACATCCGCCCGCTGTTCGAGGAGGGCCTCGGCCCGTTCCGCTGGGCCGCCCTGTCCGGTGACCCGGAGGACATCGCCAAGACCGACAAGGCGATCAAGGAGCTGTTCCCGGAGAACAAGCACCTGCACCGCTGGATCGACATGGCCGCCGAGCGGATCGCCTTCGAAGGCCTGCCCGCGCGCATCTGCTGGCTCGGCTACGGCGAGCGCCACCTGGCCGGTCTGAAGTTCAACGAGATGGTCGCCTCCGGCGAGCTCTCCGCCCCGGTCGCCATCGGCCGTGACCACCTCGACTCCGGCTCGGTCGCCTCCCCGTACCGCGAGACCGAGGCCATGAAGGACGGCTCCGACGCCATCGCCGACTGGCCGCTGCTCAACGCCCTGGTCAACACGGCCTCCGGCGCCTCCTGGGTCTCGATCCACCACGGCGGCGGCGTCGGCATGGGCCGCTCCATCCACGCCGGCCAGGTCTGCGTCGCCGACGGCACCGAGCTGGCCGCGCAGAAGATCGAGCGCGTCCTCACCAACGACCCGGCGACGGGCGTCATCCGCCACGTCGACGCGGGCTACGAGCACGCGGCCGACGTCGCGGCCGAGCGCGGGGTGCGCGTGCCGATGCGCGAGGGTGACGACGCGTGACGACTGCTTCCTTCGGCGAGATGTGGCGCGACCTCGCGCCCATCGGCCGCAACGACGAGAGCGGCGGCTACCGCCGCTACGCCTGGACCGCCGCCGACACCGACTGCCGGGCGTGGTTCGAGGCGCAGGCCGAGTCCCGCGGCCTGACCTACGAACTCGACCGCAACGGCAACCAGTGGGCCTGGCTCGGCGACCCCGCCGCGGGGGACGCCGTCGTCACGGGCTCCCACCTGGACTCCGTACCGGACGGCGGCGCGTTCGACGGGCCCCTCGGGGTCGTGTCGTCCTTCGCCGCACTCGACGAACTCCGCCGCAGGGGAGCGGAGTTCACCCGGCCTCTCGCGCTCACCAACTTCGGTGACGAGGAGGGCGCCCGGTTCGGCCTGGCCTGCGTCGGCTCCCGCCTCACCGCGGGCAAGCTCACCCCCGAGCAGGCGGCGCGGCTGCGCGACGGGGACGGCGTCAGCCTCCCGCAGGCCATGGAGCGGGCGGGCTACGACCCGGAGGCGATCGGTCCCGACCCCGAGCGGCTCGCGCGCATCGGCGCGTTCGTCGAGCTGCACGTGGAACAGGGCCGCGCCCTGGACCTGTCCGGCGACGCCGTGGGCATCGCGAGCGCCATCTGGCCGCACGGCCGCTGGCGCTTCGACTTCCGCGGCGAGGCCAACCACGCGGGAACCACCCGACTCGTCGACCGCCGCGACCCGATGCTGTCGTACGCGCAGACCGTCCTCGCCGCCCGCCGCGAGGCGGAACTCGCGGGCGCCGTCGCCACGTTCGGCAAGATCTCCGTCGAGCCGAACGGCGTCAACGCCATCCCGTCCCTGGTGCGCGGCTGGCTCGACTCCCGCGCCGCCGACCAGCAGACCCTCGACACGGTCGTCACGGCCGTCGAGAAGGCGGCCCGCGAGTACGCCGACGCGCACGGCATCGACCTGGAGACGGTGCGCGAGTCGTTCACGCCCGTCGTCGAGTTCGACCACGCGCTGCGCGACGAACTCGGCCGCATCCTCGGCACCGACGACCAGCTCACCGTCCCCGTGCTCGGCACCGGCGCGGGACACGACGCCGGAATCCTCGCGGACTCCGTGCCGACCGCCATGCTGTTCGTGCGCAACCCCACGGGCGTCTCGCACTCCCCGGCCGAACACGCCGCGGAGGACGACTGCCTCGCCGGAGTGAGCGCACTCGCCGATGTACTGGAGGGCTTGGCGTGCAGGTGACGTACTGGCTGGAACATGCCTGGCTCGACCCGGAGGTCGAGCCGGGCGTGATCGTCGAGGTGTCGCAGGACGGCCGCATCGCGGACGTGCGCACCGGCGTCGACACCCCGCCCCCCGGCGCGAGCGTCCTGCGCGGCCTGACCGTCCCCGGCCTGGCCGACGCCCACAGCCACGCCTTCCACCGCGCCCTGCGCTCCACCGTCCAGGTGGGCTCGGGCACGTTCTGGACGTGGCGCGAGGTGATGTACGCGGTCGCCGACCGGCTGACCCCGGACACGTACCACGCGCTCGCCAGGGCGGTGTACGCGGAGATGGCGCTCGCCGGGATCACCACCGTCGGCGAGTTCCACTATCTGCACCACGCGCCGGGCGGCACCGCGTACGACGACCCCAACGCGATGGGCGAGGCCCTGATCGCGGCCGCCGCCGAGGCCGGCATCCGCATCACACTCCTCGACACGGCGTACGTCTCCTCCGGCTTCGGCAAGGAGCCCGACCGCCACCAGCGGCGCTTCTCCGACGGCACCACCGAGGCGTGGGCCGAGCGGGCCACGCTCCTCAAGGACCGCGACCACGCGCGGATCGGCGCGGCGATCCACTCCGTGCGGGCCGTCCCCGCGGACCAGCTCGGCACGGTCGCCGAGTGGGCGAGCACGCGCGGCGCGCCCCTGCACGTCCACCTCTCCGAGCAGACCGCGGAGAACGACGCGTGCCTGGCCGCGCACGGCTGCACGCCGACCCGGCTCCTCGCCGACCACGGTGTGCTCGGCCCGCACACCACGGGCGTCCACAACACGCACCTCACCGACGAGGACATCGCCCTGCTCGGCGGCTCCGGCACGGGCACGTGCATGTGCCCCACCACGGAACGCGACCTGGCCGACGGCATCGGCCCCGCCGTCGCCCTCCAGAAGGCGGGCTCACCGCTCTCCCTCGGCTCGGACAGTCACGCCGTCATCGACCTCTTCGAAGAGGCGCGGGCGATGGAACTGAACGAGCGGCTGCGCACGCGCACCCGGGGTCACTGGACGGCGTCGGCCCTGCTGCGCGCCGCCACGGCCGACGGGCACGCGGCGCTCGGCTGGACCGACGCCGGACGGATCGAACGCGGGGCGCTCGCCGACCTCACGACGGTCGCGCTGGACTCCGTACGCACGGCGGGCCCGCTGCCGCGGCTCGGCGCGGAGACGGCGGTGTTCGCGGCATCGGCGGCGGACGTGCGGCACACGGTCGTGGGTGGCCGTCACGTGGTCCGTGACGGGCAGCACGAGCTGGTCGGGGACGTCGCGGGGGCACTGGCCGAGGCGATCGGGGCGCTGCGGGGGTAAAGCTGTCCTCCACCCCCAGCCCGCCCCTTCCCGAATGTCCTCGAACGCCGGTCGGGCTGAAACATCAGCCCGACCGGCGTTCGAGGATTCCCCACCCGCGGAGAGGAACCATGACCACCACCGTCATCACCAACATCGGCTCCCTGGTCACCAACGACCCGGCCCAGGGCGACAGCCCTCTCGGTCTCGTCGAGAACGCCGCCGTCGTCATCGCAGGCGACCGCGTCGCCTGGGTGGGCCCCACCGCCGAGGCCCCGTCGGCCGACGCCACCCACGACGCCGAGGGCCGCGCCGCCATCCCCGGCTTCGTCGACTCCCACTCCCACCTGGTGTTCGCGGGCGACCGCACCCAGGAGTTCAACGCCCGCATGTCGGGCCGCAGTTACTCCGCCGGAGGCATCCGTACGACCGTCGCGGCCACCCGTGCCGCCACCGACGCGGAGCTGGAGGCGAACCTCACCCACTACCTGGCCGAGGCGCTGCGCCAGGGCACGACGACCTTCGAGACGAAGTCGGGCTACGGGCTGACCGTCGAGGACGAGGCGAGGGCGCTGCGCATCGCGGCGCGCCACACCGACGAGGTCACCTACCTCGGCGCGCACATCGTGTCGCCGGACTACGCGGACGACCCGGCCGCCTACGTCGCGCTCGTGACCGGCGAGATGCTGGACGCCTGCGCCCCGCACGCCCGCTGGATCGACGTCTTCTGCGAGAAGGGCGCCTTCGACGGCGACCAGGCCCGCGCGATCCTCAACGCCGGCAAGGCCCGCGGCCTGCACCCCCGCGTCCACGCGAACCAGCTCAGCTACGGGCCCGGGGTCCAGCTCGCCGTAGAACTCGACGCGGCGAGCGCCGACCACTGCACGCACCTCACGGACGCGGACGTCGACGCCCTCGCGAACAGCGGCACGGTCGCCACGCTGCTGCCGGGCGCGGAGTTCTCGACGCGCGCCGAGTGGCCCGACGCCCGCCGTCTCCTGGACGCGGGCGCGACCGTGGCGTTGTCCACGGACTGCAACCCGGGCTCGTCCTTCACGTCCTCGGTGCCGTTCTGCATCGCCCTGGCCGTACGGGACATGGGGATGACGCCGGACGAGGCGATCTGGGCCGCGACGGCGGGCGGCGCGCGGGCGCTGCGCCGCGACGACATCGGCCGCGTGACGCCGGGGGCGTACGCGGACCTGGCCCTGCTCGACGCGCCGAGCCACGTCCACCTGGCGTACCGGCCGGGCGTACCGCTGGTGTCGTCGGTCTGGCGGCGCGGCGTGCGCGCCGCCTGACCGGGCACCCACGCCGCCTGAGAACACGTGTGAGAACACACACGCCGCCGCCGCGCCGAGTGCGCGGAGGCGGCGGAGGTCGGTCGGCCGGCGGGACGGCTATTCCTCCAGCGTGAGGCCCTTGCGCAGGCGCACCAGCGTCCGCGAGAGCAGCCGGGACACGTGCATCTGGGAGATGCCCAGCTCCTCGCCGATCTCCGACTGCGTCATGTTGGCGACGAAGCGCAGGGAGAGGATCTTCCGGTCCCGGGACGGGAGTTCGGCGATCAGGGGCTTCAGGGACTCGACGTACTCGATGCCCTCGAGCCCGTGGTCCTCGTACCCGATGCGGTCCGCGAGCGCGCCCTCGGAGTCGTCCTCCTCGGGCTGCGCGTCCAGGGAGCTGGCCGTGTAGGCGTTGGAGGCGGCCATGCCCTCGACGACCTCGTCGTTCGTGATGCCCAGGCGCTCGGCGAGCTCGCCCACCGTCGGTGCGCGGTCGAACTGCTGGGCGAGTTCGTCGCCCGCCTTGGCAAGGTCGAGACGAAGCTCCTGGAGCCGCCGCGGAACGCGGACGGACCAGGACGTGTCACGGAAGAAGCGCTTGATCTCGCCGACGATGGTCGGCATCGCGAACGTCGGGAACTCGACGCCACGGCTCAGCTCGAAGCGGTCGATCGCCTTGATCAGGCCGATCGTGCCGACCTGGATGATGTCCTCCATCGGTTCGCTGCGGGAGCGGAACCGGGACGCCGCGAACTTCACCAGGGCGAGATTGAGTTCAACCAGCGTGTTACGGACATACGAATACTCGTGGGTGCCCTCTTCGATGGACTCCAGCCGCTCGAAGAGCGTTTTGGACAGAGCCCGTGCATCCCGGGGAGCCACCTCGTCGAAAGGCGGGATCTCCGGCAGGCCGGCCAGGTTGTCGAAGGCCTCGTGTTCCGGTGGGGGTGTCGACGTCGACGCCTGGTCAGTACGCGATTCGTCGAGCCGGGGTGACATGATGTCCTCCATCGTTCTCGGCATATGGCTGCCGATGCCAATACGTGCACTGCGGTGTGCGGCGCCTCCGTAGCCGGCCGTGGTCGATAGCTGTCCTTACTAGGCCTACCCGCTTTTACGCCTTGCCCGCAAGTGCGTTATGTGGCTAAATGTCCGATTCCTAGGGGTTGTTCGGGTACCGGAGGGCGTAGCAAAGGCGTAGTGTTCGGGGGCGTCAATGAACAGCCACGGCGATCGAGAAGACTCGGAAGAGAGAGACGTCATGGACCGCGGGACAGTCGGCAGCGCGCATCGGGGCCGGCTTCTGGTCGAGGTGCGGGAAGAGGGCGTCAGCGCCGTCGTGACTCCGGTGGGTGAGCTGGACCACCACACCGCCGATCTATTGCGAGAACCCCTGGAGAGCTGCCTCACCGCCGGATTGTCACGGCTGGTGATCGACTGCTCACGGCTCGAGTTCTGTGATTCGACCGGGCTCAATGTGCTGCTCGGTGCCCGCCTCAAGGCGGAGGCCGCCGGAGGCGGAGTCCATCTGGCCGGGATGCTGCCCGTGGTGGCCCGGGTCTTCGAGATCACCGGCGCGGAAGCCGTCTTCACCGTCCATGAGTCGCTCGACGCGGCTCTCGACGACTGACAGGGCGCGTACGCAGGTGAAGCACGGAAGTTACGCGTCAGTTGTCTCTACGTGATCGAGACGTTACCAGCGTCACACCAGCCATGCCGAAGAAGTGGGTGTTCTCACGGATCGGTCGGGCAGGAGACAAGCTGGGTCCCACCCCGGACCACGCCTCCACGGCGAATCTTTTCCACACATCACACGTCAAGAGTCTCGGTGAGGTGAAGTGCTGATGAGCACCACCCGGCCTTACTCGCCGGGCGACCGCGGCCCGGAGCCGGAAGCCACCGGCGATACCGGTGGCACGCCAGGTCTGTCCCCCGCCGACGTCGGGCGGACAGCCGGGCACCAGAGCCGCACGCTGAACCTGGTCGGGGCGGTCGGCATCGTCCCCCTGTCCCGTGACTTCGCCCGCGAGGCGCTGCACGCCTGGGGCTGGATGCCGGCGGGCACCGCCGACCGGCGGGCCGCCGCCGAGGACGTCCTGCTCGTCGTCTCCGAGCTGGTCACCAATGCCTGCCTGCACGCCGAGGGCCCCGACGAGCTGCGCATCTCCTGCGACAGCAAGGTGCTGCGTATCGAGGTCTCCGACCGGGGGGCCGGGCAGCCCGCGCCCCGGACCCCGCACCGCGCCGGCCGGCCCGGCGGGCACGGGATGTTCATCGTGCAGCGCCTGTGCATGGACTGGGGAGTCGTCAGGACCACGGGCGTCCCCGGCAAGACCGTCTGGGCCGAAGTCGGAGCGCCCGCCTGACCGGAGGCCTTGGGGGGCTTGGGGTTACCCCGGGTTCGCACATCTCTTCGCACGCGCCGGATCCCATCGGATCCGGCGCGCACTTATGTCTTCCCTCGACAAGGTCCCCGGCGTACCTTGAGCGCCCAATCTGATGTGCCGTCAGTAACTTGGCGCGTGCAACTCAGGAACTCCCGGCATGAGGGGAACTCGAGGTGTCGTACCGGACGTACCAGAAGCGAACGGCAGCGCTCGCGCTGGCCGCGGCCCTGGCCGGCTCCGGGGTGCTGATGGCCGCCCCCGCAGCCCAGGCCGATGTGCAGGACGTCAACTACCAGTGCAAGACGCCGATCGGGAACAAGGGAGCGGTCTCCCCGATCGACATCAAGGGTGTCAAGAGTGGCAGCGGCTACAAGATCACCATGTCCTTCCAGAAGGGCGTCTCGTCCAGCCCGGTGGAGCTCGGCAAGGGCGCGATGAAGCCCAGCGCCGTCATCAAGCTGGGCGGTGCGGAAACCGGCTCCCTGCCGGTGTCAGGACCGCCGAACGCGGAGGCGATCCCCGCCAACACCCCCATCAAGATCAGCGATCTGTCGGGCACCTACACGCCGGCGAAGAGCGGCAAGGTCACCTTCACCGCCGGTGTCCTCACCATCAAGGCACTCGGCACCACGACGACGTGCACACCCGCGAACAGCCCGAAGCCGTCACTGACGCTGGACGTCAAGTCGGCCGGGGGCGGCGGCACTTCGGGCGGCTCGACAGGCGGTACGGCGGGCGGCTCCGCGAGTGCCCCGTCCGGCGGCGAACTGCCGCAGACGGGACCCGAGGACTCCGCGATCGCGCTCGGCACCCTCGGCGGCACGGTGCTGCTCGCGGGCGCGGCGGGCGTGCTGTGGCTGACGCGGCGCAACCAGGCGGCGCGCTGACCTAGGGCCTCTCGTTTGGATCAGGCCGGGCTCGCGGGGTCTGGCGCCGCACCTCGCGGCGTGTCGGTCCCCGACGATCCGCGTCGACTCCCTCTTCCGCCTTGCGATGCACGGCGCCAGACCCCGCTCCCTGATCCGGCCTGTCCAAACGGAAGACCCTGGGCGGCCGTGCCCGTCCGACACCCGTACGCGATGACCTGGAGCCGCCGATGCCGTCCCCTCCCCGGGCCCGCGCCCGCCTGCGCGCGCTGTGCGGGGCCGCCGTCCTGCTGGCCGCAGTGGCAGGGGCGGCCCCGGTGGCCGCGGCTGCCACGGCGCCCGCCTGGTCCGTCACCCCGTCCGCCGGCGGCGGCACCAGGCCCGCGCAGGACGGCCGCCCCTACTTCTACGCGGAGGGGGTGCCCGGCACCGTGCTCCAGGACAAGGTGGCCGTCACCAACCCCGGCGACAGCCCCCTGACCGTACGGCTGCGCGGCGCCGACGCCGACAACACCGGCACCGGCGCCCTCTCCCTGCGCACGAAGTCGACCGACACGGGCGCGTGGATCACCTTCGCCCGGCGCGAGGTGAAGGTCCCGGCGCGCACCCGCGCCGAGGTCCCCTTCACCGTCACCGTCCCGGCCGACGCCACACCCGGCGACCACCCGGGCGCCGTCGTGGCCAGCGCGAACGGCCGCGACTCCGGAGTCAGCATCCACCTGCGGGTCAGCGGCCCCACCCTCTCGGCGCTCACCGTCGAGCGGGTCCGGGTCACCGGCGGACGGATCTCGTACGACCTCGTCAACCGCGGCAACACCGTTCTGACGCCCAAGCTGGCCGTGCGCGCCGACGGCGTACTCGGCCGGGCCCTCGACCGGCGCCCGCGCACCCTGCCGGTCGAGCTGCTGCCCGGCCGCCGCGTCACCCTCAGCGAGCCCTGGACGAACACCCCCGCCCTCGACTCGGTCCGGGTACGGCTCACGGTCACGGCCGGGGGCGGCGCCCACGACGAGGCGACGGCGACGAAGCGGTTCGTGCCGTGGGGCGGCGTCGCGGGGGCGGGAGCCGCTCTGCTGGCCGCCGGGGCCGGGGCCTTCTGGCTCGTACGCCGACGACGGCGGGCGGGGGAGAGGGACGGGGACGGGGGAAACCCCCCGGGCCAGGGGAACCCCCGGGACCGCGGGAACCCAGAGCAGACCCCAGAGCCCTCCGAGAAGACCCCAGAGATCCCAGAGATTTCAGAGATCCAAGGGAGTTGGTCATGAACCGCCGCCACCGCTGCGGGCCCCGGCTGTGGGCGGCAGCGCTCGTCCTGGTCACCGCGCTCGGCCTCGCCGCCCTGCCGCAGCAGGCCGTCTCCGCCGCCGAAGGGCCGGCCGTCACGCTCTCCAAGTCCCAGGCGGGGACCGGCGGTTCGATCACCGTCAGCGGATCGGGGTGGCGTTCGAAGACGCTGCTCATGATGCTCATCTGCGGCCAGTCCGAACCCGGCAAGGGAGTCATCGGCGGCACCAACTCCTGCGCCAACGCCGACGGCCGGGCCGTCACCACCGGGTCCGACGGCTCCTTCAGCAAGAAGCTCCCGGTCGCCGAGCCGCCCGTGCCCTGCCCGTGCGTCGTCCACGTCGCGACCGTCACCGGCGACAAAGCGCAGGCGGACGCGGTGCTCAAGGTCGCGGGCCATCCCGTCAAGGCGCTCCCCGCGCAGGCGGGCACCGGGAAGCTGTCCGTCCTGACCGACACCCGGCTCGACGGGTCGAGCGGCGTCCTGACCTGGTTCGGCGCCCCGGCGTCACGCACGTTCGTCTTCACCGTCGGCAACGTAGGCTCGGCCCCCCTCAAGGACCCGGTCTTCCAGGTCGGCACCTCCCACGGGGTGTTCGCCCCGCAGTGGGAGGACCAGCAGTGGCGCGGCACGATCGCCCCCGGCCGCAAGGCGCAGATCAAGCTGCCCGTCGAACTCACCTCGGGCGCGCACGGCAACTACCTCGTCTCACTCAAGTTCGGCGGCAAGGTCCTGGCCGAACAGCCGTGGGGCGTGGGCCGTCCCTGGGGGGTCACCCTCTTCTGGATCCTGCTCTGCGTCGTGATCCCGGCGGCGGTGTTCCGGATCGGGATGGCGGTCGTGGACCGCGTACGGCCCCGGCGGTCCGGCGGGGCGGGACGTCACCGCGGCGGGCTGCGCCTGTCCGAAGTGACGGCGCGGCTGCCGAAGTTGACCCTCCCGGAACCGTCGCCCCGCCGCTCCACGGAAAAGGCTTCCGGCCCCACCAAGGCTTCTTCTTCTACTGCTTCTACTTCCACTTCTACGGCCCTGCCCTGGTTCACCCCGGACACGGATCCGGGCGCACCGGCCGGTCAGCTCTCCGCACCGTCAGACAACAGCCCGACAACGAAGGGAAACACGTGAGCACCCAACGGAGAGTGAGCGCGGCCGGCGTCGCCCTGATGCTGGGCGGTGCGGGCCTCCTGCTCGCCGCCGCACCGGCACAGGCCGCCGAGGTCGCGTACAAGACCGAGTGCATCCCGCCCGCCATCTCCGGCCTGCCCGCCGTGGAGGGCACGACCAAGGTGGAGATCACGGCGCCCGCCGAGGCGAAGGTGGGGGACGAGGTGGAGGTCGTCTGGAAGACGACCCAGGCCGCGTCCAGCAACCCCGATGTCCTCGACCTCGACAAGGACACGGTCCTGCCGACCGGCACCGTGAAGGTGGGCGGCGCGCAGACCGCGGACCTGTCGGTGGAGGGCACCCGCACCAATCCGCCGATCAAGAAGAACAGCCCCATGGTCCTGTCCGACATGAAGGGCAAGATCAAGCTGACGGCGCCCGGCGAGGTGACGCTGACCCCGGACAAGTACAACATCAACGTCAGCAAGCCGATCTCGACGGACACCAAGTGCTCGCCCAAGGAGGCCGTCAAGCCCGGCGCGACCATCAAGGTCACCGACGGGGGCGGCGCCACGACGGGCGGCCTGCCCACAGGTCTCCCGACGGGTCTGCCCACCGGGCTCCCGACGGGTCTGCCGACGGGCGGCACCAGCGGTGGCGGCTCCACCGGTACGGGCGGCAGCGACACCGGCGGCAGCGACACGGGTGGCAGCGGCGGCGGGCAGAGCGACTTCACCGGCAAGGAAGTCCAGATCCCCTACAAGTGCAAGACCCCCATCGGCGACAAGGACGCCACCTCGCCGGTGCAGATCAACGCCAAGAAGGACGGCGGGAACTACGGCCTGACGGTCCAGTTCAAGAAGTCCGTCATGGACAGCCCGGCGGACATCCCCGCCGACTCGGTCAAGCCGTCGATGGAGGTCACCCTGGGCGGCGCCGACAAGGGCACGGTCCACGTGGAGGGCCCCACGAACAAGGAGCCCATCAAGTCCGGTGCGCCCATCAACATCCCGGACCTGACGGGTACGTACAAGCCGGGCGCCGACGGCAAGTCGACCCTGTCGCCCGGAGTGCTCACGGTGAAGGCCCTGGGCACGACGACGACGTGCACCCCGTCGAAGACGGAGGTCTCCCTGGAGATCGACACGGCGGCCCAGCCGGGCGGCGCGGCGGGCGGCTCCGGGTCGGCCGGCGGGTCGGCGGGCGGCTCGGACACCTCCGGCGGCCTGGCGGAGACGGGCTCGTCGAACGACGGCATCCTGCGCGCCCTCGGCCTGGTCGCGGGCACGGTGATCCTGCTGGGCGGAGCGGTCTTCACGTTCCTGCCGAAGCGACGCCGGGTGGGGTGAGCTGAGGGGTCCGCCCTCAATCGGCGCCGCGTACGTACGCGGCACCGGGAAACGCCGAAGGGCCGTCCCACCGGATTCGGTGGGACGGCCCTTCGTACGTGTGCGGCCGAGCGGGTGCGACTAGCGCACGTCGCCCATGAGCTCCTTGACCTGCTTGCGGTACATGAACACCGCGCCGCCCGCGATCACCGCGAGTGCGGCTTCCAGGGCCACGACGCCCGTGCCGTTGAGGTCGACGCCGGCCGTCGAGAGCAGGCCCGTCACCGCGTCGCCCGCCGTCACCGCGAGGAACCAGACACCCATCATCTGGGAGCCGTACTTCGCCGGGGCCATCTTGGTGGTCACCGAGAGGCCGACCGGGGAGAGGGCCAGCTCGCCGACCGTCTGGACGAAGTAGATCAGGACGAGCCACCAGGGGCTGACCTTGCCGTCGCCCGCGGCCGTCAGCGGCAGCAGGAAGACGAAGAAGGAGATGCCGACGAGGGCCAGGCCGAGCGAGAACTTGGTGACCGTGCTCGGCTCCTTGCCCTTGCGGGCCAGCGCCAGCCAGATCATGGCGGCGACCGGGGCCAGCGCCATGATGATCACCGGGTTCACGGACTGGAACCAGGAGACCGGGAAGTCCCAGCCGAAGACGCTCGTATTGGCGTGGCTGTCGGCGAAGATCGACAGGGTCGAGCCGCCCTGGTCGTAGATCATCCAGAAGACGGCGGCGGCGGCGAAGAACCAGATGTAGCCGGAGACCTTCGACTGCTCGGTCTTCGTCAGTTCCTTGTCGCGCTTGATGCGGCCGAGGACCATGATCGGGACGACCAGGCCGATCACCATGAGCGGGACCATCACCCAGTTCAGGGTGTACGTGCCGGTGCCCACGACGATGCCGTAGAAGACGACGGCGACGAGCAGCCAGATCATCGACTTCTTCAGCGTCGCGGCGCGCTCGGCGGCGTCCAGCGGCTTCGGGACGACGGAGGACTGCTCCGACAGGTGGCGGGTGCCGAGCAGGAACTGGCCGAGGCCGATCGCCATGCCGACCGCGGCGAGCGCGAAGCCGAGGTGCCAGTTCACGTTCTGGCCGACGGTGCCGATGACCAGCGGCGCGGCGAACGCGCCGAGGTTGATGCCCATGTAGAAGACGGTGAAGCCGCCGTCACGGCGCGGGTCGTCCGGGCCGTTGTAGAGGTGGCCGACCATCGTCGAGATGTTGGACTTCAGCAGACCCGAACCGACCGCCACGAAGAGCAGACCGACGTAGAAGATGCCGTTCGAGGGGACGGCCAGCAGCAGGTGACCAACCATGATCACCGCACCGGCGATCGCGGTCGTCTTGCGCGGTCCCCACACGCGGTCGCCGAACCAGCCGCCGGGCATGGCGAGCAGGTACACCGTCGAGACGTAGACGGAGTAGATGGCGATGGCCGTGCCCGCGTCGAGGCCGAGGCCCTCGGGCGCCACCAGGTACAGCGGGAGCAGGGCGCGCATGCCGTAGTAGGAGAAACGCTCCCACATCTCGGTCATGAACAAAGTGGCCAGGCCGCGAGGGTGGCCGAAGAAGGTCTTGCCGCCGGAGGGTGCCCCGGTGGATTCCTTCGTCAGGCTGGTCGCCATGGAAGTTCCTTGCTGGTACGGGTCGCGGGTCGTGGGTGACCGCGCGGCCAGTGGGGGTGGCCGGCACCGGGACCTGCCGTCCTCCTCCCCACGCCCACGGGGGATCGCCGCCGCGTGCGAAGACGCATACGGAGACCAGGTACGGCTGTCCCGGGATCCACACCCCGTGCGCGTCTTCGCGTCCGGGGTCCGGCCCACAGGTCATTCCTTCAAAGCTGGTGGTGACCAGCTCGCACATGAAAGAGACCTTCGCAGCGCGGTGCGCTCAAAGGCCTTCATTAGTGCATCAGGCGTTCAGTCACCATACGACACGACAGTGCGGCATATGGAAGGACTTGAGAGATGGATCACAGGCCCTGACGGAACCGTTCGCGCGCATTCGAAGGTGTCATCCAGGTTCTCATCCCACAGGCGTAGGCCCGCCCGGCCGGGTCGCTGCCCTGGTGGATCGCCCCCCGGCCGCCGTCCGGCGCGGACTACCATCACTGCATGACCCGTGTACTGCTCGCCGAGGACGACGCGTCCATCTCGGAGCCGCTGGCCCGTGCCCTGCGCAGGGAGGGTTACGAGGTCGAAGTGCGTGAGGACGGCCCGACCGCGCTCGACGCGGGACTGCAGGGCAACATCGACCTCGTCGTACTCGACCTGGGGCTGCCCGGCATGGACGGCCTGGAGGTCGCCCGGCGCATGCGCGCCGAGGGCCACACGGTGCCCGTCCTCATCCTGACCGCCCGCGCCGACGAGGTGGACACCGTCGTCGGCCTGGACGCCGGCGCCGACGACTACGTCACCAAGCCGTTCCGCCTCGCCGAACTCCTCGCCCGCGTACGGGCCCTGCTGCGGCGCGGCGCCGCCGAGCCCCAGCAGCCGCCCGCCACACACGGCGTCCGCATCGACGTCGAGTCGCACCGCGCGTGGATGGGCGACGAGGAACTCCAGCTCACCGCCAAGGAGTTCGACCTGCTGCGGGTCCTGGTGCGCGACGCCGGCCGCGTCGTCACCCGCGACCAGCTGATGCGCGAGGTCTGGGACACCACCTGGTGGTCGTCGACGAAGACCCTCGACATGCACATCTCCTGGCTGCGCAAGAAGCTCGGTGACGACGCCGCCAACCCGCGCTACATCGCCACCGTGCGCGGCGTCGGCTTCCGTTTCGAGAAGAGCTGACGTACTGGTACAGCTATGCGCCGCCGTCTGATCAACTCCACGCTCGCCGTCGTGCTCGTCGTGATCGCTGTCTTCGGGGTCTCGCTCGTCATCGTCGAGACCCGCACGATCACCAACAGCGCCCAGGAGCGGGTGGACTCCGAGGCGGTCCGGCTCGTCAGCATCGTCGACAGCCGGCTCCTCGGTGACGAACAGGTCAGCGGCGCGATCCTGGAGAACCAGGTCGGCCCCGACCGGTACGCCAGGATCGAGCTGCCGGGGCGCGCCCCCATCCAGATCGGGAAGCGCCCCGCAGGGGACGTCATCCAGGCCACCGCCAAGGGCGAGAAGGGCGAGACGGTCACCGTCGAGGAGCCCCGCTCCTCCGTCACCCGCGAGGTCGGCCGCACCCTGCTGATCATCGCCGGAGTGGCGCTGCTCGCCGTCGTCGCCGCGGTCCTGCTCGCCGTACGCCAGGCCAACCGGCTCACGTCCCCGCTGACCGACCTCGCCTCCACCGCGGAGCGCCTCGGCTCGGGCGACCCCCGTCCGCGTCACCGCCGCTACGGGGTGGCCGAGCTGGACCGGGTCGCCGACGTCCTCGACTCCAGCGCGGAGCGGATCGCCCGCATGCTGACCGCCGAGCGGCGCCTGGCGGCCGACGCCTCGCACCAGCTCCGTACGCCCCTCACGGCGCTCTCCATGCGCCTGGAGGAGATCACCGTCACCGATGACCTGAACACGGTGAAGGAGGAGGCGACGATCGCGCTCGCGCAGGTCGAGCGGCTCACGGACGTCGTGGAGCGGCTGCTCACCAACTCGCGCGACCCGCGTACGGGGTCCGCGGTCTCCTTCGACCTCGACGAGGTCATCAAGCAGCAGCTGGAGGAGTGGCGCCCCGCCTACCGCAGCGCGGGCCGCGCCATCGTCTCCTCGGGCAAGCGGCATCTGAAGGCCGTGGGCACGCCGGGCGCCGTCGCCCAGGTGCTCGCCGCGCTGATCGAGAACTCCCTCATGCACGGCGGCGGCACGGTCGCGCTGCGCACCCGTGTCACCGGCAACCAGGCCGTCGTCGAGGTCACGGACGAGGGGCCCGGGGTGCCGGCCGACCTGGGTGCGCGGATCTTCGAGCGGACCATCAGCGGCCGCAACTCGACGGGTATCGGCCTCGCGGTCGCCCGCGACCTGGCCGAGGCGGACGGCGGCCGCCTGGAGATGCTCCAGACGAACCCGCCGGTGTTCGGCCTGTTCCTGTCGCGTACGCCGCTGAAGAAGGCGTCGCCCGGTGAGGAGACGGAGACGGTCCGCTAGCGGACCGGCCGGTGAGCGGCCCCGGCTCGGTCAGCGGTGGGTGCGCTGTACGTCGGAGCGGCGGTCCTCGCGCCCGTCCCGCCCGTCCCGCCCGTCCTGGGACTCCCCCAGGAACGATTCAGCGCCGGCGGCGGTCTTGCGGCCGGGCAGCGTCTTGAAGACCCACGTGCGGTACGACCAGAACCGGAACAGGGTCGCGATACCGATGCCGACGACCTTGAAGACGTTGCGCTGCAGCGAGCTGTCCCAGCCGAAGCCGTAGATCGCCATGTACAGGACGCCGTTCTCGATCACCAGGCCGACCGCGCTGAACGCCAGGAACAGCGTCAGCTCCCGCGTCCGGCCGCTCTTGTCGCGGTCACGGTAGGTGAAGTAGCGGAACCCCACGTAGTTGAACGCGATGGCGATGACCGTGGCGACGATGTTCGCCCGCACGGCCTGAAGGTTCGTGGTGTGCCACAGAAAGTTGGAGACGCCGAAGTTCACGAGGGTTCCGAGCGCGCCCACGGCGCCGAACTTGGCGACCTCGCGGCCCAGCTGGTCGAGTCGCGCACGCCATGCGGCAGGTCCGTTCATCGTGCTCGCCCCAGCCCCCGTAGTTCCGATATATCGACTCGGTCATGCTAACCAGACGGCAGGTCGGGCGCCTGGGGACGCCTAAACCAGGCATCGCGGGGCGGCCGATACCCTGGGGGTGTGACGTTCCCGGTAGTCGGCATGGTCGGCGGGGGGCAGCTCGCTCGTATGACACACGAGGCGGGCATCCCGCTCGGCATCAAGTTCAAGCTCCTCAGTGACACTCCTCAGGATTCCGCGGCTCAGGTGGTCAGCGATGTCGTCATCGGCGACTACCGCGACCTGGACACGCTGCGTGACTTCGCGCGGGGCTGTGACGTGATCACCTTCGATCACGAGCACGTGCCCACGGAGCACCTGCGGGCCCTGGAGGCGGACGGTATCCCCGTGCGCCCAGGACCCGAGGCGCTGGTGCACGCCCAGGACAAGGGTGTGATGCGCGCGAAGCTCATACAGATCGGCGTTCCCTGCCCGCGCCACCGCCTCGTGAAGGATCCCGCCGACGTGGCGGCCTTCGCGGCGGAGGGCGCCGCTGACGGCGATTCCGCCAGTGACGGTTTCCCCGTGATCCTCAAGACGGTGCGCGGTGGCTACGACGGGAAGGGGGTGTGGTTCGTACGGTCCCTGGAGGACGCTGCCGAGCCCTTCAAGGCCGGCGTCCCCGTCCTCGCGGAGGAGAAGGTCGACTTCGTACGGGAGCTCGCGGCCAATGTCGTCCGCTCCCCGCACGGCCAGGCCGTGGCCTACCCCGTCGTCGAGTCCCAGCAGGTCGACGGCGTGTGCGACACGGTGATCGCGCCCGCCCCCGGTCTCGACGAGGGCCTCGCCCTGCGTGCGGAGGAACTGGCCCTGCGGATCGCGAAGGAGCTCGGTGTCGTCGGGCACCTCGCGGTCGAGCTCTTCGAGACCCGTGGACCCGACGGGACTCCCGGCATCCTGGTCAACGAACTGGCGATGCGCCCGCACAACTCCGGCCACTGGACCCAGGACGGGGCCGTGACCTCGCAGTTCGCGAACCACGTCCGCGCCGTCCTCGACCTCCCCCTCGGCGACCCGCGCCCGCGCGCCCCCTGGACGGTCATGTGCAACGTCCTCGGCGGCGACTACCCGGACATGTACTCCGCGTACCTGCACTGCATGGCCCGCGACCCGAAGCTGAAGATCCACATGTACGGCAAGGACGTGAAGCCCGGACGCAAGGTCGGCCACGTCAACACCTACGGCGACGATCTGGACGACGTGCTGGAGCGCGCCCGTCACGCAGCCGGCTACCTCAGAGGAACGATCACCGAATGAGCACGTCCCCTGTCGTTGGCATTGTCATGGGTTCCGACTCCGACTGGCCCGTCATGGAGGCCGCCGCCCAGGCTCTCGACGAGTTCGAGATCCCCTACGAGGTGGATGTCGTCTCCGCGCACCGCATGCCGCGCGAAATGATCGCGTACGGCGAGCACGCGGACGGCCGCGGCCTCAAGGCGATCATCGCGGGCGCCGGGGGAGCGGCCCACCTGCCGGGCATGCTCGCCTCCGTGACCCCGCTGCCCGTCATCGGCGTCCCGGTCCCGCTGAAGTACCTCGACGGCATGGACAGCCTGCTGTCCATCGTGCAGATGCCCGCGGGCGTCCCCGTCGCCACCGTCTCCGTCGGCGGCGCGCGCAACGCGGGCCTCCTCGCGGCCCGCATCCTCGCCACCCACGACGAGGAACTCCTCGGCCGCATGCGGGAGTTCCAGCAGGAGCTGAACGACCAGGCCACGGAGAAGGGCAAGCGGCTGCGGGCCAAGGTCGACGGCGCGTCCGGCTTCGGCTTCGGGAAGTGACCGCGATGACCACCTCCCTGGAGCGGGCCCGCGCGATACTCGCCGACTTCCCCGTCGTCGACGGCCACAACGACCTGCCGTGGGCGCTGCGCGAGCAGGTCGCGTACGACATCGACGCGCGGGACATCGCCGTCGACCAGAGCGCGCACCTGCACACCGACCTGGCCCGGCTGCGGGCCGGCGGGGTCGGCGCGCAGTTCTGGTCCGTGTACGTGCGCTCGGACATGGCCGGTGACGACGCGGTCAGCGCGACGCTGGAGCAGATCGACTGCGTCCAGCAGCTGATCGAGCGCTACCCCGCCGACCTGCGCCGCGCGCTGACGGCCACCGACATGGAGGCCGCCCGCGCCGAAGGCCGTATCGCGTCCCTCATGGGCGCCGAGGGCGGCCACTCCATCGACAACTCGCTGGCCACGCTGCGCGCGCTGCACACGCTGGGCGTGCGCTACATGACGCTCACGCACAACGACAACATCGCGTGGGCGGACTCGGCGACGGACGAGCCGGGCGTCGGCGGACTCTCGCCCTTCGGCCACGAGGTCGTACGGGAGATGAACCGGGCCGGCATGCTTGTCGACCTCTCGCACGTGGCGGCGACCACGATGCGGGCCGCGCTCGATACCTCGGTCGCGCCGGTGATCTTCTCCCACTCGTCCTCGCGCGCCGTGTGCGACCACCCGCGCAACATCCCGGACGACGTCCTGGAGCGGCTGCCCGCGAACGGCGGCGTCGCGATGGCCACGTTCGTGCCGAAGTTCGTCCTCCAGGCCGCCGTCGACTGGACGGCCGCCGCGGACGACAATCTGCGCGCGCACGGCTTCCACCACCTGGACACGTCGCCGGAGGCGATGAAGCTCCACCGCGTGTTCGAGGAGGCGCACCCGCGCCCGGTCGCGACCGTCTCCACGGTCGCCGACCATCTCGACCACATGCGTGAGGTCGCCGGCGTCGACCACATCGGCATCGGCGGCGACTACGACGGCACGGCGTTCCTGCCGGACGGCCTCGGCGACGTCTCGGGCTACCCGAACCTGATCGCGGAACTCGTCGACCGCGGCTGGTCGGCCCCCGACCTCGCCAAGCTGACCTGGCAGAACGCGGTACGGGTCCTCGGCGCGGCGGAGGACGTGGCCCGGGACGAGCAGTCCCGCCGCGGCCCGTCGAACGCGACGCTGGAGCAGCTCGACGGCTGAACGGCCTGACTCAGGGGCCGGGCTCGAGGGCCCTGGCTCGACGGCTGAGCGGCCGGCCGTGCTCGACTGCCCGCAGTCCTGTGCAAGAACCTCCGGAGTTCTTCGGCTCCGGAGGTTTGGGCCGCCCGGTGTCGCCCGAACGCGCCGCCCACCAGGTGGGTGCGGGCCATGCCGTGTGACGGTGATCTTTACTGCCGACACCGTCGATGCCCGGAGCTTTGCCATGGCAGACCTGCAGTCCGAACTGACCGCCGCCACCGAGATAGGTGAGCTCGACGAGCTCAGCTCACCGACGACCGACGAGCTCACCTCACCGACCGACGAGCTCGCCCCACCGATCCAGGAGGCTCCCCAGCCCCCCGCGGACGACCCGCTCGACCGCGCCCGTGCCCTCCTCGCGAACCACCCCGTCGCCGACGGCTACTGCGGTCTGCCCGCAACGCTGCGCACGCTGCCCTGGTACGACCTCGAACTGGGCGAGAGCTCCGTCGACACCGACCTCCCCCGGCTGCGTGACGGAGGCGTCGGCTCCCTCCTGTGGACGCTGCGCCTGCTGCCCGGCACGGCGCACGCCGAACACCCCGTCACCGCGGTCCTCGAACAGCTCGACCTCGCCAAGCACGTCGTGGCCGAGTACCCCGAGGGCCTGCGCCCGGCCCGCTCCGCCTCCGAGCTGTGCGACGCCCGCGACTACGGCCGCATCGGCGTCCTCATGGGACCCGCCCCGGCCGCGGCCATCGGGGACTCCCTCGCCACGCTGCGCGCCCTGCACAAGCTGGACCTGCGCGTGCTCGCGCTCAGCGGCACCTCCTGGGCCACGGAGGCGGGGCTGACCCGGTTCGGCGAGGAGGTGGTGCGCGAGATGAACCGGCTCGGCGTCCTCGCCGACCTCACCGGCGCCTCCGAGCGCACGGTCCGCCGGGTCCTCGCCGTCGCCAAGGCCCCGGTGATCTTCACCCACTCCGGGGCCCACGCCCTCAACAGCCACCCGGACAACGTCCCCGACGACCTGCTCGCCGAACTGGGCGCCGCCAGGGGCGTGTGCCTCGTGCCGTGCTCCGCGGAGCGCACAGGAGCCGAACTCGGCGATGTCGCCGACCATCTGGACCATGTGCGGCGGGTGGCGGGCCCGCAGTCCGTCGGCCTCTCCGGCGCGTACGACACCGGAGCCGTGCACCCGGAAGGCCTCGCCGACGTCTCGCGCTATCCGCACCTCATCGCGGAACTGATCGCGCGGGGCTGGCCGGACTCGGATCTGGCGCAGCTCACGTGGGGCAACGTCCAACGCGTGCTGCGCGAGACGGAGTTCGCGGCGCGGGCCGCCGCGCTGCGCCGCCCGCCGTCGACGGCGAGGATCGAAGGCCTCGACACCTGACGGAGGGGGCGCAGGGAAGCGGACTCAGCAGGCGCACAGGCAGAACGGGTGCCCTGCCGGGTCCGCGTAGACCCGCCAGGTGCGCGAGCGGTCCTCCGCGTCGAGGACCCTCGCGCCCAGGGCCAGTACGCCCTTCTCCGCCGTGTCGAGGTCCTCGACCGTGAGGTCCAGGTGGAACTGCTGCGGCCGGTCGGGCGCGGGCCAGGCCGGCGCTACGAAGTCGGGTGCCGCCTGGAACGCGAGCGGCCGGCTGCCCGGCACCTCCAGGTCGACCCACGTGCCGTCGTCGCTCGTGACGGTCCCGCCGAGCACCGCCGCGTAGAAATCGGCGAGCGCGCGCGGTTCGGGACAGTCCAGGACGACGACACCCAGCGTGGCGAGAGCCATGACATCTCCTCTACAGGGGTTCAGGCGGCTATGGGGGTTCAGGCAGCCGGGCGGCCCATCGCCCGGTACGTCCAGCCCGCCTCGCGCCACAGCACCGGGTCGAGCGCGTTGCGCCCGTCGAGGATCAGCGGCGTGCCGGCCAGCGCGCCGAGCGCCGCCGGGTCCAGCTCGCGGAACTCGCGCCACTCCGTCAGGTGCAGCACCACGTCCGCGCCCCGCACGGCCGCCTCGGCGGACTCCGCGTAGCCGAGCGTGGGGAACAGACGCCGGGCGTTGTCCATGCCCTTCGGGTCGTAGACCGTGACCTGGCCGCCCTGGAGGTGGATCTGGCCCGCGACGTTGAGCGCCGGGGAGTCGCGTACGTCGTCGGAGTCCGGCTTGAACGTGGCGCCGAGCACCGCGACCCGCTTGCCCAGGAACGATCCGCCGCCGAGCGCCTCGCGGGTCATCTCGACCATCTGGCCGCGGCGCCGCATGTTGATGGAGTCGATCTCGCGCAGGAACGTCAGCGCCTGGTCCGCGCCCAGCTCACCGGCGCGCGCCATGAACGCCCGGATGTCCTTGGGCAGGCAGCCGCCGCCGAAGCCGATCCCGGCCCGCAGGAACTTGGCGCCGATCCGCTCGTCGTAGCCGATCGCCTCCGCGAGCTTCTTGACGTCGCCGCCCGCGGCCTCGCACACCTCGGCCATGGCGTTGATGAAGGAGATCTTCGTCGCGAGGAACGAGTTGGCGGCCGTCTTGACCAGCTCGGCCGTCGGGAAGTCGGTCACCACGAACGGCGAGCCCTGCCCGACCGGCGTCGCGTACACCTCGCGCAGCGTCTTCTCGGCGCGGTCGCTGCGCACGCCGACCACGATCCGGTCCGGGTGCAGCGTGTCCTGGACGGCGAAGCCCTCGCGCAGGAACTCCGGGTTCCAGGCCAGCTCGACCTCGCCGCCTGCGGGCGCGAGCTCCAGGATGCGGGCCGCGAGCCGCTCGGCGCTGCCGACGGGCACGGTCGACTTGCCGACGACGAGCGCCGGCCTGGTCAGGTGCTCGGCCAGCGATTCCACCGCGGCGTCGACGTAACTCATGTCGCAGGCGTACTCGCCGTGCTTCTGCGGGGTGTTCACGCACACGAAGTGGACGTCACCGAACTCGGCGACCTCGGCCCAGTCCATGGTGAAGCGCAGCCGCCCGGTGGATCCCTCGATCCCGGCGACGTGCTTGCGCAGCAGCTCCTCCAGACCGGGCTCGTACATGGGGACCTCGCCCCGCGTGAGCATCTCGATCTTCTCGGGCACGACATCGAGCCCGAGGACCTCGAAGCCGAGTTCGGCCATGGCGGCGGCGTGCGTGGCGCCGAGGTAGCCGGTGCCGATCACGGTGATCTTCAAGGCCATGGGAGCTCCAGAGGTGTACGGCTGCAGTGCGGTGCCCGAGCATAGTCGGGCGTGATGCGGCCCCTCACAGGGCAGGTTTCCCCTGTCGCGTAGCTCACGTATCCCTCGGGTGGGCGGGAGCATAAAATTTGGGTTACTTAACGGTAATTAGCGTCCTTGGAGCGTGAGACACCTTGGCAGGATCGCCCGAATTCGACCTGTACCGTCCGGCCGAAGAGCACGACATGCTCCGCGAGTCCGTGCGGGCCCTGTGCGAGGCCAAGATCGCGCCGTTCGCCGCAGCGGTGGACGAGGAGGCGCGTTTCCCGCAGGAGGCCCTCGACGCCCTCGTCGCGAACGACCTCCAGGCGGTGCACGTACCGGAGTCCTACGGCGGCGCCGGAGCCGACGCCCTCGCGACCGTCATCGTGATCGAGGAAGTGGCCCGCGTCTGCGCCAGCTCCTCCCTCATCCCGGCCGTGAACAAGCTGGGCTCGCTGCCCGTCATCCTCTCCGGCTCCGAGGAGCTGAAGAAGAAGTACATGACGCCGCTCGCCAAGGGCGAGGGCATGTTCTCGTATTGCCTCTCCGAGCCGGACGCGGGCTCGGACGCGGCGGGCATGAAGACGCGCGCGGTCCGCGACGGCGACTCCTGGGTCCTCAACGGCGTGAAGCGCTGGATCACCAACGCCGGCGTCTCCGAGTTCTACACGGTGATGGCCGTCACCGACCCGACCAAGCGCTCGAAGGGCATCTCCGCCTTCGTCGTCGAGAAGTCCGACGAGGGCGTCTCCTTCGGCGCCCCGGAGCGCAAGCTCGGCATCAAGGGCTCCCCGACGCGCGAGGTCTACCTCGACAACGTCCGTATTCCGCTGGACCGCATGATCGGCGAGGAGGGCACCGGCTTCGCCACCGCGATGAAGACCCTGGACCACACCCGCATCACCATCGCGGCCCAGGCACTCGGCATCGCCCAGGGCGCCCTCGACTACGCCAAGGGCTACGTCAAGGAGCGCAAGCAGTTCGGCAAGCCGATCGCCGACTTCCAGGGCATCCAGTTCATGCTGGCCGACATGGCGATGAAGATCGCCGCCGCCCGCGCCCTCACCTACCAGGCCGCGGCCGCCTCCGAGCGCCTCGACGCCGACCTCACCTTCCAGGGCGCCGCGGCCAAGTGCTTCGCCTCGGACGTCGCCATGGAGGTCACCACGGACGCCGTCCAGCTCCTCGGCGGCTACGGCTACACCCGTGACTACCCGGTCGAGCGCATGATGCGCGACGCCAAGATCACGCAGATCTACGAGGGCACGAACCAGGTCCAGCGCATCGTCATGGCGAGGAACCTGCCGTAGTCCGGACGATTTGAAGCAGCCCCCGGCGCGCCACGCCGGGGGCTGTTCCGCGTCCGGCCGCAGTGGTCGGAACCGTCAACTCCCAATGCAGCAAGGACCGTACGCGGTCCGTGACGTGTGTCGTACGCTGTGCGCCTGTGGTCGCGCCCTGCGGGGCGCGGGCCGCGTGGGGCCGGGGGGCCGCCGTACCTGCGGGCCGGCTCGTGACGCGCACTCCCGGTGGTTACGAGGGAGTTGGGTGATGGTCATGGGGGGCCTGACGGACCGGCACGTGGTCGGGCAGCGGATCGGTGACCTGGCCGATGAGCGTGGCCTCGCGCCGAGAGCCGAGGAACTCCAGGCGCTGGCCGGGGCGTTGCGCGCCGCCGACACCGACGGCCTCGGCGTCTGGGCAGACCTGGACCTGCTCGCCGCGTACGGGCGGCCGGAGAGCGTGGCGGTCGACCCGGCCGTCGAACACAAGGCGTGGGGCTGGCTGGAGGCCGGGCTCGGCGCGCTGGTCTTCCTGCCGCTGCTGTTCACCTGGCACGGCCTGACCCAGGCGTCCAGCGCGTACGGGGCGCTGACGGGCGACAACCCGAAGGCGGCGGCGCGGCCCTTCCTCCAGCTGTGGCAGTCCGGGTTCGAGGGACACCTCGCCGGGCTCTACACCTTCGGCACGGTCGCGACGAGCGCGACGGTGGCGATCGCCGTGCTGTTCGCGCTGGCGCTCGTGCACAGCTTCCGCAAGGCCGCGGTCGACCGTCGCGAGGAGGACGCGCGCCGTGCCGCCGAGCAGCTGATGGCGCGTCTGGTGCCGGCGCTCAGCCGTGCCCAACTCGTCCTGAACGAACACCGGATGTCGTCCCCGGTCAGGTTCGCCGCCGAACTGACGGGCGCCGCCAAGACGCTGACCCGGCTCGGCAACCGGGCCGCGAAGACCAACTCCGAACTCGCCGCCGCCGCCGAGACCGTCGGCGCCGCGCTGAAGGAGGCGGAGCGCCAGCTGGGAGCGGTCGGCACCTCCGTACGGCCGCTGGAGGAAGCTGCCGGACGGATCGAGACGGCCGTCAGCGGCAGCGGTGCGATGGTGCGCGAGGCGCTTGAGGACGTCCGGTCCGTGAACGGCGAGGTCCGCGACAGCCTGGGCAGGGCCGGGGAGCGGGTCGAGGACTCGGTGACGGTCCTGGCCGCCTCGCAGCGGTCGTTCACCACCGGCATCGAGGTCGCGGCGGATGTGTCGGCGCAGGTTCTGGGGCGCCTCGACGCCGCCGCGGAGGAGTCCGCGCGCCTGTTCGCCGCCGCCGAGGAAGCCGTACGGGAGTCCCGGAAGGCGGCGGAGGAGACGCAGGACGCCGTGCGGGACTCGCAGAGCGCCGCGCAGGAGACCCAGACCGTGGTGCGGGCGATGGCCCAGCAGGCCGGTGCGCTGCGCGAGACGGCCGAGAAGTTCGCCCGGCTCGTGGAACTGGTGCAGAACTCCGGGGGAGTCGGGCTGCCCGTTCCCAGGCCGCCGGAGGGCGCACCGCCGGCGCCGCCCGTACCACCGTGGTCCGCGCGCGGTGTGGATCTGGGCAAGCCCGGCGACGCGAGTGAGGCCGGGGGTTACTCCGTCGACGATGCCGTGCCGGGCCGGACGGGCTCCGCGGGATGAGGGCGCGCAGGTTCAACCCGCTGCATCTGGCGGGCTGGCTCTTCGCCGACATGCTGCTGGTCCTCGCGCTCGTCGCGATGGGCGACCAGGGCGACCCCCAGGCCGCCGAGGCCCGGCCGACGCCCTCGGCGTCCGCGAGCGGCAGGCCCACACCGTCGAAGAGCCCCGAGCACAAGGGCCCGCGCGCGGTGACCCGTACGCCCGTCAAGGTGTCCATCGACGCCGCTCAGGGGGACCGGGCCCGTATCGAGAAGCGGCTGCGTGAGGTGACGGCGAAGTACCGGGGACGCCAGGCGGCGTTCGTCCTCACCTTCGGCCGCAACAGCGATCCGGGAGCCGGCGGCGCGTACGCCCACGAGGTCAACTCGCTGCTGGAGAAGGCCCGTCCGGACATGTTCAGGAACGCGACCACCCGCGACTTCTGGAAGGGCGCGGCCTCCGGGGGCCATGCCGACATCGAGATCTACTTCTACACCTACGCGAACTGACGACAGGCTTTCCGGAGGCACGAGGCCATGCAGATTCTGCCGTTCTACCTGCTGTGCGACGAGTCGGGCTCGATGACGGGAGACCCGATCGAGGCGATCAACAGCGCATTGCCCGAGCTTCACCACGAGATCAGCACCAATCCGACGGTCGCCGACAAGACCCGGTTCTGCCTGATCGGTTTCTCCGACGAGGCGAAGGTGCTCCAGCCCCTGGTCGACCTGAGCGACATCGAGGAGGTCCCGGCGCTCGCCGCGGGCGGACTGACGTCGTACGGCGCGGCCTTCCGCGAGCTGCTGCGCTGCGTCGAGGCGGACGTCGCGTCGCTGAAGGCGCAGGGGCACGAGGTGTACCGGCCGGTCGCGTTCTTCCTGTCCGACGGCATTCCCACCGACGACGGCTGGGAGCAGGACCACAAGGACCTGCTGGGCTCGAAGTACGCCCCGAAGATCATCGCGTTCGGGATCGGTGACGCGGAGCCCGCGACGATCGGCCAGGTGGCGAACTTCCGGGCGTTCATGCAGCAGGACTCGACCGTGTCACCGGCGAAGGCCCTGCGGGAGTTCGCGTCCAGCCTGACCCGCTCCATCGTCCGGTCGGCGAGCAGCATCCCGGCCGACGGCGGATCCGGTTTCACCCTGGCCGTGGACGAGACCGTCCCGGGCTTCTCCACCGTCTCCCTCGACAAGCTGTGAGTGAAGGGCGTACGCGGATGAACGAGAGCGAGGAAGCGGGGCGGCCGCGCTGGGCGGCGACCGACCCGCACGGCTTCGTGGTGTCGGACGGCGCCCCGGCGGTGCGGGACGACTACGAGCTGCCGGCGCCGGTGCGGGACGCCTACGAGGAGCGGGCGCCGGTGCGGGACGGCTACGAGGCACCGGTTCGGGTGCAGGACGTCGACGGTCCGGATCTTCCCGCTGTCGCCGCCCTCGGCGCGCCCGCGCACAGCGGTCCGAAGGCGCCGAGCTATCCGCCGGTCCCGCAGGGACTGCCCGCCGTGGCAGGGGACTTGGCGGCGGCCGTGCTGCCGGACATCGTCCTCGACGGTGCGGCGTACCCGGGAGTGACCGTCCGCGCCGCGTCCGTGCGCGGGGACTCCCACCGCTATGCCGGGGAGCCGCGGCAGGACGCGCTCTGCGTGACCCGCATCGGAGGCGACGAGCAGGGCGGTGAGCTGCTGATGCTCGCGGTCGCCGACGGAGTGGGCTCCGCCCCGCGCTCCCACGTCGGGTCGAACGAGGCCTGCCGGCTGGCCGCCCGCTACCTCGACCGCTCCACCTCCCTGCACGAGGCGATCCGCACCGCCGACGCCGAGGGGTTCCAGCGCGCGGCCGACAACGTGGTGCGCCAGATCGGCAATTTGCTGGGCGACCTCGCGTTGCAGCACGACGAGCGTCCCGATGCCTTGGCCACCACGCTGCGGATCCTGCTGGTCCCCCTGGACCCGCGCATACGCACCCGCGGCTTCCTGGCGGTCGGGGACGGAGGCGCGGCCCTGCTGCGCCGTGGCTTCTGGCACCTGGACTTCATGGGGGACGCGGACGGCGGGAAGGACGGCGACGTCATCGACACGCGCACGGCGGCGCTGCCCCGCGCCCGCACCGCCGTGACCCGCCTGATCCACCCCGCTCAGCCCGGCGACGTCATCGTCCTGAGCACGGACGGCCTGTCGTCCCCGCTGGCGGGCGACGCCGGCATGCGGGACTTCCTGAAGGAGGCGTGGACCGGAGCCGAGGTCCCGGCTCCGGCCGACTTCCTCTGGCAGTTCCAGTACCGGGTCAAGTCGTACGACGACGATCGCACCGCCGTCGTCCTGTGGGAGCACGAGGAGGCGCAGTGACGTTTCACAACGGCGCCGATCTCCCGTACGGCGGGCTCAAGTTGCTCGGCAAGATAGGGGACGGCGGACAGGGCGAGGTGCACTCGGTCGGCGGCCCCGGCGACCTGCTGTACAAGAACTACCGTGAGCCGCACAAGGTCGACGGGTCGTCCCTGGCGGCGCTGGTGGCGTACCGTCAGGCGCTCGCCGCCGCCGACAGGGACCGCCTCGACGCGGAGACCGCGTGGCCACTGTGCCGGGTCCTGGACGGCGGGACGGTCACCGGCTTCCTGATGCGCAGGGCGCCGGCGGCCACCAACTGGCGTACCCCCAAAGGAAATACGAAGCTCATCGAGCTGTCCTATCTGCTCCGTGAGCCCAAGGCGGCCTGGCAGGCCGTGCCGCAGCCGGAGCCTGCGGCCCGGCTCGGGATCGCCGTCGCGCTGGCCGGGCTGTTCGGGCGGCTGCACGCGGCGGGGCTCGTGGTCGGCGACCTGTCGCAGGCCAATGTGCTGTGGACGCTCACGCCCGAGCCCGCTGTCTTCCTGCTCGACTGCGACGGCATCCGGCTCGCCGGCCGGCCGGCCGTGCTCGACCAGGCGGACACCCCTGACTGGCACGACCCGCTCGCCCCGGCCGGTACGGCCACCGTCGACAGCGACCGGTACAAGGCGTCACTGATGCTGGGGCGGGTGCTGATGCGGGACCCGTACGCGCATCCGGGCCAGCCGATGGCGCCGCTGTCCGGTGTCCTCGACGACCGGCGCGAGGCGGCGGTACGCACTCTCTGGGCCCGCGCGGCCGGTCCTTACGGAAGCCGGCCCGATCTCGGGCAGTGGCAGACCGCGCTCGCCGGGCGCGAGACGATCAAGCTGCTCGCAGCCGCTCCGGTGCCCCGCCCCGCGGTCGACCGCTCGAAGTTCGACAGCGGCCGCCGGCGCGGCACGATACAGCTGGGCGGCAGGGGGGAGCCGGGGCAGCCGGCCTGAAGGAGGTCCAACTGCCCCGTTCCTCGCGTCAGTTGCCCGACACCGTCACCGTCTCGTCGTTCTTCAGCTCGCCCACCAGCTGCTTGACCTTGGTCTTGTCCCAGACAAGGTTGCCGTTGACGGAGCCGGAGACCGGCATGTTCATCGACTTGCCGTCGCCGCCGGTGACGCCCTTCATGGCGAAGAACATCGAGCCGAGGTCCCACAGGCTCATGTCCTTGTCGACGACGAGGGAGTCGAGGCCCGCCCCCATCGTCGGGTAGAGCTTGAACGGGTTCAGGACCGTCGACGGGGTGGCCACCTGGTGGGCCAGCGCCGACAGGAACGCCTGCTGGTTCTTGGTGCGCTGGAGGTCGCTCGCCGCGAACGCGTGGCGCGTACGGACGAAGGCGAGGGCCTGCTGGCCGTTCAGCGTCTGCTTGCCCTTCTGGAAGTCGGCTCCGGACCACTTGTCCTTGAAGCCCTCCTTCAGGTTCATCTCGACGCCGCCGACCGCGTCCACGATCTTCGCGAAGCCGCCGAAGCCGATCTCCGCGTAGTGGTCGATGTGCAGCCCGGTGTTGAACTCGACGGTCCGCACGAGCAGTTCGGGGCCGTCCTCCGCGTACGCGGCGTTCAGCTTCACCTGGCGGCCCTGGTTCGGGTAGAGCTTGCCGGAGTCCGAGCCCTTGTAGGACGGGATGGTGACGTTCGAGTCACGCGGCAGGGAGATCATCGTGCTGCCGTTGTCGCCGGTGTGCAGGATCATCATCGTGTCCGTGCGCTTGCCCTCGGCGGACCCCGTGTGGAGCTTCTTCTTCTCCTCGTCGGACATTCCGGCCCGGCTGTCGGTGCCGACGATGAGGTAGTTCGTGCCCTGGCCCGCCTCGGGCCGTTCTATGACCTTGGAGAGGTCGACGTCGCGGTGGAGCTTGGAGTCGGCCCAGAAGTACGTGCCTATGCTCACACCGAGGAACACGACGACGAGGGTGAGGACGGCCCACTTGATGCGCCGGCGCCAGTTCGGCCGCGGCCGCGGGGGCGCGTAACCGTCGGCCGGGTCGTTGTCGTTCGGTACGTAGCCGCTGCCGCCGCGGCGCCCGCCGCCACCGCCGTAGACCTGGCCGGTGTTGTAGCCGCTGTCGTACTGGTCCCCGTGACCCTCGCCGTACGTGGGCTGCGCGGGGACCGTCGGCCGGGGCGGCGCGGAGCGGCGGGGTCCGCCGCCCTGTCCGCGCTGCACGTGCGGCATCGCGCGGGCGCCCTCGGGGCGCGCGCTGCCGCTGCCGCGGCCGTAACCGCGGTCGCCGCCGCTCTGACTGTCGCCCCAACCCTCTGGCCAATCATTCATGGCCACAGTGTGCCGTCCGGTGCTGTGTGCCCCACAAGGGTGGGTGGGGAATCGGACCCGGGCTGTTGCAGAGCTGACACAAAGCAACCCGTGTCCTTGCCCGGCATAAGGTGGAGGCCATGACAGACCAGGCCCGCGGCACGGAATCCGAAATTCCGGGTAAGCCGACCTCAGCTTCCCGTACGACGTTGTCGCACATCATGACCCACCAAGACACCAACCTGCTCGGAACGGTACATGGTGGCGTGATCATGAAACTGGTCGACGACGCGGCGGGCGCCGTCGCCGGACGGCACTCCGGCGGACCCGCCGTCACCGCCTCCATGGACGAGATGGTCTTCCTGGAGCCGGTGCGCGTGGGCGACCTGGTCCACGTGAAGGCTCAGGTCAACTGGACGGGCCGGACCTCCATGGAGGTCGGGGTGCGGGTCCTCGCCGAGCGCTGGAACGAGTCGACACCGGCCCAGCAGGTCGGCTCCGCCTACCTCGTGTTCGCCGCGGTCGACGCCGACGGCAAGCCGCGCTCGGTGCCGCCGGTCCTCCCGGAGAGCGAGCGCGACAAGCGGCGCTACCAGGAGGCCCAGATCCGCCGCCAGCACCGGCTCGCGCGCCGCCGCGCGATCATGGAACTGCGGCAGCAGCGCGCGGCCGACGGCATCGAGGACTGAAGCCCCGGCGTCAGCCGCACATCACCTGGTCCCCGGTGACCGCCCCGAACTCGCCCTGGCGCGAGTCCTCGGCCCGCACACCGCGCACCTCCTTGAAGTCCGGGCCCGCCACCACCTTCAGTACCGCACCCTGTCCCGGCACGGCCCGCAGCTGCGCCCCCGGCAGCGCCGTCGCCAGCGCGTTCGCCGACCGGTCCCAGCGCGGGTCGTAGAGGACCACGGTGTGCTGGGCGGTGCGCTGCGCCGCGGTCACCGGTGCACCGCTCGTGCGGAACCCCGTCCCGCGCAGCCCCGCGTCCACCTTCTTGCCGAGCCCTGGCGTCATCGTGCCGTTCTCGACCTGGACGCGGATCTGCTGCGGGGCGACGCCGACGACCGCCTCCTGCTTCTTCTTGTGCTGCACGGCGAGCGGCTTGTCCTCGCGCAGCGCCTTGAACAGCTTCTGGGACTTGGCCGGATCCCACCTCACCGTCGAGCCGATGCCCTTGACCGGGACGCTGGCGTTCCCGATCGGCACCGTCGCGAACTCCGACGACGAGGGCGAGAACCCCCGCATCGCCTGCCCGAGCTCGACCATCCGGTCCGTGCCGAAGCCCCTGTCCGCGCGCACGGAGCTGAGCAGTGTGCGGGTCACATCACGGAATTTCACCGGGTTCAGGAGCACCCCGGACGACGTGGCCTTCGCGATGAGCGCGGCGAGGAAGCGCTGCTGGCGCTGCATCCGGCCCAGGTCGCCCGCCCCGTCGGTGTGCCGGGCGCGCACGTACTGGAGGGCCTGGCCGCCGTCGAGCCGGTGCGTGCCGACGGCCATGTCCAGCCCGGTGTACGAGTCCTTGAGCGGCTGAGCCGTGCAGATGTCGACGCCGCCGAGCACGTCCACCGTCTTCATGAAGCTGGTGAAGTCGACCTCCAGGTAGTGGTCGATCTTCACCCCGGTCATGTGCTCGACGGTGCGCACGGTCAGATGGGGCCCGCCCTCCGCGTACGCAGCGTTGATCTTCACCGGGTGCTGGTGGTGCTGCTTGCCCGTCGTCAGGTCGGTGTGCGGCGGGATCTCGGCGTACGAGTCGCGGGGCAGGCTGACCACGCTCGCACGGTGCTGGTCGGCGGAGAGGTGCACGATCATGATCGTGTCCGTGCAGTGACAGGGCGCACCGCCCAGCCGGTACTTCTTCTTCTCCGCCGGACTGATCTTGTCGCGGCTGTCGGTGCCGACGAGCAGCACGTTCATCCCGTGACCGCCGGAGGGACGGTTCTTCATGTCCTTGAAGGGGTCGACGCGGTTGATCTCGGTGTCGAGCCCGGTGACGACCGCGTGCCCGATCCCGGCCGCCGCGAGCACGGTGACCGAGACCGATGTCGCCACCCGCATGGCCCACCGTGGCTTCTTCCTCCGTACGGGGGCGGGCACGGGGGGACGGCCGCGCACCTGCCGTGGGGGGCGCGGAGGGCGTGCGGGGGAGCGGGTCGGCGGAGTGGGCACGTGGGGACACCTCCGAGAAGGTGGGTGTGGGATCGCGAGCACCGTAGGCCGATCCGATCTCCTGCCCGCGGCAGTGACCACGGCGGCGCGCGCCGGTGTCCCCCATTAGCGGTAACGTGACGCCTGATGAACGCGAATTCCGACAAGCAGCTTCCGCCCGTATCGGTGATCATGCCCGTCCTCAATGAGGAGCGGCATCTGCGTGAGGCCGTCGAGGCGATCCTGGCGCAGGAGTACGACGGCGAGATGGAGGTCGTGGTCGCCCTCGGCCCGTCCACCGACCGCACGGACGAGATCGCCGCGCAGCTCGTCGCCGAAGACCCCCGCGTCCACACTGTGCCGAACCCGACGGGCCGTACCCCCGCCGCGCTGAACGCCGCGATCAAGGCCTCCCGCCACCCGGTCGTGGTCCGCGTCGACGGGCACGCCGCGCTCTCGCAGGGCTACATCGCGACCGCCGTCCGCCTCCTGGAGGAGACCGGCGCGATGAACGTCGGCGGCATCATGCACGCCCAGGGCACGAACGACTGGGAGAAGGCCGTCGCCGCCGCGATGACCTCGAAGATCGGCGTCGGTAATGCCGCGTTCCACACGGGTGGTGAGGCGCAGGCCGCCGAGACCGTCTATCTCGGCGTCTTCCGGCGCGAGGCGCTGGAGCAGCAGGGCGGGTACAACGTGGAGTTCATCCGCGCCCAGGACTGGGAGCTGAACTTCCGCATCCGCGAGGCGGGCGGCCAGATCTGGTTCTCGCCCGAGCTGAAGGTCTCGTACCGGCCGCGGCCCAGCGTGAAGGCGCTCGCCAAGCAGTACAAGGACTACGGTCGCTGGCGGCACGTCGTCGCCCGCTACCACGCGGGCTCGATCAACCTGCGCTACCTCGCGCCGCCGGCCGCCGTGTGCGCGATCGCCGCGGGCATCGTCGTGGGCGCGCTCGTGACGCCGTGGGGCTTCGTGATCCCGGGCGGCTACCTGGCGGCCATCGCGGCCGGTTCGGTGCCGGCCGGCAAGGGACTGCCGCTGAAGGCGCGCCTGCAGATCCCGGTCGCGCTCGCCACGATGCACATGTCGTGGGGCTGGGGCTTCCTGACCAGCCCGCGCTCCCTCGCCAAGAAGGTCATCGCGTCGCGGCGCCCGGCCGTCCTCAGCGAGGCGTGAGCCGTACGCCCGCTTTCTCCGGGGCCGAGCCGCTCGGCCCCGGAGCTTCGGCCCGCGTCACCAGGTGAAGTTCTTGTTCACCTTCATGCAGGCCTTCTCGTCCGAGCCGTTGAGCGCCAGCGCCGTGTCCGGGGTGGTGTCGTCGTCCTTCGACGCCTTGGGGTAGGAGTTCCCCTCCCGCCAGTCGTCACCGACGATGAGCGTCACTCCGGAGACATCGGTCGACTTCTTCACCGAACTCAGCGGAATACCAAGGGACTTGGCGACCCGCTGGGCATCGCCCTCCAGGTCGACGCTCGGGAAGCGGATGACCGTCTTCTCCTCGCTCAGCAACTGCGACTGGTCGGCTGTCGCCTTCGTGAAGCCCTTCGCGGTCAGGATCTGCGACACCGTGCTCGCCCGGCCCGACGCCGCGGGCAGCTCCGCCGTCCGCGTGCCGTTCTGCACCTGTACCGCGATCTCGTTGTCGGGCGCCGCCGGGTCGTCCGACTCCTTGGGCGGTGACTTCTTCTTGTCCTTGCCGTCCAGGGCCACGTCCTCGCGCACGAGGCGGAAGAGCTTGTCGGCGTCCCCCGGCTTCGGGGCCACTCGCGCGCCCACGTACACGAACGGCATCGTCGTCATCGTGATGCGGTCCGGCGCGGGCTTCTTCAGCTCGTTGCTGAGGTCGTAGAGCTTCTTGACCGTGTCGAGGCCCTCGTCGACGCGGAGCGCCTTGGTGGCCTCCTCTGCGAGGGTGCGCAGCTTGCCGGGGTTGGTGATGGTGGCGTTCTCCCGCATCTGGCGCACCATCGAGTTCATGTACATGTGCTGGGCCTTGGTGCGGGCGATGTCGCTGCCGTCCTCGAAGCCGTAGCGCGTACGCAGCCACTGCAGGGCCTGCTTGCCCTTCACCGGGTGCGTGCCCTTCGGGAGCTTCAGGCCGGAGCCGTGGCCCTGGCTGTCCTTGGAGAGGATGTTGGCGTCCACGCAGACCGGTACGCCGCCGATGGCGTCCGCCATGGAGACCACGCCCGCGAAGTCGACCATCATGAAGTGGTCGATGTGGATGCCGGTCAGCTGTTCCCAGGTGGCCACCGTGCAGCCGGGGCCGCCGCGGCCGAGTGACGTGTTCGTCATCTGCCGCCCCACCGTGGCCGGGTACTCCGTGCCCGTCTTCGGGTCGGTGCACTTCGGCAGCTGGAGCAGGGTGTCGCGCGGCATGCTCACCACCGACATGTTGCTGCGGTCCGCGGAGAGGTGGACCAGCATCTGCACGTCCGCGAGCGGTACGCCGCCGAAGGTCTCCTTGGCGCCGCCCAGCTTCTGGTTGGCCTTGGAGTCCCGCGCGTCCGAGCCGATCAGCAGGATGTTCAGCGGGGTCTGGCCCGCCGCGTTCGGTGTCGGCTGCGCCGCCTGGTGCTCGCCGATGTTGAGCTTGTCCGTCTTGATGTTGCTGTTGAGGTGCTCGTACCAGAGATAGCCCGCTGCCGCGGTGCCGAGTATCAGTACGGCGAGAGTGAAGGAGAACCAGCGCAGTATCCGGTGTTTGCGGCGCCGCGGGCTCTTCCGGGCGCGCCGGTGCCCGCGCGGCTCGCCGCCCTCCCCCTGACTCTGCTCCGGTATGCGGCCCTGCCCGTCGTCCGGCCCCCCGGCCGCGTGCCGACTGTCACGCACACTGCTCTGCCTCATGCCCCCACCCTCCCGCCCCGACCTACACCGCGGCCGCCCCGATCCTGTCTGTTAGACAGTCAAGAGGCGGCCGAGGTTGGTCACTTGGCGCACACAGTCTTGTCCGCCGTCGATTTCTCCACGTTGTCCGGCGCCTTCGACGGGGCGGCTATGGGTGTCCCCGCGCCCTTGAAGTCGCCACCGAGCGTGAGGATCATGGCCGGCAGACCCTGATCGTTCTTCTCGCTCTTGCCGGGCTTCAGCGCGGACGCCGGCAGCCCCATGATGTCGGCCAGCCGCCGTGCCTGGTCGGCCTGGTCGGGGGCGTACTCGAGGGTCGTCTTCGCCGCCTTCGCCGCGTTGCCCAGCTGGGTGGACTTCGTGACGCCCTCGTTGTTCTGGAGCCAGGTGAGGGTCTGCTGCGCGGCGCCCACGGTCTCGCTGCCGTTGTAGATGTCGACGCGCACGTCGGAGGCGGCGGACTTCGGGCCCTTGAGCTTGGCCTGCTCGGCGGCCTTCTCCTTCTTCTTGGTCTCCGTCAGCGAGACATCGCCCTTGATCATCGAGAAGACCTGGGGCGCGGTCGTCGGGTTGACGATGACCGTCTTGTGGACGACCCCGTCGGCCGGGTTGTCGATGACCGGCGTCGTGATGAAGGAGATGTTCTTCGGCGGCACCTTCTTCAGCTCAAGGGCGATGTCCTTGAGATGGCTGAGGCTACCTATGCCCTTGTCGACCGTGAGGGCCTTTGTGGCCGCCTCGGCGAGGCTCGTCAGCTTGGTGGGGCTGGTCAGGGTGTCGCCCGAACTCATCTTGCGCGCCAGCGATCCGAGGAACTGCTGCTGCACCTTGATGCGGTCGAGGTCGCCCTGGTTGCCGAAGCTGTGGCGGGTGCGCAGGAAGGCGAGGGCCTGTTCGCCCTCGACGACGCTGTGGCCCTTCGGCAGCTTGAGATGCGAGTCCGGGTCGTTGACCGGCTTGGCCACGCAGACGTCGACTCCGCCCACCGCGCTCGACAGGGTCTTCACCGCGTTGAAGTCGGCCATCATGAAGTGGTCGGGAGTGATGCCCGTGACCGCCTTGACGGTCGCCATCGTGCAGCCCGCGTCCCGGCCTTCCTGGCCGAGGCTGGTGTTGAAGCGCTGGTCCGGCGTGCCCGAGATCGTCGTGAGCGAGCCGTCCTTCTGGCGCACCTGGCAGTCCGGGATGTCCACGACGAGGTCGCGCGGAATGCTCAACGCGGTCGCGTTCGAACGGTCCTTGGAGACATGGAGCAGGATGTTCGTGTCGGCGTGGCCGACGCTGTTCTTGTCGCCGTAGCCCTCGTTGCCCTTGCCGGTGCGCTTGTCGGTGCCGATGACAAGGATGTTGAAGGCCTCGTCCTTGCTGAAGCCGTTCTTCGCGCCCACGACATCAGTGGTGTTGATGTTGCCGTCGAGGTGGCGGAGGTACAGATACACCCCGCCCGCGGCGGCGACCATGACGAAGGCCATCGTGCCGCCGGTCCACAGCAGCGCCTTCTTCGCCCGCGACTTCTTCTTGGGCCTCGACCTGCGCCTGCCGGGCGGCTCCGGCTGCGGGGCCCGCCGCCTGCGCTGGCCGGGCACCTCACGACTGTCCTGTTCCTCTCGGGACCTGCCGTTCTGCCGGGTCTGTCCGGTCTGTCCCCGTCGCCCCGTGGGGCGTTGGGAAGACCTGCGAGGTCCGGGTACGGCCGACTGCCCAGAGGAAGGGTTCAGTCGCAGTTCGTAATCGCCGGTGTTCGGGTTGAGTACCCACTGGTCTGCGGGATCGATGTTGTCCGCCCGCCCACGGCCTTGCGCGTCCACGGTTGTCTGCATCCTCCGTCGGGGCCACGCGGCGCCTTGTCCCCCTCAAGAAGGCGCTCGGTCAGTCGGTAAGCAGTGCGCGACCGTCGTTGGCCGGGTGCACCGGATCGCTCACACTATCCGCCCAGTTCAGCGTCGAGCGACGACGGTGACAAATTGCACTCCCCTACAACTGGGCAATCCGTCCTATTTCTTTGGACGTGATGCGAACCCCTTGGGTATCGCTTTACTCGCAGCCATCCTGGGCGGCCGTGTTGCCGCGGAAAGTGGGTGCCGGAGTGGGGGAGGAGCCGGGGGAGGAACCGGACGAAATGGAGGCGGTGGGGGGCTTCTTGCCGCTCGGGCCGGCGCCGCTCTTTCCGTCGTCGTATCCGTCGTGCTCGTACGCCCTGTCGTCCGTGCCCGTGGCGTCCGTGCCCGAGCCGTCCGTGCCGGAGCCGTCGGAGGAGCTCCGGGCGGCGCTCTCCTTGGGTTTCCCCTTGGCGACCACCACACGGGCGTCGGTGCGCACTTGCGTGAAGAGCTGCTCGGCCGCGGGCTGGACGAGCTGGTCGCGGTTGGCGTTGTACACGTAACTGCGCCGCGGCACCGTCAGGAACTGGACGTTCTTGGTCGGAATGTCCCGCATGCCGCGTACGAGGTTGTAGAGGTCGCGCAGGCCGGCGAGCCCGGGGTCCGTGGTCAGGGACGAGGTGGCCGCGTCGAGCACGGGGTACAGCTTCGTCGGGTTGAGCAGCACCTTGTTGCTCTTCACCTTGTTCACCAGAGCGCCGAGGAACTGCTGCTGGCGGTCCATCCGGTCGGTGTCGCTGCCGTTGCCCAGGCTCTTGCGGGCCCGCACGAAGCCGAGCGCCTGCTCGCCGTCGAGGGTCTGCTTCCCCGTGGGCAGCTTGAGGTGCGCGGCACGGTCGTTCATGGGCTCCTTCAGGCAGACCTCGACGCCGTCGACCGCGTCGACCATGTCCTTGAACCCACTGAAGTCGACGACCATGTGGTGGTTGATGCGGATGCCGGTGAGCTTCTCGACCGTACGGATCGTGCAGGCCGAACCGCCCTGCTCGAAGGCGTAGTTGAACATCGCGAACATGGCGCCGGTGCGCTTGCCGCCGTGGGCGAGGCAGGTCGGAATGTCGACCATCAGGTCGCGGGGCAGCGACACCGCGATGGCGCTTCTGTGGTCGGCGGCTATATGCAGCAGGATCGTCGTGTCCGAGCGCTGGGTGCCCGAGTCGCGGCCGTACTTGCGGTTGTCGGCGCCGGCCCGCGAGTCGGAGCCGATCAGCAGGATGTTCTGCGCGTCGCGCACGAGCGAGGTGGGCCGCTCCTTCTCGTAGCGGGCGAGCTCGGCGGCCGCGTCGGTGTCCTCGGTGATGTTCCCCTGGAGCTTCTCGTAGACCGCCCAGCCGGCGCCGCCCGCGACGAGCACCACGATGCCGGTGCCTGTCGCTGTGTACCGCAGCCAGCGCCTGCGCCGCCGGGCCGCGCCCGCCCCGGTGGGGGACGAGCCCGCGCCCGGTCCGTGCAGGGCCGGCCCCGCCGTCGCGTCGTCGTCCGGGCGCTGCGGTCCGGGGGGCGTGCCTGCGGATCCGGTCACGTGAGTCCACCCCTCATGGCGACGGTGGTGCGCAGGTGCGCCCCTTCGACCATCGCCCGGCGCGGCGCCCGTGGCCCGGTGGCCCAGGGGTGGACTGGGCCGAACGGGTGACGCCGGCCGGGTGTCTCAGAGCGCGGTCGCCGAGACCCGCTCGTTCTCCACCCGCTTGGCCAGGGACTCCTGGTCCAGGCCGTCGAGGTGGCGGCACAGGACGACGGAACCGCCGGTCGCGAGCGGCGCGTACAGGCCCGCGCTCACGCCGCGCCAGGTGTCGTAGGGGAGTCCGGACAGCAGGCGTGAGCCGGGGCCCGTCAGGCCGAGGTCCGTGGCGTCGGCCCGTGCCTTCTCGACGACCTCGGCGGCGGTGAGCTCGGCCCCCGCGACGACGAGCGCGGGCTCCTGCGGGTCCACGGGCGCGAACGGGGCGAACCGGTCACCCTGCCCCGGTACCTCGACCGCGTAGTCGGCGAAGCCCTCCGGCGGCTGCGGGAAGCGGCCGCCGAGCGGACGCAGGGCGAGCGCCACCCGTTCCCCGGAGCAGGCGCGCGCCCGCTCCAGCGAGTCGGGGCCGCTGACGACGATGTCGGCGGCGGCCGGGTCGCCGCCCACGTCGGCGACGACTCCGACGGACGAGCACGCGAGCAGCCAGACGGCGCTCTGCCAGTGCGCGGGCAGCAGCAGGGCGAGCCGGTCGCCGGGCTGCGCGGCGAGGTCGCCCTGGAGCAGATTGGCGGTCTTGGCCACCCAGTTGGCGAAGGTGGCCACGGACAATTCGACGCGTTCGCCCGTGGCGTCGTCGTAGAAGGTCACCAGTGGGCGTCCTGGATCGGCGGCGAGCGCGGATCGCAGCAGGTCGGCGGGGGTGCGGTCGGTGGCGTTCACGGGCGCAAGGGTACGCCGGGCGCACGGCGGCATGCGGCCGACCGGGGGAACCACGATGCCGTGTCAGCCCGATGTGCCGTCAATTCCCCTGCCCACCAATGACACTTCCCGATGGACAGATATGTAGTGCTATGTCCACGATCGTTGGCATGCGTGGATTCCTAGCTTCTTCGATCGGCGTCACGGCCGCGGCCGTCCTGTCCCTTCCGCTCGCCCTGTCCTCCGGAGCCGGGGCAGCCACGACACCTTCGGCCGCCAGAGCCCTGACCGCCGGAGCCGTCCCCGGCAGCACCGAGTCGCTGCCCCTGTCCGTCCTGCCCCGCGACCGCAGTCTGCGCGCCCCGGGCGAACAGGGCGTCCCCCAACGCGATGTGCACCCCTTCTCGCTCGTCGGAGTCGTCTGGAACGACCCGGCGGCCGAGCTGGAGGGCCGCGTCCAGGTGCGTACGCGCGCCACGGGCACCGGCCACTGGTCCGGCTGGCAGGAGGTCGAGACCCACAACGGCGACCATGCCCCCGACCCCGGCACGGCCGAGCACGACTCGGGCCGGCTGCGCGGCTCGACGGCCCCGCTGTGGGTCGGCGCCTCCGACGGCGTCGAGGTCCGGGTGCGCCCCGACGCCGCCCCGGCACACCGGACCGCCGGATCCGCCGCGAACTCCGCAGCTCCGGCCCCTCTGCCCAAGGGCCTGCGCCTCGAACTGATCGACCCCGGCGAGGAGCCCCCGCCCGGCGACGAGGCCATGTCCGGCGACGGGACTTCGACCGCCGGCGCCCCCGCCCAAGGCGCCCGATCCGGCCTGCTGACCGCCGAGTCCGCGGCCGCGTCCGCTGTCAACGCCGACCTGGCGCCCCTCGGCGCGGACGTCATCCCCGCCCTCAGCAAGAAGCAGACCGAGAGCGACCTGATCGACGCTCGCGGCGGCGAGGTCGACGCGAAGGTCCGCCCGTACATCGGCCCGCGCCCGCGCATCGTCACGCGCAAGGGCTGGGGCGCCGACGAGAAACTGCGCGAGCGCAACTTCGGCTACACCTCGAAGGTCAAGGCGGCCTTCGTGCACCACAGCGCCACGGGTAACAACTACACCTGCGCGCAGGCCCCTTCAGTCATCCGCGGTATCTACCGCTACCACGTGAAGAGCCTGCACTGGCGCGACATCGGCTACAACTTCCTCGTCGACAAGTGCGGCAACATCTACGAGGGCCGGGCCGGCGGTGTGGCGAAGCCGGTCATGGGCGCGCACACTCTCGGGTTCAACACGAACAGCATGGGAATCGTGGTCCTCGGCACCTTCGGCTCCTCGAACCCGCCGGCCGACGCGGTCGACGCCATCGCCCGCCTGACGGCCTGGAAGCTTGGCCTCTACGGGGTCAATCCGAGCGGTAAGACATATCTCACGTCAGCCGGTGGCAATCTGTACCGCAAGGGAAAGAGCGTACGACTGAACGCGATCTCGGGGCACCGGGACGGCTTCGCGACCGAGTGCCCGGGACGCCGTCTCTACAACAAGCTCGGCACCGCCCGGTCCACATCGGCCAGTCTCCAGGGCCGCTGACGCCCGGCCGCACCGCACAGTCTGCATACACTGGCCGGCCGAAAGGCAGTTCGACCGGCCCCAGCAGGAAGCAGAGACGACAGGTGACAGAAGCGATCCTCCTGGTCGGCGGCAAGGGCACCCGACTGCGACCGCTCACCGTGAACACGCCCAAGCCGATGGTCCCGGCGGCGGGCGTCCCGTTCCTCACCCACCAGCTGGCCCGGGCGAGAGCGGCGGGCGTCGAGCACATCGTGCTCGCCACCTCGTACCTCGCCGAGGTCTTCGAGCCGTACTTCGGTGACGGCTCGCGCCTCGGACTGCATCTGGAGTACGTCACCGAGGAGGAGCCCCTCGGCACCGGCGGCGCGATCCGCAACGTCGCGTCCCGGCTCCACTCGGGCCCCGACGAACCGGTCCTGATCTTCAACGGCGACATCCTCACCGGCCTCGACATCCGTGCCCTGGTGCACGAGCACGAGACCACCGGCGCGGACGTCTCCCTGCACCTGTCCCGCGTCGAGGACCCGCGGGCGTTCGGGCTGGTCCCCACGGACGCGACGGGCCGGGTCCAGGCCTTCCTGGAAAAGCCCCAGACGCCCGAGGAGATCGTCACCGACCAGATCAACGCGGGCGCCTACGTGTTCCGCCGCTCGGTCATCGACACGATCCCGACCGGCCGCCCCGTCTCGGTGGAACGCGAGACGTTCCCCGACCTGCTGGCGTCCGGCGCCCACCTCCAGGGCATGGTCGACTCCACGTACTGGCTGGACCTGGGCACCCCGCAGGCCTTCGTGCGCGGCTCCGCCGACCTCGTCCTCGGCCGCGCGCCGTCCCCGGCGGTCCCCGGCCGGCGCGGCGACAGCCTCACGCTGCCCACCGCCTCGGTCGCCCCCGGCGCGAAGCTCACGGGCGGCACGGTCGTCTGCGAGAACGCGACGGTCGGCGAGGGGGCCCGCATCTCGGGCAGCGCGGTCCTCGCCGGTGCGACGGTCGAGGCGGGCGCGGTCGTCACCGACTCCCTGATCGGCCGCGGCGCCCACGTGGGCGCCCGCACGGTCCTGACGGGCGCCGTGATCGGCGACGGCGCGACGGTCGGCCCGGACAACGAACTCCAGTCGGGCGTACGCGTGTGGTGCGACGCCCGCATCCCGGCGGCGGCGGTGCGCTTCTCTTCGGACCAGTAGGGGCCGGCGGCGACCGGACCCGTAGGGGGCTGCCGGAGTCGCGGACGTCCTGCCGGCGGCGGATGTGTCTCTCGTCGGGCCGGCTGGGAGCCTGCGACCCCGGCCTCTTGCGCGTGGCGGTGGGCTTCTTCTCGGACCAGTAGGGGCCGACGAGCCCGACCCCCTACGCTGCAAGGAGCAGCCCAGAGCAGCCCACACCCGACCCACAACCGACCGCAACCGACGAGGACCCCTTGGCCGGCCGATACGCCCCCCGCCCCACGCGCACCACGGTGCGCGGCGGCGAGGCCGTCGTGCCCTGGGCCGTCCTGCCGCGCCCGGCGACCGCGGCGCGGACCCGCCGCTGGCTACCGAGGGGCCCGCTCGACCTGGGCCTGACCCTGGGCCCGTTGCGTCGGGGGCCCGCCGACCCCGCCTTCCGCGTCACACCGGACGGCTCCGTCTGGCGGGCCACCCGCACGCCCGAAGGCCCCGGCACCCTGCGCGTGGCTCTGCGGGACGGAGCGGCCGAAGCGGAGGCGTGGGGCCCGGGAGCGGCCTGGCTCCTGGCCCAACTCCCCGAACTTCTGGGCGAGTTGGACGAGCCCGAGGCATTCGAGCCGCGCCACCGGCTGCTCGCCCACGCCCACCACTACCGGCCGGGTCTGCGCCTGCTGCGTACGGGTCTGGTCATGGAATCGCTGATCCCGTCGATCCTGGAACAGAAGATCACGACGGACGAGGCGTATCGCGCCTGGCGCATCCTGCTGCGCACGTACGGCACTCCGGCGCCCGGCCCCACCGCCGGGCTCGGCCTCCACGTCATGCCGGAGCCCCGCACCTGGTCGCTCATCCCGTCCTGGGAGTGGCACCGCGCGGGCGTGGACAACAAGCGGGCCTCGACCATCCTGCGCGCCGTGAAGGTGGCCCGCCGCATGGAGGAGGCCGCGGCGATGACCCCGGCCGACGCCCGCGCCCGCCTCGAACTGATCCCCGGCATCGGCCCCTGGACCTCCGCCGAGACGGTCCAGCGCAGCAACGGCGCCGCCGACGCCGTGACGACCGGAGACGTCCACCTGCCGGGCATCGTCGGCTACGCGCTGGCCGGCAACCGCGACGCCGACGACGCGGAGATGCTGCGGCTCCTCGCCCCGTACGAGGAGCAGGGCCAGCGCCACCGCGCGGCCCGCCTCGTCCTCCTCAGCGGCCGCACACCCCCGCGCAGGCAGCCGAAGATGCGCCGCACGAACATCGCCGACTGGTAGCCACTCTTCCAGCGCACGGCTCTTCTAGCGCACGACCACGAAGTCACCGGCGTCACGGGCCGGGCGCTCGGCGGGGGCGGCGGCCGCGTGACCCACGGCGACGGCGCCCATCGGGTCCCACTCCTGCGGAAGCCCGAGCACCTCGCGTACGACATCGCGGCAGAACATCGTCGACGACACCCACGCGGAGCCGAGCCGCTCACCGGCGAGCGCGACCAGGAAGTTCTGCACGCCCGCGCCGGCCGCGACCACGAACATCTCCCGCTCGGCGGCGTCCCGGCGCGCATGCCCGTACGTGTGCGACCCGTCCATCACCATGCACGGCACGACCAGATAGGGCGCCTGGCGCAGCACGTCACCGCGGCGCACGCGCTTGGCGACGGACTCCTCGCTCTTCCCGTCGCGCCGCAGGTCGTCGATCCACGCGTCCCGCATCGCGTCCAGCAGCCGGACCCGGGAGTCCTCGGACTCCAGGAGCACGAACCGCCACGGCGTCGTGTGGTGCGGGGCGGGCGCCGTCACGGCCGCGGCGACCGCGCGCCGCACGGCTCCCGGGTCGACGGGCTCGTCCGTGAACGCCCGGACCGTACGCCGCTGGGTCACGGCCTCCCGCACGGCCTCGGACGTGCCGAGCCGGAACATGTCGTCGCGTGCGACGCGCACCAGCTCGCGCGCGCCGGTGCCCTCGCCCACCACGTGCGCGAGCCCGCGCACGACGGCGACAGGAAGCCCGGCCGCCTTGCCCTTCACCAGGTCCCCGGCGGCGGCCAGCTCGTCCGCCGTGGCGACGACGGTGGCGCTGAGCGGATTGCCGTACGCGTCCGTGCCGCCGCGCAGGTCGTCGAGGACGCGCACGCCCGCGGCGCCGATGGCGACATCGGTCAGGCCGTTGCGCCAGGGGCGGCCGAAGGTGTCCGTCACGACGACCCCGACGTCCACACCGAGCGCGTCCCGCAGCCCGTCCCGGATCGCCGCGGCCGACGCGTCGGGGTCCTCGGGCAGCAGGAGCACCGTCCCCGCGGGCGTGTTCGACGCGTCGACACCGGCCGCGGCCATGACCAGGCCCAGCTTGTTCTCGACGATGCGCAGCGTGCCGCGGCGCGCGACCACCCGTACGGTCTCGGCGTCTATGGCCGCCTCGCGGTCGGCCGCCTCGACGATCCGGCCCTCGGCCTTGCTGACGATCTTCGAGGTGACCAGCAGCACGTCCCCGTCGACGAGTCCGGGCTCGGCGGTGGCGATCAGCTTGGCGAGGTCGTCGCCCTCGCGGACCTCGGGGATGCCGGGGAGCGCCCAGGCGCGGAAGGAGGGAGCGGCGGGAGTGCCGGTCACGCGCGGACCTCTTCCGCGAGCGTGAGCGCCTCACGCGCCATCTGCGTCGTCGCGTCCAGGTCGGACATCATCAGCGGCACCGCGCGGCAGCGGATGCCCGCCGCCTCGATGCGCTCCGCGCTGCCCGCGTCCACCGTGTCGACGAGCCACCCGTCGAGCAGCCCCGACCCGTAGTGCTCGGCGACCGCGGCGGCCGTCGAGTCGACACCCACGGCGGCGAGGACCTTGTCGGCCATGCCGCGCACGGGCGCGCCCCCGACAATGGGGGACAGGCCGACGACGGGCACTCCGGCTTCGGCGATGGCCTCGCGGATGCCGGGCACGGCGAGGATGGTCCCGATGCTGACGACGGGGTTGGACGGCGGGAAGAGGATGACGTCCGCCTCGGCGATGGCCTCCAGGACACCCGGCGCGGGCTTGGCCTGCTCGGCGCCGACGGGCACCACGGCGTGCGCGTCCACGGAGGCGCGCAGCTTCACCCAGAACTCCTGGAAATGCACGGCCCTGCGCTCTCCGTCGAGCGTCACCGCCACATGGGTCTCGACGCGGTCGTCGGACATCGGGATGAGCCGCACACCGGGCTTCCAGCGCTCGCACAGCGCCTCCGTGACCGCGCTGAGCGGATAGCCGGCGCCCAGCATCTGCGTACGGACGATGTGGGTCGCGAAGTCCCGGTCGCCGAGACCGAACCACTCGGGCCCCACCCCGTAGGCGGCCAGCTCCTCCTTGACCTTGAACGACTCGTCCGTACGTCCCCAGCCCTGCTCCTCGTTGATGCCGCCGCCGAGCGTGTACATCACCGTGTCGAGGTCAGGACAGACCTTCAGGCCGAAGAGGTGGATGTCGTCCCCGGTGTTGCCGATGACCGTGATGACCGCGTCGTCCGGCGCCGCCTGCTTGAGACCGCGAAGGAACCGGGCACCACCGATGCCGCCTGCCAGAACCACAATGCGCATGCGCCCAGCATCGCAGGCGGGTACGACACTTCGTCAGGCGGTCACGGCATCCCGCATGGCGTCGCTGACGCAGTGGGGGGCGTGCATCGGCATCTCGGTGAGGCCGGGGTAGTACACGTGGAGGCTGACGGCCGGTTCCAGCGCGTCGTTGACGACCTCGTGGACGTATCCGGGGGCGAAGACGCGCTGTGCGCCGGGCGCGAGGGCGCGGGCGCCGCGCTCCGAACGCTCGGTCAACTCGCCCTGGAGGACGGTCAGTATCCCGGAGGAGCGGCCGTGGTCGTGCAGTCCGCTGCCCTGCCCGGGCACCCAGGACAGCAGCCAGACCTCGTAGCCGGGCCCGGTCTGCAGGCGGTGGTACCAGCGGCTGGTGGCGTCGTACTCGACGAGGTGCTCCCACCGGCCGCGGTCGGCGGCGATGGAGCGCGCCAGGCCGGCGAACTCGGCGACGGTGGCCGGGTGCTCGCGTGCGGGCTGGAGCAGGTGGGGTACTTCGAGGATGTCGCCGGCGATCTGCAGGTCGCTGTCACTGTTCATGGGTACGGGGGTTCCTCGGCAAAGTGCGGTGTGCTGGGGGTGTCGCTGGACGGCGCCCGGCACGGATGGACTGCCGGGGGAGTGGAGCGAGGGGGTTCAGCCGGAGCGCGGTGGGCTCAACAGCTGGGACAGCAACAGCAACAGCGCGCGTGGGCAGCACCGAGGGACCCGGGTCGGGTCACGGAAAGCGCCAAGTTCGCGAGCATGCCCACCAGGACACCGGTTCATTCCTGCCCTGTCAACTAGGTGTCCGGATTGTGGGATATGTTTCACCTCATCCGGTTGCGCTGTCAGGCGAAAGGTTTGTGCACCTTCCGGCCGGGACACATGGCGCATCAACCGGGCGCACAAACGCCGTTGCGCTCCCGTGATCCGAATGTGATCCGGAACGCTCCGGCGCCGCTCCCGGAACGAGATCAACGCCTGAGGCGTCCTTCCTTGTAGCGACCCGCGCGAGGCCTGCCGGAGCTCTCGAAGGAACTCTCGGGGGAGCGGTGGCTGGGATAGGCCTCTGGCAAGTGTCAAGGTTTATGCCGATTTGAACACTTTCCGCAAACCCTTGGTTCCGCAGAGTGAATAAGGGACCCAATAGCAGATCTCGGCTTGACTGGCCCGGATCGGCACACTTGTAATTTCACTCGTGTCGTTCAACCGAAAACGGTAACGGCAGCATCACGGGGACGCACAGACGGACGAGGGGCGCACTATGACCGAGTCGTTTCAGCAACTGCTGGTCGAGGACGCGGAAGAGGAACTCGGCTGGCAGGAGCGCGCGCTGTGCGCCCAGACCGACCCCGAGTCCTTCTTCCCGGAGAAGGGCGGCTCCACCCGGGAGGCCAAGAAGGTCTGCCTCGCGTGCGAGGTCAGGTCCGAGTGCCTCGAGTACGCACTCGCCAACGACGAGCGGTTCGGCATCTGGGGCGGACTCTCCGAGCGCGAGCGGCGTCGCCTGAAGAAGGCCGCGGTCTGAGGCGACAAAGACTGCGTAACGCCGCGAGACCGCACCAAGGACCGCACCGATCCGCACCAGGGCCTGCAGCTGGGACCAGAGCTGGGGCCGTCCCGAGGACCACACCGAGGACCACACCGAGGACCGCACCAAGGACCGCAATACGGACCGCAATAAGGACGCCGTCCGAACACTCTTTTCCGCGTAGCGATCGGCCCGTCGCCCTGGGTTGTCCACAGGGGGCGGGCCGCCGTTGTTGTCAGCCGTTAGTGTGGGGCCCCGTCCGAGACGACCCAGCGCCCCCGCAGGGCACAGGCGTCCACCGCAGTCCAACGAACCGGGGCCCGTACCTCGATGTCCGTGCACAGCCATTCGGCAGGCCAATTCGACACTGCCGCAGCCGCGTTCAACCCGGGGCACGCCGCAGGGCCAGACCCGACCAGGCCGCCCGAGTTCCCCAGACACGTCGTCACCGCCGTGCTCGTCTCCCACGACGGAGCGCGCTGGCTGCCCGACGTCCTGTCAGGACTGCTCGGCCAGGAGCGCCCCGTACAGAACGCCGTAGCCGCCGACACCGGCAGCGCGGACGCCTCCGCCACGCTGATCGCCGACGCGATCGGCGACGAGCGCGTTCTCCACCTGGCCCGGCGCACCGGCTTCGGCCAGGCCGTCGACGAAGCGGCGCGCACCGCGGGAGTGCTGACTCCCGAGGAACTGCCGTACCTCAAGCGTCCCAGCGGCTGGGATCCCGTCAGCCGCAGCTGGCGCGACGACGCGTACGACATGCCGGAGCTGCCGCACGGCGAGCCCGAGCAGTGGCTGTGGCTCCTGCACGACGACTGCGCGCCCGAGCCCGACGCGCTCGCCGAACTCCTGCGCGTCGTCGAGAACGAGCGTGAGATCGGCAACGAGGTCGCCGTCGTCGGACCCAAGCTGCGCGGCTGGTACGACCGCAGGCAGCTCCTCGAGGTCGGCGTCTCCATCGCCAACTCGGGGCGCCGCTGGACCGGCCTCGACCGCCGCGAACAGGACCAGGGGCAGCACGACCACGTGCGGCCCGTCCTGTCCGTGTCCACCGCCGGCATGCTGATCCGGCGCGATGTGTTCGAACAGCTCGGCGGGTTCGACCGCAGGCTGCCGCTGATGCGCGACGACGTCGACCTGTGCTGGCGCGCCCAGGCCGCCGGCCACCGCGTCGTCATCGCCCCCGACGCCGTCGTCCGGCACGCCGAGGCCTCCTCGCGCGAGCGCCGCACCGTCGACTGCGTGGGCCGCACGGCGACGTCCCCGCACAAGGTCGACAAGGCCGGCGCCGTCTACACCCTCCTCGTCAACGCCCCTACGGCCGTGCTGCCCTGGGTGCTCCTGCGCCTCGTCATCGGCACGCTCGTGCGTACCCTCGCGTACCTCGTCGGCAAGGTTCCCGGCCAGGCCCTCGACGAGATCACCGGACTCCTCGGCACCCTGCTGCGGCCCGAGCGGATCCTCGCGGCCCGCCGCCGGCGCGGAAAGGGGGTGGTCGACGCCAAGGAGCTGCGGCCGCTCTTCCCGCCGCCCGGCGCCACGGTCCGGCTCACCGTCGAACAGGTCGCGGGCAGCGTCTTCGGCGCGTCCGACCCCGAGATCAACGCCGCGGGACGGCACGGCAGCGCCGTCGAGTCCGGCCCCGGCGGCGACGACGCGGACTTCCTGGAGATCGAGCAGTTCGCCCGCCTCAAGCGCATCGCCCGCAAGCCGGGACCGATGCTCTTCGTGGTGCTGCTGTTCGTGTCGCTCATCGCCTGCCGCGCGCTGCTCGGCGGCGGGGCGCTCGCGGGCGGCGCGCTGCTGCCCGCCCCGGGTGACGCGTCCGCCCTGTGGTCGCGCTACCTCGACGGCTGGCACCCGGCCGGTACCGGCGGCACCCAGGCCTCGCCGCCGTACCTGGCGTTCGTCGCCGCCTTCTCCACGCTCCTGTTCGGCTCGACCGGACTCGCCGTCACCGTGCTCCTCGTCTGCTCGGTGCCGCTCGCCGGCTTCACCGCCTACTTCGCCTCACGCCCCCTGGTCACCTCGCGCCTGCTGCGCGCGTGGGCCGCGGTCGCGTACGCCTTCCTGCCCGCCGCCACCGGCGCGCTCGCCGGCGGCCGGATCGGCACCGCGGTCCTCGCGATCCTGCTGCCGCTCATCGCGCGCGCGGGGTTGTCCGCGAGCGGCTTGATGAACCACGCGGGGGCGCGCGGCAGCTGGCGCGCAACCTGGGCGTACGCCCTCCTGCTGACCGTCACGACGGCCTTCACGCCCATCGTGTGGCCGATCGCGCTCGTCCTCGGCATCGCGCTCCTCGCGATCCGCCGCGGCGACATCACCGCCTACGGCCTCCGCTTCCTGGCCGCGCTCGGCACCCCGCTCCTGCTGCTCGCGCCCTGGTCGCTGACGCTGCTCCCGTTCGGCTTCTTCAAGGAGGCGGGCCTCCCGTACGGCAAGGGGTCGGCGTCCGCGCTCGGCCTGCTCGGCGCTTCGCCCGGCGGCTCCGGCACCCTCGGCGGACTGCTGCTCATCGGCATCGTCCTCGCCGGGCTCGCCGCGCTCCTGCGCACCGAGCGCCGCCCCGCCGTCCTCACCGCCTGGGCGATCGCCCTGGTCGCCCTGGTCTTCGCGGCCCTGTCGAACAGCTCGGCCTGGGCCGGGCCCGCGACCCTCGTCTACGGCATCGCCCTCCTCGCCGCCGCCGTCCTCGGCGCCGACGGGGCACGCTCACGCGTGGCCGAGCAGAGCTTCGGCTGGCGGCAGCCGGTGGCGGCCCTCATCGCGTTCGCCGCGGTGGCCGGACCGCTCCTCGCCGCGGCCGGCTGGATGATCCGCGGCGCCGACGGCCCCCTGGAGCGCCGCGACCCCGCCCAGGTGCCCGCGTTCGTCGCCGAGGAGAGCGACACCCAGGACCAGGCCCGCACCCTCGTCATGGACAGCGACTCGGCCGCCAGGGTGTCGTACACGCTGGTGCGTGGCGCCGGCGCGCGCCTCGGTGACGCCGAGCTGACCGAGGCGGGCGGCAGCAACAAGAAGCTCGACAAGGTCGTCGCCAACCTCGTCGCCGGCTCCGGCGCCGACCAGGCGGACCAGCTCGGCGGCTTCGCCGTGCGCTACGTCCTCGTACGCGCGGGCGCGCCCCGGCAGATGAGCCGCGTCCTCGACTCCACACCCGGCCTGTCCCGGCTCAGCCAGCAGGACGGCACCGCCCTGTGGCGCGTGGACCGGCAGGTCTCGCGCGCCGCGATCGTGTCCGGGTCCGACGAGCCGCAGCCCGTCGCCGCGGGCCCTGTCGAACTGCACACGAAGATCCCCGAGGGCAAGGCCGGCCGCGTCCTGCGCATCGCCGACACGGCCGACGAAGGCTGGACGGCGACGCTGGACGGCGCGCCCTTGACGAAGACGACCGTCGACGGCTGGGCGCAGGGCTTCGAACTGCCCGCCACGGGCGGCCGCCTGGACGTCACGTTCGACGCGCCGGTCTCGCACGCGGCCTGGCTGTGGGCGCAGGGTGCGCTCGCTCTCGTCCTCGTGGTGCTGGCCCTGCCGGGCCGGCGCAGGGACGTGGACGACGACCTTCCCGAGGAGCCCGTCGTGCCCGCGCAGGCCGTCGAGGGCGAGGGCCGCAGGGCCCGCCGCCTGCGCGCCCAGGCAGAGGCCGAACAAGCGGAACAAGCCGCACCCGAGGGCGCCGACGGCGTGGTACCGCCGCCACCTCCTTCAGAGGAGGAGCTCGCCGCGGCCGGTGTGCCGCAGCAGCCGTCGTACGGCGACTGGGACAGCCCCACGTACGCGGCCGCCGACTACGGCCAGTACGCCGCGGACGATCAGCAGCAGCAGTACCAGGGCGTCCCCTACCAGCCGGGCGCGTACGACCAGACCCAGCAGGCGGATCCCTACCAGGCGGACCCCTACCAGGCCGGCCAGTACGACCCGTACGCATACGGGGGCACGTACGACGCCCAGCAGCAGTACGGGCAGCAGGCCTACGACCCGTACGAGCAGCCGCAGCCGCCCGCGCAGCCGCCGCACGGCACCGACAGTGAGCGCCCCGACGGGAGCCAGCAGTGAACCGCACCACCCTGTCCCTGATCGCCGCGACGGTGGCCCTGGCCGCCGTCACCGGCTTCGCGGCGGCCACCGCGCCCGGCGGCGGCGACTCCGAGAAGGCGGCCGCGCGGCTGCCGGTGGAGCGCTCCAGCCTGCTGTGCCCCGCCCCGAGCTCGTCGGACCTCGCCGAGACCGCGTACATGTCGTACACGCCCGTGTCGAAGGAGGCGGGGAGTTCCGGCAAGGCCGCCCTGTCGTCCGCCACGCGCGAGCTGACGGACAGCGCCGGGAGCGGCAAGGGCAAGGACAAGGGCAAGCCTGACAAGCCGGTGCTGTCCCCGCAGAAGCCGGGCAAGCCCGTCGCGGGTGAGTCGTCGGGCGCCGAGTCGCCCGCGCTCGTGGGGAGCGCCGAAGGGAATCTCGCGCCCGGCTGGACCGTGCAGCAGACGACCGAGGTGGCCGCCGGCACCGGCCGCGGCCTCCTCGGGGTGAACTGCTCGGCGCCGGACACCGACTTCTGGTTCCCGGGCGCCTCCACCGCCAAGGAGCGCAGCGACTACATCCACCTCACCAACCCGGACGACTCGGCGGCGGTCGTGGACGTCCAGCTGTACGGGGCGAACGGCGCCATCAAGTCGGACGTGGGCGAGGGCATCCAGGTCCAGCCGCACTCCAGCGTTCCGGTCCTCCTGTCGACCCTCACGGACAAGCCGCAGACGAACGTCACGCTCCATGTGACGGCCCGCAGCGGCCGGGTGGCCGCCGCCGTCCTCGGCGCGGACGACAAGCTCGGCGGGGACTGGCTGCAGGCCTCCGCGGACCCCGCGGACACGGTCGTCCTGCCCGGCATCCCGAAGGACGCCACGAGCGTGCGCCTGGTCGCCTTCACGCCCGGCGACAACGACGCGGACCTGAAGATCCAGCTGGCCTCCCCCAGAGGCCGCATCGCCCTGGCCGGGCACGAGAGCCTGCACGTCAAGTCGGGGATGACGGCCGCCGTCGACCTCGGCGACGTCACGCGTGGCGAGGCAGGATCCCTCGTCCTGACGCCCACGGGCGACTCCGCCCCGGTCGTGGCCGCCCTGCGCGTCGTACGCGGCAAGGGCGACCACCAGGAGACGGCGTTCATCCCGGCGACCCGGCCCGTCGGCGCGCGGGCGACCGCCGCCGACAACCGCGCCAAGGGCTCGACGCTGTCGCTGGTCGCGCCGGGCGAGTCGGGCACGGTCAAGGTGACGGCGTCGGCGGGCACCGAGGGCGGGACCCCGGTCACGAAGACGTACACCGTGAAGGGCGGCACGACGCTGTCCGTGCAGCCGCCGGTCCCGGCCGGGCTCAAGGGGTCGTACGCGCTGACGGTGGAGCACGTGTCGGGCGCGGAGGTCTACGGCTCGCGGATGCTGGACGTGCCCGACCGGGACGTCCCGGGCGTCCCGATGTTCACGGTGCAGACGCTCCCGGACGACCGGGGGACGGTCTCGGTGCCGCACGCGGACCAGGACCTGTCGGTACTGCAGAAATGATCACTGCCGCAGTGATCTCGACGTGATCGGCACTGGTGCAGTGATCTCGACGTGATCGGTACTGCTGCACTGATCTCGATGTGATCGGCACTGCTGCGGTGATCTCGATGTGACCCGGTCCGCCGGGTCACTCCTCGTCGCCGTAGCGCGGATCCACCGTCTCCGGGGACAGGCCGAGGATCTCGGCGACCTGCTCGACCACGACCTCGTGCACAAGGGCCGCGCGTTCGTCGCGGCCCTTGGTGCGGATCTCGACCGGGCGGCGGTAGACGACCACGCGCGCGGGGCGCCCCTCGCGCGCCGCGATGGTGCCGCCAAGGGGCACCGAATCGTCGCTCCAGCCCTCGTCGGCCGGGCCGACCGCGGGCACTTCGAGGATCAGGAAGTCGATGTCGGCGAGCTGCGGGAAGCGCCGCTCGAGCCGTTCCACGGAGTCCTGCACCAGATCGGCGAACCCCTCGGCCCGGCTCGCGGAGAGCGGCACCTGCGGCGGGGCGACGGGCCCTCGCATGCCCCTGCCGTGCCGGTCGCGGCGGCGGGGAGGCTTCGGCTCTGCGGCAGGGGGCGGTACGGGGTTCTCCATCACTGACGCAGCGTAGACCTCCGGCGAGCGCACCCGCCCGCCGTGGCCCGCACGGAACCGGCATGTCGCTTCCTGACCGATCAAGCCAAACTTGGGCGCGATTCGGCATCCCTCCCGGACCGGTGAACTCGCGGCTCCTGTCACTGTTTGTTCCGATGGGTGACCGCGTCCACCACGGACGCGGGACGCACCGCCCCCGGTCCGCGCAGGTCAGCGGCGCGCTCCCGGAACCCCGTGTGCGCCTCTTCACACCACGACACGGTGGGGTGACCTCCCGGGGAGTCGTCGCGGCCCGCTCAAGAGTGCGGTACCGTCCAACGCTGTGAGCCCTGTACGTCGCTGTTCGCGCACCGCCTGCGGCCGTCCCGCCGTCGCGACGCTGACGTACGTCTACGCCGACTCGACCGCGGTCCTCGGCCCCCTCGCCACCTACGCCGAACCCCACTGCTACGACCTGTGCGCCGAGCACTCCGAGCGCCTCACCGCCCCGCGCGGGTGGGAGGTCGTCCGGCTCGCCGACAGCTCCGGCCCCTCGCGCCCCAGCGGCGACGATCTGGAGGCCCTGGCCAACGCGGTGCGTGAGGCGGCCCGCCCGCAGGAGCGCGCGGCCGAGGCGGGCGGTTCAGGCCCTCGCACGGCGGATCCCATGGAGGTCGCACGCCGCGGCCACCTGCGGGTGCTGCGCTCGCCGGACAACTGAGCCGGACCCCGCACGCCGGCCGGGCCGGCGCACGTATTCGGACTTCGGTTTCCCCTTTACGGAATCTCCTTCGTCCCGCGCATTGACCTGAGTTTGTTGCGGACACAACAATTTCGCCACCCAGTGCCCCGGGAGGCGCCCGTGTTCGTCCAGCAGCTCGAGCCCGTGGCCGGATCACTCGGCCTGTCCGCACTCGTCGCGACCCTGCCTCTGGTCACCGTGCTCGTCCTGCTCGGCGCCGTCCGCATGAAGGCCCACCTCGCGGGCCTCATCGGGCTCGCCGCGGCCGCTCTCGTCGCCTGCCTCGCCTACGGGATGCCCGTCGGTCAGACGGTGTCGAGCGCCGCACAGGGCGCGCTGTTCGGGCTGTTCCCCATCATGTGGATCGTCGTCAACGCCCTGTGGGTGTACCGGATGACGGTCCGCACCCGGCACTTCGACATCCTGCGCCGCTCCTTCGGGCGACTGTCCGACGACCCACGCATCCAGGCCCTCGTCATCGCGTTCTGCTTCGGCGCGCTCCTTGAGGCCCTCGCCGGGTTCGGGGCGCCCGTCGCGATCTGCTCCGTGATGCTCGTCGCGCTCGGCTTCGACCCGGTCAAGGCGGCCGTCGTCGCCCTCGTCGCCAACACCGCGCCCGTGGCCTTCGGCGCCATGGGCACCCCCGTCGTCACGCTCGCCCAGGTCACCGGACTCCCGCTCGACTCCGTCGCCTCCGTGGTCGGCCGACAGACACCGCTGCTCGCCCTCGTGGTGCCGCTGGTCCTCGTCTACCTCGTGGACGGTCGGCGCGGCCTGCGCGAGACCTGGGTGCCCGCCCTCGCGTGCGGAGTCGCCTTCGCCGCCGCCCAGTTCGCCGCCTCGAACTACGTCTCCGCGCAGCTCGCCGACATCGGGGCCGCGCTGATCGGCGCGGGTGCCCTCGTCGCCGTGCCGCACGCGCGCAGGCCCGCCACCGAACCCGTACGCGCCGCGGTCCTGACCGGCGTACGCAGCGAGGAACTCGACCAGGACGACCCGCGGCCCGAAGTCCTGCGCGCCTACGCCCCGTACGCGCTCATCGTCGTCATCTTCTCGATCGCGCAGATCCCCGCGGTCAAGGACTGGATCGCCAAGGCGACGCGCGTCTTCGACTGGCCCTTCCTGAACGTCGCGAACCCCGAGGGCAAGCCCGTCGGCGGCAACCTCTTCACCCTCCCGCTCGTCTCCACCGGCGGCACCCTCGTCCTCCTCGCCGGCGTGATCACGGCCGCCGTCATCGGCGTCCACGCGCGCGTGGCCGTACGGGAATGGGCGGCCACCGTCTACGAGCTGCGCTTCGCGATCCTCACCGTGACCAGCGTCCTCGCCCTCGCCTACGTCATGAACCTCTCCGGGCAGGCCGCCACCATCGGCCACTTCGTCGCCGCGGCCGGCGCGGGCCTGGCGTTCCTGTCGCCCGTACTCGGCTGGTTCGGCGTCGCCGTCTCCGGCTCCGACACCTCCGCCAACGCCCTCTTCGGCGCACTCCAGGTCACCGCCGCCCAGCAGTCCGGCCTGTCACCCGAACTGCTCGCCGCCGCGAACAGCTCCGGCGGCGTCCTCGGCAAGATGATCTCCCCGCAGAACCTCACCATCGCCTGCGCCGCCGTCGGGCTCGCGGGCAAGGAGGGAGACCTGCTGCGCAAGGTGCTGCCGTGGAGCGCGGGACTCCTGCTCGTGATGTGCCTGATCGTGATGGCGCAGAGCTCCGCCGTCCTCGGCTGGATGCTGCCCTGACAGCTGACTGTCGGTCCGTACGGGTAGTTTGTGCTGTCCGAAGCGGACTTCAGGAGAGTTGGGTGACCGTGGCTGCTGATCTGTCGCAGATCGTCAAGGCGTACGACGTACGCGGAGTGGTCCCCGACCAGTGGGACGAGCACCTCGCCGAGCTGTTCGGCGCCGCCTTCGTGCGCGTGACGGACGCGGCGGCCATCGTCGTCGGACACGACATGCGCCCCTCCTCACCCGGCCTCTCCCGCGCCTTCGCCCGGGGCGCGGCCGCCCTCGGCGCCGACGTGACCGAGATCGGCCTGTGCTCCACCGACCAGCTGTACTACGCCTCGGGCGCGCTCGACCTGCCCGGCGCCATGTTCACGGCCTCGCACAACCCGGCCCAGTACAACGGCATCAAGATGTGCCGCGCCGGTGCCGCCCCCGTCGGACAGGACACCGGCCTCGCCGAGATCCGCGAACTGGCCGAGAAGTGGCTGGAGACGGGCGCCCCCGAACCCGTCACGACGCCGGGCACGCTCACCCGGCGCGACACCCTCGACGACTACGCCGCGTACCTGTGCTCCCTGGTCGACCTCACCACGATCCGCCCCCTGAAGGTCGTCGTCGACGCGGGCAACGGCATGGGCGGGCACACCGTCCCGACCGTCTTCGCGGGCCTGCCGCTCGACGTCGTCCCGATGTACTTCGAGCTCGACGGCACGTTCCCCAACCACGAGGCCAACCCCCTCGACCCGGCGAACCTCGTGGACCTGCAACAGCGCGTCCGCGCGGAGAGCGCCGACCTCGGCCTCGCCTTCGACGGCGACGCGGACCGCTGCTTCGTCGTCGACGAGCACGGCGACCCGGTCTCCCCGTCCGCCGTCACCGCCCTGGTCGCCTCCCGCGAACTGGCGAGGAACGGCGGCACGGGCACGATCATCCACAACCTGATCACCTCCTGGTCCGTCCCCGAGGTGGTGAAGGAACACGGCGGCACACCGGTACGCACGCGCGTGGGCCACTCCTTCATCAAGCAGGAGATGGCCAACTCCGGAGCGATCTTCGGCGGCGAGCACTCGGCGCACTACTACTTCCGCGACTTCTGGAACGCGGACACGGGCATGCTCGCCGCCCTCCACGTCCTCGCCGCACTCGGCGGCCAGAGCGGCGCCCTGTCCGCCCTCGTCGCCGAATACGACCGTTACACCGGCTCCGGAGAGATCAACTCCACGGTCGACGACCAGCACGCCCGCCTCGCCGCGATCAAGACCGAGTACACCGGCCGGGACGGCATCACGCACGACGAGCTCGACGGCCTGACGATCACCTCCGCCGACTGGTGGTTCAACGTCCGCCCGTCCAACACCGAGCCCCTCCTGCGCCTGAACGCGGAGGCCAGGGACGAAGCCACGATGGCCAAGATCCGCGACGAGGTCCTGGCGATCATCAGAGCCTGACCACGGCCACACCCGCCCGGTCCCCCGTCCGAGCAGCCGTGCCCCCGCCCCCGGCGGTACGCTGACCAGGCCGCACGCACACACATTCACACCCCCGAAGGGACACCTCATGCCGCTCGAAGCCGGCCTCCTGGAGATCCTCGCCTGCCCGGCCTGCCACGCCCCCCTCAAGGAGGCGGACGCCGAGCTGCTCTGCACCGGATCGGACTGCGGCCTCGCCTACCCGATCCGCGACGGCATCCCCGTACTCCTCGTGGACGAGGCCCGCCGCCCCGCATAGGTCCCACCCAGGCCCCGAACGGGCCGTCCCGGAGGCTGACACCATGCTCGACGAATCGCTGCTCGACGCCCCCGAGGCCCTCGCCAGGGTCGACCGCCGCGGACTTCTGCGAGGCGCCGCCGAAGCCGGCGCCCGCGTCCGCACCGCGGTCCGGCACGCCGCGGAGGCCGGGATCACCGAGCTCAAACCGGACGGCCGCCCGCGCGCCGTCCTCTTCGCCGGACCCGGCCTCGCCGCCGGCTGCGTCGCCGACCTGCTCAACAGGCTGGCCGGCGCCTCCTGTCCCGTCGCCCGCCTGCGCCCCACCGGAGTCGCCCCCGCCGCGGGCGCCCTGCGCTGGGAGCTGCCCGGCTGGGCAGGCCCCGTGGACCTCCTCCTGATCGCCACCACCGACGGCACCGAACCAGGCCTCGCCCTCCTCGTCGAGCAGGCCTACCGGCGCGGCTGCACCATCGTCGCCGTCAGCCCCGAGGGCGCCCCGCTCAGCGAAGCCGTCGCCGGGGCTCACGGCCTGTTCGTACCGATGGCGACCGCCCCGTACGAGCAGGATGAACCCGCCGCGGCCTCCGCGCCCGGCGCCCTGTGGGCCCTGCTCACCCCGCTGCTCTCCCTCCTGGACCGCACCGGCCTGCTCTCCGCGCCGGCCGAAGCCCTGGAGAAGGTCGCCGACCGCCTCGACCACACCGCCGAGCGCTGCGGTCCCGCCATCGCGACCTACAGCAACCCCGCCAAGACCCTCGCTGCCGACCTCGCCGACGCACTGCCCCTGATCTGGACGGAAGGGCACGCCGCGGGCCCGGCAGGCCGCCGCTTCGCCGCCGCGCTCGCCGAGCTCGCCGGCCGTCCGGCCCTCGCCGCCGACCTGCCCGAAGCGCTCCCCGCGCACGGCCGCCTCCTCCTCGGCGACCTCGCGGGCGGCGCCGACCCCGACGACTTCTTCCGCGACCGGGTCGACGAGGCGCAGCCGATGCGCGTCCGCGTCGTCCTCCTGCGCGACCGGCCCGGCGGCCTCACCGCCGCGCCCGCCGCCCGCGAGCTGGCCCTCGGCCACGACACCCCGATCAGCGAGCTCGAACCCGAAGAGGGCGACGAACTGGAAACACTCGCCGAACTGATCGCCGTCACGGATTTCGCCGCCGTTTACCTCGCGCTCGCCTCGGGCGCATGACGTGGATCCGGCCGGTCCGAACCACCGGCCGGACCCTGACCCGCGTACGGAGAAGAACACCTGATGGACCGCCTCACCAACACCGTCCGCCCCTACGCCTGGGGCTCGACCACCGCCATCCCGCACCTCATCGGTGCCGAGCCGACGGGCGAGCCGCAGGCCGAGATGTGGATGGGCGCCCACCCGGGAGCCCCCTCCCGGACCGGCCGCGGCCCGCTCAACGAGGTGATCGACCAGGCGCCCGAGCGTGAACTCGGCCCGGGGGCCGCAGCGAAGTTCGGCCCCCGCCTCCCCTTCCTCCTCAAACTCCTCGCCGCGGGCGCCCCGCTCTCCCTCCAGGTCCACCCCGACCTCGCCCAGGCCAAGGAGGGTTACGAGGCCGAGGAGCGCGCCGGCGTCCCCATGGACGCTCCGCACCGCAACTACAAGGACGCCAACCACAAGCCCGAACTGATCTGCGCCCTCACGCCGTTCGAGGGCCTGTGCGGCTTCCGCGCCCCCGAAGAAGCCGCCCGCTTCATCGAGGGCCTCGGCGTCGACTCCCTCAAGCCGTACGCCGACCTGCTGCGCGCCCACCCCGAAGAGGCCGCGCTGCGCGAGGTCCTGACGGCCGTACTGAGCGCGGGACCCGAGGACATGGCGACCACGGTCACCGAGGCCGCGGCCGCCGCCGAGCGCCTCGGCGGCGACTACGCGCCCTACGCCGCACTCGCCCACCACTACCCGGGCGACCCCGGCGTGATCGCGGCCATGCTGCTCAACCACGTCCGCCTCAACCCCGGGGAGGCCCTCTTCCTCGGCGCCGGCGTCCCGCACGCCTACATAGACGGCCTCGGCGTCGAGATCATGGCCAACTCGGACAACGTCCTGCGCTGCGGCCTCACCCCCAAGCACGTCGACGTACCCGAACTCCTGCGCATCGTCCGCTTCGAGGCCACCGACCCCGGCATCCTGCGCCCCGAGGCGTCCCCCGACGGCGAAGAGGTCTACGCGACCCCCATCGACGAATTCCGCCTCTCCCGCTACGTCCTGCCCGAGGGCGCCGCCGCGCACGACGTCACCGCCGAGACCCCGCAGATCCTGCTCTGCACCGCGGGCACCGTCCAGGCCGGCGAACTCGCCCTCACCGCAGGGCAGTCGGCGTTCGTCCCCGCCGGCGAAAAGACCGAAGTGTCCGGAGCCGGCACGCTCTTCCGGGCAACCGTGGTGGCCTGACGCACCGCAGCCGTCCCGGGCTGCAACAATGACCCACCGCAAAGGGTGGGCAAAGCCCGGGACGGCGTACGCGGACAGATCCGTACGAGCTGTGGCCCGGGACCGCGTACGAAGGGACATCGGGAACACATGAGCGCTTCAGGCGGCACAAAAGCGATCGTGGCGGCACTCGCCGCCAACCTCGCGATCGCGGCGGCGAAATTCGTGGCGTTCCTCTTCAGCGGCTCGTCCTCGATGCTCGCCGAGAGCGTCCACTCCCTCGCCGACTCCGGCAACCAGGGCCTCCTGCTGCTCGGCGGCAAGAAGGCCCAGCGCGAGGCCACCCCGCAACACCCCTTCGGCTACGGCCGCGAGCGCTACATCTACGCCTTCCTCGTCTCCATCGTCCTCTTCTCGGTCGGCGGCATGTTCGCCGTCTACGAGGGCTACGAGAAGATCAAGCACCCGCACGCGCTCGAGAACTGGTACTGGCCGATCGGCGTCCTCGTCTTCGCGATCATCGCCGAGAGCTTCTCGTTCCGCACCGCCATCAAGGAGTCCAACGAGCTGCGCGGCAAGCTCAGCTGGACCCAGTTCATCCGCCGCGCCAAGGCACCCGAACTGCCCGTCGTCCTCCTGGAGGACTTCGGCGCGCTGATCGGTCTGGTCCTCGCCCTCGCCGGCACCGGCCTCGCCCTCGCCACCGGCGACGGCCTCTGGGACGGCATCGGCACCCTGTGCATCGGCATCCTGCTCATCGCCATCGCGATCGTGCTGGCCGCCGAGACCAAGTCGCTGCTCCTCGGTGAAGCCGCGGGCGTCGACCAGGTCAGGAAGATCGAGGCCGCGGTCGTCGACGGCGACACCGTCACCGGCATCATCCACATGCGCACGCTCCACCTCGGCCCCGAGGAGCTGCTCGTCGCCGCCAAGATCGCCGTCCAGCACGACGACACGGCCACCGAGGTCGCCAACGCCATCAACGCCGCGGAGGCCCGCATCCGCACGGCCGTCCCGATCGCCCGCGTGATCTACCTCGAACCGGACATCTACAACGAGACGGCCGCGTCCGCCGGCACCAACCCCGCCAAGACCCCGGACAGCCCGGCCCCGGACCGCTCAGCCCCCGACAGCTCGGCCCCGGACGCCGACTGACCTGCCCGCGCACGCCGGACCCGGAGGCGGGCTGGGTCCGGCTGGGCCGATCGGTGTAGATTCGTCACCGAGCCAGACGTCGCTGCTGATGGCGGTCGGGCGGCCCGCACGACGGGCCGGCCGAGGGAGAGAGGGCCTCCGACGGACTGCGCTGTGAGCGCCGGGCACTCGTATGCCCATCGCCGCAGACCAGCCATGCCCACCTCGACCCACCACCACGAGGAGCAAGCTCCCTATGACGACTGTCGACAACCGACAGGACCAGGACTTCAAGGTCGCCGACCTCTCCCTGGCCGGCTTCGGCCGCAAGGAGATCACGCTCGCCGAGCACGAGATGCCCGGCCTGATGTCCATCCGCAAGGAATTCGCCGCCACGCAGCCGCTCGCCGGCGCCCGCGTCACCGGCTCCCTGCACATGACCGTGCAGACCGCCGTCCTCATCGAGACCCTCGTCGCCCTCGGCGCCGAGGTCCGCTGGGCCTCCTGCAACATCTTCTCCACCCAGGACCACGCCGCCGCGGCCATCGCCGTCGGCCCGAACGGCACCCCGGACAACCCCCAGGGCGTCCCCGTCTTCGCCTGGAAGGGCGAGACCCTCGACGAGTACTGGTGGTGCACGGAGCAGGCCCTGACCTGGCCGAACAGCCCCACCGGCGGCCCGAACATGATCCTCGACGACGGCGGCGACGCCACCCTCCTCGTCCACAAGGGCGTCGAGTACGAGAAGGACGGCAAGGTCCCCTCGGCCGACACCGCCGAGTCGGACGAGCACCGCGTCATCCTCGAGCTCCTCAACCGCACCATCACCGAGGGCTCGCAGAAGTGGACCCAGCTCGCCTCGGAGATCCGCGGCGTGACCGAGGAGACCACGACCGGCGTTCACCGCCTCTACGAGATGCACCGCGACGGCACCCTGCTGTTCCCGGCGATCAACGTGAACGACGCCGTCACCAAGTCGAAGTTCGACAACAAGTACGGCTGCCGCCACTCCCTGATCGACGGCATCAACCGCGCCACCGACGTCCTCATCGGCGGCAAGACCGCCGTCGTCTGCGGCTACGGCGACGTGGGCAAGGGCTGCGCCGAGTCCCTCCGCGGCCAGGGCGCCCGAGTGATCATCACCGAGATCGACCCGATCTGCGCCCTGCAGGCGGCGATGGACGGTTACCAGGTCACGACGCTCGACGAGGTCATCGACAAGGCCGACATCTTCGTCACCACGACCGGCAACAAGGACATCATCATGGCCTCGGACATGGCCAAGATGAAGCACCAGGCGATCGTGGGCAACATCGGCCACTTCGACAACGAGATCGACATGGCCGGCCTCGCGCAGACCCCGGGCATCGTCAAGGACGAGGTCAAGCCGCAGGTCCACACCTGGACCTACCCCGACGGCAAGGTCCTCATCATCCTGTCCGAGGGCCGCCTCCTGAACCTGGGCAACGCCACGGGCCACCCGTCCTTCGTGATGTCCAACTCGTTCGCGGACCAGACCCTGGCCCAGATCGAGCTGTTCACGAAGCCCGAGGAGTACCCGACCGACGTCTACGTGCTCCCCAAGCACCTCGACGAGAAGGTCGCCCGCCTCCACCTCGACGCCCTCGGCGTCAAGCTGACGACGCTGCGCCCCGAGCAGGCCTCGTACATCGGCGTAGAGGTCGACGGCCCGTTCAAGCCGGACCACTACCGCTACTGATCCCGAGCGGACCCCGGTGCCACGCAGGCCCCTCGCACTCCGGTGCGGGGGGCCTGCCCCGTACCGGCCCGGCACCCGTACCACCCGACGTCCGCACGACCCCGAAGGACCTCGAGAGCCCCTCATGCCCCGCGGCCGCTATTCGCTCCACGACACCCACGACCACACCCCCCTCGGCGAAGAACACTTCCACTGCGCCCCCGGCCCCTCCGGCTGGCGCTACGTCTCCCAGACCGTCACCCCCTCCGGCGACCACTCCGGCTCCGTCGACCTGGCCATCGACGAACTCGGCCGCCCCATCCGCCTCGAACTCAACTCGGCGAGCTGGCAGGTACGAGGAGCAGCCATCGACGGCGTCACCTGGGTCCGCACCGACCCCACCGGCACCCACGCCACCGAGGGAAACGCCCCCGCCCACGCATTCACCGGCACCTCGCCGGCCTTCCTCGTCGCCACCGCACGCCTGCTGCGTCTCACCCCCGCTTCCCCCGCGACCCGCGTCCGCCTGGTCCGCTTCACCGACCCGGTCCTGGCCCCCCTCACCCTCGACCAGTCCTGGGCCCTGCTGAAAACAGAAACACACGCCACTGACAGTGGCCCCCTGAACGTCGACGAATACCAGGTCACAGACCTGAACACGGGGGAGCAACAGGCCGTCCACCTCGCCGGCGACGTGGTGCTCGCCGCCCCCGGCATCGAGCTCGAACACCTCGAATCCCCGCCGTCGACCTTCGCCTGAGCGACGGGTCCCGCGTCAGGCAGGCGGCACGAAACCGGTGCCCGGCCCCGCGTCCTCGCGAGGAGCCACCGGCGCGACATCGACGGCAGGCGGCACAGCCGCGCCAGCCGACCCCCCGCGCTGCCCAACCGGCGCCCCGGCCCCCGGAAACACCGGACCTGGCCCGGCCCCCGGAAACACCGGACCTGGCCCGGCCCCCGGAAACACCGGACCTGGCCCGGCCCCCGGATACACCGGACCCGGCCCGGCCCCCGGAGCGGCACTCCCCGCCGCCCCGCGGAAGGCCCGCTGCGCATCCCGAGACTGCCGCTCATGCACCACCGCGGCCAGATACGCGGCAGGCGGCACATCCCCCGGCGCCGGAGTACCCGTACAAGCCGCCAGATCACCGGCAAGCCGCTCCGCCATGGCCCAGCCCACCTGCGGATCCAGCTGCCCCATCCGCGTCAGATACGACCGGACCGCCAGCCACAGCCCGTCCGGCACCCCCGACAGATCGAGCCCGGCGAACCGCCCCACCAGCCACGGCGGCGGCGGAGGCACGAACCGCGCCGGCCCCGCCGGCACCCGCTCCCGCACCACCAAGGTCCCCGCGAACACGTCCCCGAGCCGCCGCCCCCGCTCGGACACCAGCGACGCGATACACGCCACCACCCCGAACGTCATGAGGATCTCCACGACCCCGACGGCCCCACGCACCAGCGCATGCCGGAACCGGATCGGCCCCCCGTCGTCCCGCACCACACGAAGCCCGCACGCCAGCTTGCCCAGCGAACGCCCATGGCTCAGCGTCTCCACCGCGATGGGCACCCCGATGAGCACCAGCACGAACGTCGCCACCGCCACCGCGGCGGCCGCCGCCTCGTCCAGGGAAGCGGTCGACGCCACGATCCCTATCGTCACCACGATGTACACGGTGAACGCCACGACGAGATCGATGACCACCGCCAACGCCCGACTGGGCAGCTTCGCGGGGCGCAGCTCAAGAGCCACCGCCTCGCCCGTCACAAGCTCACTCACGCCGGCCGTCCTTCCCTGCCCTGCCCTCGGAACCGCCAGTCTGCCAAGCTGAGGGCACATCGCGCCGCAGAGGTAGCCACAGCAACAGCAGCCGAGGAGCAGCCGACCCGATGGACCTCGACGTCTTCGTGTCCGCCCACCGAGCCGAGTGGGACCGCCTGGACGCGTTGCTGCGCCGCAGGCGCCGCCTCACCGGAGCCGAAGCGGACGAACTCGTCACGCTCTACCAGCGGGCCGCGACCCACCTCTCCCTGATCCAGTCCAGCGCCCCGGACCCCCAGATATCCGGCCGCCTCACACAACTGGTGGCACGCGCGCGTAGTGCGGTGACAGGCACCCGCCGCGCCTCCTGGCGCGACGTGACCACCTTCCTGACCCAAGGCTTCCCCGCGGCCGTCTACCGCTCCCGTCACTGGTGGGTCCCCACCGCACTCCTCTCCACCGCGATAGCCGCACTCCTGGGCTGGTGGATAGGAACCCACCCGGAAGTACAGGCATCGATCGCCGCACCGTCCGAACTGCGCGACCTCACGCGCCCCGGCGGCCAGTACGAGACGTACTACTCCAGCCACCCCGCGGCCTCGTTCGCCGCCCAGGTGTGGACGAACAACGCCCAGGCGGCTGCCATGTGCCTGGTCCTGGGCGTCTTCCTCGGACTCCCCGTCCTCTGGATCCTGTTCCAGAACATGCTGAATCTGGGTGTGGGCATCGGCCTGATGTCCTCGGCCGGCCGCCTCGACACCTTCCTGGGCCTGGTCCTGCCCCACGGCCTCCTGGAACTGACGGCGGTCTTCGTAGCGGCCGGTACGGGCCTGCGCCTCGGCTGGACCCTCATCGACCCGGGCCCCCGAACGCGCCGCGCGGCCCTCGCCGAGGAAGGCCGCGCCGCCCTGGGAATGGCGATCGGCCTGGCGCTCATCCTCTTCATCTCGGGCGCCATCGAAGGCTTCGTCACCCCCTCAGGCCTCCCCACCTGGGCCCGCATCACCATCGGCGTCCTCGCCGAACTGGCATTTCTCGTCTACGTCTACGTCCTCGGCGGCAGAGCGGCCCGCGCCGGCGAGACGGGGGACCTGGACAAGGCGGAACGAAGCGCCTCCGTGCCCACCGCCGCCTGATGTGCGTTCACAGCCTCTGACCTGCTAGTCTCCTCGTCGCCCCACAAAAGCCGTTGACACGGACGGAGTGGGGAGGTAGATTCGAACAGTTGCCCCGGATTCGACAGGATCGGCCGCAACGACTAGGGTCTAGCTCACTTCCGAGAATTCTTCTCCAGAAGTGCACCCCCCGATAAATCGGAAAACGAACGCCGGTCAATCCGGCCGAGAACTTCTGATAAAGTCGGAACCGCCGGAAAGGGAAACGCGGAAAGCCGAAAGGCTGGAGCGGAAACCTGAAAGGCACCGAGGAAATCGGATCGGAAAGATCTGATAGAGTCGGAAACGCAAGACCGAAGGGAAACTGCCCGGAGGAAAGCCTGAGAGAGT